>PBGP02000014.1 GCA_002720095.2 Methanobacteriota archaeon
ACTCACCATCACATATGGACCCATGAATAAGAGGAAGGGATTCAGTGTTAAAACAAGTACAGATAATCCACCAAGAGTCATCTCCCAAATAAGTCCAATTACCGCATACCAGAATAATGGCCACTTAATATCAGTCATTTTTTTCTTATGGACAATCAGACACAAAATAAACACTTGAATGAGAAGAACCACATTAATCCACGTTGTCATTCGACAACCTAGTCCGTCGCCAGAATCCATACAATTAATAGATTCTTCAAGAAAAATAAACGGAAGCGAAATAATAGAAGCAAGAAAAACTGCAGAGAGCGGAATTCTTGCAAATAGTTTTGCAATCGGCTTACGGAATTTGTAGAGTAAAATAAAACCAACAATAATTATGGTAATATCTGGTAAGAATCCTAAGCTTGACATAAAGTTCCTATGCACAATTTTGATTTAAAATAGATGTATTAAGTAGAAAAAGGCAAAAAAACGTGTATAGGCAGCATTCCATTTTACCAGATTAGCAAAGGGCCCCCCCCTTGCCAAAGAGGGTTGGCAGTCGGTACCCTTCATATGGATGGTTAACATGGGTTTTTATCACACACTATTCCGAAGACCGAGCAAAAATTAATTATCAATTATATCTATTTTTCTTATTTTTTTAATATATATTGGCAAATAAGTAATTGTTGTAAATATCGCTATAAATATTAGTATCGTTTGCATTAAATTATCTCCACCTGTGACTACTTCACTACCTGTGTGCCCGAAATAAACATATGCGAATGTACCAGGTAACATAAATAAAAAACTAGACCAGATATATTCACTTAACTTTATTTTTGTCAAACCAAACGAATAATTAAGTAAATTAAATGGGAATAGAGGTACAAGTCTGGTAAAAGCTACGAATCGCCAACCTTCTTCTTCAACACTCCTTTTAATATATTCGAGTTTTCCGCCCTCAATCATTTTCTCAATTTTTTCATATAGAAGATATCGTGCATTTATGAAAGCAAGTGTAGCACCTATTGTAGCACCAGTAATTGAATAGATAGTCCCTAATAGAGGACCAAATAAAATACCAGATAATATTGTTAAAATCAATCCAGGTAAAAACAAAATTGTGGCTAATGCATAGACAAATATGAATATTAGAGGAGCTAAAAATCCGAATCTATCTAATAAGTTTGTAATATTTGCATTATTGAAACTTTCACGATAAATAACTGCTAGAATAATTCCAAGAATCAAAAGAACCGTAAAAAAAAATTTTTTATAATTTTTTTTCACGGTACCCACCAATTAGATTATAATTGATAACCCTATCTCTTTATGAAATGCATTGCAATCATAGCTACTCCTAACAAAGTTAAGGAAATAATGTTAAAGTAATATGATTTAGGAAATTCTTCTTTGGTTCTCCAACCTACATTTTTAACATGAGTTCCACCTTTAATCATACAAAAAATCCCATACGCCATACATAAAGCGCCTACAATAATCATAATCATATTTTCACTTCTAATTTTCATATAATGTTTCTATCTGACTCGCATATCTTTCATTGATTGGCTTACGCTTTATTTTCATTGAGGGTGTTAATGTACCATGTTCAACGTCAAAGTCTTCATGTAGAATTTTAATTCTTTTTATAGTTTCAAATTTTGCTAAATCTTTGTTTAGTCGCTCTACTTCTGAATTAATGTAAGAAATCATCCCATCTGATTCTGCAAGAGAAGGAATGTCTGTCGGCCAATTATTTTCTTTAGCCATGTTAACAGCGCCTTCGGGATCTAAAGTTACTAATCCTGTAAGCATTTTTCTTTTGTCTCCAATAACAACAAATTGTGAAACACCTTTTATAGATTTCATTATTTTCTCGATGTTGGAAGGGGAAACATTTTTTCCACCCGCCGTTATGATTAGGTCTTTCTTTCGATCAGTGATTTTCAGGAAGCCATTCTCGTCTATTTCACCTATATCTCCAGAATGTAACCAACCATCTACAAGTGCTTTGTTGGTCGCCTCTTCGTTTTTGTAGTAGCCTTGGAATATATTTCCACCTTTACCTAGAATTTCACCGTCTTCGGCAATCTTCACTTCCACTCCTGGGAATGATTGACCAACGGTAGTTAACTTTCTATGGCCTGGTTTCGAGCTATTGAATGTTAGAGGACCTGAAGACTCTGAAAGCCCATAAACCTCATGAATAATGATTCCACAAGATAAAAAGAATTCTAAAACATCTTTTCCTATAGGTGCTGCCGCAGTTACAGCGAATTTTAATTTATCTAGTCCTAGACCATCTTGAAGTTTACTAAAAAATAGTTTATTTGCAATTTTCCATCTTACACCACCTTTACCAGTTTCTATCATCTTATATCCACCGTTGAGGCCCTGTTTTCTTGACCATTTTACAATTTTAGCTTTGATTCCAGATGCCTCAGACAATCTTGCTTCTAATGCAGCCTTGAATTTTTCCCAAACTCTTGGAACCGCTAAGAATAGAGTAGGCCTCGCTTCTAAAAGATGTTCTTTAATTTGGTCAAATGCACTACAAACCCAAACAGCGAAACCAAATGAAATAGAGCCGTGAATACAAAACATTTGTTCTGCAATGTGAGAAAGTGGAAGATATGCAACGTGACGGTCGTCTGGACCTAAACCGCCTACAACCTCAGAAGCACCTTCTACTGTCCAAGCAAGATTATGGTGTGATAACATAACGCCTTTAGGAGGACCTGTAGTCCCAGAAGTGTAGATTAGTAATGCTAAATCATCAGTTTTTATCTCTTTCATTCTTTCGTTAGCCGCACTGACATGTATTTTCCCAGATTCTAGAAAATCTTCAAATGAAATAGCAATTTCATCATCTATTTTGTCAATATCTTTGATCATAACGACTTTTTTTACAGTAGACAAACCGTTTCTTTCAGATTCGAACTTATCCCATTGTACTTTATCCTCAAGGACCAATACCTTTGCTTCCATGTGATTAGCAACGTATTGGAACTGATCGGAGGTTGAAGTTTGATAAATACCAGCAGGAAGAGCTCTGATGTACATTGAACCAACACATGCAATAATCCATTCTTTACTATTATTTCCAGAGATTGATACGGCATCCCCAGCTTCAAAACCCAATCCTAGAAGAGCACCACCAAATTTGCAAACATTATCGTGATATTCTGACCAAGTCAGAGAATTCCATGAATCATTTTCATTCCAATAGATTGCAGGTTTTGAACCATTTATTTTTGCTCTATTTTGTAGTCTTTGAGGAATATTATTCCCATCTGCCAAATTACTCATGAATCTCTCACAGTGGTAGATTGTATATTCTTTTTGGCTAATATGTATCTCAATAAGGTTTCTAGACTAAATTTACTGAAATATTTATCATGAATATTACTTAACGGCCACCAAAGAAAAGTATATATCAATGTGATAATCAAAATATACGTAAACTCCCATTCGCTTTGATCATAATAACTTAAGAATCTTAATGGAATGAAATGCAATAGATATATCGTTAATGTTATTTTTCCTATTTTTGTGAAACTTAATACCCACGGATTACTTTCAAATTTGTGATTGTATTTTTTGAAAAGAATATACATAATCAAAACTGTGGAATTAGCTGTTACTATAAACCCAGTACTAGGGGGGAAGAAGGTTAATACAGCATCACCTTGGGTTAATGCCCAATATTTGCCGGTAATTACTGAAAAAATCATGAAAGAAATAGAACATGTTAAACCACATAAAAATAGTTTATAATTCACATTTTTTTCAGATTCCCTTAATATTCCACCTAGAATAAAGAATGATAACCAAGGAAATAGAGGATATGTGCCGTTAAAGAATATTTTTAAAATAAAATCAGATAATGAATTAACGTAAATTAAACTATCCCAATTTCCATTTAATTCAAACAGATAATTATTAGAAATAGGCGTAATTAATATCAAAATTAATATTATTAATTTTGTTTTTATTTTTATTTTAGATAGTGGAAAGCTAATCAGTGTACAGATCGCCAACAAGGATAAGATTCCCGGAGAGTTCCAGTGAAAAACGTGATTTGCTGTAATATTAACAATAAATTGACAAATGAATAAAAATGTAAATCGACATAGTAACCAATAGTAAATAGAGGAATTACTAGTCTTTTTTCCCTGTTTATTTTTCAAACTATGTTGAGCGCTCCAACCGCTCATTGTGACAAAGAGTGGGGCGGCCAAACCACCTATTGATGCAGCAATTAATGCTATAAATGAGCTTTTTGGTATGTTCGAAGGTGCTAAAATTGCAGAAGTATGAACCTCAATCATGAACAAGATAGCTATACTCTTCAACACATCGATATACACCAATCTTCGACCCAGCATTGTTTTTGCCAACAGCCGTGAGTTCATAGGCCTCTTGCTTTAGGAGAGTTTGTGGACAACAATAAACGCCAAATGAAATCTAAAAAAAATAAGACATTTTTTAGAGAGGCTAAGGCTAGAGCTGAAGAAAGATTTTCTCAAAATAAAAGACCTATGGCTTTTCCTGAGGGAGAATGGAACCCTAAGACAATTGAAATTTCTTGGAAAGTAAAACCAGTTCCAAAAAATGTTGAAATTAAAGTTGGTAATTATGTTGTTAGAAAAGGAGAATTTGGTTGGTTAGAAGATGAAAGAATGGACGAAATAGCTAAATTTATAGATAATTTGGATATTACATTAGATCAGGCTTTATCTTTACGCTCTGCCATTTTACAAGAAAAGTCTGTATATTCTTTTCATCATTTACAACGTAATGTAGGAAAATTAAGGAAATTATATGATGATGGACAATCAATATTGGAGTTATCAAAACGTTTTGATTATCCACCTATGAATATATTTAGAGGCATTTTGAAATCTCGCGGATGGTCTAAAATCAAAATAAAGGAAGCTCTTAAATCACCCGAGAAGAAATTAAATCAGAGAGATCAAAGAGAATTTATTAAAGCTGAAGGAGCAGATAGAGTTTCAAATGTCAATCAATCTGAAAATGCTAAAAGAGCAGATCTATTTGAAGAGATATTATGCGAACACTTCGAAAGCAAAGGAGTAAGAATACGCAGGCAGTCAGAAATGGTTACCGAGCAATCAGTTGAGCATGGCAGGCCAATTAGAACTCCAGATTTACTACTATTAGACAATGTTATTGTCAATGGTCAACCAATTGCTTGGGTCGATGCAAAACATTTCTATGGTGCAGATATAAGCTTTCAAAGAAAGAAAACAATTAAGCAGATGAATAGGTACATTGAGGAATGGGGTCAAGGGGCAATTGTTTTTCGCCACGGATACTCAGCTAACTTGAAAATACCAGGTGCAATTCTTCTTGATTCTTCACAGTTGGATTTAGAAAAATTAAGTCAAATTTAATCGCAATCTATTGGATTATTATTTACACTTGTTAAACAACCAACTAAATCCATTTTTGATAAATCCTGCATAATTAAATATAAATCCTCTTTATTGTAGTTTTTTAAATTTTTAGGTAATACAATTGCACTAGTTCCAAGCATGCATAATCGTATTTCCCAAGATGATTGTAAATCTTTATTCATCAAGATTTCTTCTAATTTTAGTGTAAGATTTCTTCGATTAATATCTTTAATCATTCCAGACATTTCACCAAATTTTTTAGATTGATCTAAGATATCACTCCAAATATCTTTGTTCCATGCTTTATTATTGAGAATATTAAGACATTCTTTTCCAGCAGAATTAATTCTACTAATCCATTTATCACTATTAATATATTCAGAAGTATGCTTCTCTTCATCATTCATCCAACACAATAAAATAGGGAAATCTTCGAACCAACTTAGTACCAATCCATTGTTTGGAGTGAAAGGTAAACCAGGTTTTGTTCTTAATTCGACACCACCAGCGCTTATTCCAGTAACATCTCCGAGTCCACTAGAAAATAATCTCTCAACTCGATGGGCAATTGAAACAGAATCTTCGTAAATATTTTCTTTTTTGTTTAAAATCTTTAGAATTGATATAGCAGCTGATATTGCTCCCGAAGCAGAACAGCCAAAACCTTGTCCGAATGGTAAATCCGACTCGATTTTGAAATGCCAATCATATTTTTCTATATTTTGAAATTTTTTTGAAACTTCTTTAATTATTAATTTGTATAATTTTATTGAAACATTTTTTTGATTAGAATCAATAGTAATTTCTCCACTACCTTTCTTGGCAAATGTCTCAATTCTAACTCCTTTATTGATACAAATTCCAACACCACGACTTCCTTGTTCATCTAAATTCTCGGACAGTGCTTTAATTTCAAATATTAAAGTTATATGTCCTCCAATTTTGACAGAGGATTTTAAATTACCCATAATTACCACTTGCTGTGATATTGGATAAAATTACTTATGTTAAAGCAATTTTTAGTTTTTCTCCAATAGAGTCAAATCTTGATTTTAATTCCTCACAAGCACGATTGAATATATCGATTGGAGGAATTGATCCGTCAGATTCGTAGTGGAATACGAATTCACCTGGAATTTCCTCTAATACAATTCCTGAATTTTCATCGTGTAATAATGCTTTTCGAATTTCTTCAACAGTTTCAATATCAGTGACACCATCTTTTGGAAATAATTTTTCATTTAATTCTAAATCATTGTTTAATTTGATTTTATGTTTAAAGATTTCTTTTGCTGCTTTTTTATCAGTTAAAACAGCTTTAACATTTTGATAAAACCCAACACCAGATGCAGCTTCCCATTTTGCATGGTCCTTCCCACGTCCTAGGCAAGCGTATGCATAAAATTCAATATATTGACCTTTAGAGAGTACCGTAATTGGAATTTCTCTACAATGTTCGGGGATTTGCAATTTACTGTCACCAAGAACGTTTAAGTCACCTGCATAAACTGTGCGAAACTCTTCCTCATCATTTTTTCCAGGACCTTGTACCGAGCAATGGTAAATTATCCTACTTGCGGGAGAGCCCCATTTATCTTCTGGAATACCTTGATTTGCAGGGTCGTCCTCTGGAAACACAAAGTCCTCAATGTATGTTGGAATCGGAATTAATGCTAATCTATGCGCAATAACCTCATCAGACAACGAACTTAAAGATTCAAATCTTTCTCCATTGCTGTCAGGATCCCTAACTCCCATTTCAAATCTGACTTTACTTATCGCCATTTTTGGTACATCTGTCATTACTGATCTCCTAATTGAATTGACATTGGAGACATTCGTTTCGCTCAGTAGTAATTTGATAGTTCGTTCGGTTTTTGAAATAATTTTTACTTTCATACCATCATCCTCTTATACACGCCTTCCTCTTCTTCCACCTTTCTTTTTGGTGCCATCATGTGCAATTGGTGTAACGTCTTCAATGCGTGTTATTGTCATACCCGCCCTTGTTAATGCTCTAATGGCAGCTTGTGCTCCAGGACCTGCACTAGTAGATTTATTTCCTCCAGGAGCCCTGTAACGAATAATTAGTTGGGTAAATTCTTTTTCTTTCAGCATGTCTGCTAACATTTCTGCAGCACGAGTTGCAGCAAAAGGCCCTCCAGAGTCTTTAGATGATTTGACAACTTGTCCACCACTACATTTCGCAATAGTTTCTGCTCCAGTTAAATCTGTGGCTGTAAGTAAAACATTGTTGTAGGAGGAAAAAATATTCACTATGGCTCTTCTACTCATTCTACATCACCATCTTCGTCTTCGTAAGTAGCTTCACTCGCTCTTCCTTCAATTATTTCTCTGAGAACATGATTCTCGTCGTTGAGTTTTGATGAAGGATGATATGCAATCAAATCTTCTTCTTCTCTAGAAACTGAATAGGATGGAATCGTAACTTTTTGTTCTGCTACAGTAATATGTCCGTGGGTAACTAATTGTCTTGCTTGCTTCATTGATGAAGCAAGTCCTTTAGCATATACACGTGCTTGTAACCTTCTGTTGAGAATGTCTTCAACACCCAAAGATAGAATGTCATCGATAGCGGACTCTTCCGAAAGGACACCTTTTCTAATTAATGAACGCAACAAATCGTCTTTTTCTCGTATCCAGTGTACATGTGAAGCGTCAACTCTTCCAATGAGCTTCATTGCCTGCTGC
Source organism: Methanobacteriota archaeon (assembly GCA_002720095.2). Classification (GTDB taxonomy): domain Archaea; phylum Thermoplasmatota; class Poseidoniia; order Poseidoniales; family Poseidoniaceae; genus MGIIa-I. Next base: position 8,124 of record PBGP02000014.1, read on the forward strand.
CTTATTCTTCTCAATTGAGATCTTGCTTTCCAGATTTCTTTCATATTTTTTAATCCGTGTCTGGCAGAAATATCATGTTCTTCGTCTATTCTAGCTTTTTTCCAAGGATGCTTTGGAGTATCAAACTTTGGTCTTGAAAATTTTGGATGTCCCATTTTAATTCACCTTATTTTTTCTTTTTGACACCTAATGTAAGTCCGCCACGTCCGTTCGAACGACCTCTTTGACCTCTTACTTTTTGTCTATTTGCGTGTCGAATTCCTCTGTAAGTTTTTATAGATCTAAGTTTAGTAATATCGTCCTTATGGGTTAATTCAAGATCCTGTCCAAACAGATGTAATTCTTCTCCAGATTCTTTGTCCCATTGTCTATTCAGCATCCAAAGTGGAGCACTCATAGCGTACTCATCAATCGTATTACGTAGTAGATCTTGTTCTTCTAAAGTTAAATTACCAGTTAGTTGATTTGGCGATAAGCCAGAAAGTCTGCAAATAGTTGCAGATGTTCTAGCACCAATGCCGTTTATACTTGTTAATGCAGTTGAGAGCCTTTTTAAACCATCTAAATCAGTGTTTCTTAAACGTACAATATATGAAAAATCCTCACCAATTTCGTCTTCTGTTTTCTTCGACATTTTTATCCCTAATTTTTCGTCTCGCATGGTAAAGCGATTTGTTTCGAAAGCGTCCCAACGCCCACCCCTATTTGAAAGGCGCGACTCATAAGTGTTTTCAATTAATACAAAAATCATGTTAAAATTTAGATTTTCGAGCAAATAGCGATGGCATTATTGGGCAATCTAATTATAAATCCTGAACTTCCAATATTGACCAAATTTTTATCTATCTTTGACTGAATTTTAGGATGCAATTTCGGTTCAATACTTAATCTCAATGTCAACCTCATGTATTCTAATTTTTTTGCAAGTTCTACTATTCTATCGATATTTTCATGAATATCACCTTCAATAATATCTTTAATTTGTCCTGATTCAAATATCAAACTCCGATTTACACTTGTCATTTCAAGCTTGTCTGAATGTAAGAATAACGGTCTTCTACCTTCTTTTCTAATCCAATAACCCTTATAATTCCGCGAGTTTTTCCAATTATCCTCGAGACCACTGGAGATTAGTACGGGATCTATTATTGAAATGAAATCATTTATTTGTGGTTCTTGATGGTTTAATTCACAATAATTACTTTGCCAAGGCAGTTTTTCACCTTCAAGAATTATACTGTTAATTTCTTTAGGGTGGTATCTTACATATCTTGAAGTCATCTCATTTGAAGCAACTTTCCCAATCCAAACACTTAATCTATCGACTCTACCTTTCCCCTGTGAAGACCATTCCCAGGTTTTATGGAGATTTGGTAATACTTTGTTTAATTTTTGCTCTAGTTCTTTACATTGTTTCATTGATAATCTTGGAGACAGGTCAAGAATCATACCTCCATTTTTTGCAAGTAATTTGTTCCAAACTTTGATCGCTTCAATTGGGGATGGTTTCATTTCAGAAATTACATGTTCCTGCACGTTGGTAGGTCGAGCAGGATCTAGGTGTATTAGCGAGAATTTAATATCATCTTTAATGTCAAGGTCAACAATTTTTAAACAATCACCACAAATAATTTTTGAATCTTTATGAATTTCTTTTTTAAGTATATTTTTAATTGTTTTTTCCGCAATAATCGCTCTTTTAGCATCTATTTCTATTCCAATGCAAGGTTTGTTAAGTTCTAATGAATATGCAGCTAATTGAATTCCAGATCCACAGGCTAAATCTAAAATATATCCACTACCTAGATTTTTATCAGCAATTCTCTTTGCTCTTTCTAATGCAATATTCCATGGGGTTGCCAATTGTTTTACAATTCCGCTGATATGGCTTGAATGATTATTCTCTGCCATGATATCATCCTGTAATGTCAGATAACTTCAGTAATGATTCAAATGGAATTCCTGCTTTATTAAATGCCTCTACTCCCCCTTCTTCTCGATCCAATATCGCTAAGACACCAATAACCTTACAATTAGTTTCTGCTGTTATCCTTTGTACAGCCTTTATTGCTGAGCCCCCCGTTGTCGTAACGTCTTCTAAAATAACAATGTCTCCTCCGCTCTGTAGAGAAGAACCCTCAATTCCGGGGGGATTAGATGTTTTTCTTCCACCTCTTCCTTTGGGTTCTTTTCTCACCATAAACCCTTTTCTTTTAGCGCCTTTGGGAGATTTTGCATTTCCAGTAATTGCTATTGCAGTTAATGGCACAGCTCCTAATTCTAAACCACCTACGAATTTTGGATTCATTTTATCTAAATATACTTCCATTAATTCAGCTAATACCAATGATCCACGTGGGTCCATCATTAATGGTTTCATGTCAAAAAAATGACTACTTCTCCTACCACTTGCTAGTGTAAATTCATCATTTTTTGCTTTTAGATATGATAAGTTTTTTACTAATTCTACTAATTCAAACCATTTTGGGTTTTTTCGCCATTCATTGTCTAATGTCATATTGATGTACGCGGGGAATAGAAACCCAAAATTAATCTTATCTAAAAATAGTATTCCTCATAAGGTATCGTCTTCAAGCATGTCCGTGACTGCAAATTCAGGGGCAACATCACGTCTGCGAAGACAAGTTGAAAAATATGAAGAGCAGTTGATTAGAGAAACTCAAAAATGTTACGAAATCGCAAAAATAGAACGAGAAAAAGGCCTAGACTTTTCAAGAGAAATTGAAATACCGAGAGCTGAGGATTTAGCTGGAAGAACTGAAAAGTTACTTGTTGATTATTTGGACGGGTTAGAGATAGCTGGAAAAATTAGAGAACTTTTGGAAGAGACAAAAAATGATAGAGAAACAACTGCAATTAAAATGTCAATTTTTGTAGCTCAGGCTTTATTAAAACTAGGAAAAGATAGAGAAACTTGTGCAGATGTAGCACTTCGTGTAGGTTTAGCAATATTAACCGAAGCCGTCTTAGTAGCACCTCTTGAGGGCATAGCTCGTTCCAGAATTTTAAATAATTTGGATGGGAGTGAATTTCTTAGTATTTATTTTACAGGCCCAATAAGGGCCGCAGGAGGAACGGGACAAGCATTAGCAGTTTTGATTGCAGACATGATAAGAAGGGAATTAGGCATAGATCGTTATATTCCTACAATTCCTGAAGTAGAACGAGTTAAAGAAGAATTTGGATTATACAGAATTGGTTTACAATATAAGCCTACGCCTGATGAGATTGAAAGAATTGTTCGGGCATGTCCAGTAATGATTAACGGAGAATCTACAGAGAGGGTAGAATGTGCAGGATATGCCAGAGTACGTAATATAGACGATTCAAGAGTAAGGGGTGGAGTATTATTAGTAATAGGTGAAGGATTATGTCTAAAAGCACCAAAATTGCGTAAGCATACTGAGAGATTAGGAGTTACAGGATGGGATTTTATAAGTGAGTTTGCGAATAAATCCTCGGGCTCGGAAGAAATATCTTATTGGATTGATAGTGATAAAATTTGGTTAAGAAGCAACTTAAATGAGGATTTCATAAGAGAGGCCGAAAAACTCAAAGGAACATGGAATCCAAATAAAAATGCTTGGGGTTTCACACTCGATAAAGAGGAAGAAATTTTAGAAATTGCCGAGAACATATACGATATTAAACCTAAGTTAAAATCCTACAAGATAAGAAAAGTTTGGAAATACATGAATGATATTATAGCAGGTAGGCCGGTATTAGGAGATCCATCAGCACCTGGAGGGTTCAGGTTAAGATATGGTCGATGTAGAACCTCTGGTCTGGCAGCTGGAGCCATAAATCCAGTTAGCATGTATGCTTTAGATGATTTTTTAACGATCGGAACACAAATGAAAATTGAGAGGCCAGGTAAAGCTACAGCGATAACACCTTGCGATGAAATTGAAGGGCCTTGGTTATTGTTGAAGAATGGGAGTTTTTCTAGATATGATCATGAATCAGAATGGGATAAAATTAAGGAACAGGTTATTTCAATATGGGATGCTGGTGAAATTTTACTTGGTTACGGAGAATTTTTAGAGAATAATAAATCACTAGTTCCTTCTGGATATGGAATGGATCGTTGGTCATCAGAATTGATTAAAAACCTAAATACAGAAACAAAATTAGTGTTCTTTTGCAATATAATGCAATTATCTAGAGAAGAATTACCTGAGGGATTGCCGACTCTTGATACATCTTTAGGGCGTATTTGGGCTAAAGAACTCCGTTCTATGAAACCTAATTGGAGACAAACGATTCAAATATCTAAGGAATTTCATACATCTTTATGTCCCCCTTTCAATTTGTGGTGGAAAGATTTACCTCTTGAGTGGATTCCATTATTGGATGACATACTTGGAAAAGCTATGATTCAAAAAGATAATTATGGGAAATTAAGTTTAAGATTTTTATCAGCATGTAAGGGCTGGAAACCAGAAAATATGCCTAAGGCAGGTCAAAAAGTAAAACACAATATTCCCCCAGGAATTGAACATGAACCTGAGGAATACATTAGTAAAGAGTCAGCGTACCAAGATAGTGAAAGAGTAATTCACGGAATTGTTAAGTCTAGTTTAATGACTCTTGGTATTGAACACATTCATGATGGTCAGGATATTATTGCAATTAGTGGATGGGAAGCGTTATTAGAAGGTTTAGGATATTCTACTGAAGAGTTAGGAAAACTTGAGAAACCTAGAAAAATTTTGGATGTTAAAGAGCATTATTTTGAAAGAGTAAAGAGACTAAAGCAAGCCTATCAACTAATCTCACAGGAAAAAGAACGATTAGAAAAACTGAATGAAGAAAGAAAAATTGTAAGAATCAAAGCGGAGACTAAAGCTAGACAGGAAGGTAAAAATATTACAGAAACAATTAATTTAGGTCTTAAAGCAATGTCAGAAATTGTAGATGTAGGGCCAGAGTGTTTTGACGCATATTCACGAGCAGAGACCGCTACTGAGGAACATGAAACTATGAACTCATTGTGGTTAATTAAACAGTGCAGTAAACTTAGAATCATGGATGGAGCGGGAACTAGAATCGGTTGTCGTATGGGGCGCCCTGAAAAAGCCGCACCAAGAGAAATGAAACCAGCAGCACATGCGATATTCCCACTAGGAACAATGGGGGGGCCCCAAAAATTGTTGGGAGTAGCATCCAATCAGGAAAATTTACGCCTATCTTTAGGATCTAGAAGTTGTACAACTTGTAAGAAAATATCTCCATCAATTAAATGCATGAATTTAAATGCAATGGGTGAAATTTGTGGAGGAAAAACTATACAGGTTGAATCTGGGAAATCTTCAGAATCATTTTCAAAAAGAAGGGATATTTCTGTTAAAACAGTGCATTTAAAAAGAGATTTAGAACATGCTAGAGTAAACTTAGGATTGGATAAATTACCGAATAAGATTAAAGGTATGAAAAAATTAGAAACTAAAGGTAAAATTCCAGAGCCTTTAGAAAAAGGTATCTTAAGAGCGAAATATAATCTACCCGTTTTCAGAGATGGAACTATAAGATATGATATGAGTGATGTACCTTTGACGCATTTTACACCATTAGAGATTAATACATCACATAAAAAATTGGTAAAACTTGGATATACACATGATATATACGGAGAACCTTTAATTTCTGAGAAACAAGTAGTAGAATTGTTCCCTCAGGATTTTGTAATTAGTAAGAATTGTATGGAATTTATGAGCAGAGTTGCCAACTTTATCGACGAATTGTTGGAAAAATATTATTCAACTCGTAAATTCTACAATATTAATAGTTATGAGGATTTAGTGGGGCAATTAATAATTGGTTTGGCACCTCATACAAGTGGGGGGGTTTTAGGCAGAATAATTGGATGGTCCGACACATCGGGTGGTTACGCACATCCTTTATTTCATGCAGCCAAAAGAAGAAACTGTGATGGTGATGAAGATTGTATTATGCTTTTAATGGATGGTTTGTTAAATTTTTCAAGACAGTTGTTACCAAACCGCAGGGGAGGATTAATGGATGCGCCACTGGTATTAACAACTAGATTAAACCCACATGAAATAGATAAAGAAGCATTAAATGTAGATGCAGCTTGGAATTATTCAGCCGAATTTTATGAAGCAACAGATAAAAATTTACATTCAAAAGAAATAGAAAATATGATGGGAACTGTTACTTCAAGACTCAAAAAAGGGCAGTTTGTAGCTTTACGTGGATTAGGCTTTACACATGGTACTGAAGATTTATCTAATGGGCCATCTTTATCCTCATACAAAACCTTAGAGACAATGAAGGATAAAATGAATGGACAATTGGCGTTGGGTCATAGATTAAGATCAGTTGATGTGAGTAGAGTTGCATCAACCGTAGTCCGTTCGCATTTTTTACCAGATTTAAGAGGTAATTTACTAGCATTCACCAGACAAAAAGTTCGTTGTACCAAGTGTGGGCACTCTTACAGGCGTATGCCCCTGGCGGGAAAATGCATTTTAAAAGTAAGAAATGAAGGCCAGGGATTAAGAAAATATAATTCCAAGACAGACATTCAACAATTTTGTGGAGGGGGGCTTGCTTTAACAGTTTCCCAAGGAGCTGTCAGGAAATATATTGAAATTACAAAGCATGTCATTGAAACTTACGGCGTGGATAATTACACCAAGCAAAATGTAGAATGGCTTGTATCAAGCGCAGATTCATTGTTTAATAATGATAAATCTAGACAGTTGTCACTATCAGATTTTATTTAAATGTAGGATTTGTTCCAATTAATAGAAATTATATTTTTTATTGGAATTAATAGGATATAATCAAGTACCTTGTTTGAAGCGTAGTTATATCATGGCACAAGGAGTAGTGAAATGGTTCAACAGAACTAAAGGATATGGATTTATAGAACAAGAAAATGGTGAGGATCTATTTGTCCATACATCTCAGGTAGAGGGAAAAATCAGCGATGGAGATACTGTTGAATTCGAAATTGGAGAAGGACCTAAAGGACTTAACGCAACTGGCGTTAGAAAAGTTGAAGAAGAAGAGTGATTAAAATAAATTAGTCATCTTTCCTGAGAGTAGCCCACCAAGGTAAAGTGGTATTCTTAGGTGCAGCAATAATATTTCCACTTCTTTTAGCCATGCTTCGGGTTAATTTTTCATAAAATAAATCTGCTAGTTCTCTAGCATTATTTTGTGGCATTTGCAGTTCGAATGCTATTTGTTCGATATCTAATTCTTCTCTTGGGTTGTTAAATACAGAATGAATTAATTGCCTTTCTTCGTAATGTTGGAAATCATTTTCTAAATTTGTGGAGGCTTTATTCTTGACATGTTGGTGTAGTGCAATAAGTGCATCTCTTTGTTCATCGAGTTGGTTTAAGGAGTCTTCTAGATCACTTAATAGATAAATAGCCTCATCGAATCCAATTTTTTTCCTCCCAGAAATCATTTCAGCAATTTTTTTACTATTTGGGGGGACTCTGTTACTAAGCCTCATTGGTCCACCCTTTGGTAATTTCCTTTGTTCCAATTTAAACATATCAGGACCTAGATCTATTCTTATACTGAATGAGGTTTGAACTGAGTATATTCGTTTCTCAGGTCCTTTAGAACTCGGAATTTTTTGTGATTGAATCATTCCTGCCTTCTCTAATTGGTTTAGGTGTTTTGTGATAGCTTGTTGAGAAACACCAATTTGATCAGCTAATTGATATGCATAATGAGGCTCCCTAACCAGTCTCTTTAAAATATCTCTTCTGACTTTATTTTCAAGCAAAGAAAGAAGTTCGTCAATCGTACCCACTAGCCAACCTCAAGTTACCTATGAGATGGTAGGTTAAAAACTAAACTAATATATTTTTCAACCATCCCACTGTTTCCATCGTTGTTCGGTATCTTCAGTAGAAGGTGTAATCGTATTATTAATTCCCTCTTCTTTGGGCGAACTTAATGAACTACTGATGACTTCTTTATCGGAGGTTTTTAAATTTGATTTATTTTGTATTTTTAAATTGTCAGGCCTGTCAGAAAAAGGAGCAGGCACTGAATCGAGTTCTATTTCTTTTTCAACCTTCTGAATTAGTTCTTTTTTCATTTTATCATTACCATTAATGGCCCTAAATAATTCATCACTGTTTGGAATTCTATTGTTAAAATGTATAATTTCTTTTGGCTCTGAAAATTCTTGATCAGGAGAAATAAATTTAATTTCTACATCATTTTTATTTTGTTTATTAATTATAAACCATATGATAATAATCGGAATTAAGCAAACAGAGGTTAGACATCCAAAACATGAACTAATTAGAATTTCATTATCAAAGGCGGAAGATATAATCGCACTTTCATTAACTAGCCAGAGTTTACCATCTGCAGAGTTTTGAATTTCTACTTCATAATCTTCAAATAAGTACCAAGTATGAACTGCTTTGAAAGTGTCACCACTTTCATTAAACATAGTTTGAAATACTGCAGTCGAATTAGATTTAATTCTTTCTTGATTGCTGATATCTATTAATAGTATGTCATTTTCTTGAATATTTAAATTAGATTTTGCATAAATTGTGTAAGTATTTTGTGAATAAAGCGTAGTAGATGCTGAAGAATTTGGCTCAAGATTTAGCAAGTGCGATGGATGATCTTTCTCGGGGTTCATCATAGTTTCTAGAGTACTATTTTGGCTAAACATTCCAATGGTTGATATAATCGATATTATCAAAAAAAACGCCAATAAGAATCTTGTAGTATTATATGACCAAGTTGATTTACTAGAGACATCAGTCATAAAAACACCTTTAAATTTTTTAGTTCTAAGCTAATCCTAATTCTCCCAATTTCTCTGGTAAGTAAGTGTCAGTGACAAAATCAAGACCATATTTTGCTAGAGATTGTTGTTCTGCTTTCTTACCTAATTTAAGCATAGTATTAATTTGTTCTTGCCAATAACCATCTGAGAATCTAGGATCGCTTAATTCAGATTTTAAAGCCTCAATATCTCGGCTAGTCAAGTCGTCGGCAGGTAAATCATATGCCACAATATCGTCGGCAGTTACCCCTAAATACGTTGCACTTTGTGTTGCTAAGTATTCAGATATGTGGGCCGTTTTAATTGCTCCATAGGCTATGGAACCAAATATTCTGAATGACCATGGGTCCCCGTCAGCAAATACAACAACGGGCAAATTCCATTCTTCATTCATTCTTTTTAGGATTCGTCTAGTTGACCTAGCAGGTTGGCCTTTTAGATGTACTAATCCACATCGAAATTCCTCATCAAAACCATTTTCAATAAGTCTGTCAAACATACCGCCAGTCTCAATTGCCATAATAAAATCAATATCGTGCTCTACTAACTGAATTTTTTCTTTTTCAACATTATAAGGGACTCCATATCCAGAATCTCCAACATCATCCCTGGCATTAATCTTCATCCATTCACCCCTTCTGTTAAGCTCATTAATGGTTAGATTTCCGATAATTCTAGATCCATCTTCTTCAGGTCTCAATCTAAAATCTTCCCTCATAGATGAAGTTATAATTTCTAAATCCTCGGCTAGATTGTTAGACTCATTTTGTGTGGAAAATTTTCCATGTCCCCAACCTTCAGAGATATAGTACATTTCTCTGAGTGTAGATGATTTGCCGTTATCAATCATTTCATCAATGAATTCAACCATATGCAAAGCACGAAGTAAGTTTTTAGCACTTCCAAGACTTGAAGCATCTCTGGTAGATTTCTTTTTACCATATTTATACACACCTAAATTTTTGTCAAAACCGATATTTAACTTAGTACGGACAGGTAAAGTCATCGTAGGTGTTTCACCTTTTTGGAGCTTAGTATACATTTCATCGACTACTTGATGCAATGCCTGTTTAGTTTCACCATCATTTCTTGTTCTACTCATCTTTTTCACCTCTATCAAATAGTGTAGTTTGGTAACTTTCTTTATGCAATTTTTCATCAGTTAAATTACTCACTTTCGCTCTGGAAGCAACATTACTGATGGTTTCATCAATCTCTTCGACTTCCATTTCTTTTAAAATTTCATTTGAATTTTGTATTTTCATCTCCTCTAATATTTTCTCGTCTAGTTTACTAGCACCAATAACCTCTGCAGAGCCTCTGTAAAAAACCTCTGTTTCAGTCCAATCACCTTTTTCCAAATTGTCTAGCCCAAATTCAATCACGGTATTTTCACCAGGCTGTAGTGTTTCTAATTTCCACGCCCATAAACCAACAGTCTCCTTTCTACCACCTCTATCATTATCAATCATTTTTGCACCTTGTTTTTCTGGCCAATTCATCAAAATGGTATATGATCTTGCTCTTGATGTATAATTGAATAATTTAGCATTAATACGAGTTGTTTTTGTATCTTTATCCCACCATGTTTTTTGTTCAAGTATTACCGCATTCATAATTTTGGAAATAGTTGCTGCGAGGTCTGGAATTGGTTTTTTTAATAAAGTAGATGCTTTTTCTGCAATTGCAGGTAGAATATCATTTATCAAGTCAAATTTCTCTTGAGCTTTAGCCATTTTTTTCTTCTTCTTCATATGCCTTCTAAGATTTCGACCAAGTTCTAATAACGCTTTACGAATTTCTTGCATAACGTCTTCATTTGAAGCCACAGCCTCTTTAGCTTCGCTGGTAAATTGAACATTGGTGCTCGCCAAATGAACCAGGATTGTAGCAGGACCTTTAGGAATGCCTTTACCTCCTGCTTGCTCGAGCCCGTACTGTCTCCAATCTACTGAAGAAATTGATTGAGTCAGCAAACAACCGCCCTGTTGATACATTAGAGGTACACGATTAGCAAATCTAAGTAGCTGAACTTGTTGATCAGCAGGCATTTTACCTCCATAAATTAATCCAACCTCTATTTGATACGGATTTCCGGAAGTAACGCGGGGGCTTCTTGTTAGAGTAGTGACAAATTTAGAATCAATAGTTTTTGAAAGACCCTTTTTTATTAGCAAGTCTTCAATTGGAGATAAGCAATTTGTGGGGGGTGGTAAAAATTTTACGTTTGAGCATGCTTCAAGTAAACTATTTACCTGTTCGGTCTTCAATAATTTTGGTTTCGCACTATCAGACAGACTAGCGGTTTTACAAACTTCTTTGGCAGCTCTGGTAGATACTCCACTAAAATTTTGTCTTAAGAAGGAAGTGAGTTTTCTCTCATCGGAATCTTTCAACATTCTCTGTAGTTGACCCAGATGAATTCCATGTGGGTGAGGTTTTATTGCTTTTACAGGGGCGGGCAAACTTTTAGTGGCTCTTTTCCAAAATTCATTAATTTCTAACTCTCCATCAGAATTAATGTATTTGAACCTAATATTTGCGTGTGGATTTACAATGGAAGTCATTTTTAGATATTGAACAATTGATTGTGACCCCCTTTGAAACTTAGCTTTCATTTGGGTTTTTATCATTAGACCATGTTCCACAATCGTGTCATTTTCAGACCAAATTAGCCTTTCTTGAGCATATTTAACCGCCTTATTTTTTCTTGTATCTATTCCTAATTTTACTTCAACAGCGGTACTTTCTGATGCTATTTTTGATTTTACATATGTTTGCTTTCCTGTAGTAAGTTGTGAGTACATTACAACTCCAGTAATTCCGATACCCTGCTGGCCTCTAGATTGCCTAATTGCATGAAATCTACTGCCGTATAATAACTTTCCAAACACATTTTCAATGGATTTTTGCGGTATGCCTGGCCCATTATCTTTTGAAATCAGTATTAATTGATCTTTTGCTTTAGGTACTCTTTGAATTTCGATTGAAATGTCTGGAAGAATTCGCGCTTCTTCACATGCATCTAATGAATTATCCACTGCTTCTTTCACTGCAGTAATTATCGCTCTCGGTAGTGTGTCAAAACCAAGAAAATGTTTATTCTTTTCGAAAAATTCTGATATAGCAATTTGTTTTTGATTAGAGGCCATTTTTTCTGCAATGCTCATGTTTACCATCTCACGTTTTATGGTCCTCCTATGTCCCAATGACTTAGGGCCATCTACCGTAAATAAGACGTGCTTCCTTACGGCTAATAAAAATTTAATTTAAAATATAATCTAGAGGTTGATATTGCCTCATTTAAATAAACTCGGATTAAATGATGTAATCTTCCCAAAAAAAGCACTGGTTGCAACAGTTAAAGGGCTCGCCAGGTATAATTTTCCAGGGCCCGACCTCCCTTGAAAATTACGATTTATTGCGGATACAGTTACTTGATCCGGTGTAATTGAAACCCCTGGCCCAGCACCAATACATGCACCGCAACCAGGATCAATCAATTTCACGCCTACCCTTTCAAAAAGATCGTGCCAGCCCATCTTTATCGCTAACTCTTTTACTTGTCTACTGCCATATTGTAAATAGAAATCAACACCGTTTTTTATATTTAAACCTGATTTTTCAGCTGCAGCACACACCATAGCGTAATATGATATGTCATCTTCTTTTCCAGCTGTACAAGATCCCCCATATGCAATGTTAATTTCAACATCACCGAGCTTGGAAATATTTATTCCGTTTGTTGGATCTGATGGAATTCCCTTATTTGGGTCGCCAGGATGTGCTACCATTGGTTCTATTTTTGAAAGTTCTATAACATGTACTCCACCGTCATAATGAGCACCTTTGTCAGGATACACCGATTTTTGGCGCATTATATCCAAATCAAGATTTAGTGCATTATACATCCAATCATATAATGCCTCATCAGGCTCACAAATTCCAGTTCTTGCACTACATTCTGTCGCCATGTTACAAAGAGTCGCTCTTTCATCTACCGAAAGAGAAAGAAGCCCTTCTCCTCCAAACTCCATAGAACGATTGAGGGTCAATTCCTTTCTAGCGTGGTCAGCCAAGATGTGTAAGATAACATCTTTTGCTGTGCAACCCTTGTTTAATTTACCTTTTAATTCAAATCTAATGGATTCAGGAACTTTAACGAATGTAAATCCAGAATAAATCAAACTTGCGTATTCAGTGGCACCTACTCCGTATGTTAGTGCATTGGATGCCCCACCCATACAGGTATGAGAATCTGTAGCCTGAATAAAATCACCAATTTCTATAAATTCTTCCCGAGCGACTTGATGGCAGATTCCTGGAGACACTCCATCAACAGCAGAATAGTCACGTACACCCGTGTGTTTTTGAAATTTAATCTGTAAATCACGCAATGTCTGAACTTTGTCCATATGTGGTACAAATTTTGGATTATGTGAAGCATACAGTAGATGATCTTCAAAAACTGCGAATTTATCGGGGTTTGGTAGGACATAATTTTCTCCGTATTCTTGACTTAGAAATGTATGAACTTGTGCAGTGGTGAATTCATGACTGTATCCCCCCTGAACTTGAGAAATTACAGGATCATTGGGTTTAACACATTGATTAGGTTTTTGACCAACAAGATTTCTTGCGATAATTTTTTCCGCCATAGTCATAGGTCTTTTTGGAGTATCAAGTGGGGGTAATATGATATCTTCATTTTTTAATTTTGAAGCGAATGGAAATAAACCACCCTTTTCAATAATTAATTTTGTTACTGGGTCATATCTAGATGTGAATTCAGAAAGAGGAATTCCTTCTCCATTTTGTAGCCTTTCCAACATTTCATGATTACCCATCAACTGACCAAGGTTGATGTTATTCCTTTCATGAATTGGTGCAAAGGATGCAGCTATAACAATTTTAATACCAGCCCATCTTTCACATTGTGCTGCAGTTTCTCGAGAAGATCCAGTACCTTTTCTTTGTCCAGATACAATGATTTCGAAATTTCCATTTATCAATGCATTTTGATTAAACACTCTAATTCCATTGTGCATCAATCCTGCATAAGCATTTTTTGCAATTTCACCAGGATCGTGATCAAAACAAACCCATGCAGGTGTCATCACGTCAGTATTAATGTCGTCAAGTAAATCAGAAACTTTTAAATCCTGCATTTTTAAGTCCAAACCTTCGTATAACTGACGTCTTATGAGATCCAAATCTTTGGTTAAAAAAAGCACCCTCTTTCCAGGAGTCAAGCTGACTAAATTTGGAGCTTTGGACATTTTCAATCTCCTCCATTTAGCCCTATGAACATCGTGTATTTGATAATTGACGGCTAAATTTTCATCATCATGTGATTTTTATAGATTACAATACAAATATGTTTTACGTAAGATTTAAATAATAGATGTTTAGGGGGTTTGAATGTTTCTATAATAGTTTAATGACTATGGAGGTAGATTGTAAATGCGTGATAGACAAGAAATTGAAGATTTGGTAAAATGTCCTGATTGTGGAAGCAGATCACTTACAAGAGACGAAAGTCGTGGTGAGTTAATTTGTGATGATTGTGGATTAGTTGTAGAAGATAATGTAATTGACCAAGGTGCTGAATGGAGGGTATTCAGCCCAGAGCAAGGAGATCAGAGAGCTCGTACAGGAGCTCCCATGACTGTGATGTTACATGATAAAGGTTTGTCAACAGATATTGATTGGCAAAATAAAGATTATTCTGGAAAAACCATCAATTCAAGATACAGGTCTCAGTTCTACAGAATGAGGAAATGGCAAAAAAGAAGCAGAGTAAGCAATGCTACTGAAAGAAATCTTGCTATGGCATTAGCAGAATTAGATCGTATGGCAAGTAGATTAGACTTGCCAAAATCTGTTCGTGAGGCTGCTGCTGTAAATTACAAGAAAGCAGTTGAAAAGAGATTGATTAGAGGGCGTTCAATTGAGGGGGTTGCAGCTGCCAGCTTGTACGCAGCGTGTCGTCAGTGTGGGGTGCCTAGAACATTAGACGAAATCGGACAAGCTAGCCGGACTGGAAGGAAAGAAATTGGAAGAACTTACCGATTTATGGTTAGAGAGTTGAAAATGAAGATTATGCCGACTGGGCCAGAGGATTATATTTCGAGATTCTGTTCAGGACTGGGTTTAGATGCTGAAGTTGAAGCCAAGGCTCATGAATTGATTCAATCAGCTCAACAGAAAGAACTTACCAGTGGAAGAGGTCCAACTGGTATTGCAGCTTCTATAATTTATATCGCAAGTGTACTATGTGGTAAGCGTAGAACCCAGAGAGAAGTAGCTGAGGTAGCGGGGGTTACTGAAGTCACTATTCGAAATAGATACAAAGAACTCATTCAAAATTTAAATATAGAACTCGATATTTAATTTTGTAAAAATATTGGAGGATTTATCCTGAAAGCCCAGCGTCGTGTAAGCGAAGCTGTAAGTCTGAGCGCCAGAAAATACTTGCAACTTTGTTTAGAAGAATCAAGTCACAACTGGCCGTTACCGTCCCCCCCGCTAATAGATTCTGATTTCCCCCCAATTCCACCTAAAGATTCAGATAGTTTGATTCAAAAAACATTCAACATCTTTGAGGCCGAATCAATTATTTTTGAAAGGCACTTAAAGAGTATTACCGAAATAATGGTGCCATACAAGATGTCTTTGTCAGAAGAGCCCTTTGAAAAGCATGAAAGGTGGCTGATAAAGAGAAAAGATGAAGTCGCTGAAAGGATTTTATTTGCGATTTGTACAGATTGGATATCGAGGGCATTAGATGAAGATGCACCAGATACTGATAGATGGTGGGTTGCTATTTTTGTTTTGAATGGATTATGCAATAAATCATATGGTCAATCAATTCATCAAGGATATCATTTACTGGAAAGTATCATACTAGCATCTCGCCCTGGTGCTTGGTATTCAACAAAGGAAGGTGGACCACATGAAATGAATTGGGACTCAAATGCCAAATTACCCAGAATTGGAATTAAAGTAAATAACGAAGGAGTTAAAGCCGCGTTATGGTTAATGGAAAAATTAGAACAAGGTTCAGATGATAGGAAGTTGCTATTAATTGAATGGATTGCATTGTTGTTAGAACGCAAGGAGTTAGTTTCTCCATTGAGTATAGGTCATGTAATGCTTAGGTCTGCTGATTTGAATTTTATTCCAATTCAAATGAAGTTATGTGTTTCCTTACCAAGATTAATTGAATCAGAACCCGAATTGGGATTGAAATTATTAGATAAGCTTTCTAAAAGGCCAGAAATAGAAATACAAAGAAGTTTAGCTGATGTATTAACTAGATTGTTTAAGATTATTGAATGGAAGGCACTACCATACCTAGAAAAAATGCTATTATCTGAAGATAAAACAGTTTTGGCCGCAGCAAGTTCTACTGTTGGAGATCTCCAATACTTAGATGAAAATTTATTTGCAGACAAGTTAGCTGAACTTAGCAGGCATGACGCTTCAGTAGTAAAGAGAAATTTAGTGAATCATTTGAGAAATTATATCTCTCTATTTCCGGATGACCAAAGAGAAATTTTTAGTATATTATGGCTTGATGGGGATGAAGTTTTAGCTATTAGATTACGGGAATTATTACTTCGAATGGAAGAAATAAATACTAATTGTTTTGGATTAATAACCCGTAGAATTTATCAGATAAATCCTTTGAGTTTGGACTCGCTTTGGGATGTTTTAAATGTTAGAAAACCTGATAGAACGATATTTTGGAAAAAATATTTGCATGAGGATGCTGAAAATCACAATTAGATTAATCCATTAATTTTTTTTTGAGCCATTCTTCTAAATTACTTTTAATATCGCTTCTATTAAGTGCATGATCAATCTGTGCCTTTAACCACATTTCAGGTCTTCCAGAATCATACCACTCGTGATCATCTAAGTCAACGTAGTCTAATCCGACTTCTTCCATCCAATATTTTTGAATTTCAATTGATTGTAGCTCACCGTATTTTTGAACAGGAAATTTCGTCAATAAATCCTTAAAATCTTCTGTAAATAGATATCTTCCACACAGTACACTATTACTAGGAGCTTCTTCAGGATTTGGTTTTTCTATAATATCAGTAATTTTGCCATTTATTTTTTTCACAACTCCAAAAGAACTTAATTCATCATATGGGACTTCATGTAATCCAACTACCGGTAACTTATTTTGTTTGTATTTTTCAATTAGTTTTAATGAAGCATTGCTTCTGGGTGTTTTTATATTAACTGTAGGGGGTAAGTGAGATTTCATCAGTAAATTATCACCTAATAGTACCAAAAAAGGACCTGAAATAGATTCAATAGCATAAGAAATTGCATTTGCAAATCCCAATTGTTCTTTTTGAATATGCACGTGAAATTTTACATCTTTGATTGGATTTAGTATATTTTCAGATAAATCAGGCCTAATCTTTTTTAAATTTTGAATATTGTCATGATTTGAAATCAATAATTCAGTCATCCAAAGTTTTTGTTCATTTATTACAAGATGTATATTCTTAATTCCAGCATTTTTTATTTCAGATATAGTGTAATTTATGGCAGGTGTGTCAATTAAAGGCATAATCTCTTTTGGAATCAGACTACTTGCAGGAAGCATTCTGCTTCCAATCCCGCCAGCTAAAATTATGGCATGCTTCGGCCCCATGTACGACTCCAAAACTTAGGATGCTTTCAAGCGCTCGTAATAATTCGGGTATGTATGGGAGAACCTAAAACCTCCGAAATTCTAGGCCCGCCTTGGAAAGGTTTAGCAATAATTGGCTCCATTTTAGTTGCTCAAACGTTTACCGATATTGGATGGGAGGGACCATGGAATGATGTGAGTTTTACTCAAGGTTTTATCGGTCTTATTGGTGGAGTCTTGTTATATTTGTCATGGTTTAGGTGGCAATTTAAGATTAATGGTTTGATTCCAACACTGGAACGTTGGAAAAACCCAGAAAAAGGGCTTAAAATCCTGTTTACTTTTAGTATTATGATGATAGTATTTACTTGGCTCGTAGGGGAACCTTTTTCAGAATACTTTCCTAGACCAAGTGGTATGATTTTAGGTTTGATAAGTTTATTGATGTTACTTCAAGCATGTTATGTATGGTTAGTGATTCGAGGACCCCTTAAAAATGAGGAAGAGTAGGATGTCAATAGAGCCCTTTTCAAGAAGGATTGATCAATCTTCAGATGATAATGTAGAATCTAAATTAAATCTTAAACCAGAAATAAATACAACTTTAGACAGCTTCAAAGTAGATTATTGGTGTGAAATTGAACATGCTCAATTGATTGTTGATTGGTACAACGAGCACAGAGGAAAATTGCCAGAGAAATCGGTCGATGATTTCCTCACAACTTGCGATATTTCAAACTTTGACTCAATCAATGATGCGAGACAATTGCTTGATTATGCAATTATGCTTCTAAATGAGCCAGATGTGATAAGTGAACGGGATACTAGAAATCGTGCTATGGAACAACTAGGGCTACCTCAAGCAAGTCCTAGGCCAGTTTTCCTGTTGATTTTCATTTGGTTCTTTACCATCGCATGGTGCATTGGCTCACTAATGGGTACAGTGTTAATTGGAGGAGCTTTGGTAGCTGACCTCGGTACCAGTGAATGGACACCTGTGGATGGAGTTGTCACTGACAGTGGTGTGAGTACAGAAGTCAGCACCGATCCTGAAGGAGGAAGCTCAACCACGTACTGTCTATGGGTTGAATATGAATACGTCTTCGAAAATCGTTCCTATGATGGTGACATGCTCACCTACTCCAGCATAGACAGCTGTAGTTCATCAGATGGTAACGCCGATCAAGATTACCCGCCCGGGGAAAATATCACTGTTTACGTCAACCCAGAAAACCCCAATGAAGCGGTTCTACTGGCTGGTTGGGCGGGCGTTGATTGGGTCATGCTTGTTTTCATCGTATTCCCACTGTCAGGTGTTTTCCTACTTTGGGTTTCAATCCGAGCTACCTTAAATTGGTTCAAGTTTTGGTCGTCCTCAGTAGATAAATCATGGACTGCAGTGATTCCAGTTGTTTTATTATTGGTGATTGGAAATGGAATCGGAATTGTATTTATTGAAACCAGAGAAAATTACGCTGATTGGGTAAACGAGTCAGAAGAATCTACTTTTGTCCTGTTTGGAGAGGACTTCACATTAGACTCCGATAATGAAACAGATTTGGGTTTCTCTGGAAACTTATCTATCTATTGTCCAGACTTCTATTTGTATGCTGTTAAGGATGGTCAAAACTGCACTGAATTATTTGGTTCTGAATTTTTGAACATCTCGGTTACTTGTTCAGCAACCAATTTATCTAACAATCAACGAGATTTCTGTAGTGATGAACTGTTTGAACGTATTTTCATTGCATTCACAAGCAATGAATCTGGTTTGATGATCAACTACGAAGACGGGGGGGGAGGGGTCCCCCAGGCTTGGGCGGTTTACGATGGAGGAAATGCATATTGTGAATGGGATGCAGTGCCTTGGCCTGAAATCGAAGGCGAGATAACATGGTCATGCAAAATTGATGCCTCAGACGAATATTGGGATACATGGTGGTTGTATTGTGAGCATCACTCCCCTGTCTACTACTGCACAGACATGTTCTGGGAGGTTGATCAAGGAGGGAACCCATTGAATGAATCCAGGTGGGATAACTCTCCACAATATGCCGAGCATGGGATTCGATTGTTCGGTGACGGTGGAGATAGTGATGATACTAGGGGCGATGATAATCCTGAGGTCGTGTTACCTTATGTAGGAATTGTATTTCTAAATTTTATTATTTTTCCGCTTCTAATATCAATGATTTTCAAAATTATCCAGCGAGAATGATTACCTCATACCTGGTTTCCAAAAACTCAAAGGTTCCGGAATTATTTTTCTAACCGCTCTATTAGCTAAATGATCTGCTCTTTCATTCCAACGATGTCCTCTATGTGCTCTTACGTGCCTCCAAGTTAGTTTTTGTTTTGTTTCAACTTCATTCCAAAGTTTTTGAACTTTTGCAGCTAATTCTTTGTTTGCTTTCGCTTTCCATTTACCACAAGCAATATTTCCAGCATAAGTGGAATCAGTACAAATCTCAACGTTTTCATTTTTTGTATTCATTAATATCCATCTCAATGCATGAGCAATTGCTGATAATTCACCTGTGTTATTTGATCCAACTTTTGCACCTAGATAATTTTTAGAACTGGAATCAGTAATAACTAGTCCATTATCTTCATAGATAATCTCACCTTTACCATTCCCTAATGGCAAATCACCTTCAACAACTAAAAACCCCCAACCAGCATCGGTTTCCTTATTCACATTCACATTATTCAGGCACGAACCATCTACGTATAAACTAAAAAATGAAGAAGTGATGTAATAACTCTCCTTATTCATTGATATGATTTTTATAATCTTCTGCAGACATTAATGATTTTAAATCATCTATATTTTCAATACTAAATTTGGCTATCCATCCATCCTTATAAGGAGATTGATTCACTAATTCTGGGGCATCTTCAAGTTCTAGATTAGTCGATATAATTGTTCCAGAGAATGGAACAAAAATCGGACTAGCGCTTTTAACCGATTCTACAATTGCAAATTCATCGTGATTACCAAAGTGTTCATCATTTTCAGGTAACTCAACATACACGATATCAGTCAATGCATTTTGTGCATGATCAGTAATTCCTACAGTTATTGAACCATCGTCTTCAATTCTTACCCATTCGTGCTCTTCAGTGTAATACAGTCCTTCAGGAACTTCGCTCATATGCATCCCAAGGTGTTTAAGAAGTCAAGTTTTCCCTTGATCAATCAATTTTTGATGTTGCATTCTCATAAGAATTTTTTGAAATTTTTGTAATAATTAAAATGCTTATAATTGTTGCAATAACACCCAACACTATTAAAATCCAATCAATCAAACTGTAGTTAGTTTCAATTAATCCACTTTGAGTTAAGACTACTTTTCCTAGAACTGCTCCATAGTAAGCGTAAATTAATGAATAAATTATACTTGAGCAATTTGAAAGTATAAACGTTTTAGTTGAAATAGGAGATACAGATAGAGTATAGTTTAACCATTCGTCTGGTATTAGAGGACTTAACCTAATAAAAAATGATAATTTAAAACCGTCTATCTCCATAGACCTTTCAATCTCTTTGGTAATTTTATTTTTTTTAATCGATTTTGAAATTAAATCTCTAAAGAAGTATCTACCGATTAAGAAAGCCAATAATCCACCCAGCATACTGGCTAAAAAATTAATTAATAAACCAACTGTGAAACCAAAAAAAGTACCTGAAAAAATCTTTAAAATAGGTGTAGGAAAAAGCATTACAATTGCACAGGATAAAATCGAGAGATATACAACTGCGCCAACAGATCCAGAATCTTGAACCAAATCAGTAATGGCTTGAGTATTGGTAAATAATTGAAATCCAATCACTAATGAAAAAATAATGATAATTGTTCCGAAAAAAAATTTACTGATGAAGTATAAGTCCTTACCTTGTTTATCTATACCCAAATCTTTATTTTCTTTTGTAAGGACGTCATTTTCTGAACTAGCCTGTCCCATAATTATTGCTTATTACGAATAATTTTTGATTTTAGCCCTTGAGTAATTTTAAGACTAGGTCAATATTGGCAAAACATGAGAGATGTTTATGGTTGAATTTCCCTTTAAATTCATTACACCAGATTCGGATGAAGAAGAAACATTCGAATGGATTGAATCAATACTCTCAGTTATTAAATTACAAGGAAGAAGCCGCGCAGAGAGACTATTATTGGAAACTATTGGAGCAGCGAATAAAGAAGGCTTACAAATACCTAAAACTGTGAACACTCCCTATCTAAATACTATTCACCCGGAATTTGATTCGGTTTATCCAGGAAATCAGGATATTGAAAAAAAACTCCATGATATGATTAGATGGAATGCCATGATGATGGTTACCAGTGCCAATAAGCGTACTGATGGAATAGGAGGACATATTTCTACATACGCTAGTGTTTCACATCTCTGGGAAGTTGGTTTTAATCATCATTTTAGGGGTAAAGATGGTTCTGATTCTGGGGATCATGTCTATTGGCAGGGCCATGCAAGTCCTGGAATCTATGCTAGAGCTTGGTTTGACGGACGATTTGATGAAGAAAGGATTCTAAATTTTAGAAAAGAGATTGCAGGTAATGGATTATCCTCATACCCCCATCCGAGATTAATGCCAAACTTTTGGGAGTACCCCACTGTTAGTATGGGTCTAGGTGCTTTAACGGCAATTCATCAGGCAAGATTCAATAATTATTTAAAATATAGAGATTTGACTGATACTTCTGATTCAAAAATCTGGTATTTTATGGGTGATGGCGAATCAGATGAACCTGAATCATTATCTGAACTTAGTTTAGCATCAAGAGAAAACCTAGATAATTTAATCTTTGTTATTAATTGTAATTTGCAAAGATTAGACGGTCCAGTAAGGGGAAATTACAAGATAGTACAAGAATTAGAAGGGAAATTTAGGGGTGCTGGTTGGAATGTAATTAAATTACTATGGGGCACTAAATGGGATTCATTATTTGATAAAGATATTTCCGGAGAGTTTTCCGCTAGATTATTATCTTTAGTAGACGGTGATGAACAGAGAATTTTCACTGAGAGTGGGAACTTAATCAGGGATGAATTATTTAATACTCCTTCATTAAAGGAACTCGTTAAAGATTTGTCAGACGAAGAACTTGAGGAATTAACATCTAATTTAGGTGGTCATGATCCCGTTAAAATTAATTCTGCATATGAAACAGCCAAGAAGTTTTCAGGAAAACCTACAGTTATTTTGGCAAGGACGGTTAAAGGTTGGGGGTTGGGTCCGACTTTTGCAGGAAGAAACACTACACATCAAAAGAAAAAGGCTGATGATGATGTTTTAAAATGGATGAGAGATGATATTGGTTTAAAATTTTCAGATGAGGAATTAAATTCGTTTCCATTTATTACTCCAGAAATGGCAATTGAAGAAGTAGATTATTTAAAATCTCAAAGAAAGAAATTAGATGGACATGTTCCAGAGAGAAGAGCAGAAAAATCAATACAAATTAACCCAGAATCAGAGATTTTTGAAGAATTCAACACTGGGACCAAAGGAAAAATGCAAGTTAGTACTACTATGGTGTTTGTCAGTTTACTAAGAAAATTAATGAAGTCAAAAAATCTAGGTTCAAGAGTAGTACCGATTATTCCTGATGAAGGTCGAACTTTTGGAATGGATCCTTTATTTGCAGAATTTGGTATTTACTCTCCAATTGGCCAATTATACAAGCCAGTCGATCATAAGGTTTTGATGAAATATAAAGAAAGTAATTCAGGGCAGATATTGCAAGAGGGTATTAATGAAGCTGGAGCAATGGCTACTTTTATAGCCAGCTCAATTTCTTATTCCAATCATTCATGCTTAACAATACCGTTTTATGTGTTTTATTCGATGTTTGGTTTTCAAAGAGTTGGAGATCTAATATGGTCAGCAGCCGATGGTAGATCTAAGGGTTTCTTAATTGGAGCAACTTCAGGAAGAACCACTTTGAATGGTGAGGGTTTACAACACCAAGATGGGCACTCTCTGTTAATTGCTCATACAAACCCTGCAATCAAAGCGTGGGATCCAGCATTTTCTTACGAATTAAGCGTAATAGTCAAAAATGGAATATATGAAATGTATGAATTAAATAAAGATATAATGTATTATATTGCAGTATACAACGAAAATTATCCTATGCCAGCTAAACCTGATGGAGTTGATGAAGGGATTATTAATGGACTTTATTTATTGAGAAAATCTCCATCAGGAGAGGTTCCTGTTGTCAGGCTAATAGGTTCTGGACCAATTATGCTACAGGTACTATCAGCTGTTGAAATTTTAGAGAAATATGGTGTTAAAAGTGAAATTTGGTCTGCTACATCATATGGAGAGTTGAGAAGAGATGCAATGGAATGTGATAGATGGAATAGGTTAAATCCAGATATGGAAAGAAAAATTCCTTGGGTTGAAAAGAATTTAGGAACAGATAAAATTCCAACAATTGCAGTATCTGATAATATAGCAGCTGTACCAGATTTAATTCGTAAGTGGGTTAGTGGTGATTATGTAACACTTGGTACAGATGGATTTGGAAGGTCAGATACACGAGATTCTTTAAGAAAGTACTTTGAAATTGACTCAGAAAATATAGTAATTGCGGCGCTCTCATCTTTGGTAAAAGCAGGTAAACTGGATTATCCAGTTTTTGAAAAAGCTAAAAAAGATTTTAATTGGACGAATTAGATTAAAAATAATCACTAAGACTTGCTTGTCCAAAATCTCTTACCTGCGAAGACTTTTCTAATTTTTTAAAATTTCTATCTATTCTTGAATTACTAAAATCTCTAGAAAGTAGCCATTTTCTTAACTTGTCTAAATTAATCGGATTCAATTTAATCTGATAATTATCATTTACTGGGTGATTTAGGAAAATTTCACGAATTAAATTTAAATTTTCAGGAATATCAATATTCTTTTCGGCACAGATATTTTCAATATTTCCAAATTTTTTGATAAGCTTTAACCCCGTTTTAGGGCCAATTCCTTTAATACCGGGGTGAAAATCTGTACCAATCATTATCCCTAGGTCAACTAATTCTTCTCTTGTCAATTCATTATTGGTTAATAAATCTTGAAGGACAATTTTTTCAGCTTTAATTGTTCTACCCATTCTCTTACTTCCATCACTCATAATGTTTCTAATTAGAATGGGTGAGCCATATAGTAGTGCATCCCAATCCTGTGTTGCTACTAAGTCAATATCACCTTTAGCCGCCATTACAGCTGCTTGTGCCTCACCTTCCGCAGCCGCTCTGAATGCTGGAACACCTAATAAATGTAGCATTTCAATAGTTTCTTCTACCATTTCAGGTGTATATCTCACACATCTTTGGGCCCATTTTTGTGCTTCTTTGTAATCACCGTTTTCTAGAGCATATTTCCATTTTTTCTCAGCATCTATTGATGACTTTTTTCGAGATGCAATAGTTTCAGCTTTCAGATCAGGATGTACACCATCGAAAATGAAAACTGGAATAATTCCTTTTTCAAGTAGTCCAGTAGTTCGATCTAGAAACCCCATCAAATGAGATACAGGTCTACCTTTAGAATCCTTTAATGGACCTCCGTCACCTCTCTCACTTCTATCTCTAATTGATGTTAAAAACTGGAAGGCTACCAAAAAAGCATCAATCCCAATTTTTTTTCCTTTTAATGAATTTAAATCTATTTTTACTGGATTGGAAAGATCTTTTAAATTGCAACCCATTAAATCACCTATTCAAAATTGTAATCATTATCATCACTCTTATACTTTTTAATTTCATGATAGATACCGTATGATAACAACCCTACCGATGGTAATAACCCCAGGAGAGGATAAAATTTCCAATTAACTTGTGTTCCTATAATAGTTATCGCTTCTTGTGGAACAACCCACCGTGGGTTTCCTTCATTCAAAAATACCATGTTACCACTGCTTTTTAAGGCAAAATCTGGAACAATCTGATTTGTCATGGTATCATTAACTAATGTTATGTTGATTAAGATGCCAGAACCCTCACTCGGATTAATTTCTAAAATTGAGAAATACAGTTGTAAAATCATTCTTCCATGTTTCGAGGAATCCATATCGCTTGCAATAATATCTTCATAATTTTCAAAACCTAATCCATATACATTTTGCGGTTCATTTGTGTTATTTTTCAGACTGTTTGAAAAGATATAAGAATTGTCTATCCATAAATTAAAGTTATCCTCGGGCAACAAATCACCGATAAATGACCCTTTCTGTGTTTGCATTCCGATTAAATCAGAAACTGAATACAAATTTGGACTTGAGTCAGTATTTTGAAACTTATTTACTTCAACGTAAGATAGTATTGGGGCGACTAATACTGGAATAATTAATGAAAAAATTAGCAACAAAACTCCTGGAATTTTAGCCCAATTCAAGGGAGGGGTTATTACAGAAATCACTACAATGAATATTGTCGACAAAACGAATAATATTATAGGTATCACAATACCAACTGATTGCACTTCTTGGGATGTGAAACCTGAACCACTGGCTGAGTACGGAGATTTCCAGACACCTTCGTTTGGTTCAAAATCTGATTCTGGAATAGGGTAGACAATTTCAGGCATTATTGGAAATGTAATTGTAAATTCATCTTGTAAATAAAGTTCATAAAAATCTAGTGCACCACCAGGTTTTTGAAATGAAACTCTAACGTCAAATTCAGCACCAATAGGAATTAAATCATCTGTAAATTTTGCTTGATCAAATATAAATTCATATTTATCAGAATTTCCTTCAGCGTTTCCACTGTCCATGTATATTGATTGAAGGTCATTCCCATTCAAACTCAATGTAACAGTGACATCAGTTCTACAATTTCCTGAATTACATCCAATTTTTAATATTAAACTCCCAGTAATATATTCGCCCTCAATTAATTGAATAGACTCATTATTTGGGTTACAACTTGAATCTACACATGCTCTAAAAGTAAATTCTCTTGCACCTCCTCCATTATTTGGATTTCCTGGTTCAGGTAATCCTGCTTCTGTAAAATAATTGTCTGAATTACCTTCATCTACATTGTTAGCATGATTCCAAGTAGGCCAATTTGCATAAGGTTCACTATTTGTTTGTTCTCCAAACATATAGAGTGTTGGCCTGTCAAAGCTAAGTACACGGTTCTCACTAAAGCTTCCTTGGTCCTGAAATTCCAGTACATCTGACTGAGCAGAGGTAGTATGAGATAAAATAATAACCAAAATCATTAAAGAAAACATTATGTTTTTTCTTGCCATAATTTTGCGCCCCATACACACTGGAACACTTATCTAAAAATATACCATTCGTTACTCTGCTTTCCGATAATCTGAGTAATGAGATGCATTACCGGTCATGTGCAGGCAATATTGGTTGGGAGTGGTTGGCATCCAAGTTTATTCCGTTTGGAAATGGAAATATTATGTAAGGTTAGACCATATAGGTTTGGAACCCGAGTCGTTTTAGTTAATTCTAATTATAATTTCATGAACTCATTGAAAAAATCAGCTACATTAGATGAATGTTTATCCCCTTATGGTCTATCTTCTGATTTTTCTGATATTGAGTCAATAATGGAAGGTTGGATTATGGAACAAGACTTAGGCTATGAATTTGGAAAGTCTATTGCGGTTAGATGGATACGAATTGATGGAGGAATTGGTAAGTTAAATGGGAAAAAGTTAGCAAATCATTGTGGAAGAATATTAAAACAGAAAGGTTGGCATATCAATTTAGAATTTCCAGATGTTGAATTAGTATTTGTTCTGGACGGTATTTCAGAACATATTTTTTGGGGTATAAGACAAATTTCAAAACATCCTAGAGAAGGGTGGATCAAAAGAGCTGCAACGGAGAGACCTTTTTTTAAACCAATTAGTTTAGATCCAAGACTTGCAAGAGTTGCATTGAATTTGGTTATTGAAGAACCTGATGGGATAATATGTGACCCAATGTGTGGAACAGGCGGCGTTATTTTAGAAGGTTCGATTTTAAATCAAAATATGGTTGGAATAGATTTGGATAAACAAATGGTTTCAGGTACAAATGAAAATTTAAACTGGTTAAATAAATTTCATAAAAATCTCCCTAATCAACAGATTATACACGGTAATGCCATAAATTGTGCCGAAATTCTTAAACAAAATAATATTCAGATTTCAGGATTGGTATTTGACCCACCTTATGGAAAAAATGCATGGAAAAGCGATGAGCTTAGGGAATTATTTTCAAGGGTTTTAACAAACATTAGAAACGCCCCAGGAATTTCACTAGGTTCTAGATTGGTATCGTTTCTCCCAATAAAACCCGGTATTAATGGAAAAGACGAGTCAATAATTAATGATGTAAATTTAGGTGACTATTCTACATATGAACTGAAATTAATTTTCAAAAAAACTGGTTGGAGTATATTAAGCTTACACGAAATCCCAGTTCATGGTTCACTAGCAAGAATATTAATTTGTGCAGAAGCAATTTAGTTGTTACAGAGATGTTTGAAATATAATTTAATTTATCGAGTACTAGGGCGCATGGGGTAGCTTGGATATCCTGTCGGGCTTCGGATCCGACGACGCGGGTTCGAATCCTGCTGCGCCCGCTTTATGAAAATCAAATCATTCTTCTTCATTATATACTAAACCGTTTATGTATCTCATCTGAGCATCTTTCCATTTCAAATTTGTTTCTAATATATCGATAATTTCTTCCGAATCACTAGCGCATAATGCTTTTTGTCTGATATCATTTGTATCGAGAACAGAATTACACACATCCCAAAGCTTCAATTCGGAATATGGAGTAAATTCTTTTATCATCATTTGTGAAAGATTTTCTGAATCAATTGGATTTCCTCCGAAGACTAGGTTCATGTCAAAAATATGTTTAGACCAAGAAAGTATAAAATCCTCCCAGCGTTTTTGTTCTATTTCTCCTTTTAGTTCTTGAAGAATTTCTATTTCAGCACGAAGGTATAATTTTCCATTCGGGAATTCTTCTATATATTGTTCTACGAGTTCATCCACTGAAGGAAATACATCATCAAATTCTTCAGATGGCAATGCCGCGGGAATAATTTCATTAATTCTAAATCTTTTTTTCCCGTTAGCCAAAAATAGTAAATTCGTACCCTGTTCGCTAATATTCTCAGCATTTGAAAGAACACCATAATCACATGGAGGGGTCCAACCATCAATTAATTCAGAATTAACGTTTGCTGCAATAAATCCAAAAGGAAGATCGTCCATTACACAATCATCGAGCATTTGTTTGTATCTAGGTTCAAAAACTCTTAGCGGTTCTTTGGAAGAAGGAAAAATACCCTGCGATAGAACAAATAATGGAATTACTAATTTTTCATCCATGATATTCCATTATTAGCATTGTTATTCAATTATTGTTTTATTTTTCTTACAAAGAATTTTAATTTTGTCTTTATTTGTAATTACTAGTAACTAAGAAACTAAGTCATCTTTATTTTTTCTAAACCAAATAAATGATTGTATACAAACGTATGTGTAAATTGAACCAGTCACTAAAAGCATCAATTTAGAAGCACCAGCAGCAGGTAATTCAAATGGCCCGCCATCACTAGAGAAACCCCTTAAAAAATCTAGCCCGCCAAGAGCACAAATCAAACCGAATGATGCTGAAATATGCATCCACAATTTCCTCTTTTCGGGCAATTTTCTTGCAAGTAGTCCTGATACCAAAAGAGGTATGCCTAGAATTGAAGGAATATATGAGGTAAATGAATCCGCATTAGAAATTTGGGAAATGATTATACCCCATAGTACTAAAAAAGCACCATAGGAAATTGTTATAGTTGGGATATCTTGTCCTGCAACGGTATATTGTGTTCTCATGTTAGCATGAAAAATCAATCGGTAAATCAATCTTGTCAATTGATTAAGGCCAATTATCTGCAGGCCATGAATTTCTAACCCATCTCTCTAAGCAATCATCTTCATAGTAAACGTCCGGTAATCTTTGAAGACCTAATCCTACAATTTCTTGTCCAGTCAAACCTTTAATTGGATTCTTAAAACTTATTGGACTTCTGAACATCAAAACCCGATCAATTAGATTTAATTTTACGAATTTTCTCGCAGTTTCAGTTCCACCTTCAATTAATAATTCTTGAATGCCTCTTTCACCTAATTTGATTAACAAGTCAGCAGGGTTAATACCGTCATAATCTTCATTTTCAGATATTTTTAATAATTCAACATTTTCTTTAATATTTAAAGAACTCTCTTTTTCAGTATTATCTTTAGAATATACTATCAGTGTAGGGTTACCATCATTCAGTATTCTACTTTCGTGTGGTATCCTTAAATTTCTATCCATAACGATTCTGAGTGGATTTCTGACATGTTCTCTCGTAATTCTCCTGACATTTAACTCAGGGTTATCTCTGATTACTGTATTTACTCCTACTAGAATAGCATCACAAAATGATCTTAATTTATGCACCAGGTTCAATGTCGTTTCTGACGAAAATCTTTTACTTGATTTTGAAATATCATCTATGTTACCATCACAATCAGTTGCCATCTTAAGTGTTACCAGAGGGGTTTTTTTTTCACACCAATTAAGAAATGATTCCATTTGTATCTTAGATTTTTCTTCTAGGAGTCCTATTTTAACATTAATATTAGCTTTCTTTAATGCATCAATTCCTCCTCCTTTAACTGTTGGATTGGGATCAATGTGCGAGATAATTACTTCTTTAATGCCAGCCCACAGTAAAGCTTCGGTACATGGCGGAGTTCTGCCATGGTGGTTACATGGTTCTAATGTTACGTAAGCAGTAGATCCGTTGGTATTTTTTCCATTTTTCTCTGCATTTGCAATAGCCATTTGTTCTGCATGTAATCCTCCCAAATGGTTATGCCATCCTTCAGAAATTATTTCTCCATCTTTAACTAATATACAGCCGACCAATGGATTTGGGTTAACGTCTCCTCTTCCTCTTTCTGCAACTTCAAGGGCTCTTTCCATGAAAACAATATCGCTTTTAGACCAATCCATCGAGACACCCTACAACTCTTTCCTATTTGTTTTGGTGTATACAAATTAATAACAAGTCTTTCAAGTTATGACTTAATCGGCTTATTATGCCTCGATTTGCATGCATAGTTAATCCAGCAAGTAGAGATGGACGTACGTTGAAAAAGTGGGAACGTGTAAAAAGGCATTTAATATCTAAAAATTTAGATTTTGAGGTTTATTTCACTGAAAAAGTAGGACATGCTTCGGAAATAGCTTTTTCATTAAGAGATAATGATAATTTTGATTGTATAGTTGCTTGTGGAGGAGACGGCACTGTTCACGAGGTTGCGTCTGCTCTAAGAGGATCAAATAAAAGACTAGGAATAATTCCTGCAGGTACTGGAAATGATATAGCTAGAGCGCATAATATCCCATTAAAAAATATTGAAAAAGTGGTTGAAATATTGGTGGACGGAGTGGATCGTCATGTCGGAGCATTCCGTTTACAAGGCACTCCTGCACCAAGTGTTGAGAATTATCCAGAACCAACCAACAACCCAAGATGGGATGGTGAACCAGATATTGAAGGTAGGGTCGTTAGATGGATTTTTTTAGAATCAGATTGTGGGGTGACCTCAGCAACATCCAGAGCAAAATTATCACGAGGAAAATGGATTAAGGGTGCTAAAAAATATACTTACCTTGGGATAACCGAGATATTATCTTGGAAGAAAAAAATGGCATGGGTAAAGATTAATGATGAACCAGGTGAAATTGTAGATTTTTCAATGCTAGCCCTAACAACAACTGAAATGTTCGGAGGTGGTTACAAAGTTTGCCCCGGAGCATCTCCTATTCTAGAGTATGGTCAGCTGTGTTACGCATGGGGATTAAGTAAAATCAAGATGCTACTTTTAATGGGTCCTCTGAAGAAAGGAAAACATGTAAATAAATGGGGGATAAAGCAGACGGATTGTACTAGATTAGAAATTAGGTCTGTAAACAGTGATGGTACCCCTTCAGATAATATTCACAATCCTCCATTATATGTACAAGCAGACGGTGAACCTTGTCTACAAACACCAGCATTATTAGAGTTCTTTGATAAACAATTGTGGATTAGGGGTTCAAAACAAGTCTCATGGGATTAGAATGAGAAGTCGGAGAAATCTTCGTCTTCAATTGTCGGTTTCCTCATATTTTCTGTTTTCGTACTAGGCGGGCCTTTTCTAGGCCTTTCCTCTGAATCTTGAATTGATTTTGTTTTCCTAACTACTTTTCTTTTTCTTGGAGGCCTTTCCTCACGCTCATCATTGTCATACTCTGACATACTCTGACTACCTCTTATTTTCCTGCGATTAGTTGTAACAGGTCTAGTTTTTCCTGTGTTACTAGGCGGAGTAAAGTTATGATCTATAACATTATTTTCTTCCTGAGGGTTTAGTATGTCATCAATATCGAAGGCTAATGTATGACCTATTCTTTCAGTAGAGTCTCCTAAATTAATTCCTGCCGAGTCAATTGAATCTTGCAGCTGGTCGCCCATATCATAAGCATCGTCAGTTAGAACTACTCCTCCTCCACCAAGTTCTGCTCCTTGAGCACGCCCTTCGCTAATTGAGCTTAATACACTTTCAACATCAAAATCAT
This sequence comes from Methanobacteriota archaeon, assembly GCA_002720095.2. GTDB lineage: Archaea > Thermoplasmatota > Poseidoniia > Poseidoniales > Poseidoniaceae > MGIIa-I. The sequence continues at coordinate 40,267 of PBGP02000014.1, forward strand.
CTAATTTTTGAGTAGTTTTCTTCTTTTCAACTATCTTGTCTTCATTAGAAATCATTGATCCAGCAGACAAATCAACACCATCTTTTTTAGCTCTTTTAATGTCTTTTTTAACAACTTTAGCCATTTTCATTTGAGCATCGGTTAGCATAGCTTTAGCTGCTGACTTCGCACCATGTCTTTCAATTCCAATGGAGAATGTAAATAATAGAAATGCTCCACCCCCTCCTCCTATTAAGACCAAAAGCATGTAAGTATAATATCCACCTGGAAGTATAGAAACATCTCCCTTAGTCCATTTTGATTTTTCGTCTCCACCCATTAAAATTTGACTGTCATCTAAATTAATACCTGTTACCACCATAGTAATCCCCGTTTCGGCTAACTTAGAAGCCCTGCAATCTTCTCCGATTGTCCATGATCCTTGATATGCTCCTTCTGTTGGATTAAGTGTGTTAACAGCATATCCAGTGAGTTCTATGGGTTGATGAAATGAGGATAATGCTTCAAACCCATTTAAAATCCGATTATTCGAAGGAATTAACCCAAGAACCCCATAGTTAGAATGATCATTTGTGCTTGCATCGAGTTTTGGCATAGTGTCAGCAATTGTTGGCATACTCCACTCAACAGAGATTTTATCATATGAGTCAAAGGAATTACTCTTAGCGGTATTAAATTCATCAAGGCCAACTAAAACAGAGGCAGGAATTACTTGTTGATCGTTTTCTTTTATATTGTCTGTAGCAGTCCAAAATTTACTAGAAATAAGCCAACCAGAAACTTTTACTTCCTGAGTTATTTCTCCAGTTGTTCCTGGTATTAATTCTGCTCCGTTTTCATCACAACCCTGTAAAGTGAGATTCATACCAACCTCATTTTCATAAATATTTGAATTAACTGTAAACTGTGATTCAGTATTTTTATCCCATGATGTTCTAAATTCACCATCATCCTCTCCCCATTTGGCGATTGGGTTTCCAAAACATCCAATCATGAAGAAAGAAATTAGAATTACAGCAGCGAAATGGGTTCGGCCCATGAACTGCGAAAACCTTCTCCATTGAAAAAGAGACGGTTCAAAATATACGCAAATACTGAAAGTAACATCTCTTACGGTGTTCAAGCGGAGGTCGCATAGCCTGGTATTGCGCCGGTCTTGAAAACCGGTGTCCCACGGACTCGGGGGTTCAAATCCCTCCCTTCGCGCTTAGAAATGAATTTTTAATACTTCATTTACATCTTACTCTTTTTTTACGTACTGATTTCATTGAGAACAGTTTGGTACTACCACCATATTGTCTAACAGCCAAAAATATTGCAGTTCCAAGTAAAGTCAGGAAAAACGCCCAACCGAATATAGCTAAAAATATTATTACGTATACACCAACATAATATTTTCCATTATCTTCAAAAGAAGTTACACTATTTTCAGCAGCAACTGGCATGAGCATCATTAGACAAATAATTATTATTGAAAGTAATCTTGAAATATAATCACCTAAACTATTTTCACTTCTAAATTTCCATTTTTAATTCTAGTATCATACATTTTTAGATCCTTCTTTTTACTAAACTTCCCGACTAATTTTCCATAAGGTGGAAAAAGTGGAAACGGACTCCAATCTATCAATTCTCCATCATCTAAGTTATGTTTTGTTTGATGTAATGGACATTTAATACAACCGTTTTCGATTTTTCCTCCATACGCTAAAGGCCATCGCATGTGTCTACAAAGAGCTTCTGAAGCAAAATATCCTTCATCTGTCCTTGTGATTAGAATCAATTTTCTTGATATTGAAATCATTTTCTTTTTACCCTGTTTGAGTTTGTCGATCTTCATTGCCTTGTGCCATTTCATGTTTTCACCTAAGCTAAAATTTGTGACATTCCTCCGTCCAAATGTAAAACTTGCCCTGTTAAATTATCTGGAGCGTCTGTTAATAACCATACTATGCATTTTGCAATTTCTTCTCGTGTATTGATTCTTTTAATTGGAATCATATTTTTTGAAGCTTCACGAATCTGTTCTGATTTTAGTATTGGTTCAGACAATCTAGTATCAGTTAAACCAGGCGCAACAGCGTTAATTCTGATATTTCTTTTGGCATACGTAGCAGCTGCAGCTCTAGTCATTGATTCAATACCTCCTTTGGCAGCAGCTATTGCTTCATGATTAACTAACCCTAAGCTTCCAGCAACACTGGACGTTAGTACTATCCTTCCACCGTTATTCCTTAGCATTACTTTTCCGCCTAGGGAAACAGTCAGGAAAGCAGTCGACAGGTTCGTTTTAATAACCTCATCAAATTCCTGAAGACTCATCACGTGCGGTGGTCTAATTTTTATGGATCCAACTAGGTTGGCAATGCCTGATATCTTTCCATTCCCGTGTTCTAAAGTTATGTTAATAGCGTCTTTCAAAGATTCTTCATTGAGAGCATCTCCGTCTATTATTTTCGCACCTTTGTCTTTAAGATTGCTTAATCTAGATGTATCCCTAGCATATAATACTACATTATTTCCTAAACTTAATAATTTGTCTGCGACAGTAATACCTATATCACTACTTGCACCAACGATTAGATATGAATCACTCATACACGTGGTATTTGTATTGAATATTTATACTACTGTTCGTGATAGTAAAATTATTCCATATCTTGTCTGCGCGAATTGAACATTAGACCCAAGAGTAGTGCTGACATGGTGATGGCTAGTCCAAATCCAGGAGCGTCATTAGATTTGTCTGGAGTTTCCACAGTTCCAATTCCAACAGTTATCACACCTCTCATGTCTTGATCTACGTGAGGTTCACAAACGTAATAGAAAGTTTCATCTTCAGTAAATGTGTATCTAAAGTCAACAGTAGTTTCGGATTCACCGCTGTATACTCCATTTGACTTTCTGGTTGTAGAGGTTGCACTATCTACTTGAGCAACATTATGTGCCATTGATTCATCTTCCCAAATCCAACATACTGTATCTCCTACCATTATGTTTACATTAGTTTTGTCGTATGCCATACCCATTGCTGCAGGTGTGGAATCTATTCCGATTATAACATCACATTCAGAAGTATCTTTTGCAGTTGAATCATTCGTATCATCAACCTCATTGTTAGCATCTTCTGCTGGTGGCATTAATACTTTATCAATTACATGAATAATACCGTTTGAAGCCATCACATCAGCAGTAGTAACTGTTGCATCTCCAACTTTAACTACTCCATCTGTTACTGTAAACGTGACATCGTCTCCGTTGTACATTTTGGCTGTCATTCCATCTGTAACTTCGTTAGATGCTACAGAACCAACATATACGTGATATGTCAGTATGTCTGTAAGAGTTGCTTTTCCATCCTCATTGTCCAATGCATCTAAATCGATTCCAGCATCAGTGAAAGCTTGATCTGTTGGTGCAAATACTGTGAAGGGTCCTTCTCCTTCTAATGTTGCTACCAACTCTGCTTGTGCTAGAGCAGCAACAAGAGAGTCATGCACTCCTGTATTTGCTGCATTTGTTGGGATGTCTTCATTTTCATCTGCAATTGCTAATGGTGATATTACAAGCATTGCCGTTATTAGTATAGTTATTGGTACTATTCGCATGGTCGGCTCAGAAGTGAGGAGTATTAAAAGGAGTGTTTAATCCTTAAATTTTTTAAAATTTCACATACTTAACTAGTTATTATCTAAAAATTCTAAAAATACAAGGTATAATGTGATAGTATTTACAGGGTACTAATAATGAAGCCAAGTGTTAATGTCTTAGGAAAACAATTGCAGACTTGTTCGTTGGAACCTTTAACGGGTTGGTATAGAGATGGTTGTTGCAACACAGATAACAGAGATAGGGGTCTACACACAGTATGTTGTATTGTAAATAATAGATTTTTACAATTTGCTAAATCTAAAGGAAATGATTTGATTACACCAGCCCCTCAGTTTAATTTTCCAGGTTTAATTGAAGGAGATCGATGGTGTGTTTGCGCAAGAACTTGGTTAGAAGCGGTTGAAAATGGAGTAGGATGCCCTATAAATCTTGAAGCCACACACGAAGAATCTCTACAAATAATTCCTCTTGAATTGATGGAACTTCATGCTGAGTAAACCGTGTTACTCTAATTAGTTATAATTAAGATTCATTTGGTGGTGCTGGCATAATCCATTCTGTGAAAGGTTTATGCCAATCACGTAGTTGATCAGTCTCCAAACGAATTTGAACCCCTTGTCCGTCCTCAAGCATTAAATCTAGCAATTCGAAATCAACAATCAATTCATCTGATCTGAAGTTTTCATCATAAATTATATTGTTAGAAATTACTTCACCGTTGTCAGTAGTTTGAATTATAATCCTTAAATGACATTCTTGAAATGGATTTCTCAACGAGCAAGATTCACTACTCCCATCGTGTTGTGCTCTAACAAAACCTCTGATTTCGTTACCTTTAGTTAGTGGAGTGATATCAACAATAGTATCTTTGGCTGTGGGAGCGCATTCGCATTCCATATTATCGGATTCAACAAACGCTTTCAAGTCTACTTTCACCCAGATAGCACTACTCTGAATTCTATCAACATCGATTGAGGTAGCTCTTACCCTGTAAGTTCCAGGTTCTGAATAAGAGTGATTAACGTTAATTCCTACTGCAGAATTACCGTCACCAAAGTCCCATGAAATAATTCCAGCTGGGTTAACTGAAATAAATTTGAAATTATGTAGGATTTCAGTGACCACCTGCTCTTCGTTGTTGTCCCCTTCATCTATTTCTACCAATGAATATGAATTAATACCATTTTCCGAGTCAACCTCTATATCGAACCAATCAGGTTCTTCCATTACATTAGACAGATTATTGCTAATAAGGACACCTGCAGAAAAAGAAATAAGTATAACTAAAATTACAGTAATCATGGATAGTTGATACTTCATTAAGTTGCTTAATGTAATACTAGTTAAAAATACTTGTTTAGCTCATTAGTTATACATGTTAGTGTTTAACGCCTAAAATTAACTGATTTCAAGGCATACACATTAATTTTGTAATTTCAGAGTTAGTATTAATAAAAAAACAAACACTTACAATGGTTAATTATCAGCATATCCTATGGGGAAGCGAGGGATTTTACTAGTAAATGTCGGTACTCCAGATGAACCAACAACTGAGTCAGTAAGGAACTATCTGAAAGAATTTCTACTTGACCCAAATGTAATTGATGCTCCTTACATTATCCGGCAGTTACTCGTTAGATGTATAATTTTGAGATTTAGACCAAAAAAAATCGCCCCAAGGTATAAATCAATTTGGATGGATGAAGGATCACCTTTGAGAGTTTATACACAGCGTATTTCTGACTCATTGCAAGAAAACTTGGATCAAACGGTATGTAGAGTCGGTATGAGATACGGTAACCCGAGTATTAAAAACGCTTTGGAAGAACTAAAAGAAGAAGGTGTTGACGAACTGTTAATTGCACCGCTATTTCCACATTACGCTCAAGCGACTACAGAAACCTCCTTTGATTATACGCACAAAAAACTAAATGAAATTAAATGGAATCCTAAAATTTTTGAGTTGGAGTCATTTCCTGATGACGAAAATTATATTCTACCTTTGAGCAATACGATTAAACCTCATTTAGATGAGAATACACATCTATTGTTTTCTTATCATGGTTTACCGCTATCTCATATTCGAAGAGCTAAAAAATTAGGCATTCCTAATTACGTTGACCATTGCGAAATGACGACACGTTCTGTGGCAAAAGAGCTTAATCTAGATGAATCTAATTGGTCATTGAGCTATCAAAGTAGACTTGGTCCCGTTAGATGGTTAACTCCCTCAACCGAAAAAGTAGCACTTGATTTAGCTAAAAAAGGAATTAAAAAACTAGTGATAGTATCTCCTGCATTTTTAGCCGACGGCCTAGAGACATTGGAAGAATTAGATATTGAAATCCGCGAAATTTTCTTAGATAACGGCGGTGAAGATTTATTCGTAGTGAAATGTTTGAATGATAATCAAGACTGGATTCAAGGATTCTCTACTATAGTCTCCAATGCATTTAAATCGTGATGATTAAAAGTTTTCAAATAATACTTTAGTTCAACCTAAATATTAGTAATTTTTCGGAATAACATAGATGAACTTATTTTGGGGATGTTATTCTGAAATTTAAACCAACAGATATCATAATTGTTATAATTCTATTGTTACCATTTCTAATTTCAACTGGAGCAATCCCTTTGGATTCTCTATCACATGAGTATAGATTTACCGAGGCTCGTCATGATCATTGCGAAGATGACTATGAAGATGATGAAAGTGGTTGTAATGCCGATTCACAATGTTACTGGGATTACGACGATGGCGAATATGAGTGCGAAGATAAGGACGACTCGGATTCAAGCGATAGCAGTGATAGCAGTGATAGCAGTGACAGTAGTGACAGTAGTGACAGTAGTGACAGTAGTGACAGCAGCGACAGTAGTGATTCTGATAGTCAAGGTAATAACAATGGTGGCGGAACTACGGCTCCCGAAGATTGTGATAATGATGGCATAAATAATGAAGCGGATGAAGACGACGATAATGATGGGTATTTAGATATCAACGATGCATTTGATTGTGATGATTCAGAGCACTTAGATACAGACTCAGATGGCGTAGGGAACAATGCTGACCCTGATGATGATAATGATGGTGCAATTGATGAAGAAGATGAATATCCATTAGATGATTCCGAATGGTCTAATTTTGACGGAGATCAACTAGGAGATAATGCCGACCCTGATGATGATAATGATGGTATTAATGACGATCAAGACGCCTTTAAATTCGATAATACAGAATGGGCAGATTTTGACGGTGATGGTATTGGAGATAATGCCGATCCTGATGATGATAATGACGGAGTTAAAGAATTTGAATTAGATGGAAAAACTAGATTAGATTGTGATGATAATGATAATGCTACTGGTTCAATTTTGGACGATTTAGATTGTGATGGGACACCAAACGATGAAGATTCAGATGCTGATGGAGATGGAATAATTGATTCAGAAGATGAAGAAATTATCGTTATTCAAGATTTAGACGGGGATAATATTCCTGATTCTGAGGATGAAGATATAGATGGAGACACCTTTGTTAACGAATTTGATGCTTACCCATATGATAAAAATGAATGGGCAAATGCAGATGGAGACGCTCTTGGAGATAATGCTGACCCTGACGATGATAATGATGGTTATGTAGATGTCTGGGACGCTTTTCCTTATGATCGGTGTGCTTGGGTAGATACTGATAAGGACAAAGATCCAGATGTAATTGATTGTCCATTTGGCTTTTCAACAACATTGATAGAAGATTTAGATGATGATAATGACGGAATTCTTGACATTTATGATAAATTCAGTACAGATGCTACCTTTTCGGGGGATTATGATGGTGATGGAGTTCCTGATTCTGTAGACCCAGATGCCGATGGAGACGGTATTGATGATGTATTAGACGCATTTCCACTAGATTCTAGTGAGTCATTGGATACAGATGGAGACGGGATTGGAGATAATGCTGATATAGACGATGATGGAGACGGTTTTATCGATTTAGTAGATTTATATCCTAAAGTGGCAGGAACTTTACCCGTTGAACAAAACAATGAAGTAAATTCAGATTCTAGTATAAAATCAGACAAATTAGAATTAGATACATCAGTCTTATTAGTATTATTACTGGTTTCATTTAGTATAAGTATTGGACTAGGAATTGCATTCAATAAAACAAAATCAAAACTTAGTGAAAAAATAGATGAAGAAGAAATAGAAAATCCAGAGGTTATAAAATGAATAGAAAAGACATATTAGATTTAGATTTAAGAAAAATTTTTAATCCGAGAATTTGGTTAATAATTGTAGCAGTGCCACATACATTGTTTGGTGCATTGGTACCATTATTTCAATCTGAAATAGGTTCTACAGATTTTTCGGGCGCAACATATGGATTACTCAACTCAATAATTTTGGTTAGTATTTATTTAATTATTAAAGACGATAAAACACTTTCACGTATGACTGCTGTAATTGCAGCGTCAGTATTTTTGTGGATCATAGCAATGTTGACGATTAATGAAGGAGACGGATTTGAATTAAGTGCACAATTAACTCCACCATTTATATATAAATTTTCATTTAGTATTGAGCTTGCTCCACCTTTGATATTGTGGGGCTTTTTGGCATTAAGCGGAATTCTACATTGGAATGGTCCTTTAGATGATGATAATAAATTAAAGATTGTAAATCAAGAGCAAGAGAATTAGGTGGTTGAATTATGAGTAAATCCAGAGATTATTTTGATGGATTAATCACTCAGGGCTATGAGAAATCTAAAGCTCTTGAATATACGTTGAAATATTTCCCCGATTTTTCATTAGATGAATCTACAACGAATACAACTGATTCAAACCTAAGTGCTGAAAAGGTAGTTGCAGCTTTAATAGATGCTTTAGATTTAAAAAATAATCAAATTGAGATACCAGATAAGAAGAGTGATGAGGAAAAAGAAAGTAAATTTCAATTAACCCTAGCATATATTGAAGCGTTTTTCCATGTGATTTTAGAACCATTTTCTGATAAAAAAGTGCGAATGACAGCACTGGGAATTACGGGTTTAATCATAATAGCAATTTTTGCTTTTAATATTCCGAAAACAACAGATCCTATCATCGGAACATGGATTAAGCCGGACGGTCAAAAAATTTCTTTTGAAGAAGACTTTGTTTACACTGACGGAGTGATGCAATCTTCTAATTGGACTTTAGCAAGCAATATCTTAACTATCTACTCTTCTGGCGAATGGGTTTATGAAAACGGAAGTAAAGAAAAATATTCTTTAATTCAAGAAATTAAAATTGATTTTTCAAAGGATGACAACGCTATCTGGATGAAATGGAATAAGATAACAATTGATTCAGAAATACAACCTTTGCCCGAAGTTTGTCTATTGGTCATAAATGATAAGATTATCAAAAACAATGATGACTTTTCATCAGAATCAGAAGAATATCTCGAGGATAAGCCAGATTGGTGTTCGATACAAGAATAAAACTAAAATTTTTCTTTTCTATTGAATAATTTGTAGAAAGTTCCACCCATACCTCTAAAAATACCTGAAAGAAGTATTGAAGTCAAAGCAACTGCAGCAGTCCAACCCCAAATATTGGTTATTACAACAGTATCTGTAGCAAGAATTAGTGCTAGCTCTGTAGCTAGTCCAACTCCAATTGCGGATTGTATCCGCATTCCAATTGGCATTTTTAGAAAAGTTCCAGTAGACGCTAATTTGTTAAGAATGTAAAAACTCCAAAGGGCAGTACCCATTGGCCAAATTAATAATTCAATAGAAAACTCTCCAATTTTTTGAGGATTATTATCCAGATAATATTCAGCACCAACAAGTAATGCTGCAAAAACTATAGTCACACTTAAAGTTGCCATAATCTCATTCAATGATTTTGAAAGTTCAACGGTTAGAGACTCATTAGGAGTACGTATTTTCTTATTATTTTTTTTCGAGTTGTTTTTATTTTCTCTTGTATTTATCTCTTTGATAGAATTATTTTTTATAAGAGTCTCATATTCAGATTTTGATATAGTCACCATATCTTCGTTATTCGTAATTTTTTGAGATAGTAAATTTGTATCATCTACTTCTGAAGCATCTGTAATATATTTTTCATCATCAATATTAAAATTATTTTTATCAATTAGCTTGGAATTATTTTTTTCTTCTCGTTTACGTTTTAATTCTTCTTTCTTCTTTTCAATAGTATTTCCAAACTTTTTTGCGGTAATCACAGTTTTTTCACTTGCTTTTTTCGCAACCTCTTTGGTTTTATCACTAGTTTTTTTGGCAGCAATTTTGGTTTTTTCACTTGTTTTTTTAGCACCAGATTTAATATCTTTAGCAATGTTTGAACCTAATTCAACGCTTTTTTTAGCTGCAATTTTTGAGAAATCGCCCATTTTTTCTCCTGCATTTTTCATTTTATCTTTGAGGGTTTGATAATTGTCTAAATTTTCACCTAAATCATCAGACTCCTCCGCCATGTTACTCTGTATATATTGCAGATTATGAGTTATGCGGACAAATTAATTTAAACCCAAATATCATTTTTAGCAGTCAATTTACTTTGGTTATTTCCAGTATTGATGATACCTTTGGGTTCAATTAGCATTATTTTACATTCGTTTTCAGCGTATGGTCTATGTTCAACTCCTTTTGGAACTACGTACATTTCTCCCTCATTTAATTCGATAGTGCGATCTTTAAATTGAATTTTCATATTTCCTTCAATTACTAAAAAAAGCTCATCAGTATCTTCATGACTGTGCCAAATAAAAGTGTCCTTAATTTTCACCAATTTTATTTGATAGTCATTTAATTCACTGATTACCTTTGGTGACCAATGTTCTGAGAATAGTGATAATTTTTCTTTAATATTTATTTTATCGATATTCTTCCCCTAAAACAATGATATAATGAATAGTTTTTCTTTTTATTCCTCATTTTCTTCAATTTTAAACGTTAATGAAAGGAAAGTGGCTAATAAAGCTGCGAATATTATGCTTAATGTTAATAGCCTACCTGTATTTTGTGCTGGTGGAAAATTTGCGATACCGAGTAGAATAAAAACTGATGCTGAGGAGATTGCTGCCCCCCATCTAGCCAAATTATCCTGTTTTGTTGAGTAATGATCCCCGCTAGCATGAGATAAATAATCTGCTGCAAATCCCATTCCTAACAAAACTGCAGGTGCTGTATGTACTCCTCTAGTTCCAATAATAGTAGCCATTCCATCTACAGCAATACCTACTGCAATAGTTCCTACAGCAATTCTTGACGCCTTATATGGTGATCTTAATAGATAAGATGTTACGATAAATACCGCAATTCCAGCTAGAATTATCTGATTAAACCGACTCTCCGCAAATTTCATAGCTAATTCCGAGCCAGAAATCAAATCACCACCTATTTCACCCTCTAAATTATTTTCAGAGAGTAAAAATCTTACATCATTGGCGAAGTCTACGGCAGCATCAGAATTTTGCCCATCAATAATTACAGATATTAGTACACCAGTTGTCACATTGTGTTTTCTTAACACGGGGTTTGAATTCATCAATGATTTATAATTTTGATTATTGATAGAATCAATAGTATCATTATCAATATCAAATTTTTCATGATTTAATCCAACAATCAATGGAGATTTATATAACCCAGAATCAATAGACATTATACTTAGGTGATTAGAAAGTTGCTCTTGAAAATTTAGAATTCTTTCAAGATCCTCATTATTGTCACCTTCAGCATCTATGACAATCCAGGTTTGCGAACCAGAACCGAGAATATAGTTTGATTCTAAATTCTTTAATTCATCCAGTGCTGGATCATCATCAGATAAGAATTGCTTTACGTCGAGAACATCGACACTAGGAGGAGAGATCACAGCAATAATCGCTAAAAATATCAACCCTACAGGCCAAAAAATTGAATTTGAATTAAATTGGTTTTTTTGCGTATAAATTAAATCTGTATTTTTATTCCTTCTGCTTAGATAATAATCTTCTAAGAGATACCGAGTAACAACCCAATCAACTACGATTCCTACTATCATCATTAATGCTAAAGATCTTTGAGCTTTAATCGGTGATAATAGTGCCAGGGATATTGCTGCAACAGTTGTAATCATTGCTATTAGTAGCATTTTTCTAACCTCTTCCTTTTTTCTAGAAGATTTACAATACCAAAAAGCTCCATCCACAGCAACGCCCATTATGATTGGAATTGCAATCGTATCTACGATTGAGATTGAAAATCCTAAACTAGATAATAATCCAATTTCTGCAGCAACTATTAGTCCAACACTACTGATAGTAATTATTGAGGTTTTCAAATCTTTCAATCCAATTGTTAATACGACAATTAGTAATAATATCGAAGGTAATAATAGTGACTCAATATCTTCTTTCGCAATTTTTTGTGCTTTTCCAAATAACATGTTTACTCCAGCGGGAGTAAATTTGAATTCGGTTTCATCACTCATTTTTTCAGCCCATTCTAAAATCAAACTCCATTCGACATCTTTTTCAGAGTTATTAATGTGATTTACATTTATCATCCAAATTAATTCATTCGAACTTGGAGCTTGATTAGGGGATGAATCAGATGAAATGCCAGGACATGCAACATTAAATGTTAAATTATTTGGCAATAGCAACATTGTTGAAATAAATGCAAATTCCTCTTCAATTGTAGTATTTTCTCCGCACCACCCATCTTTAATTATTGGTTGTAGGACGTCAGCCCATTTTGTCGCATTTTCAAGAGATCTATTAACAGATTTAAATGCTTCACTCCAAGCATTTAATGGTGATTTTATATTTGAAACGTAATCATTTCCGCTTGATAATAGTGAACTATTGTTTATATTATTAATTATTCTTTTTTCTAAATCCAAAAGATACTGTACACGCGACAAATTATTAGTCAAAGGTCCATCATCGTCATGATTGATTAATAAAATTAAATCATTTCTGTCATCGCTTTCTTTCTCAATTCTTTGCAATACATTATCCTCGAACAAAACATCGGTGTTAATTGTTAATTCAGCAGGATAAATAAAGTTTAAGCCAGAGCATAATACTAGAGTAATTATTATTACTATTCTGGCGCTTCCTGCCTTCATGTGTTATTCATGATGATAAACCTAAATCATTATTACTTACGAAATGGTAATTTTATCTCCATTCCATCCACTGTCCAGATTGACCGTCTCTATACCACCAGTTACCGCTTCCAGTAGGATATTCTAAGACTTCATATCCATCTCTCCATTGTCCTTCGATATAATTTGGAGGGTTATTATCAGCTGACTGTTTTTGATTATTTTGATATGTATCGTAGGTATTTGGCGAATTAATTATCTCTTGATAGTCATCCCACGCCGCTTCATCTTCCCAATCAGAAGTTGTCCTTCCTCTTATTTTCATTACCGATAATAGAATCACTATTACTACAACTAAAATTGCAATTACAGCGTAAAATATATTTTCATATTCTCCAAGTCCTGATCTCAACCCTGTCCCTGTTCCAGATTCATCCTCTGCAGCATCTTCTTTATCCTCATTAATGTTGTCACCTAATGTTTGATTAGTAGTTTCATCAATGTCTTCTCCACTACTTAGTGGATTTTCTTCATCTGGTAAATTTTCTCCATCTTCTGTTGTCACCCCGCTGTCAGTAACATTTATTGTCAAGCTTGCGGGATTATAATTTCCACCAGAAGCCAAGATATCTATTACTCCTAATTGAACAACAAATTCGGCTTGACCTGCTTCGTTAGTGACCATACTAAATATGGTCCAGCTATCCTTTTTGCCTGTTACAGAAACACCATCTATTGGTGCATTATTTTCATCAATAACATTAATTGTAACTGTATCACCAACCTGTGGATTAGGAGGGCTAAAACTGAGATACATATTCTCTAATTTTGGAGGTTCAGGGTTAGGCTGAGGTACGATTACTTCATTATTAATTGCTGAAACAACAACTGCGGAATCTCCCTCACCCTTTTGCGCAATCGCTAAAATAGTATATTCACCAACTGGAGATGAAAGAATTGGTAAGTGTAAGTCGGCACTTGATCCTAAGCCCCACGCAATGGAGTCAACATTAGATAAGAGATTATCAATCAGTTCAAAAACTTCTTCTTGAGTATCAATTTGATTTTCTCCATCAGTAACTTCCCAACCATTTTCAATACTATTACAAAAATCTGAACTTTCTGATTGTTCGTTTAAATCAACGAAGAAATTATTAATATGCGAATCAAGGGTTAATTTGTAATCACCACTATCACTAATTTTATAATTTGCATACCAGTTATCATCTCCTTCCCATTCTTGATACCAGTCTCTCACTGGGGAGATAATGCTACCCAGACTATCTTTTAGATAAGAATTAGTCGGGCTGGGAGGAGTTTCTTTACTCCATTTGTGAGTATCAACTTGGATTCTTACTCTAACATTTGATTCTCCGTAATATTCTTCTGCTTCCCAATTGTAATCATTTCTATCTTCGCACCATACATCAGATTCAACTCTAATTTTATTAATTTCTTCTTCTTGAGCAATCCAACCGACATTATTTCTTACACCTTCTCCATAAATAAATTCCGTAAACGCAGAAAAGTCTATTGTAGCTGGATCAAAACCTTCTTTCGGGGTAGCTACAGCAAGAATCCTTGATGCTGGGCCGTCTTCATCGCTTAGTGCAATATTTGTAGTTTGACCAGGTCCAAGATCACCAGTTAATTTCAATGAATCTGGGTTATTGATTACTATACCGATGTGTAATGCTTTAGGGAAAGTGAGATCGTCTCCAGAGGATACTTCATTCTCTGGGCAGAATGTACCATCGTCCCAAAACATTTCACCCTCACTAATTCGATATTCCTCATTAGAATTCGATTGTGGATAAAACCATCCATCTTCTTGGCTATATTCGCCATTTTGAACATTGTAGCATTCACTGCTTCCATCGTCGCTACTTTCACCCTCAACTGCTATAATACCAAATACATACATTGGAGCATCTAAACCTACTTCCCAGTTCTTGGATGTTTCTCCACATTCAAAATCTAAATCCACACTTAACATCCCAGTGTCGCTGGAACTGTCATCATCATCATTTGCACTAGTATCTCCAGTTCCCCATGCATTTTTAGGGACTTCTGGAAATGCTTCACTTAAATCCAACGGAGATAAAACTGCGAGGATTTTATGACCATTTTCACAGGGAATGTCTGTTGGTGTAATTGAAATGCCAGTACTTAAATCCCCCCTTTCAGACTTATATACAGGAATTCCCCCAAAAGTAGTTTCCTGAGTTAGATCTCCTCCGATTGAAATACTGCCTGAAGTGACTCCAGCTAGATTCATTCCAATTCCCACCATTTGTTCACCGTTGGCTCGAGTAACCTTTGCTTGTGCGATCGAGATGTACGCCCCTGGAAGTGTAGGGCTTACCGTCATTGTTGTTTCTCCATTGTTATCAGATGTCATTATTTCTTCTTTCATCACTTCAAATGGTCCATCGGTGATAAAACTGTCAATAATTTCGGGACTTGGAACGTTATTTTCTGAATAATCTAACCGACAATAATCCCAATATCCTCCTTCTGCACTTTCTACATACCAATCATACCAAACATCTTCATCTTCATCAGATTGAGTCGTTTCAAAACCATATCCACTTCTATACTTGAAATGATGTGAAAAAACATTTTCATTTTCATCGGTGTATTCAATTTCTATTTCATAAATATCGTTATCAGATGAAGAAGTGTCATAATTATGACTTCTCCAATGGTCATTTCCATGAACACTCTCGCTCAAGTCAATAGTTTCAATTGAACTACCATCGCCCCAGTTGATTGTCACGAATTCAAAATCTGGCGTATTGTAATACTTTTCCGATTGCCAATCTTGATTAGTTAACTGTAAGTTAATAACATCCTCGTTTTCATTTTGCTCTTCTACTCTTCCACTCGTGAAAATACAATCCGGTGTGCCTGGCATAGGGAATTCTTCTTTAATTTCAAATTCTATACCTGATTCAGTCTTGCCTTTAGTTATCACCTCAGCGATTCCTAAATCACCATTATCATCGAGATTAACACGCCAACTTTGAGAGTCAGTATATTCAGATTGGTAAGAATGTTGATAAGTTAATTGATCGTTAAAGTATCTGTTATCTTCAGAATATCCTCTAGGATTAATCTCGCCTTCTAAATCACCATTGATATCATTTCCATCATAGTTAACATTAAGAGTGTTTGAGTTTGATACATCGATGCTAAATTCACCATCCAAAGAAAGACTTTCAGCAGCTTCAGCACCAGCCTGAGGTGAAACTCTTAGAATAGCCATATCGATTTCTGCGTTTTCAACGGGGCCATCATGTGAGTATGCTGTTGCCACAACATTGTAGTCACGATTTACAAGTGTAGTCTCTTCTTGTGTCACTAGAACACCAACAGCTGAAATGATAAAAGATTCATCGTTATTTTCCCAAGCCATTGATTCAATCAATGTAGGAAATAACTTCTCCATTTCTAAATTAGCAGAACTTATTCTGCAGTCATCACACGGAGGTATGAAATTAATTAGGGGTTGGGTAAAACTCCATTCAGAATCTTCTATTGTTGGGACAGATAGAAGCCCTAGGTAATTATATTCATAATCACTACCTCTAACCAAATCTGTGCTTTGAACATCTCCAAATTCGTTTGTAATTGCAATAGTGAACTTGTCAGGGACATCATTACGGTGATCCTCCCATGTATCCCAATTCTCCGGGTTAAAACTAACTTCAACTCCTAATTCTAAGAAATTTCTATCATGAACACTTGTGACTATTGGTTCGATTTCAGGTATACAATCCGTTTCCTCATCTTCATCAGAAATATCACAATTATCACCAAAAATAATTTTTTGGTCATCATCTTCTCCGTCACCGTCTTCGTCCGTCCATTCATTCCACCAATGATAATGATAATTTCTAGTAGAGGATTGTTCGATCCATTCACCGAATTCCTCAAGAGATTCACCAAGATTGTTCCATACTGGGCTTTCTAATGATGTAAATATATGACCGACAATATCTTCAGGTAGGGAATTAAAATTGTCAAATGCATCATTAACCCACGGTGAGCTTGTTTCCATTTTTGCTGTCCAAGCCTGCCCTTCGGATGTATCCATTAGCAGTTCGTATTCCCAGGTAATTTCTCCTACATCATCAAGAACTTCGTCACCATTCAAATCTTGGACTTCAACATTCATTTCAGACATTCTAATTATTAACTTTTGAATTGGCGTCATACTATCTATTTCTTGATTAGATAAAGGTTCAACCCAAGCTTCTAGAGCGTTTATTATTGCTTCAGGATGATCTGATACTGCGAGTAGTGCAAGATTACGTAAAATATTTTGGATAGATTGGAATGGTAATTGATTATTAGCGAGGTTATCAAGGGATTCTTGTAAATCATTCCATTCATCACTACCTAAAAGTGCGTTATATGCAGCCTCAAAATCTCCTGTACCTTCGAAACGGGTGAAATTTTCTATCGGATCAAACATTTGCACGTAATCAATAACACCTTCTAAGTCTTCCACTGATCTGGGAAGTGGGAACTCATCCCCATAAAGCAACAAACCTGTAATCATCATTAATCCTGCATCAACATCTTCTGAATCAAGGAATTCCATCAGAGCTTCTAAAAAATTGGCTCCAGCCTCGAGATCATACTGATTTTTACCTGCGTCAATCATACTATTCCACAACTGTTGACTTCCACCAGGCCCACTTCCTTTAGTGGCAGTGTAAACAAAATTACTCCACCCTTCATTAGCGGTACCGGCTTCTTCTAATGATTCAAATTCTGATTTAATCTCTTCAAGCGGATTAGCAGAATCCCACGCATCATCAAGAGGTTTTAAAACCATACTTTCAAATTTTTCTAGAAATAGTTTTGTAATTTGCGTCGAGTCATCAACAGCTATCTCAAAAGCGCTATTTTCGGCTTTTATGCTTGCACCAAATACCCCACCATTTGAAGAAACGGGTACTGTGTAAATTCCTTTCCAAGTCATAGTATTTGCATCACTTTCATGAGGACCAACTTTTTGAAGGACGATTGTACTAACAATTTCCCCATACAATGGTAATTGTCCACCGATGACGTCAATAGGATCCATGTCATATCTTAATATGTCAGCGGTAACTTGTGTTTCGTAAGTATGGCCTCTAGTATGCGCCATTATCTCAACATCAGAGCCCACGGAAGCAAATTTTGTATTTACAAAACCATCAATACTCAGTGTGTTATTATTTGCAGATGTTGAGTTTGGGCTTGGAATTTGGGCAATAACAGGCCCCATACTCATTAAAATTAAAATTATTAAAGTGAAGACAGCACATCTTTTCATAAATCCCCTAAATGAACGTTATTAATAGAGGTATTTATTAAAAGCACTACCTAAAAATAATATTAACCTTCAGTTTTCCATTTTTATCTGAAACACTTGCACATCCTGCATTCTCGTATTCACTTTCAGTCCAAACACCTTCAGTTTGAAAAAATGAGATACTTGATAATCCTAAGATTTTGAACCATGAACTCATTGGTGAAATAATCCTGCTGCTTTCAGAATCTATCTCCCAAGATTTTATAGCGATTAAATCATTACTGTAATTATCACACCATAAATTATGATTTTCTGATTCATTTTTTAATTCAAAAATATTTCTAATATTCTCTATTTTTGAGGGTGTATTGACTGTTGATTTATTTATATCAACTTTGTTAATGACAAAATCATGATTAATAATTTTTGGTATTTCAGAGATTTTCTGAGTTTTGGTAAGATTAATGTCGGGAGAAAATGATTTTTCACAATTTAAACTATTTGGTAGACAACCTTGAATGTTCAAATCATGCTTTGTCAAAACCTTTGCCAATAACCAGGGACCTGTTCTACTTTTTATTTCTAGATTATTTACTTCTAGGAAAGATGCATCATATCTATCTATTGTTTCCCATACTGGGGGATCATGAATAAATGTGATTTGGCTGTAAGAATCTAATTCTTTCCCACCAGATGCATTCCAATCAATTACAAACCATTCTTTGCCGATAAAATTAGCCTTAGCATATTCTTTTAGATATGTAATTTTTAAATACCCTTCAACTCTACCTAATCCTCCAATTAGGTTACGTATATTTGTTATCTCTACAGGGCCTTCAATTTGGAAACCATTAGGTGTGGAATTGCATGAAAGACATCCTTCGCTTTCTACAGAATTAACTGTTAAATTGATTTCAGCGATTGCTCCGGTTTGAGAACTTTCATCCAATCCGAGTGCATTCATAGCATCTCTTGTTGATAATGTGATAGTTCCGGAAATGTTATCAGGTTCAAATTTTAAAGCTTCATCTTCAATTTTAGAATTCTCAATAATTATTGTCGAAGAAAAAATGATAATCAAAAAAACTAACAATTCTACAGAATGACTAGCCTTAATTTTTTGATACGTCATATTACTTACCTCGGTGGATTACTTATTTAGGGTATCTACATGATGGAGACTCATAAGATTACTAATGACTGATTTTGATTAATGCGTTATTGTATAAATTGTACTTATTCAATGGGACAAATCTTCAATTTTTAATTTATATTTGTTTAGAATAGTCCTTACATTAATACCAAAAAATTAAATTTTTTTCAACGAACCATCTTGTGCATATATTAAAATTAATTATTAAAAACAAATAAAGATTATACTTAAAACACTTGCATTTATTCATTTATCAACAACATTATGTCTTCTACAAATAATTCATAGTCCCAATTAAACCCTGTCCAAGCAACTCTTCGTTGATGTTCTCTGTCTAAGATTAATGTAACTGTGCTATGACCTAGAGTATATTCTGGATTGTAATTCTCAGAATAATTCTTGATATGCATTGTAACATGTTCTAGCATAGATGTATCATTAAGGCCAAACCTACACCATGAATATAGTTCAAAGATAATTTCATTGTAATGTCCATTTTCATTAGTATAATTTAACCCACAAATCTCATTCTGTCTTAGTTCATAAGGTAGGTTTGAGATGTTTGTACTGTCTTTGATTATCGCAAAGTTATTACTTCCAGATGAATATAATTCGTCCAGATTTTCAGAATTTACTTCTAAATTAGTCATTTCCCAATTTTTGTTTGTTTTATTCCAACTCATTAAATTCCAGTGTTTTGTTAATTCTCCGTTGATTCTATCTAATGTCTTGTTTTGACTGTTAACTTCAAGATTATATGATGAATTAAGCGTATTCAATGCATCTAAAGTAAGATTCCAACCAGTAACATTATTTTCATTAAAATTTTTAGTGTCAATAACTACAAATTCAGACTTGTTATTACCGCTGATTGTTAAAGAATAATTTTCATTATTTAGATAATTATGTGCACTAGTACTCATGTTGAAATGTTGAGTCAGCATACTTTCAATGTGATAAATTGCACTAGGGGTTTTTACGTGTCTTTGGCCGTTTTCACTGAACATATTCCAATGTTGTATCACTACCCAAAGGTCATCATATAAATTATCAGAAGCGTTTATGGGGCTTTCATCAATGTTATGCGCTTGTATGTATGTTTTATCAACGACGATTGCGTATGATTTTAGCACATTATCAATAATATCTGTATCATTATGTGATAAGTGATCCCAATCGTATCCTAAACCCTCATGCCAATAGCTTTTCATTCTTTCAGGGGTATCAACTAATGGATCAATTGAAATCGAGATGAATACAACATCTTTACCGTAAAAATTTCCCAGAGATTCTTTGGCAAGATTCATGTTGTATTCGATCATTGGACAAATGTCTGGACATGTACTGAATGTGAATGCTAAAACAACAATTTTATTTTCAAAATCTGATAAAGATACCTCTTCTCCATCTTGATTGATTAAATCAAAGTCTGCGGCAGGAACTCCACTAGGCCATTCNGTNCCATTAAAACCACCCCAATTNTCTTCATTCGGCGATCCTANACACCCAGATAGCATTAAAAAAATCGTTACTAAAGATATTAATTTCTTCATTTTTTTTACTCCTTTCTTACGAGTCAAGAATTATAGCTTCCAATGAAACTTGGAGAGCACCATGCTGGTAAGCCAGTTACTCCTTCTGGACTTGTGAAAGCTATACCAATAAATAATATCAGAACGAATATGAACGGTAAAGCAAATGTGTATGTTAACTCCCTTTCGTCATCCCACAAGTGCATGAAGAATGCCGCAATTCCAAAGAACTTTATTACACCTACACTAACCAAAGCAAATACAGTTGCTCCGTATGTTAGAGTGAGGTATACTGCTCCTACTTCGATAGCGGTAAATACCATAAGTACTACAAAATTCCAAAAATAAACGTCTTGTCCTGTCTTGTCATGTAACCATTTTTGCCAGCCTGTTTGATGTTCTCCCATAATTTCACCTCAATATAAATAAAATGCAGGGAAGATAACTACCCATGCTAAATCAACAAAATGCCAATAAAGTCCGTAATATTCTATACTCTGAGCATTTTTTTCATCCCAACCGCCAATATGTGCTTTGTAAATAAAATAAGTAATGAATATTAATCCTACGAATACATGCACTCCATGAGCTCCAGTTGTAACGTAGAAGAAACTACCCGCCAATGTATCGATGGTAAAATGATAATCAACAATGAGGTGATTCCATTCCCATAATTTGAGAATTAGGAAAAGTGTTCCTAAAATTAGAGTAATGCCCAGATAATTTCTAATTTTTTTATCTCGAATTTTCGGATCTAAATTGACGTCTCTGGCAGCTTTTAGAGCCAAGACTATTGTAAAAGACGATAGAATCAAAGCGAATGTATTAATTGCTCCAGGTAATAATGTCCAAAAATCAGCAGTGATATATTCTGCTGCTACATGATGATATGCAGGAGGTGCAGTTGCAGATTCATATCCACCGCCCCAAAATGAGGTATTTACGAGACCTCCAGTAATTTGGTCGCATTTAGCCACGTTGATATTGTGGTAAGGCATGCATTCTTCTACAATTGAATCTATACTTGTATACTCTTCTGGTGCTAAACCAGTATCAATTGCTTCTTGTGCTTTATCTCTAAGAGTCCAATGGGTGTTCCAATTAGACCTCATTCTCATGTATGCTCCAAAGAATGCTCCGAAAATCATCACTTCAGACATCAGAAAAATCCACATTCCAGCTTTTCTTACTTTCATGCCTCCGAATGGAGTTCCCGCTGATTTTAATTCCCCCATTTTTTCAGAACCATCAAATGGCAAGTCTTCTTTCCACCACACAAATAATCCCCAAACCAAAACAGCAAGTCCAAGGGCAATGAGACCTATATTTTTCTCAGCAAATCCGTATAGGAACAACATCGTTCCTATTGATGCTATAATAGGAGACCAAGAACCATGGTGTCCGTGATCATCATGATCATCATAACTCATTTAGCTTCAACTCCTTTCCACATCTTTGAGAATAATCCACCACTAGAGCTTTCATGTTCATGTTCATTTGCATCACCTTGAGTAGGAATCTCATGGAAACTTGGTGTCGGTGGGGGTGACTCTGTTGTCCATTCTAGACTCCATCCTCCCCATGGATCTTTTCCAACTTCTTCACCGTATTTGTAACTTCGAATTAAATTCCAAAGTAAGATTAACTGAGCGATACCCATAATGTAAGCAGATATTGTGATGAATGTATTTAGTTCAGTCCAACTGTCTACGGAATATGTGTGATATCTTCTTGGCATACCTTCAATACCTAGTTGATGCATTGGCCAGAACGTACCGTTCATAGCGATGAATGTGATGACAAAGTGTAGCAATCCTAATTTTTCATCCAATTTTCTACCTGTGGCTTTAGGATACCAGTAATAAATAGCCGAAAACATTCCAAATATTGTCCCTCCCACAATCACATAATGGAAGTGAGCAACAACAAAGTAGGTATCATGGAAATGAACATCTAGGCCCGCTACCGGGAAGAACATACCAGAGATTCCCCCGATAGTGAATGTTACAAGGAAACCTAATGCCCATAGGGTATGTGTTTTGAAAACTAAAGATCCACCCCATAATGTTGCTAACCAATTGAAAATTTTAACACCTGTTGGAATAGCAACTAGCATAGTAGTAATCATCATCAACAATCTAAGTGTAGGATCCATACCACTAGTTAGCATGTGGTGCCCCCATACGATAAATCCTAATGCACCAATTCCCGCCATAGCATAAACCATGGAGCGATATCCGAATATTGATCTTTTAGCACTAGTGGCTAGAACCTCAGATACAATACCAAATGCTGGCAAAATTAGAACGTACACTTCAGGGTGGCCAAAATACCAGAATAAATGAGCCCATAATATAGGATCTCCTCCAGCGGCAGCATCATAGAAATGAGTGCCAATTGTTCTATCAAGGAATAAATAAAGGGTACCAATTATAAGTGCTGGAAGAGAAAGATATAGCATAGCATTTGCAACAAAAACAGACCAAGTAAACAGAGGCATTTTCATCCAAGTCACGCCTGGAGCTCTCATGGTCATTACGGTCGCTATGAAATTAACACCACCTAATGTTGAGGAAATTCCCAACATTATTATTCCCCCGATAAATAATGTTGTACCTGCACTTGCACCTTTTTCTCCAGAGCTTGCTGAGTATGGAGCATACATTGTCCAACTAATATCAGCACCTTCTCCAGCCAAAACACCCCCATATAGAAGAACACTGGCACCAACGAGCATCCAGAATCCCATTGCGTTTATCCTAGGAAATGCCAGATCTTTAGCTCCTATTTGTAAAGGAAGTATCCAATTTGCAAAAGCTGCAATCATTGGCATTGCTGCAAGGAAAATCATAGTAGTACCATGTAGTGTAAAAAACGAATTGTATTGATCTTGTGTTAAGAATTCATTATCAGCTACAGCAAGTTGTAATCTAAATAGCATTGCAAATACTCCACCGATTAACAAGAATAGGAAACTGAATACAAAGTATAACGTTCCAACTTCTTTGTGATCTGTAGTAGTAAGCCATTTCTTCAACCATGTTGTTAATCCGTTAATATTGAATCCGTCAGGATTGTTTCTATAAAACACGTAAACTAACATTAACGAAAACAAAGAAATTCCGAATGTAATTGCAGCAATCGCAACCTCAAATGGCTCGGCTTGTTCAATTAGAGCTACACCTCCACCCATTGCAGCGGCACCAGGAATAGAGGTTTCGAAAGAACCCCATGCATCTCCAGTGTTACCTTTACCGTCAGTTGGGGTCACTGCATTTCCGTTAACTGCATTTCCATGAGCAGTAAAATCTACAATCTGCCCTTCATTATCTGGAGCAGTCCAACTGATATTCCAGGTTCTAAAATCATTGCCAAGTTCTGTATGTGTTGCTCCTCCTTCTTTCTCTTGAACTAGATCCGTTGAATTTTCTCCAGGGCCGAATGTTCCAGCAGAAGCAAAAAGCCTAAATCCACCCATGTTTGTACTAATGTCTGCACCAGGAATATCCGGATTGGAAACTGTTAACATTAGTTCATAAGTTTCCCCGCCAACATAAGATTCAGGCAACCCTTCAACAGTTACTGTTGTTGTTCCAGCACCTCCCGCATGACAAGTACACCCATTATTGCCATTAGTGCCCGCCCCTGTAGGAAAGGAGGTAATCTGCGGGG
The DNA here is from genome assembly GCA_002720095.2 of Methanobacteriota archaeon. GTDB lineage: Archaea > Thermoplasmatota > Poseidoniia > Poseidoniales > Poseidoniaceae > MGIIa-I. Next base: position 64,663 of record PBGP02000014.1, read on the forward strand.
TTGCAGCCAATGCTGCAAAGATAACTAGCATAAGAGAAATAACCCTAATTCTATTTTTATTCATTTGAACCCCAACCTAACAAACACCTACAACGTATACTTTCGCCATCATTTTTGAATGCTGCTGACCACAATATTCAGCGCAAAATAGATCAAAAGTACCTGTTTCTCGAGGGGTGAAAGCAATATAAGTTTCAAGCCCAGGAACAGCATCTTCTTTGATTGCCCACTCTGGTAGAAACGGAGCGTGCAGAACAGGCGCTGTTGTAGCATCTCCAATTGTCCTAATTTTCGCCTTGATGAGCTTGTTACATGGGAGGTACAAATCATAACTCACAGTTTCATTTTTAATTTCAGTTCCTTCAGGTGTGACAAAGTAAGTATAATTTCCAGTTTCAGGGTCGTAAATCTCTATGTCATCATGATAGTAAAAATTCCAGCCCCATTGATAAGCCTCCATAGTAATCTCAAAATCATCAATATCATTTTCTTCTGAATATGGGTCTACCCATACTGAAATCATAGATTGCCATGCAACAAAAGTAAGATAGAGTACCAGAATTGTTGGAACAATGAACCATGTCAGTTCAAGCGTTAAATTGTCTCTTTCCTTAGGAAAAACACCTGGCACAATCTTATCCGGAGATTCTTCCGTAGGTGAAATTTGTCTAAATCTAATAACAAGAAAAATCAAAAGTGCAAATGTAAAAACACCAACAATTATTGACCAAAAATTCCAAGTTTCTAGTAAGTCCCAAAAGATGGTATATTCCGCCGGCCCCATGCTTAAGACACCCTGACAATCTTAGCGTCAAGATTCGGACTATTAACTGTTGGCAAAACCTGTTACCGCATAATCTATGAATCGGTATCTTTTGCATATATAAGTGAACAGTGTTTTAATACTTCAACTGGCTTTTAAAATAGCCTTGAATAACATTTTTAATCAATTCAAGGAGGTATAATATGAACAATGGAAGAAAAAAGTGGTTACACAAAATTGCTAAGGTATTTTATGAATATAAACAAAAAAACCAATTTGGGATGCCGATTGTTGTCGAAGGTTTGAGAGATAAGAAATTATTATTAGACTTAGGTTACATAGGACCTATCGAAATATTGAACAGAGGTTGGAGTTTAGAAAAATTTACAACATACCTAATCGAAAAATATGATGATTCTAAAATAAGTTACATTTCTCCGCTATCCTCGGTTTTAATGGATTGGGATCGAACAGGTGAAGAATTACAGAAAAAATTAGTTCATATGATTACTTCTATGGACAAAGTGGTTGACGAATCATTGAGGTTAGAATTGATAAAAGCACTAAATGGTAGAACTAAAACTGTAGAAGGAATCAGATTTATTATTGATGAATTGTTGGAATTAATGTCAACTTTTATCGGTGAAAGGTAAGTTAAATGCAGTTTCTTTGACTGTATTTAGTACTACGTGAGTTAGAGATCTTTCGATCCCGTCTGATGTAAGTACTCCTTTTGTTAGGTCATTTAAATCATCCGTATCCGTCACCTTTGCTATCACAAAACTATCATAATCGCCAGTTACATCATACACGATAAAAACTCTATGGTCTTGCGCAATCCTTTTTTGTACTTCTATCATTCTCCCTTTAGTAATCCTAAGTCCAACAATTACGGTCATTTCCCAACCCACTTTTGCAGGATCTAAAGTCACAGTATATTCCTTGATTATATTTTCATTTTCAAGCCTTCTTAATCTGTTAGCTATAGTTCCAAGTGCAACGTCTAATTCTGATGCTAACTGCCTCATAGAAATTCTACTATTATTCAATAATTTTTGAATAATATTTCTATCTAACTCGTCAAGCATAGTTCTCATAATTAGAGGCTAATTTAATTTAATTTTTGAACATTAAGGTAAAATTAATCTATTTTATTGTTCGTTTGTTCATTTACCATTTCAATATCCATCATCCATTGGCCTAAATCTTCTATGTCTGTTTTAACAGTGAGTTGTATTGGTATTTCGTTAACAGACTGTTTTGAATGAATTTTAAATTGGAGATTATGACTTGAATGTGAGGCAATTGTAGGTAACTTGCCAATTTTTGAAGTTCTCCAGCCTTTGCTGATTTCGATGTTAATAATTTCAACTTTTTTATTTCCAGTTACGATGTTTAAATCAATTTTACGTTCCCCCTTTTTCATAAAAATGATTTTTCCTTGAATTAATGGCAATCCTTTTTCTCTTGTACGTTCCTGCAGTACAATAAACATCAGCCCAACTAAAATAACCAAATTTGCTAGCATGATAATTGGCAACTCTTCCCATTTTTTATTTTCATTTAGTGATGGTAAATCTATACTGTTTACCGCTAAAACATTCATCAATGAGGCATTTTGCCTTTCTTCCCCGTGAACTGAAATTATGATTGAATAACGATTAGAATCTCCCGTTGTCAATTCAATACCAGCACTCTTGAGGTGCGTTTCCGTTAACGTATAATCCCAGCCAGTCGAATTTCCCTTTTCGACAGAAAAGTCCATTCTTGGTACCCACTCTTTCAGTACATTAGATATGTAGGGCCGCGCACCTGAACCATCAGGATCATCTCTTTTTTGCACTAAGTGGATTTGTATTTCGGTTGTATTATGCAAATCAGATAAAGGAGTTATATTACCAGTGAGTTTTATTGAATCTACTAGGTTATTTCCAGTAGAATCAATCAAGTCAATTTTAAGTGAAAAATTTAGTTTTTTACTTTTTGACTCTCTACTAGTTTCATTAAATAAAATTTGATTCCAATTTGATATGTTTTCATCATTATCCAACTGTAGAACTTTACCATCAACCAATAAAAGAGGTAAATTTGTTACATTTACCTGATTCAATCTATTTTCTGCATCCTTCCTCGCTAAGTTATCTACAGGATCACTTTTGCTGTCAAACCAGTTTATCCAAATATAGCTAGAGTCTAAATTTTGGTTTCCAAACTGACGGCATTTTACACATTCAGTCGAGCTAAACCATTCAATCAGATTTTTATTATTGTCCAATTCTATTTTTTCAGATGCAAGTATTGTTTCTGGAGGCTGTGCAATTATAGAAGGAAATAAGAGTAAGATAAAAATTAGTACGCTAATGGTTTTCAATTTATTCATAATAATCATTTCTTTGGGTTTGTAAAATAAATTTCTCATTCTCGTCTAATAGTAATCTCAAACTCGTTCCAATCCATGCAGGTAATAAACGTCTTCCTTCAATCCAATCCACATCCAGAATTAAAGCACCTTTTCTTTCTTTTTTGAAATCTTGTTCTAATTCTTCAATGGGTATTATTCCATTATCCAATAATGTAAATATTAATTGTCTCTTAACTTTAAAAATATGTTTTTTTGGAGGTATAGCCACACCCCTAAACAACTCTGATTTGGGTCTAAGAGCATGTGAATTTGTATCTTTGAATAAAATCCTTCCAACTTGTCTGACTTTTAATGGGTGCCAATGTTTTCCGGGATATTTATATCCTGAACTATCATATCTTTCTGGATCATAGAACGATTTACTCAGGGCTCTGCTAGTCTCAATTATTGATCTCCCTCTTTGCCAAAATTTACCGTCATATCCTCTCAATTCTCCCCATTCATTTTCCAATTCATTTTTACGTATTTTCTTCAACGGAATCGGGGCTCCGTGATCATTTTTGTCGACAGGTTTATTTCCAATCGGCCAAAATTCTTTTTCATTAAGTCCTACAGCATTTTCTCCATCTCCAACTTGCTTAAACATCGCAATAAAGAAACCGCCAGAGTTATTTTGTTCAGGGTAAATTCTTATACAATTTTCTAATTGAGAAATTGATTCTTCAATTGAAAAATTTTTATATCTTTGATTCTCAAATATTGATGAAAAATCGTGAATACCTTTCTGATAATTTAGGTTTGGAAGGACTTTTCCAACATCAATTTTTTCTAATTCTAACCAATCATACTCCTCCAATATTTCAGCAACAATTATTTCATTTTCTAGAGGATCAATCGAACAAGTAGAATAAATTAATCTACCGCCAGGTTTTAGTAACTGAGAACACCTTTTTGATATCTTAAGCTGGAGTTTATGTAGCGATTCTGAAATTGAAGGCTTCCATTTCCACCATAATTTTTTGTTTTTTCTAATTGTTCCAGTTCCACTACATGGTACGTCTATCAATATGGCATCAAAACCAGGTTTAGAAATTCTTGGAAAGTTCCTCGCATCGTGTTGTGTGATAGCTATTGATTTAAGTCCTAGGCGAGATCTATTGGTAACTAGCATATTCATCCTACCTTTATTAGGTTCATTTGCTATTATTGCCGCCTCATCTTGAGATAACTCGGCTAATTGCGTTGTTTTTGATCCAGGTGCTGCACATGCATCAAAAATAGTTTCATTGGGAAAAGGATTAATTAATTCTGCAGGAATCATTGAAACAGCTTCCTGACCAGTATGTCTTCCTGAATTATGCATTGATTGGAGTAACTTTTTTATTTTAATATCGTCAATATTTCCTTTTTCCCATGGCATTTGATATCCAAGAGTTTTTTCCCCAACCCACTCAATTCTTTTCCCACCTAAATCTTCTATTTTCGAAATCGTCCATTTGTGCTCTTTGTGAATGGGATTAACACGAATTGTATCCGGTAAAGCTCTCATACTGTATTCAATCCATCTTTCTTGATCTAGATCTAAACTTTGAGTAAGTTTTGTAATTTCAGAGTTTTTAACAACATTGAGGAATTTAGTATAATTTGAATTTTTTTCCACTTTTTCCCCCTCCGCAAAATTACTGACTAAAATAGCCCTAAAAAAAACTACCTTAAGGTTTGTTTGAATAGCAGTGCCTTGTTAGCCGTTTCATGGAGGTAGTTGCTAGCTCTTTTGCAAATGTGTTTGTTTCACTATCTTTGTTAAGTTGTGTCCTACTTTTAATCTCCTCGTCGTTCAGAAATTTTCTTTCTGGAAAGGGTTGGACAACTAGAAAATTATTAATCATACAAATTTTTCTTCGTGCTCTACCAATTTTCTTGTTCTTAATTTTATTTATTAGATATTTACATTCACATTTATTCTTAAATTTTTCACACCTACATGTGGCACTTCATTTAGAACATGATTCATCTATTCGTGATAGAATTTTTTCTTTATTCTCGGGATCTGATGGAGCATCAATAATGTTGATGACAGTAGTTTTGATTGTACATGTGACTTTACATTTGTACCATGACAAGTTACCGATAAAAAATAAGGATATGATCGATCGCTGGTTTTCATTACTTTGGATAATTTGTTTAACGGGAATTTTACCAGAACAAACATTTTCTCTAATCGAGAATAGTGAACCTGTGCCAGTTGACAATTCCATATTATCATCCTCTTTTAAAGGGGGTTTAATTGCATCTTTAGGTTATGGTACTATACTCGGTTTTGCACCTCATGCCATGGAGCTGAAATCAGATTCTAAACATTTAAGAAATTTATTAAGATTCTTGGCAATATATGGTATTTGCTTAATATTTTTTGGACCAATAGAGGCTCTAACTCCAGTTGCGAGCGGTGAATGGAATGCAGAATTATTTTCTGAGCCTAATGTTATTAGATTAGGAACCATAATCATAGTTTTATTACTATTTTCAATAATGCCATTATTTTTGTATTACGGAGAAAATTTAGACAGTACTATCCCTGCGGGGAAAAATCGTTCTCTAGGCTTGGGAATTGCAATTTTAACTGGATTATTTTCACTCGTATTTTTCACTTCGATATTTTTGTATCCTTTTTGGAGTTTGGTGGGTATCTTTTATGAATTAATAGTTGAATTATTTCCTGTGCTACTTTTGTCACTCGCTTTCTGTTTATTACCAACCTTAGGTTTAGACGAACGGGCAAGACCCGAACTGCATGGATGGAGATACGGATTATTTACAGGTCTAATTATTGGATCAATTAATTCTTCATTACTTTCTCTCAGTCTTATTAATGGTTTTTTATTAGGTCTATTTTTATCGCTAACAATACCGATTTTAATTGAAAAGTCACCATTAATCAGCCTAAAAATAAAAATTTATTTTGCAGCAACATTATTTATGTTCATCTTGTTATCAGTTTCTTTAATAATCATTCTAATAAATACTAAGTTCGTAATTTTCGTATTATCAATTGTATCGATATTATTGATGGAGTTAAATAATTCACAACTTCCAAAAAGAAAAATTAGTTAATAAATCCAATTTTAATTTATTTTTTAGCCCGTACACATATAAAGTAAACCTCACAAGAAATATCTGGACATATGTCCAAGATGGGATATAAGATGGGAAAAGCATTTCGTGAAGGGAGATTAAAAAATAAAAAAATTATGCCACGAGCACATCCGCTGTTGGCCAAAATGACCAATCATGACAGAACAATTGCGGTTTTGGCAGAAAGGGCAAAATTCGCTCGATCTGTAGGTAATTATATGATTAACCAGTCATTGTTATTGACTATGGATAATCATGAATGGTCATGGCAAAAAATGCATATAAGCAAAAATCTATCAGCATCATATAGATTGATGTTACATGAAAAAAATTGTGAACCCTTTGAAATTTGCATGACTCCGGATTTTCAAACAGCGGTTGCTGCCGCTAATGAATTAGCTTCTAAATGTGATCAAGTAGTCGAGATAGAACCACTTTCTTAAATTAAAATAGACTACTTATTGCACTCCAGATGAATTGTAGTACGCCATGATTTAGTAAGTAGACTCCTCCTCCTAATACTAGACAGGCTATGTACACTTGTGTCTTACTAATTTTCCACGCATCTTCAGATTCTTCGTCGAAATATCTAATTAGGCCTGCGGCTTGTTGAATACCACTTCCTTTCTCTTTTTTACCTGCCATGGTAACAAATACGACCGACCACCCCTATATGAAATAGACTGAGTTTATTCTTCTTCATTTTTCACAAGATCAATGTATGGAATATTATCTACAGTCAGAATTTTATTATTTTGATTTTGAAGTATTTCATCATTTTGCAATCCAACTAGTGGATCGGCCTCTATTAATTTGGCTTCAGCTCTATCAAGTGCTCTTTTTAGTCCTGCAGCGTTTTGATCATGTAAGGATCTTTTAGCTATATTTATATCAATTTCGACATCATTCAATAAGGATTTAGAGTTTTTTTCATTCCAATCCTTTGGAAAATAATTTTTGTTCATAGATCTTTTTTTGACTTCAATATATCTTAAATTAATTACTTCAATTTCTTCTTCCATACTTTTTTTAGCGAAATTTATCAATTCTAGCCATTTATCTTGATGTGTTTTTGAATTGAACTTGGTGATTCTATTCCAAAAGTAAGGAAAGGTAGGTTCCCATGGATTTCGACCTAAACAAACCACCAGATCGAAAATAATTTTAGATCTTTTTTTCAAACTCCCATTTAGTTCAACTTTATTCAGATAGCACTTCGAAAATAGCCCAAAACCCCAATATGGAAAACTTTCTATTTTGATAATTAATTCGGATGATTTTAATTTTAAAACCCATTTTTGCTCATCGAATGTAGGAACTGAAATAAATTCTATGTGGTCATGTGGACCACTGACTCTAATCAAAGCCGATGCTACATCTCCAAGAAGAATTTTTGTACCTTTTTCTGGGTATTCTTTTGGTCGTAAAATTCCATCAATACATTTCATCTGAGGACTTCCTTTTCGGACTTGCATCCATAATAGGCTGGATTCAGGATTTGAACCAATTATGGTATCGATGTTATCAGTCACATACCACCGATAACGGTTTTTCATAAGACATTGTTGTTATTCGTGAACATCAAATTCATACGTTTGTACTCTTTAGACTAACCACAGGGGCATACTAATGGCGAGAAAATCTAATTCAAATTCTAAAAAAAATTCTTCCAGTAGCAAGAAGTCGGCTGCTGCTAAGAAGGCTGCTGCCACTAGAAAGGCTAACGCAGCTAAGAAAGCAGCAGCTGAAGTAGCTCAAAAGGCTAAGAGAGCTGCAGCAGCTAAGAAAGCAGCAGCCACTAGAAAGGCTAACGCAGCTAAGAAAGCAGCAGCAGCAAAGAAAGCTGCTGCGACAAAGAGGGCCAATGCAGCAAAGAAAGCAGCAGCTGAAGTAGCGCAAAAAGCTAAGAGGGCCGCAGCAGCTAAGAAAGCAGCAGCTACTAGAAAAGCTAATGCAGCTAAGAAAGCTGCTGCAGCAAGGAAAGCTGCTGCAGCAAGGAAAGCTAAGAAAGGAATTATTAATGCTCCCAAATCAGTAGAAGACATGTTATCATTGATCAGAAAAAATAAAAATTAAAGAAAATATTATTCGTCTCTGCTTTATCGTTTAATTATGCCAAGGCGAAAATATGGCAAATTACGCAAGGTTGTCGAGATTCCTAATAAGGAAAATTGTAGTAGGTGCCGTAGTGGGAAGCATTGTCCAATCCCAGGTCATATAGGAAATGAGATAGTATCTTCCAAATTATGGAAAGGCCCAAATTTAATTTCTAAGAAAAAGAATAAAAAATAGCCTATTCATTTATACGTTCTAAATTACTTTGTGCACGAGAATATACCTCTCTTAAAGTTTGATCGTTAATTTCAAGATAGACTCTTGTTGTTTGGATATTAGAATGACCTAATAACCTTTGAATAGAGACAATATCAGCCCCTCTCTCAAGAAGCCCAGTTGCGAAGTTATGTCTTAAAATATGCGGAGACAATCTATTTTTTGAAATCCCAGCATTTTCAGCTATTTTATCCATTAATTTCTGGATACCTCTGGGTGTGATTCTTTTTCCCTTTGAATTCACTAATAGTGCATCTGAATCAACTAAATTTAATTGTTTTCTAAAGATAATCCATCCAGTTAAAATTTCTGCTGTTTGTTCAGTGTAAAGAACCATTCGGTCCTTATTTCCTTTACCGCCAACAACTCTTGCGCTTTTATCGGCAAAGTCTACATCATGAACATTTAATCCGCATAATTCACTAATCCTAATCCCGGTTTCTAACAAAAATGTTACGATTAAATGAGCGATTGGATTTTCACTATTGAAAGCTGCAATACGTACTTTTTTTAATTCATTATTTGAAAGAATTTTAGGTATATGTTTGCCTTTTCTCGGCCTGATAATATATTCTGGTAAATTGTGCCCAACCCATTCTATCAAGTGTGTGATTGCAGCTAATCTAGCGTTAACAGTCGAAGATTTTAGGTTATTTATTGATTGTAACCAGATATCTAATCTTCCATTTTTTGGGTTGATATGTGTATATAATTTATTCACCGTTAAATTTTCTAATTTTTCATTTTCTAATTTTTTATCATTTGTTGATATTTTTGTATCAATAAACTTTCTTACAGCATATGAATATGATTTGATCGTGTTAAAGCTTTTACCTTCCGTTTTCAATTGCTGAATCCAACACGGATGCCAGGAAACATTTGATAGCCTTGCGATTCTGTCAGGTAATTTTACTGATTCTGGATTTTTTAAATTAACCATTTTTTCTAATTCTTGATTATTATCTAAAGCCATAACATCCCCTCCTTAGTTGCAAGCAACTGCATCCCAGCCTAAAAGGCATGTATCCATAGGTAATCGAGGATTTGAATGCTTCGCCAAAAACTCCTGAAAAACAGAGATATCAGGAACTTTCTGCATTTTCCATGTTTTTAATTCCAGTCAATTTTTTCAAGTGATTATATTCATCGAAGTTTAGAATTTTTCTTAAATTTATTCTCAATTGATATAAGTCACCATAAAATATTAAAATATCATTATATCTCAGTTTTAGGTTATTTTTAGGTTCCCAAACAAGTTGACGGTCTCTAGATAAAGCGAAGGCATGGCTTTCAGAATTTTTGAAAATATCCTCAATTCTTTCTCCTACTAACCATGGATAATTAACTAAGTGCAAAGGTAAAATACCGTGTCCGGGAACAGTTAACAGTAATTGATCCATACTAACTTTAGCGAATTGTGCATCATCTTCAAGAAAATCAATTATTTTTTCTGCTACATTTACTCCTGAAGCCATTTCTATGCCCTCTAGGCCCGGTGAGGAATTAATTTCAAGAACGAGGGGGCCATTTTTACCTTCTAATAAATCAACACCAGCGATATTCAATCCTAAGACTCTGGCAGCTCTTAGAGCTACTTCTTCATACTCAGGGTTTAGGTTAATAGGTTCAACGGTACCATTCAGGTGAAAATTTGAACGAAATTCTTTCCCTCTTGCGCGTCTTCTCATACTTGCAACTACTTTATTACCGACAACTAATGCTCGGATATCGGTTCCATGGCTTTCATGAATATATTCCTGAATTAATACTTCATGTTCTAAATCTAATAGTGCCGAAACAAGACCAATTGCATCTCTGTATAAATGTCTAAGATATACACCTCTGCCTTGAGTGCCTTCTGAGACTTTTATAACCACTGGAAGCCCTCCAACTAGACCTATTGCTCTTTCAACGTCATTAATATTCCTCACATATGCTGTTTTTGGAATAGGAACATTATTTCTGCCTAAAATTTGTGCAGCTAACAATTTATTTCTGCTTTGTCTTATTCCTTGGCTACCATTTGCAGCATAGATATCCAACTGCTCAAATTGTTTCAGTAATGCTACACCATGTGCTGTTATCGAATGACCAATTCTAGGTAGTACAGCATCAAAATTTACTTTATTACCCTTATGTAGAATTTGTGGTGAATCTTTGCTAATTGACAAGGTGAATTGTAGAGGGTCCAAGATTTCAACCTCAATACCTCTTTTTAATGCCTCTTCTTGCAGTCTTCTGGTACTATATAGTCTAGGACCTCTAGAAAGAATAGCTAATCGCAAATATCCCACCCTGTGTGGTGGTGCAGTTCATACTTTTTCATATCTTGGGTAATTAATTAGGGTACCAAATTAATATTTCAGTGAAGATTTTAGCAGCAGACTTGAAAGGTTAGTAATGTCCGAACATACTTGTAACATATGTCCGAACAAGATGAATCAGGTGTCGACCTTCCATCATCAACGCTTTCACACAAGGAATTAAGAATGCTTTGTTTAGATAATGATATATCAATTTCAGGTAAGAAATCAGTTTTGGTAGAAAGATTGTTGGATGCAGGTCTATCATGGGATGATTTAGGCCTTGAATCAGAGGACTTAGTTCTAGAAGAAGACTCAGAATCTCAACTAAAATCAAATGAACATACTGTTCCATCTGAGGATTTAATCTTAGAGGAATCATCTGAGATAGAGGAAAAGATAGAAGAAGATGATAATTTGGAAGACGCAATAATCGATAAAATTTCTGAAAATGATAGTGAACTAGTTTTCGAAGCAGAAATAATTGAAGAAGCCCAAACTCTAGTCTCTTCAGTTAAGAAAGAAACCTTCGAAGAAACATTGAAAAATAAGCTAATGAATCCAAAACTAGTTCTAACCTCAGTTATTGTGTCTATACTATTACTAGGTTCGGGGTGGTACTTTTTTTCACAGCCTGAATCATTTTCTCCAGATAAACTAAGGTATGGTGATTCGATGGATTTTTCCATTAGTAGTGGTTTCTTGCAAATTGAAGGTGATGAACTAGTTGAGATCATTGCTACACAGTTAGGTGCCGAGGATAAGATGTGTGGTAAGATTGAGATTGACTACACTGGATCGGGAAGTGTTGCAGTCACAGAAGGAGATTCTATTGAAATTATTAATCAGCCAGATAACTCTAAATTAGGCGTTGTTCAGAAACAAGGTCCGTTTGGTGAAAATTGGTTAACTTTAGAGCAAAAATACGAATATGATTTTGATGATATAGATATAGCTACAAACACACCAATTGCGAATATTTGTAGTAAAACAACATTAGGCAATTTAAATGATAATAAAGCAAAAATAAATGTAGATTCGTGGACTGAAATCCGCACTCAAGAATTGTTGAGAGCAGACGTGGGTTATGAATTTGAAGGTGGCGACTTAGGAACACTAAGCGGAACCACAGTAACGTATGGATTTGATCAATTTGGAGCTATTTTAAAGGATTTTTTACCTGGAATCTCACTAGCATTTGCACCAATTGAGCTTGATAAATTACTCGAAGGAGCCTTCCTTGGAGAAGGTGTATCTGGAGAAAAATGGAATTGGAAATGGAATGTGGCAGGTATCGATGAAGTGGGTGGAAAAGAAACTTGGAAAATTTATCTAGAGAATACCGAGGTTAGCGACAGATGTTTTGGAAGTGCTAAAATTAATCTGTGGGCCACTAAGGATTCTCCTTGGCCAGTGAAGCAATATGTTGATTTGAAAATATCAAACTATGAGGAAGACAGAACTTCTTGTAGTAAATCATGGATTGAAATAGTTTCAGACATTACCACAGATATTGAGATACCTCAAGGTAGATTTAACTTACAGCTAATGATGCTAGAAACATCTTCAACATCAGGAGGTGAGCTAGTAGATTGGAAGGAGACTTATTCTAACCGTCCTTTACCAGGTCAAGGATATTTGAATCCTACTCATGATTGGAAAAATACAGGCGTTCACATGCCTGACAATTCAGAAATTAGGGAATTTACCATTGAAGACACAATCAATTGTATGAATCAATCAGGAATAGTTTCTGAATTAATATCTGCATTGGACGTAGGTGGATACGTATGGAGAGCGATAAACGATGTTGTAGAAAATGAAAGAACTTTTTGGAATTTTAGTTGGGTAGATCCTTCTGGGATTAGTGGTTGGGAACTGATAGAAATCAGGAAAAACCAGTCGGGAAGTGATTATTGTGAAATTGAGGACGCAGGAATTTTTGATTCAGAAACTATTTCGTATAACAGTAATTCAATTAGTGTTACTAATTCTTTATCAGAATTAGAAAGCAGAGTTTTGGATTCGGTTAGGTATCCAGAATTATCTGGAGTAAACGGGATTATAGCACCGAATGGAGAATTAGGGAATGATGTCAAATTAGGATACCTCGTTATTACTCCTACCGAAAATTTGAATGATATACTGGATTTAATTAATCGTGAAGAGGGTGCAGTTAGTTTTGATATGCATCGCTCTTACGAAGAAGATGGGTGGGATAAATCTGTGGAACTATTAATTGACGCAACGAACGGTAGAATTATTGGTTGGTCACAAACTTCTAAAATGAATCAGTAGGGGAGATTATGGCCAAAAAAAAACTTTCTAAAGGTTTTGAAGATTTGTTCATCCAAAATGAGACGGATTTATCATTTTTAGATACATATGGAGAGACAAATACTGAACAGATATCAGGGCTTCCAGAATCAAGTAATGACATTCAATTTTCCGATGAATTATTTTTACATATTAAGAAGTTATTTAAATCTGAAAACTTAAAGTTTAAATCAAATCAAAAAACATTGAAAGTTGAGAATTTTATGACAGTGACTAATGTTAGTGGTACGATTAAAATCGATATTAACTCAAATTTAAAACCTTTACCTTTAGTTCCGAGTGATTTAAAAGCACCAGGATTTGTTAGCTCAAAATTATCTGAAGATAATCAGTTTTGTTCAGTTGTGATTGCGTCATGGGGAATAAATTCTAAGCAATTAATTTCAAGAATGATTGAATTCTATAAATTAAATTATTAGGGTTTTCTACTTACAATAACAGCAGATAATAATGAAGTGACTCCAATTATTAAACTGAATCCGGCAATTTCTTCATTGCCACAAGATTCAAAATTATTTATTACTTTTTGATCTTCCATAATTTCCCAACATTTACTCCATACTTTGGCATATCCGTTTGAAAGTTCAGGAATTAAACTTTCATTTCCATCTTCATAAACAATATTTAATCTCCAGTTTACGTATGAATGCTTTTCAAGTGTTGTAATTTCTCCACTCCAAGAATTATTTTCTCTAGTCATTTCAAGAAATTTTGGAGCATGGCATACAATGGGGTCGTATACGCAAATTTGAGTTTCTAATGTAATATTAGTTATGTTTCGATTATTATCAAGAGTGTTTACATTTAACGTCCATTTTGAGTTATCCAAACTAGGTGTGGTGAACGTAAGGTTTTCTAAAGGATATAGTCCTAAATCAGGGACAACGTCTTCACCATTTTTAGCAGAAATTGTTGGTATGCTGAGGCTTGAAATAGTAAAGAACAGTATCACTAAATATATCTTTAATTTATTATTTGATTCTACCTTCATGGTACAACCCTGATGTTTTTTATTAAAAGATATAACTGCGGAGGTTATATATGATATAAATTAGTCGTGATGCACAGCATAGGGAGTGACCTAATATGAAAAGAAAGACAATATTGAACGTAATGATTGCATTATTACTATGTGCATCTGGATTTGCATCCTTGGCATCAGCACAAGATGAAAGTAGTACAGAAATTAGACACAATGTAAGTATTACAGTTGAAGATAGTGATGAAAACGAAGAAAAAATAACAATTACCTTAGGGTTAGTATGGGAATATCCTGCACCTTTAAGAACTTGGGCCGATATCGATGAAGATGGCACTGTTTCTGAATCGGAAGCTTCAGAATATAGCTTAAGTTTAGAGGATTATCTTGTTAGTGATTGGCAATCTGGACACAAGTCTCATGTTTGGACGATGAGTCCAGGCGAGGATGCTGAATGGGCCGCTACATCTACAACTTCTAATCTAGCAGGTGCAACTAGTGATTCTGATACTTTCAGTATTTCAGTATCATTAACAACCCAAGCTAATGAGGATGCTTTGGTTGTTGACGATAAAATATCGTTAACATTCGGACCATTAAAGAATGATACTGGAGTTGGTATATCTCCAGATCAATTTAACACATCTGTAGAAATAGTTGATGGAGATTATTGTCCATCGTCAATTGCTTACAATGGATCAGATAAAACCTCGCCTTTCATAATGAAATCTGGTGATAATGCAGATTTCACTGTTGTTTTGACAGAAGCTGATTGTGGTAGAACTACTGATGGCGACGACGATAAAGATGGAGTAGTCAATTCACTTGACGAATGTCCAAATACTGCTGAGGAAGATATTCCAAATGTACTCTCCAACGGTTGTGTCGATGACACAACATGTCAAGAGGGAACAGATTCAGATGGAGATGGAGTAGATGACTGTTTTGATACTTGTCCAAATTCAGGCGACGGAGCAACCGTTGACGAAGACGGATGTTCTCAAGAACAACTTGGTGCTAACAACCCAACAGAAGATTGGACATTTAATGTAACATTCTCTGTAGATGCTGCGGAATTTACATGTGTTGGAATGAATAATGATTCTACTGCTCAAGATTGTATGGATGCAGCTGAAAACTTTGCAGGGCTATCAGATGTTGCTGACGTTCCAGAAGGTCACCCTCATGAATGGTCATGGGAATTACAAGTTAATGGAATGGCTGTAGAAGATCAAAACGCATCTAACATGGCATTAACATCCCAATCAACTTTTGCTTGGGTTGCTAAATGTGCTTCTGGATCGGCTGGTTGTCTTGACAAAACAGTATTTACTGTAACTGAATTAACAGGGTCTTTAGATATAGCGTCAGGCGATTGTGTTTTCTTCGACGGAGTATCTCCATCATTTGGTGATGATTGGGATAATGCAGGTCAATCTAGTAGATGCTTTAATGCTGCAGGTTCCTACACTTCTGGTGATTTCACAATTAATGTAGGTTCAACTGCTTCGAATAATACTACAACTGAACCGATTGGAAACGAAACAACACAAGATGACGATGAATCTACACCAGGATTTGGATTAATTGTGGGACTTAGTGCCGCCCTAGGTGCTGCACTGATTGCAACATCCCGAAAAATAGAATAGTTCAAGTCTATTTAGGAGAAATACGGACCAACCTCGCCATGAATTGGCGAGGTTGGTCACATCATAATTCTAAATTCCATAAGTCATCTCCAATCCAGTGGATTGTCTCTATTCCTTTACTTGAATTTTCTTCAATCATTAATTTAGCGTCTTCTAATGCCCAACCTATAGCAATTGGCTTTCTATGATTTTCATCGCAAATCCAAACTAGATCATCTTTTTTGATGTCCATATCACAACCTTGTATTCCCGCCATCATACAGTCTGCTCCATTAAGTAAAAATGGAATAGCACCTCTATCTACAGCAACCCATTTTAGTTTAGGCTTCCAAGTCAACAAGCCCTTAATGGTAGGGAAAGCTATAATTTCACTATTTTGATTCTTAATTTCAATCGCAATAGGAAGTTTATCTATTAGTATTAAATTCCAATTTCCATAATCTGCAAACTCAAATAATGAATTTTCTATATTTATTTCGACCCCTAAATTTTTTGAAAGATTATTCAATAAAGGTAAAACAATTTTTTTACGTATTGGTCTACGTTTTTTAATTTTCCACTTCCTTGACATATTTACCTCTGAACGTAGGATGCCCTTCATGCCTTCCCTCTTTTGACCCAATCCATTGAAATAAGGGCAGTATTTGCATTGCACTACGAGGGTAATTAAATGGCTCAATGGCATGGAGTTTCAAAACGTAAACCATCAGGTGGAAGAAAACGAATGATGCGTGGGAAAAGACGCACAGAAATAAGCTCAGAAAAACAATTTGCTGTACTTGGAGAATCTAAAAGGAAAAAGTATCGTAAAACGGGTGCATCAACACAAATTAAAGTGCTCTCTGAAGAGATGATTAATGTCAACAATCCTTCTGATGGTACTACAAAATCCATTAAATTTACTACAGTTTCCAAGAACTCTTCAAATCCAAATTATGTAAGAAGAAATATTCTAACTAAAGGAGCTATTGTTGAAACAGAACTTGGTAAAGTTATGATCACCAGTAGACCAGGTCAAGATGGTGTAATTAACGGAACATTAATAGAAGATTAATTAAAAATATTTTGATTTCCAAACCAATTTAAAGGGAGATATTGATGGAACACAATTCTGATAAGATTGCACTATGGCCAGGTTATTTTAATTCTAAGTTAACACGTAATTCTGGTAGACGGGTTCCAATAGATAGTTCAGTCCCTAACCCTGACTTAGAAGGTTTGTTATGGGCTTCAAGAAAAGTAGGAATTACCAAAATGAAAAGAGAAGAAGGAGTCAGTCACCCGAAGAGACCAAACATGAAAGAAGGTAGATTGTGGGTTTCTTTATCGTCAGCATCTAATATTTTAGGCACTAAAAATAAAGAAGAAATGATGCAGATTATCGGAGGAGTTTGGAGAGAGAGCTATTCTCAAAAAATAGAGCATGAAAAAGAAGAGAGGCGCAAGGGCCCGAAGATAGGAGATAAAAGGGCTAGATCACAATTCAAACAAAATAGATCAGCTCAAAAAGCAGCACGAAGGGCACTAGTAGCTAAAAGATCTAAAAAAAAGTACTAGTATTGTAAATTCAAGTTTAGATCTACTTCATGCAACCAACCAAATGGATCTTCTACGAGTTCACTGTGAATTCCAGAAATTGAATTATATAATTTTTGAGTAACTGGGCCAATATTCCCGCTAGAAAAAACTTTAGTTTTTTGTCCATGTGTAATCGAGCCAATCGGTGAAATTACTGCAGCAGTCCCGCAACAAAAAGCTTCGTCAGCGTCCAAGGCAAACTCAGCTGAGACTTTTTCAATGATAACTTGAAATCCAAAATATTTCGCCAATTGAATGATAGAATCTCTAGTTATTCCAGGTAGAATCGTTCCAGTTAGTTCAGGAGTGTAAATTATGTCATCTTTAATACAAAAGAAATTAGCTGCTCCTACTTCTTCAATGTACTTATGATATTCAGCATCTAAATAGATTACTTCAGCGAACCCGTTTTTCTTAGCGTTTTTTGACGGCATCATTCCAGGAGCATAATTTCCTATAGCTTTAACCCCCCCAGATCCCCCTGGTGCTGCTCTGTGATACTCATCAGTGATAATTAGTTTAATACAACTCAGTCCCCCCTTAAAATAAGGTCCAACAGGGGTAACAAATACAATGAAAGTGTATTCTGGAGCAGGGGCAACTCCCATAATTGGACCAGTTCCAAGTAATAGTGGTCTAATATACAGTGCACCTTTGCCAGACGGCGGAATCCATTTTTTGTTAGCACTTACAACCTGTTCTACAGCATCAAGAAAAATTGATTCTGGAACAGGAGGCATTCCAAGTCTATCCGCACCAGATTGAAATCTCTTCGCGTTTTCTTCTGGCCTGAATATAACAACTCTATCATTAACTGTTCTATGTGCTTTCATACCTTCAAATATTCCTTGGCCATAATTTAATACACCTGCAGCAGGGTCTATTTCGAAATTTCCATATGGAATTATTTTACCAGGTACCCAAGCGTCACCAAGATTACATTTCGCAATATACATCCAGTCTGTTTTTGTTAATGAAAAGGTCAGAGAGTCCCAATCGACTTCATTCATTTTTAGCACCAACCTTTCAAAAAATTCGAACAAAAACTGTTCGCATTGCTACACCGAATCAAATGTAGTTTTCAACTATTCCGATATATTCTTTTTATTTTCAGTACAAGAATTAAAATTCTTTAGCCATTTTCTTCCGCTTGTGCCAGAGTATTCTAGCCAATTCGACCTCGCAGTTATTTCAACTAAATCTAATGATTCAAAAATTCAATTGTGGGGTAGATGTATAACTGGTGAGTCAATTTTTTTAGAGATAGGGGGGCTAGAACCTTATTTAGAAATTACTTACTCTACAGAACAAGTTCCATCTGATATAAATGTAAAATTGGATAAAGTAAAAAGAAGAGATGATGTAGTTGAAGTAATTGAATTAGGAGAAAAATGGACTGAATATGGTGTCAAAGAAATGTGGAGGGTAATGATGAAAAGTTCAAAGCATCAAGATCGTTCTTCGTTCCGTAAAGAAAACATTAATGATTGGTTATTTTATAATGCTGACTTCAATCATGATAAGAGATTATTTTACGATTTAGATATAGGTACTCACATAAGAATCAATTGTCAAGTAATTGATGACCATCGTTATCCTGTAGATATTTATGCTAAAACAGATATTCATAACTTAAATAACATTACTCCATTTCAGGCACCGTTCGTTATTGCTTCATTCGATTTAGAAACAAGTATCTTAGATAATAGAATTTTATGTGCTGCAGTAATTATTGATCAGTTGGACACTTCTGGTCAAAGGAAAGAAATTGCTAAGGAATATACTTTTTCAGGCACTGAAATAGAAATTATGAAAGGAATGACTAATCTTATTAGAGACAAGAACCCAGATATCATTACAGGATATAATATTGATAATTTCGATATCCCAAGGCTTAAAGAAAGATTAGAATATCTTACCAAAGAAAACGACACGAAAACTCGTTCAGAATTATTTGGATGGTCTAGGCGTGCTCATGAAAATGAATGGGATATGATTCCTTACAGGGCTCGAAATTCAAAAAAATGGACAGTAGTGGGGCGTTGTTTTATTGATGCTTGGTGGGAAGCAAGAATGGTTCTTAGACCTAAAAGAGAAACGTTATCATATGTCAGCCAATTATTATTTCCTAAAAGAAGGGATTTACGGAAATTAGAAATCGATACTAGTAAGATTGACGAAGAATGGGAAAAAAGACCTGATGAGGTTTTAGAATACTGTAAAAGAGATGCATTACTTCCTTGGGAAATTTTAGATGAATTAAGGGTTATTCCTAAAAAAGAGTCATTAGCAGCTGTTTCAAAAACCTCGTTGGATGTAGTGATTAATGGTACTACTAGCAATTGGATAGACAGTTTAGTGATTCGTTTAGCAGATAGAAATAATGTAGCAGTTCCAATGACCAAACGTTATGACAGGTCAGATCAAATTGCAGGTGGTTATGTTCATGAAGTCGAACCAGGCGTATATCCATGGGTTGCAGTACTCGATTTTAAATCGATGTATCCTTCGATAATGATTAACAATAATATTTGTAGAACAACAATGATAGATGACAAGAATACGCAATTGCCTTGTAATGAATCACCAGACGGAATAAAATATCTGCAAAAAAGCCAGAGAGAAGGATTGGTTCCAAAACTACTCTTAGACTTAATGTCTCAAAGAGACTTTCATAAAAAGGAAATGAAAAACGCTTTATCTAATGGTGAAAAATCAAAACAAATCTTTCATGATGGAATGCAATATGCCGTTAAAATATTGATGAACTCATTCTATGGTGTATTTGCATCTACATTTTATCGATTCACTCACAAAAATATTGGTTCTTCTATCACTGCTTGGGCACGATATAATATTACTGAGATAATTCGTCAACTAGAAGAAGAGAATCAAAATGTAGTTTATTCTGATACTGATTCTATCTTTGTTAGTGTGCCTATGAAAATTACTGCTCCAACAAAGCGTCCTAACACTGAATTAGGTGCTAAAAAGTTTGATGAAGCTAAGACGGAATTAGTAAAGTTTGGAAAGGAATTAGCAGAAAGATTTACCGAAGATGCAGCTGAATTAGAATTCGAAACGGGTCTATCAGCTTTCTTTTCACATGGAGCTAAAAAGCGCTATGTTGGTAGAATGATTTGGCCTAAAGAGGAAATGATAATTAGAGGTTATGAAACTCGAAGATCTGATTCATTTACGTTGTTAACTAATACTATGAAATCGATATTTGAATATATTTTAGATGGTAATCAAGAATCAGCAATTAAAGAAGTAATTACTCTAATAAAAGAAGTAAAGAAAGGAAATGCAAATGTTGAAGATTTGGTTATTAGTCGTTCATGTAAAGCATTTGATAGATATGCAAACCCAGATGGCTTACCTTTTGTTCAGGCAGCGAAAAAACGAAGAGATGATCATGGGCTTGAATTTACTCCTGGAATGAAAGTAGCTTATGTTGTTACTAAATCCTCAGGAAGTAATCAAGTTGTGGAACCTTGGCTAGTTGAAGATGGAGGAGAACCAGTAGATACATATGATATTGATTATTACTCTAAACGTTTAGCTAAGGCTTTGGGAAGAATTACAGAAGCATTTGGATGGAGTGAAAATGAATTACTTACAGGCACTCGACAAACAACATTATTTTCTTTTTGAATACTCCTTATAAAACATGCAAAAGTCCTCTTTCGAGAATTAAATCACCCCAGATTTCAATGTTTGAGGGAGGTATATAAACAAATCAATATAACTGAGATAATTTCACAGGTGTATATCGGTGATTAATTGAAATATTTTTTTGATAAACTGACTACACTTAGCACAACAAAACCTAAAACATCATTAATTTTTATTTTTATTTTTCTATTTGGATTAATGCCGAATGCAATGTTTATTAATTTTGATAATAGTGAGGATGCTTTTTTCCCAGATAATGAAACTGTTAGGCTACTTAATGAAGTTGAAAATGAATATCAAGCATCCATAGATTTCATTCGGTTTATCGATCACATTCAATCAGGAGACCTATATGAAGGATCTACATGGGAGCAATTAGCTATTCTAGAAGCCATAATGTTGGAAAATGATAATTTAACCAAGTTTCAATATCCTTTATTTGGAATTCAAGCGAATAGCGGAATGGCAAGTTCTGCTATGCAGTGGCATCATCTACAAGATCCTCATTCTGCAAGTAGCTGGATTTTAAATTTGAGTTCTGCCTTGGATGAGATTTTAAATTCTGATAGTAATAATTTAACGATAAATCTTGAGATTTTGACCATGGAATCTAAAAAAATCCCTTCACCTAGTATAATCAATGCTGAAGATCTTCGAAATTGGAATCCAGAAGATCCAAATCTATGGTTAGAAAGATTAGATAGGAAAGAAAACATCAGTAATTCTTTACAGCTATTAATTAGTAAAATAAATAACTTAACTCAAGGCCCTAATGGAGAGGTAATAGGACCAGTAGCTGGACCAATATCAGGGAAACTTGGGATACTCTTGGGGATGCAATCAATAGATTACAGGTCTATGATGATTTCCAATCTGCCCGCTGAAGATATTTTGAAACCTTGGGATTCTAGTGGTCCAGTATTAACCAGTTTTGTTGTTGTTACTGACCCAGATGAGCATAATGTAACTTTAATCGGGGAAGTACAAAAAAATATTACAATTTGGGCCGAAGAATTGAATAATCAAGTAATTTTAGAAACCAACGATTCAGAAATTACTGTATTTTCATTTTCTCAGTTAGCTACTGGACAAAATGCAAATTTAGGTAAAGAACTAGGAATTTTGAATTCTCTTTGTCTGCTACTATTAGGCTTTATTTTATGGACAAAATTTAGGAGTAAAAGAGATACTTTCAATGTACTATTTTTAACAGTTCTAGCAATTTTAGCAACATATGGAACGGCTGGGTTGTTAACATTACTGGGTGTTAAGATGGTTTTTAATGCAGCAATGAATTCAATACCAATTTTACTTTTAGCAATAGGTGTAGATTATGGATTACATGTAGTTTCTAGAATTCGTGAGGAGTTACAAGATCAAGAAAAGCACAACCCACAAGGTAGATTAACACTTAGAGATTTTTCTTTGGATGCCAGAAGATTAGCAATTAGAAAGGGAACAATACTTACATCCGCCGCATTATTAGTTGCAATCTTTACAGACATAGTCGGTTTCTTATCATTCAGGTTTTCCTCACAACAATTTTTAGTTTCTTTTGGTACAGTTATTGCTATAGGTTTATTCTTCATTTACTTGCTAAGCATTACTGCTCTACCAGCATTAATGATGATAATTCCCCCAAAGAAACTGTCTCTTAAAAAATCAGGGAATAATGATATAGGTCAAATATCACAATGGATTGGTTCTTTAACTAAAACACCCGTTAAAGTAGTTATTGTGACAGTAATAATTTCTATTCCAATGTTTATTGGTTTTCAACAGCTTGAGGTAGGATTCGATACTAGAGACAATTTTGATGAATCTGTGCCAGTCGTTCAGGATTTTTTTATTATTGCTGATGAATTTCAGAGTAGCCCCTCTCCGCTATATGTTGTGTTAGATGGAGATATAATTTCGGAAGAAGGTAAAGATATTTACGATGAGATAATTTTAGAATTATCTAAAAATGATAAGATTACAGGTTTAACAATTGGTATTTGGTCGATTCTCGATGAATCAAGAGCAACAAATTTAGATTTAGATTTTTTACTGAATAATTTGAGCGAAAATGACATTTCATGGAAAGAATTAGAGTCATGGTTATTAGCAGAAGATGGTAGAAATATTTCCTCTGGTAATATTAATTCAGATGGTTCACAAACATTAATTTCATTTCAAGCGTCCACCCTTGATTGGAAAGCTACTGCTGAATTCGAGTCAAATTTAAGTGAGCGTTTAGATATTATTTCACATAATAGCTCTAGTGATTTTACAATCAAATTATCTGGGCGCTCACTTATTCTTGCTCAGGTAACAGCAGATGTTGCAGAATCTGCCGTAATTTCTACAGCAACAGTAGCAGGTGTGATTTTGATTATGCTTTCAGGAATAAATACATTTAGAAAAAAGGATATTATTAAAGGAGTTTCTAGAGGTTTTGTAACTTGGATTCCATTAATGGTTGTTGTTATATGGGTTTATGGTATTATGGGACTAACTGGATATCAATTGAATTCTCAAACTGTAACAATTGGAGCGCTAACATTGGGTCTTGGTGTTGATTATGCAGTACATCTTACAACTAGGTTAGAAGAAGAAGTAGAATTTGCACCCACCTCTGATCCAAATGAATGGACTACTAAATCTGTTGCAACTACTGGAAGGGCCATGTTTGGAGCAGCATTAACTACGGCTGGAGGTTTTTCGGTTCTAAATTTCTCTTCTTTAGTACCATTGCAGCTATTCGGTCAGGTTTTTGTCGTCGCTATAATTTTCGCTTTAATTTCTAGTTTGTTATTATTACCTGCATTATACACTCCATTCTTAAAACAGGATGCTAAAGATTATCTTAATCGTACAGAGGAGAGTGAGTAAGGGGGTGTATCAGTGAAGACTCGAGCTGTAATATTTAGTTCAATTTTGATATTCTCATTTTTTCTAATACCTGGCTGTACTGAAATCAAATTTAAAGATAATTCTATTGATTTAGACGAACAATACAATAGTACAAACATCACTATTGCATCTTTTAATATCAAGATATTTGGAAAAACTAAAGCATCAAATGAATCTGTTATGGCCGAATTAGTAGAAATAGTGTCGATATATGATATAATTGCAATTCAAGAGGTTAAAGACATAAATCAAGAAGTCCCATACCAATTCTTAGAATTATTAAATAATCATTCGGACAATAAATTTGAGATGTTATTGTCTGAGAGATCTGGAACTCAGGAAGATGATAAAAATAGTCAGGAACAATATATAGTTTTATACGATCCTGAATTAATTAGCGTGATAGATAATGGTACTTTGTACAATGATTCTGTTAATGATTCATTTCAAAGAGAACCTTTTCTAGCTCATTTAGCAATTAAAAATACAAGTTTAGATTTTGTGTTAGGTGTTATCCACACTAAACCCGCTGCGGCAGAAAAAGAAATATCAGCTCTAATTGATGTATTTAATTGGTCCTCTGAATATTTCTCTGATCAAGATGTTATCATAGTTGGAGATTATAATGCAGATTGTAGTTATTTTGATGAAGAAGATATTGCTGATTTAGCAATTGGTTCTTCGGAATTTCTTTGGGCTATTCCTAATGAAGCAGATACTAATTTGGCCAGTTCTAATTGTACATACGATAGAATGGTATTGACTGGTGAAATTAAGAATAATTTTAACGGGAAATGGGGAGTTGATGAATCATTTTCAGAGTCTTCAATATCCGACCATTGGCCAATTTGGATAGAATTAGAAATTAGAATTGATTAATTTTGTTTAAGTTCTATTAATACAAAGCCTCTGTCTACTTTTTGACTTATTTCACAATTTAATTTTTCTACAGTACCATTAAATGGCGCAGTAATCTTATGTTCCATCTTCATTGCTTCCATTATTATAAGTGAATCTCCTATCTTAACTGACTGCCCTTTAGTAACTTTCACATCAAGAACTGTACCAGGCATCGGCGACAGTAAAGAACCGTCGTTAAGTTGTTTTCTATTGGTTTTTCTGATATCACCTGAAGTATATGTCAAGGTTCTACCATTAATTTTTACCCACCACGTATCCTTTTGTTTGACAACATATGCGACAATATTTTGACCACCTTGAGAGAGAATAATTTTATTGCTTTTTATTGAAAAATTAGTATTAGATAATTGAAAATCTTTCTCGTTAAGTGTAATTTTTGATATAGAGTTCAAATTCCTAGTCTTTTGGAAATTTATTTCCCAATTTTCACCATTCGAATCAATTAACTTCATGGAAATCACCTATGGAAATTTATTGTTGATTAATTTAAAAGGATCAATTTCCATAGAACCCTCACTCATTTGATTTGATTTGTTAGTACCGAATTTTTGAGAAACAGCACATGCAATTGCACCAAGTGCGATAGCTTCTAAATCTATTTCATTTTTCCATCCATTAGGCCATTTTGTCTCAATTAAATTTGTGGTAGTATTTCCATTTTTCACATCCTCATCACAGAGTAAAGCATGTAAAAATTCAACATTTGTGTCTAATCCTAGTAGGACGGTTTCATTTAAAGCATATTTCATTCTCATTATTGCAGTATCTCTATTTTCAGCATGAACAATAATCTTAGCAATCATAGGATCAAAATTTATACTAATTTCATTGCCTTCAACTACGCCCGAATCTACTCTAATTCCGGGACCCTCAGGCATTTTCAGTCTCAATAATGGTCCTGCAGCAGGTAAAAAACCTAATGTCGGGTTTTCAGCATAAATTCTACTTTCAATACTGTGCCCTCTTATCGTTACATCACTTTGTTTGAATTCTAATGGTAGGCCAGAAGCGATTTTTAATTGCTGATGTACAATATCGATTCCTGTCACATACTCAGTAACTGGATGTTCAACTTGTAATCTTGTATTCATTTCTAAAAAATAGAAATTTTCTCCATCTAATAAAAACTCAACCGTTCCGGCTCCCATGTAAGAAACCGCATTAGCAGCAGCAATTCCAGCTGAACCCATCAATGCTCTTAATTTTTGATTTATTGATGGGGATGGTGCTTCCTCAATTACCTTTTGGTGCCTTCGTTGTAAACTACATTCTCTCTCTCCCAAATGAATAATATTTCCAAAACCATCTGCTAAAATTTGTATTTCTATGTGTTTACAATTCGATAATAGTTTTTCAACATATATCCTTCCGTCTCCGAAGGCTGTTTCAGCTTCTCTTTGCGCAGATTCAATTGCACCAGCCAATTCACTTGGTCGATTAACGACTCGCATTCCTTTCCCTCCTCCTCCAGCACTTGCTTTGAGCAGTAAAGGAAACCCTAAACTTGAACTAACATTGATTAATTCATTATGGATATCTTTGATTTTTGTTGATTTTACTTCATGACCAGGAACTAAAGGAACCCCGACACTCCTCATTTTTTCCCTAGCAGACATTTTATCTCCCATTGTCTCAATAGAATCAGGAGAAGGACCAATCCAAATTAACCCAGATTCATCCACAGCTTTAGCAAATTCGGAGGATTCAGATAAAAACCCAAAACCAGGATGAATAGCCTGTGCACCAGTTTTTTTTGCCGCATTGATTATACAATTAATATTTAGATATGTTTCATTTAATGTTTCTCCTTTCAATAGAAAACTTTGATCACATAAATCTAGAAGCGGTGAATCTTTATCATTAACAGTGTATATTGCAACAGTACTAAGTTCGAGTTCTTTACATGCTCTAGCAATTCTACATGCAACTTCTCCTCTATTTGCAATAAGTACACAAGCGAAAGGAAATTTTGAATTTTTCATCCACTCTGGTTCTATCATTCTTATTCCTCATTAGTATGCCAGTTAGGTTTTCGTCTTTCAATAAATGCTCCAAGTCCTTCTTGACCTTCTTTTCCACCACGCATTACACTGGTCGTTTTAATTGTGTAATCTCTTAACTCTTTCATATTTCCATTCCAATCATCGAAAGATTTGCATAATAATTTTGCTTGTTCAACTGTAGAAGGGGCACTTGTCAAAATTTCAGAAATTATTCTTTTTGAAAATAAATCCAATTCATTTTCGTCTTTTGCAATTTCATTTATGAAACCAATTCTTAATGCTTCATCACTGTTAATTCTAGTGCCTAACATTGCTAGCCTCCTAAATTGCGCACTTCCTAATTTTTTATGCACGTAAGGACCTATTACAGCAGGAAGAATTCCTAATTTTATTTCACTCATAGAAATTTTTGAACCATCGATTGCAATTACATGATCTAGACATGCTATTAATCCTGCTCCACCACCTAATGCAACTCCTTTGACTAAACCTATGGTAAAACAGGGATTTGACCAAATTCCATAAAATAATTCATCTAATCGTGTTGCATCTTTTTCATTTTCCTCAAAAGTCGCCTCACCACTATTTTTCATCCAATTAATATCTGCTCCTGCACAGAAATGTTTTCCATTACCTTTCAAAATTATTACTCTTGGTAGCATTTCACCAGAATCAGAAATTAAGCTATTAGCAGTAGCCGCAGAGTTTTTAGCCGCCCACGAAAAAATATCAATTAATTGTTGAATTAATTCTGGGTTCAATGCATTATATACATCTGTACGGTTTAATGATATTTCTAAAATATATTTTTCTAATTTTACTTCAATTAAGTCGCATTTCGGTAGTGTTTCAACTAATTTCATAAGTTCACATCCTAAAGATACCATATTTTTCATCACTTTGATTACTATTTAAGCTTGCGCTAATTGCTAATCCTAAAATATCTCTGGTTTTTCTTGGGTCAATTATTCCGTCGTCCCAGAGCCTTGAAGTAGAATAATACGGGGAGCCTTCGGTTTCATATTTTTCTAATATAGGTGCTTGGAATTCTTTTAGTCTATCGCCTGAGAGAGGAAGTTCACCCTCTCTTTCAAGTTGGTCAGATTTCACCGTACTGAGTACACCAGCTGCTTGAGCTCCACCCATCACAGATATCCTTGAATTTGGCCACATAAATAAGAATCTAGGGTCATAAGCCCTCCCACACATTCCATAGTTTCCAGCACCGTGGCTACCACCTATTATGATGGTAAATTTAGGTACTGGAACACATGAAACAGCAGTAACTAACTTGGCACCATCTTTAGCAATTCCGCCTGATTCGTAAGCTTCTCCAACCATAAAACCAGTAATATTTTGAAGGAATATCAATGGAATTTTTCTCTGCCCACAAAGCTCAACAAAATGAGCACCTTTTAGTGCTGATTCAGAGAATAATACACCATTATTTGCGATAATTCCTACAGGAAACCCATGTATTCTTGCAAACCCGCAGACTAAAGTGGTCCCATATCTTTCTTTAAATTCATGAAATTTTGATCCATCTACAATCCTAGCAATAATTTCATGAACATCATAAGGAATTTTGTTGTCATCTGGAATGATTCCTAATATTGAATCAATATCATAAGCAGGTGCTTCTGAAATTCTGGTGTCTAGCTCTAGTCTCTTATTTTTTGGTAAATTCTCTACAATATCTCTAATGATTGCTAAAGCTTCTTCTTCATCTTCTGCATAATGATCTGCAACTCCAGATTTTTCAGTGTGTACTTTAGCTCCTCCTAAAGCCTCAGCTGTGACTATTTCCCCTGTAGCGGCTTTAACTAAGGGCGGACCAGCTAAAAATATGGTGCCATTACCTTTCACTATTACGCTTTCATCGGACATTGCAGGAACATAGGCGCCACCAGCCGTACAAGATCCAAGCACAGCGGCAATTTGAGGAATTTCTTTACCACTCATTCTGGCTTGATTGAAGAAAATTCGTCCAAAGTGTTCTTTATCTGGAAAGACTTCATCTTGCATAGGTAAAAAAGCACCACCGGAATCAACTAAATAGATACATGGTAAATTATTTTGTTCGGCTATGTTTTGTGCACGAATGTGTTTTTTTACCGTCATAGGATAATATGAACCACCCTTGATTGTTGCATCATTTGCAACGAACATACAATGTTTTCCATGTACAATTCCTATACCTGTGACAATTCCAGCACTGTGGGCTTTTTGATCATATAAACCATATGCTGCAAGTGTTGACAATTCTAAAAATGCAGTTCCTGGATCAATGATTTTTTCTATTCTCTCTCTGGGTAGAAATTTATTCCTATTTCGATGTCTTTCCACATATTTTTCTCCACCCCCTAGTCTTGATTTATGTAATTTTTCTTCAAGATCTTCGACTAATGTTAAATTAAAATCATAAAATTTAGAGAAGGTAGAATCGCTAATATTCACACTTGATTCTAGACGTTGCATGCTAACCCCAGTACATCGAGGTAATGTTCAGTCTTTCAAATAAACTCAAATATTTTCAATTTTGGGGGTATCACACGCCTAGAACATTTCTTCCGAGGTTACGTAAACCAGGTGCCAATCCAACTGCTAGGAGAGCTAGAACAATAAGTAATCTTAAGTGCTTTTGATTTTGTTCGATTCTAACCTTAGAGAAAACTAAAATTAAAACCCCTGTTAGTATGATTTTCACTATCAAGAATAACCATGCACCATCACCTTCAATTATGGTTGAACCGATTTCCATTATCTTAGTACCTAAAATATGTTTTTCGGTGTAGTTTCCGAAGTCAATTCCTATCCATGTTGCCAAACCATCACACAACTGTCCAAATGTGAATGCCAGAGTCAGGGGAGAGGCGATCATTGCTTTACTCATTAATCTTTCAATATCATTTTTCTCATCACTTTCATGCTTTTCCCATTCAGATACAGTCCATTTTTCTTCAAGAACTCCTGGTTCAAGCCCTCTTTTTTCTAATTCAATTTGTGCGTCAATTCCGAATCTATACAATAAGATAACAGTAATGCTGGGTATTCCTAATGAAACTACTATCGGCCAAAATTCTTGAGACGAGTTAGTCCCCCACGGTTCAATCAAAAACTGGAACCAAAAACCTAGAGTTAATATACAAAAGGTATTACCTGTTGAGAATAGCATTCTTTCAAGTGGGCTCCATGAAAGTTTAGGTATTGAAGGAGAGAACCATGCAACCGCGACTGATACAATTATAGTAATTGGAATTGAAAACCAAGTTAAATTGGAATGATTTACGAGTGAAGGCTCAAAAATTATCAGATAAAACAATAAAAGCATAAATAATGTACAAAATCTAATCCTATTAATCATCCGACTAAAAATTTCATTGTTACTTTTATCAGTTAGGTTTTTAGTTGCAACAATTCCTATACTTCCTGAAAAAATTAGCCAGATTGCAAGATGAAAATGTATAACAGGGGAAATAAATAGAATATCTATATTTTCTTTAAAAAATTCTGCATCCTCCAAAACTCTGATTGTTGCAGCAAGAATTACCCATGGAATGAAGGCTATAATCGAATCGTACCTTACGGGTAAATTAAAAATTCTAAAGATGCCTGAAAAAGAAATTACAAAAGCAAATAATAAAACTGCAAATAAAATTGTATTATGTGTATTATATCCCGAATCACCAACAGTTGCATCGTTTACGATTGGTTCCCAGATGTTAGGATAAACATATTGATTCCAAATCGACTCAGTAAAAATAAGACTTCCAAATCCTAAAATAATGATATTAATTAGGACAAAACAGATAGCAATTAATTCAAAAGTATTAAACTTTTTAATTTTTAAAATGAAAGATTTTGTAAAATATTTTTCCTTCATGGGAACAATCCTTAATTCAATTATTATTACTCTTCCTCTGATATAGAACGGGGTTCATGAACTTCTAAGAATGAAACTTTTTCAACTCCTAAACCGTCTCTTAGTGAACTAACAAGCCTAAATTTAAGCATTGAAGAATTAGGATCGAATAGCATCTCTTGAGGTAATTCAATTGTCATATCATTTCCTTTAAAATTTACAGAAAAATTCTGATGCCCTGTTTGACTTTCAAGAATTGCATTAGCCTTCTCTTTTTTACTTTTGATGACCTCTACAATTTTATAGTTATATTTTAGTGTTTGGCCCGCTAATGGATGATTGTAATCTACTCTCGCTCTACCAGCTGCAACATATTTCAGAATTCCAGTTCTACCGTTAATTTCCACACTTGATCCAATGCCTAATGACTCAGGATCTCTAACATATCTCATTAGTTTGTCCATACCATAAGTTTCAACATCTTCGCTTTTACGTTCTCCATAAGCTTTCTCAGGAGGGATTTCAACTTCAATATCTTTATCGGCTTTTGCTTCAAGTAAACTTTCTTCAAATCCTTCAATAAGTTGTCCTGAACCTACTACAATGGTCATTGGAGTGTATTTTTGTCCTTCTTTATGAATGTCATTTTCTTTCGCATTTTCTTCGCGAGTAGTTTCTATTAGAGTGCTATTTTCAGCGTTAAATAAATCATAGTCAATTTTTACTATTGTCCCTTCTTCCATGTAATTCACCACTTGGTCAATAGCCCGCCGACTTTATACCCCTTTATGAGTCAAACGGGTCAATCTTCTAGGAGGTGTGAAGATTATTGTTAGAGAGCCTAATAACATTATTACCCATCCTAACCAGACCAAGTGACTGCCTGGCAACTCATAAATTGTAACTCTAATTTGTTGTAAATCGTCTAATTCCTGATTTTTCATATTATCCATCGCTTGTGATTGGCTAAGGTCAAAAATTACCACGATATCTCCATGAAGTTTTGCTACACGATCTACCTCACTACGAGGGAAAGTTTCGAAAGGTAAATCAAATCTCAGAACTCCAGGTTCTACAATGACTGAATCACCTGCTGAATTATTAATTCTAATTTTAGTTCCAATGTATCCATCACCAACATCAAATCTATTTTTGAATTCTAAATCATCTTTTTTTAGAGTTATGACATCTTCAAACGTATAGTCATAAGATCCGTAAGAAGAAGTATCATCTCTAATCAGAGTAATTTGGTGACTGAGGTCGTTCCTGTCAATTAGCGTAGTAGCGAAAAGATGGCCAATAATGAGTATTACTACACCTAAATGGATTACATGCGCACTCACTGATACGACAATTTTATTTCTATTTGAATCAGTTATTTTCTTTACAGTCGAATGTATGATTGAGATTAACGCTGGTAATGCAATTAATGAAATTGGAGCTAGTAACCAGACCACATGTCCTCTGATAATCGGCCCTCCCAATGAGTTTGCAGAATCACTAGGTAATTTATCACCTAAGAACCATGCAAAAATTATCGAAGCTACTGATACAAAGATTACTAATGCTATGAGCCTGCTTCTTTCTATCTTGCCCTGTAGTCCAAGTACAGACAAACCACATAAAATCAAGAACAATACTGGTGCCCCAAATAATTCATGCGCCTCAAATCTTGGACCGTCGATACTACTAAGAAGTATGACCCAAGTAAGCAGTAGGTATACAGTTGAAACAATAATGGGGGTCCAAAATACTACAGAATTTAATGTTAGTTTTTTCCCATCGTCACTACTTAACATAGCCCAAGGAATTGAAAGAATAAGTATTCCAATCGCAGCCTCTGTAATTTTAATTAGATTCGACCAAGAGCCAAATAACAACAAGAAGATAGTACCAATAATCCAAGGCCATCCCTCGTCTAAATTCTTGTAAGATACTGAAAAAAGAACACTTATTACAATAAAACTACCTAGGATTATATCTCCTATCCATAGAGATAACGCAATCATCCCGACAAACATTATTATTCTCATCAAACTATCTCCTTCCATTAAGTTTAGTTTAAATTGTTCAGTAATAATTCTCTTATTTGTAACCACAGGGACAATCATGGGTGATATTCCACAAACAAACAGTGGGAATCCAATGGGAATTACTTCCCACATATTCTTGTTAAAAACACCAAGGAAAACTAAAATTGGGCCTGCCAGAACACTTGAAAAAATTATCAAAAAAATATTCCCATTATTTTTGTCTTGATTATTTCCTAACTCCAAAATTTTTTGATTTAGTAATGTTCCGGAATAAATTCCAAATAACCCTACTAAAATAAATAAATAAGTCATTATTTCTATTCCCGCAATCTCGTCAGCTTTCAAAATTATTAATCTATCCCATAAATTTGTATCCACCAATGTGTCTGAATTTACAACAAAAGAATGTACACTTCCAGCCCAGACTCCTCCAGCTCTGGTGACCACTGTTGCTAGAATTGAGAACCAGACAGGGCTAATTCCCGCTAACATAAACCATTCCTTAGAAAGCTTATTCTTTTTAAGTTTTAAGTGTAACAATGTCATTACCGCAATCCATGGTAATAGAGATGCAGTTTCTACTGGGTCCCAAGCCCAATATCCTCCCCAATCCAGAACAACATAAGCCCACAGTCCTCCAAGCCCTATTCCTAATGTACCTAAAAAAAATGAAATTAAGGTAGGTTTATTTATTTCTTCTAAAAACTCTTTGTGTTTCCAATCAATGTCATTAATTATGATTTTTGAGACAGTAATACAACCTATCCAAACACATGAAGTATAGAATGCAAAAATCAGTGGTGGGTGTATTATCATTAAATTAGTCTGTAACAAGGGATTTAATCCAGCTGATATAACCAATGAGTTTTCTGGGACAGTTCTAAAAGGGTTTAGTGAAAAAGCTACTAGTAGTAAACATAATACGAAACAATCTAAAATTTTCAAACTTAATTTCTGATCAAATTTTTTGGGTACTATTTCATAAATTAATGAAACAATCGCACAACATGCCGCCCAGAGGAGTAATGGTCCTTCTCTAGCAGCCCAAACAGCACTGATTCTATACCTGATTGGTAAGTCACTTGAACTGTAAGTTGCAACATAACGGTAGTTGTCATTATTTGTAATAAAGAGAAACACCAAACAAAAAAATGGAACTGCTGGAGTGATTGAACTAATTATTCTAGTTATTTTTTTTAATTTAATATTGTTTATTTTGGTTTCTAGACCGAGTAGTCTTAATAAAACTAAAACTATTGTCATCGGTAAAATAAATTTGAAAATTATTTCACCACCCATAGAATTTTGCTCGACTATAACCAAATGACAGTAGAACAGAAATAACACTTTTTCTGAGTAATGAAGGATTTTTTACAAGTATCTTCATACCAACACCTAGCTTTGTAATCGTTGACATCCCATTCATTTCATCTGGCATACAGGAAGCCATGAATGCTATCTCTTTATCTGTTAAATTATACAAGGCTTTTTTTCCCTTCAGGATTTTATGATAAGGTGGAAATTCATTCTTCCACATAATTTCATACTTCTTCAATTCAAACATTGAATATCTATTTTTTGCTATAGCATCTTTAGCCACTTGTGCAGCAAACTTACCTGATTTCATAGCCAAATGTGACCCGCCCTCAAAGAGTGGTGATGTAAACCCAGCAGCATCACCAATCATTATCAGGCCATCATCGATAGTATTATTCCTGGGACCACTTATTGGGATGGTCCCACCAAAAGGTTTCACTTTAATCCCTTTTTTTCTCCACGGGGGATCTACTATTTGGTTATCTTTCAAATAGGTATCTTTTATGAAAGAATCTAAAGATTTAATCTTATCTTTTTTCATTGTAGTTACCAACCCCACATTAGCTCTGCTGTCTTTCTTTGGTATCATCCAAACATATCCTTCAGGCGCATATTTAGGCCATATGTAAAAATCTAAATAGCCATCGTTCTCGACTTCAACCATTTCATATTGATATCCAGCGATCACCTCGATATTACTTGAATTTTTCAATATCTTTGATGACACCCCTGCTACCCCACTTGCATCTATTATAATTTTTGAGGTTAGAGGAAATAAATCACCTTTTCCCGTAATTTTCCAACTAGAGAATTGATTTTCCAATTCAAATATTTTTTGCATTCCTCTAACCTTATGAGACGATTGAAAAACTGCTCCTTCTTTGACGGCTTCATCAATCAACCAATTTTCAAAGAGATGTTTTTCTAGGACATATCCCGGTTCAGTTAATTTCTTTTCTACATTGTTTGGAAATAATACCCTAATTCCTTTGACATGAAGGGAGATGACTTCTTCGGGTAATTCTAAATCTAAATTTTGGACGGCAACCTCTGATAAACACTCTCCACAATGGACAGGTACACCCACTTCTTTGTGTTCTTCAAGAATGAGTGTTTTCAGTCCTTTCCTTGCGCAATGTAATGCAGCAGTCCCTCCTCCTGGACCTGCTCCAATAACAATTACATCCCACTCAGCATCTCCCATTGATATAACAAATAAGTACCGGTCTTATGAATTCAGTGTTTCTAAATGCATGGGTTCAATAGAGGGAAGTATTGCAGTGATTCAAGGGCGGCCTATGGAATCGAAACAACCACTAGCAATTATTACCGGTGGAGGCCGAGGAATTGGAAGAGAGATTTCTATTAGATTAGCCTCGGAAGGGTATAAGATTCTGTTGACTTACAATAATGATAGTAT
The DNA here is from genome assembly GCA_002720095.2 of Methanobacteriota archaeon. Taxonomy (GTDB): domain Archaea; phylum Thermoplasmatota; class Poseidoniia; order Poseidoniales; family Poseidoniaceae; genus MGIIa-I. The sequence goes on from PBGP02000014.1 coordinate 100,229, forward strand.
ATCTGCAGAAGAAACCGTCGACGTTATTAGAAAAGGTGGTATAGATGCAGTTGCATTAAAAGTAGATTGTAGCAATTCATCTGAGATTTTATTATTGTCAGAACATCCGTGGTGTGACGAGGGTTTAGACGTATTAATACTGAATCATGGCTATTATGAAAGAACACCTTCGTCAGACTTGTCGGAGTCAGACTTACGTAAAACTTTGGAAATAAATTTTTTTGGTGCATTCGGAGTGTGGAATACACTGAAAAACAATCTTAACTATAACTCTAGAATTGTAGTGATTGGTTCGCAACTAGGAATTAAGGGATCTTCACACGGTGCGGATTATTCCGCAAGTAAAGCAGCATTACAGGTTTGGGCGAGAAGCTTAGCACAAGATGTTGGCAAGTCAGGCATGCGAGTCAATATCATTGCTCCCGGATATATAGATACAGCAATTTTAGCAGGAGATTCGAAAGAAAAAAGGGAAAAAAGAGAAAGTGAGGTCCCTCTTGGTAGAATTGGAACACCTTCCGAAATTGCAGGAGTAGTGGCTTTTTTATGTGGAAATGATTCTTCTTATGTGACAGGTGCTATAATTCATGTAAACGGAGGATTATTCTTACCTTGAGGTGGAATTATGATGAATGACCCATTCGACCTTTCAAAAGCTCTTGAAGGCGCATCAAATAAGAACTTAAATCCTGAAATATCCTGTTTTAAATTAGACACAGATCTAACACCAGCTGGAGATCAAGAAAAAGCAATTGAGGAATTAATTTTACAATTGGAAAATAATGTAGAACGAACGATTCTATTAGGTGTTACAGGCAGTGGAAAAACATTTGCCATGGCTCACATAATTGAAAAAATGAATTTACCAACCTTAGTAATGAGTCACAATAAAACGTTAGCTCGTCAATTGCATCAAGAGTTTTCAGGAATATTTCCTAACAATGCAGTTGAATATTTTGTTTCCCACTATGATTATTATCAACCTGAAGCATATCTTCCTCAACGAGACCTTTACATCGATAAAGAACTATCCATAAACGAAAGAATAGATCAGGAGCGTTTTGCAACGGTTGCAAGTTTGGTTTCGAGACCAGACGTGTTAGTAGTTAGTTCAGTCTCGTGTATTTATGGATTGAACGCACCAGAAACCTTTCTTAAACACCATTGCAGAGTATTCTTAGGTCAAGGAATTGAGATAATAGACTTAATCAGGGAATTGGTCAGTCTACAATATTCTAGAACTAATACAGATATCTCAAGAGGGCAATTTAGAGTTAGGGGGGAAATAGTTGACATATGGATGCCAAGCAGAGATGATCCGTTAAGAATTAAGTTTAACTTTGATGGAATTGAAAGCATTCAGCTTTGTGATTCAGTGTCATGGGAGATTTATGATGATCTTGATGAAGCATGGATCCATCCAAAGGAATTCTTCATGACCAGTCCTGATAGATTTGAGAGAGCATTGACATCTATTGAATCAGAACTTCAGACACGTTTGAAATATTTAAGAGATCACGGACTTGACGTTGAAGCCCAGCGTCTACATCAGAGAACTAAGTATGATTTAGAAATGTTAAGAGAAATTGGACATTGTTCAGGTGTGGAAAACTATTCTTTGCATTTTGATGGAAGAAATTCTGGAGATCGCCCTTATTGCCTTCTTGATTTTCTTTCTGCTTGCGCAAAGCAATTTCACGGAGACAAAACAAAATATTTGGTAATTATGGATGAGAGCCATGTAACTTTACCTCAAGTTGGAGGGATGTATTATGGGGATAAAAGTAGAAAATTAAATCTAATCGAACATGGATTTAGGCTTCCGAGTGCAGCAGATAACAGACCATTAAAAATATCTGAATTCCAAAAGCTAGTTCCTAAATTATTGTATGTCTCGGCTACTCCTGGTGAAAGAGAATTAAGACAATTTTGTGAAATTACGAATCAACCTGTTTCTAGAAGTCTTCTACATGTTAAAGGTGGAGGCGGAGTTGAAACTCCTGAACTAAAATCTAAAGATTCTGGCGCTGAAAGTATGTACGAATTATTGCAAAGCATCCATGGAATTGCAAGAATGGAAATCAGGCCAACTGGACTATTAGACCCCGAAATCGAAGTTCGAGGAACAGAAGGACAAATTCAGGATTTAGTTTCTGAAATAAATCATAGAATTTCTCTGAATCAGAGAATTTTAGTTACTGTTCTGACAATTAAATTTGCGGAAGAAGTTTCAGAATATTTACAAAAAACAGGAATAAAATCTCACTATCTTCATAGTGAAATTGATACAATGGAGCGTACTGAAATAATTAAACATTTAAGACATGGAAATATTGATGTAATCGTGGGTATTAATCTCTTGAGGGAAGGTTTAGACATACCAGAGGTAGGTTTAGTTGCAATCTTTGATGCGGATAAGCAAGGTTTTTTGAGAAATGAAAGAAGTTTGTTACAGACTATAGGACGAGCTTCGAGAAATCAAAATGGTAAAGTGATAATGTATGCTGATTCAGTTTCACCATCTATGAAAGCTGCAATTACTCAAACAGTAGATAGAAGAGAAAGACAACACAATTATAATTTAGCAAATAATATTGAACCTAAGACAATAAAGAAAACATTACCACCTCTGGGGGATGATGAACATGAGATTCTTACGGGCACTGTTCAAACCTCTTTGTCTGCAGGACGTAGGTTAGTCGGAAAAAAGAGTAAGAACACTTCGAGTGATTTTAAGACCAAATTTAATCTGGGAGCCGGAAAGTTTTCTAGGGGTGTCAATCAAGAAGAGATTAATAACCTCGAGAATTTAGAAAATTTATCGGCATCAATTGAGAATTTACGTAGAGAAATGGAGATGGCAGCATCAGAGTTAGAGTTTGAAAAAGCAGCATTTATTCGTGATCAACTGATAGAATTAGAATTAATGAGGGGTTCAAATGAAAAATGAGACATTAGGGGTTCTAGAAGCAATAAAGCAAAAAGGAGTAGATGTTTGTTTAGTTTCAAAATATTGGAATGATAAGCAAATAATGGATTTTTATAACTTAGGATATCGAAAATTTGGTGAAAATAGAGTAGACATCTTAGAAAAGAGATATAAAAATTTACCAAAGGATATTGAATGGCATTTTTTAGGAAACATTCAAAGTCGAGATTTACCTAAGATTTGTAAGTTTTCATCATTAATCCAATCATTTGATCGACCAGATTTATTAGAGAAGATTTCCAATTATCAGGGTGTAAATATCCTAATTCAAATTAATTTATTTGAAGATAAAAACCGTAATGGAATCGCATTAGAAAATTTAGATAATGTAATCGATAAGATTAATCATAACCAGGTTACTTGTAAAGGTTTCATGATACACCCACCTCAAGAACTAACAGACGATGAAAAAAAACTGTGTTTTGAAAAAATGAGTGAAGTTTTTTTGAGGCACCCTAATTTTTCAATACTTTCAATGGGTACATCTGGTGACTATGAATTGGCTAATAATTCTGGAGCGACATTGAATAGATTGGGTAGAGTTTTAACTAATTAGTAGTTTTTACTAAGTCATACATTAGTATATATCATCTATTTAAGCGCGTTATATATGGAAGGCGCAACAAATCCTAAGGTTTTAGAGAATAGAATCTTTTACAAAATAGGATTATTTATTCATGACAATTCAAAATCTATGGTTGCATTCGGATTGCTTTCATGCTTATTGATGTCAAGCTTAATGGCACTTGGACCTGATTGGGCAGAAGGATTTGGTGAAGATGATGTTGAGTCAGTACATGCTGGGAACCTTATTTCTGAAAGGTTTAACAATGACGGTAACGAAAGCGGTAAGTCATTTCGTTACATAGTGTTTCACCCAGTATACAATGACAGTGATGAGACATGGAAATCAGTGGTTTATCAATCGCTTAGTAAATTTGAAAATCATCCAAAAGTTAACATTACATATTCCTGGGATGTTGAGGAGATTGACAGAAAGGATTACGTTGTTGAAGATGAATCAGGATTTTACGCAATTAACGTAGTCTCCATATCAACCGACAGAAAAGAAGCTAAGGAAATTTTGAATAGTCTCCATGAAACAATACAAATTAGCGAAAATGAATTTGAAGGTTGGGTAACAGATGGAATTTCTGTTGATTGGAAATTTGATTATCTAATTAAGAAAGACCTCATCAAGGCTGAGTTTGTAGCAGGGCCTATTACAGTAATAATCTTAGGATTAATATTTGGTTCTGTGTTTGCAGCATTATTGCCTTTTGGAATTGGAGTAGGTACACTTTTAGCAGCAATTGGAATGACAATTTGGCTTTCAAACATTACAGATGTTACTGTTTATGCTACAAATATAGTATCATTAATAGGTATAGGAGTATCAATTGATTATTCGTTATTTTTAGTTAACCGATTTAGAGAAGAATTAGACAGAGGTCATGATATTAGAATTGCTACAGCAATGAGTTGTGCAACAGCAGGAAAAGCAGTATTTTACTCTGGAATAACTGTTGCGATTGGCTTGATGGGAATGCTATTTTTCACTAACACTTCACTACCTTCATTAGGAATTGGAGGGACAATTGCAGTTTCTATTGCCATGGTTTATTCAACTATAGTACTCCCAGCGGTGATGTCAATTTTAGGCCATAGAGTTAATAAATTCAAGATTCCATACTCTTTTGATATGAGTGCCAAAGATGATGGAATTTGGGCATCAATTGCAAAAAAAGTAATGGATAGACCTTGGGCTGTTCTGATTCCGACCTTAATTTTATTAATTGGAGCAGGAGTTCCTTTTGCATATGCTGAATTTTCTCTTTCATCATGGAAAGCACTTCCTCCCGATGAAGAAACAAGACAAGGAATGGAATTGATTGATGAAAAGTGGCCTAATCAAGCGGCCAACTCGATTTATTTAGTAATCGAAACTGATGGGGTTAATCCGCTATCGGAAAAAAACCTAAGAGCACAATATGACTTTATCATCGAATTATTGAACGATTCTAGGGTCATTGGAGGTTCAGGGGTTGGGCTTCCAGATACGTCAATGTCTATTGAAGAGGTGATACTATTTTGGGAGACTCCTGATAGTTTCTTGACTGCTGAACAGATTGCATTAAGAGAAAATATCAGGGAGGTTTTCATCGGTGATAATGCCACACTAATCTCTGTTCAGCTTGAGGGTGCTCAAACGAGTGTTGAATCAAGACAGGTAGTCGAGGAAATTAGACTTCACAAACATAAATTTTTAGATAATTTTACTGGAGAGAAAGATGAATTATTAGTAGCAGGATTCGCTGCTTATAACGCCGATAATCTCCAAGCAATATCGGATAACCTCCCAAGAGCATTAGCATTCATTTTGAGCGCCACATTAATCTTAATTTTTATTCAGGTTAAATCTGTTATAATTCCAATCAAAGCCATAGCAATGAATATTCTATCTATTTCCGCCTCTTTCGGTATGTTAGTTTGGGTATTCCAATGGGGTTATGGATCTGAGCTACTTAATTTTACAGCTCAGCCAATAGATTCTGGGAACCCAGTCATAATGTTTTGTATTGTGTTTGGTTTGTCTATGGATTATGAGGTATTGATGTTGTCCAGAATACACGAAGAATGGGAAAGAACGGGAGATAATACACTGGCAGTAGCCAATGGGTTACAAAAAACAGGAGGATTAATTACTGGGGCAGCTGCTATTATGGTGGTAGTATTTGGTGCATTCGGGTTATCTTCAATTGTAATTTTAAAACAAATTGGTCTAGGCCTTGCATTAGCAATTTTCATTGATGCTACTTTAGTTCGTGCGTTAGTCGTACCATCGACTATGCGTCTAATGGGTAAGTGGAACTGGTGGGTTCCTTCGTTTTTTAGAAACACGTCAACTAATGAAATTATAGAACAAGAATAATCATTCATTTTTGGAATATGACCAAATTTTTGTGGTAACAAATGCCATAATAATTATCTTAAAAAAATCCCAAATTAAGAATGGTTCAAGACCTAATTCATATGCTCGGTAATAATCTGTTTTTAATGAATACTTAAGCCATAATGTTCCGAATATGTATACTGGAATCATTGCAGTAAACCAGCAAATTAGTTGTGCTTTAATTTCTGCGATACCCTTACTTCGTGATCTATCAAGTCCTTCTGCGACAATTGCTGATGCGAGGGGGAATGCCAAAAGATATCCCCCAGAAGCAACCAGACTACCTCCTACAATTAAGGCATCACCACCTTGTGCGAACACAGGTGCACCTAATCCACCTAATAATAGGTACAAACACCCAGAAGCAAATGCATCGTTTCTTCTTAAATATACACCAGTTGCTAAAACAGCGAACGTTTGAAATGTGTATGGAACTGGTGTCCATGGAACGCTAAATGCAATTTGTGCGCAAATTGCAGTAAAACCAGTAAAGAAAAGAATTCTAACAATCCTTTCACTAATACTTGCAGATTCCGCTGATAGTCCTATATGCCATTTTTCAGGTTTGTTCCATTCAATATTATTGAACATGACATTCGCAAATTTAGGAGGTTTTTATTGCTTGGCTAAGATATTACGTTTTTGTCAACAACAACCATCATCTCTCTTTGGTGCACTAATAAATGAAATCTTGTTAACATGGGGAGTATTCTGCAATTGATCTATAATATTTCTGAAGATTAATGCAGTAGCAATACCTTGTATTACATCAACACAGGTATGGCTAAATTTTAGACTGCTGTGATTATAAGAATAAACTTCTAACATATTTGAGTGCCTAATCTGCATTAATTTTTTCTCGACACCATTGTTATGCTGATAATAAACAATAAGATGACCTTCAATAACTTCATCTTGTTTCATTCCCTCTAATTCACCTCTCTGTTTTAAATCTGAGAAGTATATAGATGCATCACGAATAAATCTACTTCTGTTTTGATACCCTGATTTTATTACTAATTGATCTAGTTCCTCTGCAAATTTATTGTCTGTGCTAAATGAGACAATTCTACTCATGTAACTACTAAACAGTTCTAATTAATAATAATTCCCTATTCGATAATTAATAACATTTTTTAAATAGTTATTATTTACGGGATGTAAGTATGGAAATTAAGTATAAAGTGTTAATGACATGCCTAATCATGGTATTTTCAGGGTTTGCGGGCTGTACAGCAAATGACGAAAATATCAGTGATGATATTGTAGATGATACCGCGAGTGATAACACCAATCAGACCAATAATCAGACACAAACTAACCAGACTCAGAATGAGAGTACGACAGATCCATTACAAGAATTAAGGGAGCTTTTAGCTGACAAAAAAATTATGGTATCAACATACCACGTTCAACAGTTAGTTTTAGCGGTTGTTGGTGATACAGCAGAAGTTGACATCATAGGTAGTTCAAATGAGCCAGTTCATGATTTCTCTCCATCACCTGGAGATAAAGCTGATTTACTAAATAGTGATATATTCTTCTATCACGGTTTGAAACTTGAACCATGGGTCGATAAAGCGATATCTGAGATGGGTGATGACGGCCCAACTATCATAAAGACACATGCTATGCCAACTGGAGAAATAACACTTGACTACGAATCGATACTTGTTGATGATTTATGCAGTGCATTATCTGAAAATGATAGATTAGTTAATAATTTAATGAGTTATAAAAATCAGGCATCTGAACTTAACATCGATATTGAGTATTTAGTACATCAGTTGACTTTCCCAGCTCCAGATAGCGGAGAAGATCTCCACGATGACCACGGTGATCACGATGACCACGATGACCACGATGACCACGGTGATCACGATGACCACGATGATCACGATGATCAC
>PBGP02000010.1 GCA_002720095.2 Methanobacteriota archaeon
AACGACAACCAAGGAATGCCCACCTTCTAAATCAATACAATTATGCGTTAGCCGTGTCCTTCAAGTTTCATGAGCCGAATGGCACGTCGAATAAACCTAACATTGACCTACCTGATTATTACGACAATGATCCTATCTGGAATTCAAGTAATGTTTCCAACTTTAGGGCATGAATGGTATAGTCAGGGTGAACAAAATTTAGACAAGAATAATTTTAAAATTGAATATTCAGCTCCAAATGATAAAGATATGTATGAATCAGAATATATTCCCTATGTTGGAATCTTAGGAAATGGCGAACGTGATTTTAAAACGGACGAGGACGGTAAAATTCACACAATATTTGAAAATACAAATGAGGTTTCTGGATGCGATTTAGGAACGTCATCTAGAGACATAGTTTACGGTACTAAAGATACTTTAAGTGGTATTTGGACATTTGAAGATACTAACATTCAGTGTTGGTCATCAATTAATAAGATTAGCCTAACATTAGATGATTCAAATAATCCAATCATCGGTATTATTACAGGAGGAAACGATGCTATTTACGTAACTAGTAAAACATCATCAGGAACTTGGAACAATGTAGAGTTGGTAGAAATAACAGGTACTGCTGGAGTAAAATCAATTAGCATTGAATATTCAGACAATACAATTTCTCTTATTTATGGTATTGATGAAACCTCAGGAGGAATATCCGATCATAAAATTTATTTTGCAACAAATAGTAACTTTGGTACTTGGAGTACAACTCTAATAAGTAGTGATTTTGGCTATAATATTTTTGATTTAAAATCGGATTCTTTAGGAAATTTCTATTTCCTCAGCATATATGGTAGCAATTTATACTATAATACAAATAATATGGGGATTTGGCAGAGTGAACACTTTGGTAATACTAGAGCAGGTGCAAATGCGAATTTATTTATTGATTCATCGGACAACATCCATTTAATTTGGGTTCATTACGAATCCTGGACTTCTCAATATATTACAGAGTCTGTATACTGGAATATTAACAATACTTGGACAAATTTTACAATTGCTGAGGGTGAGGGTGAACAATTTTACAAATTACATTTAGCTATTGAACCTACAGGAGAAAAACACATAATTGTTGATATCTTAGGCACCTTCTTGTATGCTCAAAACAATTATGACTCTTGTTTCGAAGAAGATTGTTGGAATTTTACACCAGATGAAGCAATTAATAACCCTTTGATTAATGGAGTAATAGTTTTAGACGGTATTATGTTTTTTTGGGGCACATCATATAATCAAAATTATATATCATATATTAATAATTATGACTTGGATAGTTATCTTAATGATAATGATGATTGCAAATGGGATTATGGAACAAGTTTTCTGGAACTAAATGGATGCTTCGATACAGATAATGATGGATATGGTGATGTCACATCTGAATGGTCCCCAGAAGATGGTGCAGATTCTTGTAAAAATACATGGGGAGATTCTTGGAGAGATCGTTACGGATGTTTAGATCAAGATTTAGATGGTCAATCTGATTTGAATGATGACTTCTGGCAAGAGGGAACTCAATGGGTTGACAGTGATGGGGATTTATTAGGTGACAATTGGGCTGATGGCGCACTTAATGGAACTCGCTCAGTAGATTGGCCTGGAGAGTGGGTAGAAAATGCATGGCTTCCCGATCCATCACCACTAGATTGGGATCAAGATGGTTACGAAGATGATTGGTTAGATAATTCGATAAGTCCTTACGATGATTGCCCATATGTTTACGGTTACAGCTCAATAGATCAAATTGGTTGTCCTGATGCAGATCAAGACGGATATAGTGATTCAGGTGATGAATTCCCTGGTGATCCAAATGAATACATAGATACAGATAGTGATGGTTATGGTGATAATGAAGACGAATTCCCTAATGATCCAAGTGAGTGGGAAGACTCAGACGGTGATGGAACTGGAGATAATGCTGATGATGCACCTTATGACCCTCAAGAAACAAGTGATAGTGATGGTGATGGGTACGGAGATTCATCTGACGTATTCCCTAACGATCCGAATGAATGGGAAGACTCTGATGGAGATGGTGTAGGGGATAATGATGATAAATTCCCTTACGATAGTTCTGAAACAATCGATTCTGATGGTGACGGATATGGAGATAATTCTGACGCTTTCCCAACAAATGAATTTGAATGGTATGATACAGATAATGATACATATGGAGACAATGTGGATTTTTTTCCCTATGATTCTACAGAATGGGAAGATTCTGATGGTGATGGAGTAGGAGACAATTCTGATGCATTCCCATATGATTTCCAAGAGTATGCAGATAGTGACAATGATACTTATGGAGATAACTGGGATTCTTGCCCCTATACAGCTGGAAATACCAGTGGTTGGAATGGAAACTTTGGTTGTCCAGACACTGATGGAGATGGATGGGCAGATACGGATGATGATTTCCCTAATGATAACACACAAAATCACGATTTTGATGGAGATGGATATGGAGAAGACCCAATGGGGAATAATCCAGATGCTTGTCCAGGTCAACCTGGCAGTAGTACATTAGTTGATGATGGAGCAGGAGAACCAACCACAGGATATGGATGCCCTGACAATGACAATGACGGTTATGCGAATAATATAGACAATTGTCCTGCAATTAGTGGTACATCAACAGTGGATTCATACGGGTGCCCTGATGATGACGATGATGGAATTAGCAATTCAAATGACCCTTACCCCTACAATGCTACAGATAACTCGGAAGATTGGGATAATGACGGATATTTGGATAATTCTGAAGTCGAGGATCTTAATGTAGATGAATTCCCAGAAGATCGAACACAATGGTCAGATTCAGATGGTGATGGGTATGGAGATAATGCTAACGGGAATAATCCAGATGCATTTCCTAATGATGACCAAGAATGGGAAGATACTGATGGTGATGGAATAGGAGATAATTCTGATGAATGCATCTATTCAGCTGGAAATAGTACTGAATTCATATTAGGTTGTCCAGACTCTGATGGTGATGGATGGGCAGACTCTGATGATGATTTCCCTAATGATAACACACAAAATCACGATTTTGATGGAGATGGATATGGAGATAATCCAATGGGTAATTATCCTGATTCATGTCCCAGCCAATATGGTACATCAACTCTCAGAGTAATCGGATACATTCCAACTCCTGGAGTTATCAACCTCCCTGGAGGAGGGGGACCAAGTGGAGGAATGGATTCTTTCCATCATGATCCTGGATTGAATGAAACATGGTATGGATGTCCTGATGAAGATTCTGACTCATATGAGGACAATTCGGACCCATGTCCATTCCAATATGGTAATAGCTGGGTAGATAGATTTGGATGTATAGATTCTGACCAGGATGGAATAAGTGATTCTAATGACCCTTATCCAAGTTCTGCAACAACAGACATTGAAGATTGGGATGGAGATGGATATTTAGATCACGCAGAAGATAGCATGGATGACAATGACAGTTTTCCTTATGATAATACCCAATGGGAAGATTCAGATGGAGATGGATATGGAGACAATTCAACTGGAAATTTCCCTGATGCATTTCCAAATGATCATAATGAATGGTCAGATACTGATTCAGACGGAATAGGTGACAATTCTGATGATTGTGTCACTTCAGCTGGAAACAGTACACAATTTGAAATTGGTTGCCCAGATTCAGATGGAGATGGATTTGCAGATGAATTCGATGCATTCCCAAATGATGACACACAATGGGATGACTGGGATGGTGATGGATATGGAGATAACTTTGCAGGTACAACACCTGATTCATGTCCAAATCAAGCAGGCACATCTACACTGAAAGTTGTAGGTTACATCCCCAGTACTGGCGGATTTATGATTCCAGGAGGTGGTGCACCTGGAGGAGCAATGGGCCCATTAACTTCAAGCCCTGGAACAAATGAAACGTCGTATGGATGTGTTGATAGTGACTCTGACAATTATGAAGACAATACCGACCCTTGTCCCTATCAGTATGGAAATAGTTGGGCAGATAGATTTGGATGCAGTGATGCAGATTTAGACGGGATTAGTGATTCTAATGACCCTTATCCAAATCTTGCCACCCCTAACACAGAAGATTGGGATAATGACACATTTTTAGATCACTCAAATGATCCATTGCAAAATAATGATGTATTCCCTGAAGATAATACACAATGGTCTGATTCAGATGGTGATGGATACGGAGACAACCCTAGCGGAAATAACCCTGATGCATTCCCCAACGATCATAATGAATGGGACGACACAGATGGAGATGGAGTGGGAGATAATTCTGATGACTGTGTAAATTCTGCAGGAACAAGTAACGAATATGATTTAGGATGCCCAGATACTGATGGAGATGGATATGCGGATAGAAATGATGCTTTTCCTGATGATAATACTCAGTGGGATGACTTTGATAATGACGGATATGGTGATAACCCAGATGGATTCAACCCTGATTCATGTATATTTGAGTTTGGAAGTTCAACTAAGAAAATAAATATTCACCCCTCTGGAAATTCAACAGAAGAGTCTTGGTTTGGATGCTTAGATAGTGATTCTGATTTATATGAAGATAATACAGATCCTTGTCCCTATCAATACGGAAATAGTTGGGTAGATAGGCACGGATGTTCTGATCAAGATCAAGATGGAATTAGCGACTTGAATGACCCAGCCCCGACCTTGGCAACAATGAACATAGAAGATTGGGATGGTGATGGCTACCTAGACCATTCAAATAATTCTAACTTGAATAATGATGCTTTTCCGAGTGATAACACTCAATGGAATGATACAGATGGTGATGGTTACGGAGATAATCGATTAGGAAACAATCCAGATCGATTTGTAAACATACCAACACAATGGGAAGATTTTGATAGTGATGGATATGGAGATAATAATGAAATTGGAGCGTTTGAACCAGATTCTTGTCCTTTTGATTATGGAACAAGTTATCAAAATCAATTTGGTTGTCACGATGATGATGGTGATGGATGGGCAGACATAGAAGATAGATTCCCAACAGAGTTCACACAATGGGATGATTATGATAACGATGGATACGGAGATAATCCTAATGGAAATAATTCCGATGATTGTATTTCTCAAGGTGGAACTTCTAAGCTTACGGTTAATACCACATCTAATACACTTGAAAAGTTACTTGGATGTCTAGATTCTGATGGTGATGAAATCGCTGATACTGGTGATCCTTGTCCCTTCCTATTTGGAAATAGTTGGGTAGATCGATATGGCTGTCCAGATTCAGACCTAGATGGAATTAGTGATTTGAACGACCCAAATGCATTAGAAATGACCGAAAATCATGAGGATTGGGATAATGATGGGTATCTAGACCACTCGAGTAATAGTGAGAAAAACGTTGACGCATTTCCTAACGACCCGACTCAATGGAGGGACTCAGATGGTGATGGATTCGGAGACAATGTAAAAGGAAATAACGCTGACGCATTCCCTTATGATAATTCACAGTGGGAAGATTCAGATAATGACGGTTATGGGAATGAAGCCAGTGGGAATAATTCTGATGACTGCCCATTCGAATATGGTAACAGTACTAACGACAGATTAGGATGCATTGATACAGATGGTGATGGATTTAGCGATGAAAGTAGTGGATGGCGAGCGCATCCATACGGATATGCAGACAGTCATCCTGACGATCCGTATCAATGGCAAGATAGTGATGGAGATGGACATGGAGATAATTATTCATTCACTCTAAATTTAAGCTCAGGACTTAAGGATGAAATAGGTGATGCATTCCCTGATGATTTTTATGAAAATTCAGATATTGATTCTGATGGGATAGGTGATAATAGTGATTGGTGTAAATATACATATGGAAATTCCTCAGAAGATGGAATTTTCGGATGTCCTGATTCCGATGGTGATGGATGGGCTGACGAATACGACGCTTTTAGATACGATGCAACACAATGGAGTGACGTAGATTTTGATGGTTACGGAGATAATCAAGAAGGGAAAAACCCGGACTTTTTCCCATTTATTCCTGGCCAGTGGGAAGACAAAGACGGAGATGGTTATGGAGATAATCCAACAGGTCCATTCGCAGACGTATTTCCTAAAGATGCTACTCAATGGACCGATTATGATGGGGATAATTGCGGAGACAATCAAGACGGAAATAATCCTGACAGATTTCCTACGGATCCTACACAATGTGAAGACAGTGATGGCGATGGTAAAGGTGACAACCCTAATGGTAGAGATCCAGATATGTTTATCGACATATACTCACAATGGTATGATTCAGATGGCGATGGTTTAGGGGACAATGTATCTCAAGGAGCATCATTTGCAGACATATGTATTGATCCATCAACTGGAAATGAAAAATCATGTATTTTTGACAGAGATAATGATGGATACGATGATGATGTGGATTTATTCCCTGATGAAAGCACCCAGTGGGCTGATGAAGATGAGGACGGTAAAGGAGACAATCCATTCGGATATAATGGCGATCCTTCGATTAATGACAGAGATAATGATGGATATCCTGACCCAATAGACGAACAAAATTACAATGAAATGACAGTTATCGATCCAGATACTGGCGAATCTAGAACATGCTTGGACATTCCTGCTTCGTTATGGGGCATAGAAGATGCATTTCCGGATAGTCCTTCAGAATGGTCAGACTGGGATAGAGATTGCTTAGGAGACAATATTGATCAAGATGATGATAATGATGGTTCAAGTGATATGGAAGAATTAGTTGCTGGAACAAGTTCGTTTGCATCTGGAGAAACACCTTGGGGTGGGGTTTGGGTACCTGGTGCCAATGTAGAACTTGGAGCATGGGATTTAATTGGTGTTTTAGTAGGTGTACCAAGTGTAATTTACCTAGGTTTCGCATTTATCACTAGAGATCGAAGGGCGTTAAAATATGAGGATGAATTACTTGATTGTGAGGATGTAATAAAACTGGAAAAAATCAGCGAATCATACGAAAGAGCACTAATGATGAGGCTTTTAGGGCCTCACCATGGACTAATGCTTGAGCGGGTACGGTCTAGAATTGAAGTACAAATAGAGACGAGGGGTAGGAGAAATAGACCAGCAGACATTGTCGCTAATGCAATTGAAGAAAAACCGATAAAAAACCAGAAGAAAGACCCTAAAATAAATAGTTGAAGAGAATTTCAAATATCAAAAACAACATCACAATACCATCCAGGTCCTTCAAAAGAAGGTACTTCTGGCCATTTACTACGTAATAATGTACCATCAGGTACGAATGCGAAGTTAATTTGGTGAAGAGTTACCGCTTTAATCTCGATTTCAAGTTCAATATAATCGGTGCAAACTTTTGAAAATTGAACATTAGCACAAATATTACCTTCATCATCTAATTCTGTAAATACCTGTAATTCACAAATCCATTCATCTCTAGCTTCAGCTCTAAATAATACTTCTTCCAAAAGTAAAACGAGTATCTCAGTCCATTGCGTGGATTCAGATCGAATATGAAAAGATCCAGTCTCTCTAGTTAATTTATCTAAACTATTCTTACCTTTTGATGACAGAAGTATTGATTGCATTCCTTTAATTGCTTCTTCTAGAAGACGATTTTCTGAAATTGAAAAACAGCGCATTCCAATATCAGCTGTTGTACCAAAAGTCCAACTACTCATTTTCCCATCTCAACGCTGTGAAATTTGCATCTGCCAAGCTATTTCATCAAGACGTGTTGATAAACCTTTTTTTGTGAGTACATATCCATCTAGATCTTCTCCTTGCAGGATACATTCACAAGCGGCATTAACTAAGATTGCTCCGTCAGACATTTCTAATCCATTTGAAAATGAAACACATAAAGCTGCAGCTGCTGCATCTAATAGTCCGATTTGTTGTAGAGTCTGAGATAAACTGCATGGAACATTAATCACATCTTCTCCTAATCTATGGAGTTTCACCCCATCTTTACCTTCAATAACAAATAATCCGCCCCAATTATTTTGTTCAATCAAATGTTGAGCAGTCTCATTAGTAGTATCATAATTTAATCTTCTCCTCATTAACTCCATTCCTCTGGATTGAAATAAAACAGCGTCCGATCCATAAGAATATGGAAGTCCTGTTAGTTTAGGATCAAAAATCACTGGAATTCTATTGTACTGTGCACAAGTGATAATTTTTTGCGCCGCCTCAGGGTTGATTACACCCTTTCCATAATCAGAAATAACTACAATATTTGTATCTGGAATTGCTTTTAATACTGAATCAACAATATGCTTCTGAAGTTCTGGTTCAAGAGGTTGTGAATCTTCTTTATCCCATCTCAAAAGAATTTGCTGATTTTGAACTAAACTTTCTCTACTTCCGATAAGCCTTGTTTTTACTGTGGTTTCTCTACCTTCAATCATAACTATATTACTAGTATCGATACCAATTTTTTCTAGTGACTCTTCGAGTTCAATTCCTTCTGCATCATCTCCAATAGCAGCAAATAATTTTGGCTTTAATCCCAAATCGAATAAACTTCTTGCGACATGGGCTGCGGCTCCCGCACCAGATTTACGATCCGTTTCTTTTAGAACGGGAACTGGTGCAGTAGTATTCAAATTGTTAGCGAAACCATAGATATATCGATCTAACATTACGTCTCCAACAACTATTACGGATTTATCAACAGTATTTTCAACACAATCTCTAATTTTTCTGTATCCATCAATAATGTCATATTCTTCAGAATTTGTGATTTATCTCACCTCACTCCCATGCGGACCATGAATCTCCAGATCTTTCTCTCCACCACCATCTATCGCTATTTTCAGGAAATTCTAACCATTCATAACCATCATCTCCAACATTTCCCCTCAAATCATTTGTAGGCGTATATCCAGAGCCAACGTTTGCACTTCCACCTGAACCACCATAATAAGAATCATATCTTGATTCTTCACCATAATATCCAGTATCTTGGTATTGTTTTTGTTGGCCTGACTGCATTGTAGGTCTGGCACCTGGACGTTGTCCAAATTCGACATTAGCTTTCTTTGATGCATAACCATGGTCATCTCTCACTTTCTTACGAGTTTTTTTCCTGAATAGGCCTTTTACTACTTCTTCGTCTGAAAGCAGCTCTTCTGCATATTCATCATGATAATCATCTTCATCATCCTTATTTCTCATTAAAAATACTATTATTACTATAATAACAACTAAAACGGATAAACCGATACCAACAAATAATACAAGATTTGAGTCTGCACTTAAATCCAAGTTATCACCGCCATTGTCGACTCCATTGCCTGTGCCGTTTGTAGTATTATTGCCATTAACATCATTATCATTACTGCTATCGTCACTCGAGATATGCCTTGTTGGGTCGTCAGGAAAAGCATCCGCCCCATCAGAAATTTTCCAAATGTCATCTTCATTAGACCATCCGTCACCATCTGAATCAAAACATCCTAGTCTATCCTTCGTTGACGACCCTGCAAAAGTTGGACAGTCATCATCAACATCTAAAATAGTGTCTGAATCAGTATCATCTGTAGGATCTGCCCATTTATTTCCATCGAATGGGAACTTATCACCTTCATCTGACCAACCATCTCCATCTAAATCTGGACAACCCTTCTTATCCATTGTTGAGGTTCCCCAATTTAGAGGACAATTGTCGGCAAGAGTAGATGGTGGCGGATTGTCGTAGAAACCATCACCATCAAAATCACTATCCTGTGTTTTATCTGTTGGAAGAGCATCTAGTTCGTCAACGACACCGTCTTTATCCTTATCACTTTCTCCAGGATGACAACCTATCTCAGAACCTTCTTCTCCAGGCACACCATCTTGATCATATTCAACACCTAGAACATCGACCTCCCAAATTCTATCCTGTTCAGAAAAAGGACAAATGTCTAGTTCATCATACACTCCATCTCCATCTGAATCTATGTCTTCTTCTGTTCTACATCCATCTCCATCTAAGTCCGTCATCGTATTGGACATCCAACCTGTAAATCCACTCGGACATAAGTCATCGTCATCACTTATTCCATCTCCGTCGTCATCATCATCGTCTAGAATATCATGACACCCATCTTCATCCAAATCTATCAGGATATTTGTGTAATAATTCCTGCTGTAATTACAATTATCTACTTCATCATTTAAACCATCGAAATCTGAATCAAGATTAACACCAGTGGAAGGATTTAGGAATATTTGTTCGGTTGTAGTACCCCCGAATGAAAAGTCAAGGTCTCCATCCCCATCGATATCAGATACCTTGGAAGAAATATGACTTGTTGTGTAAAATGATTGCCATTCGAGTGTGAAATTATGTAAGCCATTGGATTCATTATTAAGATATATTTTATCATGATTTTGAAAATTAGTCGCAACTACAACATCCAAGTCTCCATCAGCATCTAAATCTCCTAAGTCGAATGATTCACCTCCAGCAATAGGTAAGGTTTGAAAACTAACCTCTGATGATATCGGATTATTATCTCCCGAATTAAAAATAACCTGTAAAGACGAAGCCTTAATTAGTCTAACCACGTCTTTTCTTCCATCTAAATTAAAATCAACAATCTTAACAGTTTTAGTAGTGCCCAACTTACCGCTAACGGTGATTCCAGTTCCAAATAATTGATTAGATTCTGCATTTGATGTGTAGTATATACAATCATCAGATCCTTGATATCCGACATATAAATCGGCTTTATCATCTGCATCTAAATCTCCTAATGATACTTCTGTAACCGTCCCACTACAAGTTTCATCAAATGTCCAATCTAATGAATCAGTAAATCCATTACCTTTGTTTAAGTGAACACCTTTACCATCTACAAGGTCTAGTTTTCCGTCACCATCAATATCTCCAACGGCCAAGGGTCCATCACAACCTTGACCATCACAATATCTCATCGAAGCCCCCGTATCTAAAATCCCGTTTACAGTACGGAAAATTTTTCCATCTACAACATAATCATAATCCCCATCTCCATCCACATCAAACCAAGCATCTTTGGATGTTGTGTATGAATTGATACCATTACCTAGTAATAATAGTGGAATACTACCTGAATAATCTGTTCTATTGTAGGTTAAATTAAGTGGAAAGTTTTCAATCTCAGTTCCTTGTGACGGACCATTACGTATTACCGGGCTGGTAATTAATGGATCTAATCCGTCAATTACCCCATCGGAATCTAAATCACCATTCAAGAATTTACCTTCATAATCTTCCTTACAACCGTCGCTGTTAGGATCAGTAAATTTATCTGAGACCCAATTAATCTCTCCTCTTGGGCATTCATCAATATCATCGATGAATCCGTCTCCATCATCATCAAGATCTTCTGTTTCATCAAAACAACCATCAGAATCTCTGTCATTATTAGGAGTAGAAATCCAATCGGATTTACCATCTTCACATAAATCATTCATTTTACCTATTCCATCTTGATCTGGGTCTACTAATAATTTCCAAATGAACATATGTGATTGTCTGCTAGTTGGATTAAGAACTGTGTCAAAAAATTCAAAACCCGAAGGTGCGGTATTTTCTAAAGAACCGTCGTGAGAAACAGCAAAGGTACCACCAATAATTATTGACCCCTGATTATCTTCCACTACATTATTAATGTAATCATCCCTGTTAGAAGTACCTCTTAGAGCGTAGATCCATCCATTTTCAGGGTCTAATTTAGCTAAATATGAATCCGTATAATCATTCGCTTCAATCGACAAATCATCGAAAAATAGATTATAGTCTTGGAAGAATTTCCCCCAACTTCCGACTAAAAGTATATTCCCTTCTGAGTCAATATCAAATGACTTTAGATCAACAACATCATTACTTGATATTGTGTATAAATTGGTAAATCCGCTTGGGAATTCATATTTTGCTATGAATACATCTCGATATCCAGAACTAGTAACACTTGTATCATCAAAAAACTTCATTCCAGAAAAAGTTCCACCGACATAAATCTGGTTGTTTAGAGAATTTCCTGCAATTTTGGTCACGACACCAGGAATGCCCTCTAATGAAAATAAATCTCCCGCTAAGTTAATCTTTAGAATAAAACCTGCATCAGTGGTACTTTTGTTTTCCCCGCCACCGTTAATCTCTGCATTGGCATCTGAGTCACCTCCAACGAAAATATTCTCTTCGGTATCGATAAAAATACTGTTTGCAGATTGATCGTTTACTCCGTTTATTCTATGACCCCAATTCAAGGACCCTTCTTCTGAAAATTTACAAATAAAACCATCCTCATCGAGCCCATCTGTACCTTGTTCATTAAAGTAAACAATGTCTTGTACAATGCCCGCTAAAAATACTGTACCATCATCTCTAATCAAAATATCATTAACAGTATCATCTCGCTCTCCTCCCAATGAATTTAACCATAAACAGTTTAAATCAGAATCAAGAGTTGCAATGAAAACATCTGATGACCCAGTCCCTCCATTTTTGTTATCAACTGATAACTCATCACATGTCATTGTATTCCCGGAAAAATGACCAGCAATCGCGATTTTACCATCCGAATTTAATGATATCTTTTCAACACTCAAATCATCAATATTTGAAAATACTTTAACATCAATCCAGTCGCCAATTTCTGATATTTTAGCTAAAAAACCATCATTTTCAGATTGGTGATTTAATTCAAAATCTCCAAGTGTTTCAGATTCTGAAAAACTACCCACTACAAAAATATCTCCGTTTGAGCTAACATCGAAGTCGTTTAATTTATCGCTTTGAATACTTGAAATACTTTCACCTGTAACTGCCCACCCATTGATTAAGGTTCCAAATTCGCCATCTATATCCACCGAGTAATTGTTTGACGAGGTTTCTTCGTTGAGATCATTTTCATAATAATTTACCTGATTAGAAAATAATGAAAATAATAGTAAAGAAACCAACAATACAGATTTTTTAAACTTGAATTGAACCACCAGCCTGTCTAATACGATGAGATACTTGAATATAACTGAGGCGGAAATATCATCTCTATTCTGATAAAAGTGAGCGAATGGCTTCAATGATTTGTGAATTTAAATCCTCTCCAATTCCTAGACTTGATCTTAATGAACGTAAGATAGCATCTTCTTCTAAGCTAATGGATTCATCAGACATAGCAATCCAAATTGCATCAATATAAGGTTGAAAAGAGGGGTTAAAAGTTTTCATTAAGGCATGCCTTTTTCTTGTTACAACCTCAAGTCTTTTTCTGTTTAAAGGATTTAGACGCAAAGATTCTGCAAGTGCGTCTAGCAAAGCAGTAGTACTTTCTCCTACCCCGATATCAGTCCAAACTTTATCTAACATTTCAACATATACAGATTCTGCACCAGCAGATATTTTCTCCAATTCAATTCTTTCTTCCTCAATAATTGCCTTTAAGGATTGATTACTCAATGATAGTTGTTCTACTAATTCATCTATTAGAACCCTCTCGTCATCGCTGAGAACTCCATCTCTCATAGCTGTTTTAATTAGTTTCCTTAATAATTGTTCACCGTCATCTTTAGCCCTGTCTTGAATGTTTTCTTCTCTAGTTCCATCAGTACGAATTTTTCCTAACCATTTAACAAGAGACTCTTTTTGATCTAAACTAGAACCAATAGTTTTATTCTCGTAAATTGGACTAGGTCTATCTAGCACATTTCTACGTAATTTTTTAGCTACAGACCTACCCTTCTGAGTCATCCTGTAAATTAAGACTCTTTGTCGATATCCGTCTGGTCTCCCACTGTCCTTCTCTATGAACTCTTCTGATTCAAGCTTTTCAAGTGGCCTGCTTACATGTTTTCTGGAAATTCCAGTGGCGTAACATATTCCTTTTTGGGTTACTTTTCCTGTAAGATCCCATATTTCATCACCCATATCATTTTCAAGCAGATGAAGTAGTATTCTTTCAGTCTGTTCAAAAGTGTCTAACAGTGTATTTGCCATCTGAAACGAGCCTCTGATAGGTTACTAAGATTTATTTTTATACCATCTAGTCAAAAAGTGGAAGTTATACCGCTATTACATGCCGAAGCAAGGGTCGAACTCTAATACAAAACCTCGTGAAAGAGGAATTCGAAGTATTAATCAGAATTTAATCGGCTCGAAAAAAGGTGATGGGAGACATTCTCCACCTGTTAAATATGGAGACAAATGGCTAGTTTCTGGCAGTTTAGGCAGCAGATTATGGAATAAGTCAGCTATTGGATTAACAATCGAAGAAGGGTGTCTTTTGACACCTGAAGAGGTCTTATTCTGCCATTGGCACAGACATTTGCCACTCCCAGAGATGGATTGGTTGAAAAATATACTTATTGATGATAAATTCATTCTCCACCGTGCAGCAGTAATGAATACAATCAGAGAGCCTGGAGATTTGATAATAATCTCTAATAACGATAAATTTCAGTTTCATCCAGAATCATGGGGACTTCGATGGAATAGGGGAGACCATCCAGCAAGAAATGGACCTATTTCCGAAGTTAAGTGGGTAATAAATAGCTCTGAGATAAACTGGGAAGAATTGTTTCGGTGGACTATAGCTGTCGAAGAAAGTGGTAGGTGTTCAGAAGTATTGGTTGTTGATGAGGAATTTGATGTAACTGCCTACAGATTAAAAATATCTCATCCGCTTGGAAAACTTAAAAAACCATCTGAATTGAAAGATTATGACTTTGAAATACTAAAGGACGGTTTTGAAAAGATGATAGAGTCTGGAGAGGGTTATTGGCTACCAATCAATCACAAAGTGATGCCTCTACCACAGTTAGGAATTCCTCAAGCAAGTGGGATTTGGTTAGCTGAAATTGATAGAAGATGGTTAGAAAAAAGGTTCAAATCAATAACAAGTACCCAAATTGATTTAATTTATGAAAATTTACTCGAAAGAGGTCTTTGGGCTAGACCTGGTTTCAAATATGGCTGTAGGTGGCGAGTTTACAGCGAGGATATTACTACTCAACATGCTCCATGGCTGATTGTTCCTGATTCAGAAGCCCCTAAAAACTGGAATCAAGCTTGCTTAGCAGCTAGACTGGCAGCAGGAGTAAATAAATCATGGATATGTGCGCTGATTGTTGACGGTGAAGTAAGTTTTATACAATTAGAAAGGTGGTCTCCTGGAAAAGCCTGAATCTAAAATTTATACTCTATATTTTTTATCAGAAACTCTTCGCTATAACGATGCAGACATATTCTAGACGCTTTAGGGCGATTCTAGTCTCACTACTTTTTCTACTGATGTCCTTAAACATTGGTTCTGGTTTAGCGGAGATTCAAGATGAAGGAATCACACCTCCAGATATTGAAATTTTTAATATGTTAATAGGAGATTCATGGAAATACAATACTGAACTTGATGTTGCATCATTGATTGACCCCGCTGACCCAAACTGGTATGGAACTCAGATTGACGAACCTCTAATCGGAGAGACTACCAGAACCTTAGAAGAGATTATCTCTGTGGAATATAAATCGAAAAATTATACTGTTTACCAAATAAAACAAGAGGGTTTTTATTCAGGTGTTGGTACATTTCCTGCTCCTGTATTAGGATTAATAACTGGAACGATGCTCGTTGATTATTCCTCTACAGTGTGGATTAGGGTTTCAGATCACGCAACATTAAGAGAATTAACACAAATAAAAATTGATTTGGAACATCTAGCTGGAGTGGAGTTGTTATTAGATACAGAAATAAACAGGGAGTTTGATACTGATGCTGAATATTATGACTTCCCCACTAATTGGAATGAAACATGGACTCAAACATACATACAAAATGAAACATGGAATGGAAATGCTGCATATTTCACTCCCCCAAGTAATGAAAAATTAATTGAAAGAGCTTACAATTACAGAAACTATTCTATCCCCCCAGTAAGTTGGATTGGGTGTGAAAACTCGTCATACGTCGAACAAACCAATAGCGAGGGTGAACAGACACAGTATAGATGGTTCTGCCCTGCAATAAGAGGTACCGTCGTTGAGTGGACAGAAGATATAATCCTAGGAGTACCAGCATATCTTGAGCTTATCGAATTCTCACCTGGATATGAACAGAATGTCGATTTTATATTTAATTTCGGTTCAGATTTGGATTTTAAAAATGTTACTTTAAATTCACCGATAGAGTTTAATTTAACTATCAATTTAGACAATACAAGTTCAGTCGAGAATGAGATTGTTAGGATCAATTATCTGGGATCATATTCAAGCTGGACACTAGATAGTACAAATTCTGTATTTGTAAATTTTTCCTCTAATATCAGCAAAGATTCGACCACAACACTTTATGATTGGGCAAGTCATGGAATGGTAGTTGAACTAGAAGGTTATAATTTATTTACTACACTTACGATTGTATTGAATAGTAGCACAATTGCAGAGGGCATTGCACTAAGATCTCAAAGTTTGAATTTGATTTCGGGATGGGCTAGTGGGCCATTTGATCGAATAGTAATTTTTGGAGAACAATCGAGGTGGTAATATAAAATTAAAAGACATTAGTGTAATTTTGATAATCTTGATTATTATTCCAATCCCGGTGTCTGGAGATGAAGAATTCAAAACTTCAAGTCCTGATTATTTAGTAGGAGATTTTTTAGAGTATAAAGGATATTCTGAGGAAATATTTAGTGAATTAAAAAGTACGATTAAAACTCAAAACCAAGAGGTGGAATTAGCTGTTGAAGAAGAAAACAATCTAAAAATAGAAATTAGTTCATTTGAAGAATGTGAAATTAAAGAATATGAAGGTTTATGCCAAAGAGGTAAGACTAATCATTTCATGAATATTAGCATTAAATGGCCTTCTGAGTCGACAAATTATCTTGATGATAAAATGTACATTCTAATTACAACCAGCGAGGAAAGTCTGACTCCAAAAACAGAGAGTCCGTGGTCATGGACAAAAAGAATAGTGATAATTACTTCAATATTCAATACAGATAACAACGAGATTCAAAGTGTAGAAAGAAGAATTTCCGAGGAAATAGTTTATCACAGAATAAGTTCAGAACCAGAGTACATTTCAGTAGGTGATTCTTGGGTTTCTGCAGAAAAAAGAGAGATTATCTTTGAATCCTCTTACAGGGAAAATTACGGATTATGGGATAAGACTATTTCTAATAGTAACGAAACCATTCAGAGAATATTTAATGCAAATTCTGTCGAAATTTTGAACAATGAACTGGGTACTGCTAGAGTATTGTCCATCTCGGAAGGAGATGTAATGTCTGGTAATTATTCTATTGCATATCTCGATGAATTAGGATTTAATCGCAGAGTTGATAAGTACACAAACGGAAATCTAGAGTTTAGTTCAGAATTAATAGACTATCGATACTTAAAAACACCAGATCCATCTGCACAACAATCAGTCCAGACAGAAGCAATTTGTTTTGGAGTGTTTATATTTAGTAGTTTGATTTTCATTATTTTAGTATTTGGAAATGAATTTAGAAATAAAAGAACAGTACAACCTCAAACAGTTGAAATTAATCTACTGGATGAAAAATTATTAGAATTTAATCGAGAAAAACAAAGAAAATATATTAATCGTCATGAATTAGAATTAACGGAATTTAAACAAAACAACTCATTAGTTTACAACCAAAATGAAACTGAATTAAAATCAAAATTAAGAAGTTACTATCTAAAACATAATCCTGCAAAATTAGAGTTTCTGAACGAAATTGTGCGAAGTATGGAGGAGAATGACTTCGGAAAATCTGAAGATCACATGAAAATTCTTAATTTACAACTAATAGAAAAATATGGAATTGACTTAGATGGTAATCAAATAAATCAAGTTGAAAAAATTGAGTTACCTAACTCATCAAAGAAATTTAAAGAATTTATGGAAAGCATTCTGGAGGATTAGTAATCAAAAAATTCACTACTAATTTCATCAGTACTATCTAATTCATTATATTTCTTTTTAATTTTTATCCTTGGTTCAAACATACTTAGTATGAACCATAAACCACCTAAAGCCAAAGCAAGAGAGATTAAATTTGCAGGGCTTTCTAAAAGATTAGATAAGAATGAACCACCTTCTATTAACTCAGATTGTACAACGATTTCTATTCTATGTTCATACATCTCATCATGGAATACTACGTAACCCCTAGCATACATCCCAGGGGTCAATAAACCACTGGGGTCTACGTTTAAAATTAAATTTTCTTCAGGTTTTAAATCTACTATTAATGGTGAAACAATTATTCTTTCTATTGGCCCTGTATACTCTAATTGGTACCTTCTACTATCATTACCTTCATATTTAATTGGAATCTCTAATTGACTACGCTCCTCAAAATGTATCTTCCCTTCAAAAAATGTAGTTGAAATTCTGTTGCCAATGTTTTTCCATCCTAATTTGATATTTAATTGTGGAACATCTCCACATTTCATGATTCCAAAGACTGTACCAGAATTTGATCCTTTATTCTTGTCCCATACACCATATAAATCATAGGTTCCAATACTGAGACTATCTGCAAATGTAAGAATTCTATTATCGTCACTGAATAGTTCTGCATTTAATTCACAATCATTATTAGAATGAACTGAAATTAAAAAATTCTCACCATCCAATAATTCCACTGGATTATTTACAACTTTTAGCAACAGTTGAGGGAGTCGGGAAGTAGTAATGTTGAAAATAATTTTTTCATTAGTCATATTTTCTATGTTAATTGACCAAGGAACTAATGTTCCATATCTATCCCTAATTTCGATTCCCTCTGACCCAAATTTACTTGAATTTCTAAATAAATCCGTACTCTCACCATTACCCCTACCATTAACTAAATCTTCATTACCATCTGCTTCAACAATCATAAGATAAGGATTACTAGAATCCCTGTTGACATTATTTAAAGTCAAATTACCTACATTTTGATCTTCAATACTAACCAATAATCCAGAACCAGGTAAACCAATATCCACTCCAGACTTATGTCGATATTCCATCCACACGTATTCATTCGTTGAGATTTCTATCCTGTATGCTATCCCAGCAGATGACATGGGGCTAATAGTAAACTTATGATTAGTATTTGAACCCAAATCGTCTAAATAAATTTCTTCAAATCTCTGAACCCCCATTAAATTCATAGTAGATGCCATAGGTAATACTGGTCGACTTTCACCTGCTTGATTTTCCGCCCAGTTTCCGCTGGCCATAATATCGAAATCACCAACTCCTTTCCAATCATCCAAAGGTAAATCATCATGCACTGCATATAAGTCAGCAGCTCCGTACGAGTGTAAAACCTCATGCGATATAGTGCCTACATCACTAATTAATCCAGCCATGGCATAAGATTGAATTATTGTCTGATTGAATACAATTTCTTCATCAAGAAACCCAAAATGACTCCAAATTTCATTGCTTTTTCCTCCATCTTCTTGTACATTTCCAGTGTGCAATATCAAAATTCTATCTACTTTGTTGTCTGAATTAAGATCATAACTTGACCAGTCAACTCCATTACCATTTGCCTGATTTAGCACCTCCGTGGCTAACCCACTAGCACCTCCAGATAATCCATTTCCTGCGTCTCTAACACCATTAGAATCAGCACCATAATCTAATTCAGAATATGATGCACGAATAATTACATTATGAAAATCAAATATAAATTTAGATTGACCATTAACTACGTCTAATAAATATTCATAAACTCCGTTCTCTCCATTTATCATCTCTCTAGCAGAATCTATATTTTTAAAATTAGTATTTGGGTTGTCAGGAAAATCAACCAGTAAAACTAACCATCTTTCGTTAGTTTGAAAGTTTAATGGAATATAATTGTTATCTTCAGACTGATTATTCACGTTTTCAATAACATCTTCAACTAAATCAGGGTTAGAGTAAACATACCAAGATGAGGTGAATAACACTATCGCAATCGGAATAGAAATCCAAACTCGCACAAGTACCCGACAGCATAACTTTACTTCAAGAGTTGTGAATAAAACATCAAAAAAAACTAAAATTATAATATTTTTAAAATATAGG
>PBGP02000017.1 GCA_002720095.2 Methanobacteriota archaeon
TACTAGATAGATCAATGAAGTAGGCGTAAATTGTGATGGATATTGTAACGAGTGCAATTATAGAAATCGTCTGTCGTGTGTAATCTCGTTCATTAATCACGTCGACCACATTTTCAGTATAGAATCCTTGGAGCCTCCTTGAAGCAGTAACTTTGTTTCACCATTACTCAAACCTATTACCTTAGGTCTTGCACGATTGCAATGGCCTGACCACATTGAGATTGTATATGCTCCGACATCATGATAGATTAGTAAATCAGAATCTTTGGCACTTGGTAAATCAATAGTTCCGCCAAGTTTATCTCCATTGTAACATAGTGGTCCATGAACCACAGTTGGTACATTAGGCGATTCTGAAGTCACTGAAATACGGTGATGCCAATCATCTGGATTCAAAGCCCAACGTATAAACATATCAGAACCAAGATGACCTATTAGGTGTTGAACTCCGTCTCTTAACCATATTTTCTCAATTCTAGATACCGCAATTGCGTTGCTAGCCATTATACTACGTCCAAATTCTGTAAAAACTACTCTACCATCAAATAAATCTGGTAAAGTTTGTTTCAGCGAATTAACATATTCCTGGTGCGAAGGGGAAGTCCTTCCAACTCTGTAATCGAAGGGTAAACCTCCTCCAATGTCTATCCAATCTAATTTTTCACCTCTAAACCCTTCAATCTTTCTGGCTATTTTAAGCATTCTTGAAACACCTTTTACTAATGATTCAACGCTCATTCCCTGGGAACCAGAATGCACGTGTATTCCATTTAACCAGGAATACTTTTCATAATATTCAATTATCTCTTTTTCCAAACTTACAGGAAAGCCAAATTTCGAATCATTTAAGGAAACTGAAGTCTTCTCAATAGTCCCTCCCCCTACCAGGGGATTAATTCTAATAGCTATTGAAGAAGAAGATTTAGATAATTCAGGAGATGAAGCTACCCGATTAACCTCAATAAAATCATTCAAAACAAAACTGATTCCAATTGATAAACAACGATCTATTTCTGCTTGAGATTTTGCAGGACCATTGTGTAAAATCAATTTTGGTACACAACCAGCGGCTAGCGCCAGATGAACTTCTTCCTCTGATGCGCATTCAAGCCCCATTCCAAATTCTACAACTATTTTGAGAATCTCTATTATTGGATTTGACTTGACTGCCAGACAATGCTGGAACTGTGATCCAAAAATTTGTTTCATAGATTTGATTTTTTCTACAAGTTCATCGATATCGTGTATTATTACAGACCTTTCATTACCCAATATTTGTCGGAGAGTAAATTCGTCTAAAACAGATTTCATTTACTCACACCTACTAATTGATTAATTAATTCTTTTTTAGCCGTTTTCAACCATTTACAAAGTTCTAATCTTGCTTTTTCCATTGAATCACTATCCTCCACTATTCTATTCATTTGTTGCATTACCACT
Source organism: Methanobacteriota archaeon (assembly GCA_002720095.2). Lineage (GTDB taxonomy): Archaea > Thermoplasmatota > Poseidoniia > Poseidoniales > Poseidoniaceae > MGIIa-I. Next base: position 1,441 of record PBGP02000017.1, read on the forward strand.
CCTCCAAAAGCCAACCTCAATGCGCCAATTGACCCATCAGGAGTGATCGTGACAGGTTGACCAAGATGAACTAAATTTTGAGTTGTTTTTTCGTTCATTAAATTCATATGTATTTCACGGAGTTCTGCCATACTACACCATTCTGAATCAATGGTTTTTCTCAGTTTAAATGTAATTATTGTCAAATTTGATTGAAGTAATCTTGAACTTATATCACTCCCTTCTGAGACTGAAGTAATTACTTCAATTAAGTCATTATCACTTAAAGTACGTAATGCGTCTTCTTCAAACCACTTAAGAAATTCATAACGCCTTTTTTTAGGAATCTGGTAATAATTTTGAATTTCATTAAGTGCTGCATACCATCTAACTAACGAACCTAGGCGTTCAGAGTCAACCAATGAGTTCTGAGTAGGATAGATAGCTGAAATGTCAAATAATACTCTTAAATCATCATTCCATGTGTCATTAAGTTTGTATTTAGATGGAAATAATATAACTGAACTGAAGGGTGGACCACCAAAGAATTTCGATCCAGTAGTCATAACTATCCATCCATTCTCCAAACATTTCTTTATACCAGTACGAGAAAACCTTCCCTGTGCAGCATCTACTAAAACATGTAAGTTCTCACCAATAGATTGACACTCTTTTTCAAGAAAACTCTTGTCAGGAGTATGTACATTAGTCTTACTACCAGCTACTAAGTGTACAAGTATTTGTTCATTTTGTTCGATCGACAAAGCAAGGATTTCAGAGCATTTTGATGAAATAATAGATTCAGGTAATAAATCTCCTGATTCATTCCTGATCTCAATCTTATGTGTATTCACTTTATGATTGATTCTATTGATTAAAACATCTCCAACATCTCCAGAACTACCGTCAGGAGTTAATTGATCAAAACGAAACGCACCAGCTGCTAATACTGAACCGCCGCCAATTTCATTCGGAGCAATTAAAATATTTTTAAGTAACTTATCCGAGGATTCAACCAGTATATGTGAGACAAAAGTCTCAGCATCTGTACCTGATGGAGTGAAAACAACATTTAATGCCATTTTTTCAAGACCCATGACTTTGAGAAAACGATTCTTAACATCCTCCCAATTCATATCACTAACATTCATTTTGGTGAGGTAATTCCAAGTTTCCTTGGAAATTGAAGAAGCTGTGCATGAACCAAAAGGCAAATGATCTATTGGATATGGTGATGTTGCATACTTGGTTAAACCATTAGCAAGAGTAATTGAACGACTATCTGCATTCTGACAAAGAAGTAATTTTAGTTCGGAATCAATAATCATGCACTTCCAACCTAGACTTCTCCATGGCAGTGTCTGAGAAGAAGCACATTATCTTTCTCACTCGTTTCAAGTTTTAATATTATTCAATAGATTAAAAGATTGTGTTCATCAACTTATACGTTATTATATTTTTCAGTCTTAAAAATTAATCTTTTAACTTCCAAGTGCATTTTTGACCTGCGAGAAATGGGACTACTGTGTTTCCGTTTGGAAGAATAATCTGTTCTGGAATAATCCAATCTTCTTTTACCAATTTAATTACTCCATTATTTCTTGGTAAACCATAGAAATCTGCACCATGGTGCGAAGCAAAGCCTTCAAGTTTATCTAGCGCATCCAGCTCATCAAAAACTTGAGTGTATATCTCTATCGCACTCCTTGCACTGTAACAACCAGCACAACCACAAGAGGACTCTTTCATATGCTTTTCATGAGGAGCGGAATCTGTGCCTAAGAAGAATTTTTTATTCCCTGTTGCAACGACCTTTCTTAATGCTTGTTGGTGAGTACCCCTCTTTAAGACTGGTAAACAATAATTATGTGGTCTAATGCCTCCTGCCAACAAATCATTTCGATTAAGTAACAAATGCTGCGGTGTAATGGTTGCAGCTAGGTTATCATTAGATGCTAATACAAAATCTACAGCGTCTTTCGTAGTTATATGTTCGAATACTATTTTTAAGTCAGGGAACGAGGCTACGATTTTTGTAAGGTGCCTATCAATAAATTCTTTCTCCCTGTCAAAAATATCAATATGATTATCAGTAACTTCCCCATGTATTAATAGTAACATTCCAACTTCTTGCATTTCTTCAAAAATAGGGTATAAATCTTCTAAACTTTTCACAGCTGCATCTGAATGGGTAGTAGCACCTGCGGGATATAATTTTGCAGCCACAGTACCTACTTCCTTGGCTAAAATAATATCTTCGCGTGTAGTATCATTAGTCAGATATAATGTCATCAATGGCTCAAAATTATTATCTGATGGACGAGCATCTAAAATTCGCTTTCGATAATTCACTACCATGTTGGCATCAGTAATTGGAGGAACAAGGTTGGGCATTACAATTGCCCGTTTAAAACATCTTGCAGTTGCAGGTACTGTTTCATTTAACATATCTCCGTCACGAAAATGTAAATGCCAATCATCTGGAGTCTGAATCTTGATATGAGTCACAGCATCTCCCTCCTTATAGCCAAATCAAGACGGGTTGTTAAACCTTATATTAGCAAAAGAGAAAATGTAATAGGTCTTGGGCTGTACATGTCTTCGGGAAAAAATTCCAAAGAAAGTTTCGAATTTAATGGAGAACTAATTGAACCAGGCTCACGCGTTGAGACAGTTATTAAGGTTGGAATTGATCCATTAGGAAGAAAACTCGAAATACCCTGTTTTATTTTCCATGGGCTTATTGATGGGCCTACTGTTTCTATCACATCAGCAATTCATGGAGATGAATTGAATGGTGTTGGCATCTTACATTTTTTGATTCATGGTTATGATAATATTCCAAATAATAATGATGATTTTATAGATGTAACTAAACTTAAAGGGACACTAATACTTATTCCAATTGCAAATCCAGAATCTTTACTGCTTAAACAGCGTAGGACGACAGATGGTAGAGATTTAAATCGTCAATTTCCGGGAAGGGAAAATGGAAATCATTCACAAAGACTAGCTCACAAATTATTTTCATCAATTATTCCGAGGTCAGATTATCTAATTGATATTCACACCGCACCAGGAACTAGAACCAATCTAAGTCATGTCAGAACAAATTTTGATAATGAAGTATGTAAGAATTTAGCTAAGGCATTTGGAAGTAATATTGTTTTGCATTCATTGGGTTCAGAAGGAACAATTAGGAGAGAAGCAACCGATTATGGATGCCCATCTATCCTGCTTGAAACAGGTTCTTCAAATTCATTTCAAATTGAAAATGTAAGAGAAGGATTAGCAGGAGTACTAAATATTCTCAGATCATTGAAAATGATAACGGGTGAAATTCGGGAACCAAATTTTAGAGTTTTAGTGAGAAAGTCTAGATGGATTAGAGCCCCGTCAGGTGGATTATTACATTGCTTAATTGATATAGGAGAATTAGTCGAAAAAAATCAAATTATTGCACATATTACCGATCCGTTCGGACACAAGACTGACGACATAATTGCTCCTTGTAATGGTATCATTGTTAGTATTGCAACAATTCCACTCACTAGAACTGGTGATCCGTTAGTTCATTTGGTTCCATTAAAGAAGATGTTTGAACATGTGAAAAGTATCATTGGTATAGATGATGATTTAGAATGTAAAGAAGAGCTTGTTAACGATGATGAAGGGGTTCAATTAGATGACATGGTTTTTGAATCTAGTGAAAAAACCGAACCAAAATAATGGTGATTAAAATGAAGTTTTACATTAATAATGGTGGTAGAAAAAGTGGTATTGGTGAACATGTAGATATTGGAATTATTACGGTTTCAGATAGAGCCTACAAAGGAGAGTATGTCGATAAAGGTGGCCCTAAAGTAATTGATTTCTTAAATGAAGTTCTCCATTCAGAATGGACGAGCCATTCTATTATAATTCCTGATGAAAAAGTGGAGATTGAAAAATGTTTAATTAAACTCACTGATGAAATTAAATGTTCATTAATTATTACAACAGGAGGTACCGGCCCTACTAAAAGGGATGTTACTCCTGATGCAACAATTTCAATATGTGACAAAGAACTTCCCGGATTTGGAGAATTAATGAGAAAAATATCCCTAAAATATGTTCCGACTGCAATACTTAGTAGACAAACTGGAGCTATTCGCGGCAATTCACTTATTATCAATCTCCCCGGTCAACCGAAAGCAATAAGAGAAACTATTGATGAAATCTTTTCAGCAATTCCATATTGTATTGATTTAATCGGTGGGCCATACATAGAGGCGAAAGAAGAAAAAATATCGATTTTTAGGCCTAAAAACGCTAAAAGATAAATTATAGTTAACCATATTTTGCTTCAATATCTGAATTAAACAACTCTAGCATTGTATCTTCAAATAGTTCTGTTTGTCTTCTTGCCCTAGTAGATCTTAAGTGTAAAACTGCCATTCCGATAAAAACAATGATTGCTAGTGGAATGATTGCTTCTAACCTAAATTTATGCATGAATGTAACTATACCTTCTGCAGTATATGCCCACGTTACAGAAGCTGCTGAACCACCGATTAACGTTGCCCATAAAACCCTATTAAACTTCATTCTAGATAACATTCCGAGTACCGCTCCTACTAAAACTCCAGAAGCCATGAAAGGGATCCACACAAATACAATTAAACCCCAGAAACCCCATTTATTAATGAATTCTCTTTTCTCTTGGGCCGTATATTCAACAGTAGAAAGCATGTCTCCGAAAAATTTAGTTTGCAGTACTCGTCCAGCGAATCCATCTTGTCTTGCAACAGCAGCCACCCTACCTTTCTTTGATTCACTAGTTTCAATTCTTCCCGCTTCGGATCTATCAGATAGTGTAGCGATTTCATTTCTAGCACTAATAATCAATTCTCTATCTGCTAGCTGAGAATCGAGCCCGAGTTCTAACTCTTCTCTGAGTTGCTGTTCGATATTTAGAGAGCTTTGCTTAAATCTAAAAAATGCGAATCTTTGATTAGGTCGATAAATAACTCTTACAAATATTGCATGATCGTCAGAAAGTACTGCGGTTCCTTTATCTGTGATATTTCTAAGTTTGAAAAAACTGTGTAACGTATCTCTTATAACGTCTTCAATTTTACTTAAATTATGCAAATCCTTGAAGAAATTGGTGTAATCTTCTACAAGATGTTCTGAATTAATTACATCTGGTTTCAGTGATTCATTGGTACGTGTTAAATGTTCAAAATCTACTCCTGTAATTTCTCCTACAGGTTTCACTACCAGTAAAACAGGTTTGAATACCCTAAAAATTCCGAACTCGTTTAAAATTTCTTTTAGTATCTCAGCCCTAACGTCTATTTTTGAGGCAATTGTAGAATCTGTAGTTCTATAAGCTACAAGTACATCTATTGAAAGTTCCTTGACTTTGAATTTAAAGATATCCCATTCAATATCTATTTTCATTCTTTTAGCACAATGCTTAAGTGAAAGTACTACAACTCTCTCAATTTGTTCGTTACTTAATTTATCATCAGATTCTTGATGATACACCTTGTAAATTAAGGGGTATAATATGAATAGTGTCAGAACAGACAGTGATAATGAAACGAATGCCATCCACCAAGCTGGAATTCCAGCAGATCCACCTGTAAGCATTGCAGTTTCTCTACCTCCTCCTAATTCAGCCCCCATAAGGCCCCAACCCCAATTGCCTAAGTCTTGGGTTCCCCAACATACTCTTGCTCCTGCATCTGTTACCTTTGCGGCCTTAACTGGTTCAGCATCAACTCCAGGAAACCAATCCCATGCACCGGATTCCATTTTAACTTCGAAAACAACATTATCTTCGGAGACTAAGTTTGTTTCATTTGAATGAGGAACTACTTCAACCTCTGGATTTAAACTATTCACAGAAATGGGTGTATTATTAGCGGAACTAGTATTTGATGAATTTTCACTGTTATTATTATTATTCACCTCAGAATTATTTTGAATCGTAACATTATCATTAGTTTCAGCATTAACAACTCTATATTCTATTTCTATGTCGGCCTCATATAATTCTGCATAAAAATTATATTCTCCTACGTGCCAATCTTTACCGTAAGCTATTTGCCCCGTTCTAGAAAAATTAAAATCCGAATCAAACTCAGTAATCTCGCCTTCACCTAGTATTCCATCCGCAGTTGTTGTTCTTTTCCATTTAAGCTCATACGCTGTGGAGGAGTTAAGATTGTAGGCCTCAACTACCATTACCTGTCTATCATTGTCAGAGTAGATATTCAACCAGGGGGCATCTTCAATAACGTCACAAACTTCGCCAGTATCTAATATCGTTTCTGAAAGAGAATGATCTAATTCTGTAGAATCTCCTAGGATACCACTACTCATCGTTAGTAAAATTCCAAAATAAATTATTGAGAACAGTATTCCTGCGAACAAAGTGTAGTCTTCGAATCCAGATAGTAATTTTTTTCTTTTCTTGATTAATCTTCTGTTTCTGATAGTTTCAATCTCTTTGTCAATCTTATCCTCAATTTTTTCAATGAATTCCTCAGTTGTTATGATTCCATCCTCATTTAAATCAAAATGTGTTTGTAATTCATCGGAGCTAAGTTCATTATCGCCGTTAAAATCTGGAACTTCTATACTATTCTTAGCAACATCTGTAATCTCGTCACTCATCGTTCCATCAACAGCCCGTATATAGGTCGCATAGATATTATTGTTTACTATATACTTTCAAAATAAGGATTGGAATTACATAAAAAAAAGTTAATGCGTTTTATTGGAGTAGAAATTATTAGAAATGTGTGACTAAAGTGGTGTCTTAATTCCTATCGCTCTAGCAACACACCATCCTGATTTTCCCTCAAAAATACCGAAACAGCCTCCGAATATTAAAAACAGTGAACTAGTATACCAAAAAGATGAGTTAATTATTTCCATCCCGTAAAGTATTCCAATAATGATACCTGCAATCAAACTCAATATTCCTCCGATTAATCGTACAGCTTTACCACGGGCATCAATATTACATTCCATATGTCCACTTAACTACCAATTAATCTTAGTATATTTAAAATACTGTTTAATTAATTTTATCAAAAATAGTCTAAGTATGCAGGGGGCAGGATTTGAACCTGCGAACCATTACGGACTGGGACCTAAACCCAGCGCCTTTGACCAAGCTCGGCTACCCCTGCTTTTACATGCCGAAACTATTCATGGTCAAAACTATTACACTCGGTAATTAACTAAAAAGTACTAACTACAACAACAATATCCATAACCAAACGTTCTTCCACGCACGTTTAAGATGTCACATATTGCGATACTAGGGTTGGGTAATTGGGGAACTGCATTAGCGAAAACTTGGTTAGATGCTAAACATGAAATTTCCGGTTGGACAGTCGAGAAAGATGTTTATGAATCTATAACATCTAATTCTATTAATGAAAAATACTTACCAAATGTTAAGTTAACTAACTTATATACTACAATGAGAATTGAGGAGTGTATTGATAAAGCAGAAATAATAGTACTAGCACTTCCTTCATCGGTAATTTTAGATGTGGTAGAAGAAATTATTCCTTTTCTCAGACCTAGTCATGTTTTAGTTGATTTGGCCAAAGGTTTAACGTCAGAAGGTGGTACTATCTCTGAAAATATTATTAAGTTGTTGAGAACTAAAGAAAAATTAAATCCTGTTGCGGTTTTAACAGGACCAACTATCGCACCTGAGGTTGCTAAAGGAGTAATAACAACCGCATTAATTGCATGTAATGATGAAGCTATAGCTAACAAATTAGTGCAGAGACTTACTACTGAGCATTTGATTTTGCACCCAGCAGATGACCCTCTTGGAGCAGAATTATGGGGGGCATACAAGAACATTGTTGCAGTAGCTTGCGGAATTTCTGATGGGCTAAAAAAGGTCACTGATAAAGGCGGGGATAACCTAAAAGCGGCGATTTTTGCAAAAGGATTTTCAGAAGGATGTCTACTATTACCTGAATTAGGAGCAAAACCGTCTACAGCGTTTGGACCAGCAGGAATAGGAGATCTTTACGTCACGGCAGCATCACCTTATGGGAGAAATAGAACATTAGGAGAAAAATTAGGTACAGGATTGAATCTTGATGAAGCCTTGTCAGAAATGCATATGGTTTCTGAAGGAGTGAGTGCAACCTTCAAATTCCATCAAAAATTAGAACTGATGGGTTTAAAAAATAAATTTATTTCGATTTTAAAAAAATTATTGGATGACGAGATAGATGCACAAACCTGTATTACTGAACTTCTTAATTAGAATTTTAATATTAACACTTTGTGCGGGGTATGAATCAGATGGGCATAAGTGACTTAACCGCATTTGAAGCTAAGTTATACAAATGGCTGTGTAAATCCGATTTCGAAAATGTACCTTGGTCTACCCCTAAAGCTGCAAAAGCATTCAAAGTTAAGCAAGATGAAATATATGAAGCTCTCGCAGAATTAACAAAAAAAATACCTAATCATATTCAAATTTATTATGATAATGACTCAATAAGAATCTCAGCAGATGAACAATAACTATTTTTCTGATGAAATATCAGAACTTTGCATGGGAAGCGGCCATTTTGTGTTCGAAGCCGAAGAAATGTATTTGCAAAAATTATATGAGTTCTGGGAAAAAGATAATGAAAAACCTGTTAGAACAAAGGATTTGGCGGTTAGTTTAAGCATTAAAGATGCTTCTGCAACTGGAATGATTCAGAAACTATCTGATAAAGGCTTAGTTTCCTATGAAAAGTATAAAGGCGTACAATTTACAGATGAAGGATTTAAAATAGGGAGGCAAATCAAGAGAAGGCACAGGCTGATTGAATGTCTGTTAATTGATGTCATGGGATTCAAAGGAGATGCACATGAGGCTGCTTGCCGAATGGAGCACGCAATAGATGATGAATTAGAGATCAGATTAAATGAGTTACTTGGTAACCCAAAAAATGATCCAAGTGGATCCCCTATTCCCCCACCTAAAGATGACCTCAAGCGTAATGAGATTAACGAACATCCAGAGGTGTTTGTATTAAATTCCATGAAATCTAGTCAAAAAGGACAAATTTGTGCAATTATGTTTAATGATAATAAATCAAAATTAATCTCTGAAATGGGGTTAGAATTGGGGAGTAAAATTGAGAAGATTGGTGAAAAATATAAAATTAATGACAGCGAGTGGCTTAAGTTTGATTCATTTATAGGTAATCGAATCTTAGTTCGAGTTAATCCTGAATTCTAACCATTCAAGAATAATTTCTTCAGCCCATGGATCAATAGATCCATATGAACCAACCTGCGTAATTGTGATTGCCCACAATTCTCCGCCCCAATCAGCTTTATACACCGTAATCAACTCACCGACTACCGTATCAGAAAATGGAAAATCTGTGATAATTTTCCTTTTGCTAACTGTTAATGTTTCTTCAATTGTAGAATCTAAATTTCTGTACAAATGGGATCCTTCTGATTTGACATTTTCTAATCTAAAATTTTCTGGGTCGAGGCCCAAACTTAAAGCTGTCTCCTCTAATCTTTTCTCGTCAATATGCAATGATTCGACAAACCATGAGGTGAACATATCTACTTTCCATGGACAAATCGTTCCCGGAACTCTTTGATGCAAAACTGTGACTACAACAGGGGAATCTAAATCTCTATCTAATAGCCAAACACTTTGTGATGATGCAGGCCAATAATTTACTCTCGAATCATCATAAACAATTGGATCTTCCCAATCTATTGGAGATTCCGGAACTGAAACAGGTATAAATGCGCAAATAATAAGTAAAAAAAATGATGATGTCGTAAAGAAAATCTTGGGACTAAGTGATGACTTTGATTCATCAAGATATTTTTTTTCAAATAGATGTGAAAATATAATTCCGATAAAAATTATCAATCCATTATACGGAATTATCCATATTAACAGATATAATAAAATAAAAAAATCAAAAAATAATTTGCCCAATTTATTTCTTAACTCAAAATATCTATTTCTAAATGAACTATTTTTATTTGTAAAAATCAACAATGATAATAAAAATGTTGTAGGTAACACAATCAACCAGACTAGTATACCTAACATCTTTAGTTGCTGGAAGAGATTTATTAAAAAGGGCTTGTGTAGAAATTATTGATAAAAGAGATTTTGATGTATAATATTATCACGTGGTCTGATGGAAGGGTCTTTATTGGAGTTGAAGGATGTTGGATTTAATTATCGTCTTTATTCTCCGAAAATCATAAACCCTTTCTTCAAGAAAGAAGGTTTAGGAATTGAAAAAATCTCAATGAGGATGGACCCAGGAAACATAATCGGATTAGTGGGTCCCAACGGAGCTGGAAAAACTACTTTGATGAAGGTTTTAGCTGGTTTATTGGTACCAAAAAATGGGATAATAAAGATTAGTGGAAAATTAATTGATAATAACGAGCGCCCTTTATGGGCAAAAAAACTAATTGGAATGATGCCAGAGAATATCAACTGGTATGGAACATCAACACCTTATCAAGAAATTAAAAAGATATTAATAATCAGAAATATGAATACAAGGAATATTAATTTTATTCTTAAACAAGTCGGTTTAAATAATAAAGCCAATGAAACTCTAAATTCATTATCTCAAGGTATGAAACAAAGACTTTCTTTAGCCTGTGCTTTAATTGGTAATCCGAAAATATTGCTTTTAGACGAACCCATGAACGGCCTAGATCCAGTCGCTAGAACTGCTTTTAACCAAATTTTGAAAAATCTCGCTGAAAGCGGAAGAACGATTTTAATTTCAAGTCATCAACTTGCAGAATTAGAAAGAGTTGTTGATTCAATAATTGTTATGCATGAGGGTAAAATTATCGAAGAAGGAAAAATAATTGACATAAAAAACAAATACAAAATTCATGAAGACCTTATATTAAAATTCAAAAATAAAGTTGGTAATTTAAGAACAATAATGTCTAATTTTAAAAACGAGAGTTTAAACTTTGAAGAACTCGATTTCGATGGTTTTGTTCAAGTAACAATTTTTTCCCCTAATAAAGGATGGAGTATTGATCAAAAAATGTTAATTCTAGAGCATTTTATTGACAATTGTTACACACCATATGACTTTTCATCTCCAAAAATTACACTTACAGATATTTTATCAGCAGTTACGGGTCTTGATGCAACTAAAATAGGAATGAATTTACAAAGGGGATACTATAGAGTTGAGGAAGAATGATTACAGAAATATCACCAATTAAACTTCTCCTGAAACTATCTCTACTTGAATTTAGAAAAAATTTCTTAACGTTGAGAATGGGAGTTCTTTTACCAATTTTAATATTATTTATTTTAGGATCAAGTTGGGGTTTTTCAGACGAAAATGCAAATTTACCAGCAGAAGTTAATGCTAATAACCCTTTTGAGGTACTATTTTTGACAAGCCTGTTTATTTTATTTTCATCAACGTTAGGAATTGTACTTGTTGGTTTTGATGGAATAAGTAAAAAACGAATTTCAGGATTATTGGCAATAGAATTTTGTCAACCCATTAGTAAACGTATACTGGGCTTATCCCAGTTATTCGGACTATGGTTAACTGTAACCATTCCCACGATTATACTCTCATTATTTGCAGTTGTTTTGATATTTAAGCAAATGAACATGTGGCCAAGTTTAGCCGAATTAATTTTGTTTATTTTTGCTACATCGATGTTATTATTCTGGTATTCTTCTATTCAATTACTTGTTTCATGTTTGGCTAGGGATATGGGTTCCGCTGTAACACTAGGTGTTGGAACATGGCTTTTATTCACAATGATTTGGCTACTGGTTACAGCACTTTTAGCAACAGTTTTTGGAGTTGATGTGACGAATACCAGTAATGAAAAATTTATTTCTTTTAGTTCTAAAGTTGATTTGTTTTCACCTAACGGACTATATCAACTATTACTGGAATCTCAGTTAGAAAATTTATCAAGAAAACTACCAGCTTGGATGTTGGTTTTGGCAACGATATCATGGTCGCTGATACCATCAACTTTTTTTGTCTGGATATTTACAAAACTAAGAGCATAAGCCTATTTTTAGATATTTTAGACCAAGACTATTAATGAAGGAGTTGTAAAGTCCTATTCATGGCAATGAGTACCAAATTGATAATTTCTCGTTGGATACCAATGATTTTAGTTGGAATAATCGTGTTCTCTAGTGTTTCACTAGTTAATGAAAATTATGAAAATTTAAGTGATGAAAAAATGACTGAAAGTGCTGACGCAAGACAGGGGGGGGCTGAAGACCAATTGGTTGCTGAATGTGAGGGAATTACATTTGAAGATATGTTCGTATATACTCATGCCCTTTTTGATATAACAATTAATGATGATTGGAAAAGTGCTGACGTCTGGGGAATCGGATGGGTAAATGGTTCGGAAGCCGCCGAGGTTAGGAAAGATATCGATGAATTATTATCAATTATTCCAGGAAACGATGCAAGTAACCCATTAAACCCTACTGCCCAAGGTAACGACGGTAAATACTCGACAGATGAAAGAGATGCTCTCGAAGATGTTGGCTCAGCTTGTGTTGAAAAAACAAAAGTAAGGTTTGGATTAAACGACATTTTACACAGAGATGATAATGATTGGAACAATATGTCTTGGGTCGGAGACACGTTACTACTATCAGATCAAGAAATTGAATGTGTTTTAAGCCAAGGTGGTAATCCTCAAGGTTGTGCAATAACCTCAGTTGAAGAAGAAGACCCCACATGGGAGGACGGTTGCGAGGGTAGAGGTGATGATGATTGCCAATGGGTTGATGTAAGTAGTCAGAGAAACTTTGTGCTTTGGGTTCACGGTACGACAACTTTCAACAAAATTGATTATAATTCATTTACTTTAGCGGTAAATTCTACTAATATCAGTTCAGCAAGTCTAAAAATTACCATGCCATCCACTGAGAATCCAATTAGATTAGGCGATACTGAATCAAGATTAAATTGTGATGGTGAGTGGAAAGAAGATGACACAACATATAAAGCTGATTGTCAGAGTTTTACTGATTTTGAAAAGGTGACTAATTCCAAGATGGTAAATGATGGGAACAATTTCCAATTTGAAACTGATTTTACCTACGATTTCAACAATTGGCCTGCAACACAACATGATTTTTTCGATTTCACTACTGACGAACCTGATAACAATAATCCACCAGAATGGACAGAAAATGCCCCCTCAAACGGCACAATTATCCCGTTTGTCAATAAAGTTAGTGGAGGTGAACAAATTATTTTTACTTCTGAACAAATTTCCTCATGGTACACTGATGACTACAGTGCTGCACAAATAAGTTGTCGAGATGTTAATCAAAATCAAGCTGTTTCAACCGACTCCGATGGAAATTTAATTTTAGATGACCAATCAATCAATCAAATAATGTGTGAACTATTTGATGGAAGCGGACAAACATCAGAGCAAAGATTATTCATTCTTACAGATGTTTCAATAAGTACAACTGAAACTGAAATCAGTGATGGGCCGTTTGAATTTAAAATTCAATCTCCTAACGAAGGTATAAAATGTGTTCTATCATTTTCTCAAAATAATGAAATTTTTGGAAGTAGTTCTGAAATAGAAACTGATTCCTCTGAACAAAAAGTTGTAATTAACCCTGATAAATCATTAGAACCTGGTACTGTCATAGTTAGAATAACATTCAGCGGAGACAATGTTTTATCCAAATCTTATGATCTTGATTTGGGTCTAAAGGTACCCAACACCCCACCAATAGTAACGATTACAGATTATAATTGGTTAGATGAGGACGGAGATGATGTTGTCGATACATATGTTTTAGAGGGTGAATTTAGTGATCCTGATGGAGAAACAGTTGAACTCTCGATAACAATGAATGGAGCCGTTACAGGTTCAATTACTAAACTAAACGGAGCGGAATGGAAATCAGCTGGAATCCCGTTTTGGAAATATGAACCTGGAGACTACACTATTGTAATACAAGCATGCGATTCATCTAATGCATGTGTTAATGTGGAGAAAACAGTATCAAATCTGTATTGGGCTGAAGATATTTCAAATGTTGTAGATTCTGACTTAGTAGTACCAAAAGATGATGAAAGTACACCTGCTCCTGGAATAATTATTTCTTTAACAGGGGTATTAATTGCTTTATTTGTCTCAAAAAGAAATCATTGAACATTAACGAGGTCATAGTGTGTTTCGTGGAAATATTATTCGTCCAAGTCATGAAGGCGGCTTGTTAATTTCATTTGAAGGATCTTCTCCGGCTTTAGGTACCACTCTAGAAACTGATAGTGGAATAAGACTAGGTAAGGTAGATACTGTTCTAGGCTCAATTCACAAACCATGGGTTCATGTTTATCCCGTTGCTAAAGGATTAGATGTTGTAAGTGTTTTAGGTGAAGACACAATAATTTCCAACAGGAAAAATTCTCAAAAACATAAACCTCGCAGGGAAAATAGAAATTCAAAATACTCAAGAAATAATAGATCCGAAAAAAAAATATTCAATGACAATGATTGGATTTGTCAAAAATGTAAAAATGACAATTTTTCATGGAGAGAAAGATGCAATAAGTGCTCCTCTCCGAGAGAATACAAAAACAAAGGGCAAAGAAGTTCTTGGAATCGTTCGAGAAGAGACTCGGGGAAACGTGATAGAAATCAAAGAGGAAAAAATATCAAAAGAACTGATAGTAAAAGTTGGATAAGAAATGGAAGAAAAGATAATCAGTCTTTAGGTAACAATACTTCAAAAAAAACCTCCATTAGAAGAATTAGAGGTAAATCAAAATCCCATTTTAAAAATAGAGAGTTGGATAATATTTTCAAAAGAAGAAGTAAATAGGGGGATTAATTATTTCAGATACTTCTGGCGACGATTTTTATTTGGATGCAATCGATGCTGAGGAAAATGGAGATTTTGAGGGTGCATTAGAATTAGCACAAAAAGCTGTAAACATTGACCCCAATCATTCTGATGCATGGTGGATGATTTCAACGTTATCTCTTCCAAAAAAAGAAAGACCAACCTTAACTAATGCAAGTAGATCATTAAATGCATGTAAAAGAGTCGTTAATATCGACCCACACAACGAAAGTGCGTGGATTAGGGGTGGAAGATTACTATCCGATGAACTAGGAATGTATGATAAAGCATTGGCGTGGTGGCATGAAAGAAGAAAAGTCGATCCCACTGATTCTCAGGCTGTTATAGAAACTGTGGCATTATTAGCTGATCTAGGTCTATACCATCAATCAATTGACGAATTGCAGCGTGTATGGGAACCTGGAATGAAACAACTCACATTTGAGCAAGAAAAAAGACTGGCTAGACTACACAATCTAGTAAAAAAAGTCGCAGTTGATGAAGGTAAAACTGAATACTTTAGACCGTGGAATTTACGTGACCCTGGATGGAATATCATAAAACAAAGAATGCATAGAGCTCCTGCTAACGAAACTATAATTTATCTTTTTTTAGTAGGTCCTGTTCTATTATTTGTTGTAATGGCATCACCAAATGGTGCAAATGAAGGATTAGGAAACCTAATATTTTTGATTTTAATAATGTTAGTTATTGTGATGGGAGGAATGAGATTCGCTAGAAAGATTTCCATGATTTTGAATCGACCTGCATTTAATTTGATTCGTGCTATGGATGTAGAAACAACATCGGGAAAAATCGTTATTTCAGAGGAAATCCGTAATTCTAGATTGTATAAGTACCTAATTTCTAATAGACCTACAGCTTTCAGGCAACGATTAAATTTGATAGTAGATTCTAATGAAATATTGAGCAAGCAATGGAGACCTTCAATACCAAACTTTGAAGAGCTTCCCTTACCCTCGGAAGAAGAATAAATTTTCAAGTCCCGGCTGAAAAATCACTGAGGTATTCAATTTGCTCAGCTGTTAAGGTATCGATAGATTTACCCTCTGATATTAGTTTCAGATTCGCTAATTCAGAATCTTGTTGTTTTGAAATATCATAGACAATGTTCTGGTAAGACTTCGCTTCAGATGCCAATCTGCATAACGAAAGGAACTGATTAGCAAACGACATATCCATCACTTCTGATGGGTGACCTTCTGCAGCAGCCAGATTAACTAAACGACCACGTGCTAACAAATATACTGATTTTCCATTTTCCAATACAAACTCTTCATTATCAGTTCTAATTGTTCTTATTGATTTAGCCATATCTTCTAAATCTGAAATATTAATTTCACAATCATAATGTCCTGTGTTGCATACAATCGCTCCATTTTTCATAGACTTGAAGTGTCGACCTGTCAAAACGTCAATCATTCCTGTTGCAGTACAAAATATATCACCTATTTTGGCAGCTTCATCCATTTTCATCACTGAAAAACCATCCATGTGAGCTTTTAATGCAGCCAAAGGATCTACTTCTGTAATAATTACATTTGAACCCATACCCCTAGCTCTAATTGCAACTCCTTTTCCACAATGTCCATACCCCGCAACAACAAAAGTTTTTCCTGCTAACAGAACCGATGTTGCACGAAGTATTCCGTCCAATGTGGATTGACCCGTACCGTGAACATTATCAAAATCCCATTTAGTCACAGCATCATTCACAGCAATCACAGGGTACTGTAACTCACCAGCATTACCCATTGCTCTTAATCTGTGTACACCAGTAGTAGTTTCCTCAGTTCCACCAATTATTTCATCTAAACAGTCTTTTCTTTCTGAATGAACTCTATAAATTAAATCAGCACCGTCATCTAAAGTTAGGGTCGGTTTTAACTCTAAAGTCTTATCAATACACCAATAAAAATCTTCTACGGATTGACCATGCCAAGCATAGATTGAATATCCTTCGTTTGCCAACCATGCTGCTACCTCATCTTGGGTAGATAAGGGATTACAACCAGACCATGAGATTTCAGCTCCTGCTGCGACAATTGTCTCAATCAAAACTGCTGTTTCTTTAGTAACGTGTAAGCACCCAGCAACCCTCATCCCTTCTAACGGTCTTTCCTTAATTGCATTATTCTTTAACTGTGATAAAACAGGCATTCTACTTCTAGCCCAATCTACTAAATCTTTACCTTTATTAGCTAATTTAATGTCTTTAATCTTGTAATTAGTCCCCTCATCCATCTTCTTCACCTATGTCGATTGTTTGGCTCATTTAAACCTATCAGCAAATTGCATTGCATAGGCTCTAGCTTGGGATTCAGGATAACCTTGAGAAATTAGCTGCTGAATATATGCTTCCATTTTGGGATTGGTTGCTTGGGCTGATGACTGCACAGATGCCGATTGAAGATTTGGAGTAGCAACACCTGCAGTAGCAGCCTGCCTTTGTGAGAACTGAGCTTGAGCGTAGCTTCGTGCAGTTTCTTCTGGATAACCTTGAGCTACCAATTGTTGTACATATACTTCCACTTCATCTATTTCATGGAAATTACCTCCAAAACTACCCTCATCTGAATCTCCTCTTCTTCTAACAAATAACAATGTTAAAATTAGTGTCATTATAATAAAAACTCCTATACCTCCGAATAAAATCAATGAGTTAGCAGTATTACTGGATTGTGTGTCAGTATTAGAATTCGTACCTTCATTGATACTCTCATCTTCATCTGATTCATCTATTAGATTATTCACTAAACTAATCGTGAAACTTTCTGATAAATCATAACTCTGACCTTCAGTTACTCTTATGTAAATTGTTATGGTATTACTAGTGTCAATATCTCCATAAGAATTCGTAATATTTAATCTAAAGTTAGATTTTGAACCAATTTGGTTCTCTGAGCTTGCTGCATAAGTTCCAGCTGTTTGCATCTTTGCTTTATCAGCGGTAACTAATGTTTTAGGATCCATGGTAGATACCTCGATATAAACACCCTGTGATTCCACTCCACCAGTAATTGATACGGTAAATTCCAAAAATTCATCAGAATTTTCTGTTTCATCTAATGTACATGGGTTATTTTTCTGAACCCCGCATGAGATTGAATCTTCATATTCCCAAGTTGGTGGTTCATCTACTAAATCTGGAGACACAACTTGGAAGTAAATTCTGGAAGTTTGGCTAGGATTCATAGCATTATCATATACAATCAAATCAAACCAAATTAACGAATCCTCGAATGACGTATCCTTGTCCTTGGTTACATTGAAGAATTGGTAATTAAAATAAGGTGAGGCCCTATTATTATTAGGGTCGTCTGGTGATTCAATTTCTCCGTATACTCTAATATCCTTAAACTGGGAGTATTTCAGTGGATAATCATTAACTATCCTCCACTCGTAATATGTAATCCCAGTTCCCTGTCCAACCCAGTCCAAATCCTTACTCAATCCTGCATCAAAATAAACGCGTACTCCAGTCTCTGATTTGTAATTTGAATCAATGTCATCTGGTAAAATAATTTGATAAACATCTCTAGGTACTCCCCTGAAGTCTTTAGTTGGGAATTCTGGATGCGTGATTACTTCTGCAGAATTTGTTTTTTCATCGTCCTCATTTGACCAATCTATATTAAATTCTGCAATAGGTTTTTCTGTGTCAGCATTAACATCGTCAGTAACAATTTGAATGAATAATTTTCTACCATGCCCCTCGTTATCGTAAAGATACAAAGAAATATTCCATGTTGCTCCTTGATTACATTCATAAGTGACAGATATTGTTGGTTCGCATAGTAATGGAGTTACGCTGCCAGAATTAATAACTAATGACGGGTTTTTATTAGCTTCGTCTGGATACAAATCA
Organism: Methanobacteriota archaeon; assembly: GCA_002720095.2. GTDB lineage: Archaea > Thermoplasmatota > Poseidoniia > Poseidoniales > Poseidoniaceae > MGIIa-I. The sequence continues at coordinate 20,223 of PBGP02000017.1, forward strand.
TTGTTCCAATCTGTAGGTCCTTCTATTACCCAATTAGCATTTAATCCCTGTAGATTTGAAAAATAAGACAGCTCTAATTGTGTGTTGCTCTTTATGTAATAAATTTCATAATCTCTCTCCTGTGAAATCTGTGAGAAGTCATATCCTTGATCTTGACAAACCTGTATGTTTAATCTTCCACACGGTTCATATCCATCCACTTTAAGTCCGAAACTCTCTCCAAAACTTCCGAAATTTGAATATTCAGTAACTTGATAATTTAGCATATTGGATAATAATTTGTTAGATTTAGTTTCTACATCAATTGTAGTTGCAATTAATCCACCATCACCGATATTACAAATTGCTAATAAGCTATTAAATCTATTTTCTGTTCTGTGTTTAATTACATTTTGAAATGTTCCATCACCAACTAGTGAGTCCCTACAGTTTCCTAATGGAACTGTAGAAAGTGCTCCTCGCATAGTAGTGTCTTGATCAATTAAAGATTGGGTATTTAATACTGAATCTGCGACATATGATATCTTCGAATTACCAACGTTTTCTTTCCAATTCTCCATATCGGAGACATTAAAACCATCTAAAATAGGATGGAATTTCTCACCAATCACAACATCTGAATATTGCACAAAGTGTTTTGATGAAGTATTATCGATATCCGCTCTATTAGATACCGTAATTCCTAGGGGCAATCTTCCACCCGTTGTGGACTGGTAATACTGCTGATATGGACCTAAGTGCATTTCAATCGTTCCTCCTGAATTCATGAAACCTTCGAATGTGCTTTTCTCTTCATTTATTTTTTCTGCAAATAATTGTGCTGTTTCATCTGTTTGATAAGGCAATAATATTTTCTCGTAACCATTAGCTCCGTTTACAGATGTTGACAACCAGTTATTGTTTAGGTATGTATCCCAATCTCTCGACATTGTAAACTGAGTGTAAGTCATACTATCGTTTTCTAAGGTTTGAATAACATTGGGAAGATGCCCAGAAATTGAATTTGAAAGTATTAAAATATCAATTTGATTCGAAAAAGTCGCTGTGAAATTTGGATCGTTGCCACTGACTCCACCTCCAACTAGGTACGATTTAAATCCAACTCTGTATTCTTTTCCACTTTCCCAACCAATGAATATTGGGAATTCTATGGTTTCTACCTCACCAGGCTTTAATTCATAAGCAGTCGTTGTAGATTGATTAAATACCATTTGATTAGTGTCAGTTTCAATAACTTCTAGATTAAATACATAGTTCCCTGCTAAAACGCCGTTTTGAACTTGGGCGCTGAATTCATGATTAGCTACTTCATCAATTGGATATATGCATTTGTAAGAATCCTCCACACACTTAAGGTAGTTTGGAGGTAAGATTGTTAGTTGTACATTCTCAATATTGAATGTTGCTCTAGTTCTATTGTTCTCAATGGCGACAATCTCTTCCTCACCAAACCATGAAGTAGAAGGTGTTGTGTTATCAAATATGGTGGTTACTTCAAATCTATATACACCTGGATCAAAGTCATGCATTCCAAAATCAATCTCAACTTCTTCTTGTGCATCAACACCGGTAACTGTTTCTGTGTAGGTCATGTCTGGAACAAAAGTATATTCTTTAACTGAAATATTGTCTATTGCCACACCTAAATAGCCATTATTTTGACCATTGTACCCATCGGCATTTGATTCAAAATGGAAGGTTAAATCAACATCCGAGGCGCCAGATAATGAAGTGCATTCTGTATAGTAATAACCTCCAATACTAACTGACGTATTTAATAGATAAATATGAGTGAAATCAACTGATGTAGATTTAACCTCTCCTCCAGAATTAAACAAGAATTGAGATTCTCTACCATTGTTTGGATCTACAACATCACCCAGATATTCAATTTCATCTGAAGAACAATAATTATCGTTGTTATAGTCATTGTACTGCCCATATATAATTCCTGAGAAACGTTCATCAACTCCTATTGAACCATCTCCATCAACATCTTTTTCCCATTCTATGAAAAGCTGAACTGTATCCTCGTAATTGTAAAAAGATCCGTTGCTGCTAATGTAGTAGTGTGTATCGGCAAAATACTCAAAGGTTAGTGCTGCATAACTGCCTGCCAAGCCTGACAAGTCAATGTCCGTAATACTCATGTTCTCATCCCAGTCATCACCATAACCACTTTGACCGGTTTCTAAAACATCAGGATGGCCAAACCACCAAGCAGAACTACCAATTCTTTTGTCTTCAATTTCACTGTCGTCTATTATGTCTCCTTGACCATCATTGTCATCATCAATATGAACATACCTTTGCGGATTCTCAAAAGTTTCTCTACACTCACTATCAGTAGGTCCGCATTTTAGAACAGTGGCACTAGCATATAGAATAGTTGCTTCAACATCAAAATCCATCTCTGTATTACCATAATTAGTAACTGTAGCCTTCATAGGTAGTTCTCCTTCAGCGTAAAGCCCACCATCCTCGAAGAATTCCACATCAACTACAGCTGGGTCGAAAAGATTCCTAGTTTCAATGAAATACTTCAACTCATTATTTATCTCCTGTTCATTGATCCATGATGCATCAGGACTAATTTCGGCACTAATCCTGTATGTTTTTTCATTTTGGAAATCAAATTGTACTTTTTCGTTAATTGTTTCTCCAGGTTCGAGGTTGCTAACCGTAACTGGTTGATTATCATCGTATATGTTACTGAAAGACGTTTGTTGTTTGGTAATTGACAAATTGTCAAAAGCAAAACCATCTAGACCAGACCAAAAAGTCTCGTTTTCATAACCAATGCTCCCTTGATATCCACTTCTAAATCTAAATCTTATATCTACAACATCTCCAGCCCAATTTGACAAATCAAATTCGCCTAATCCCTCTGCAGTATAAGATTGCCAACCGTAATGAGTTCCACCGTAAACACCACTTGCAGTTCCTGGAGAAAATCTTTCCGCATCTCCATTAATTATTTGATTCAGGACCCTATCATTATCAAATCCACCCCATTGTGCCACTGTAGCTGGGCAATAATCATCTAAAATTGCCATGAATGGACAAGAAATTGGTTGCCAACCTGAATCGTCTTTCTTAATCTCGATAAATCCTGTATCGTCATAGACCCAATACAATGCGAAAAAACCATTACCCGCATTGCCTAAACCTGAATAATCATAGGAACCAAATAAGTCTAAACTTAACCAAGCTCTATCTGCCCCTGTTAGATCAATATCATTTAGAACTACGGCTTCATCCCAATTCGCTTCATATCCTGTCCATGAAGTTCCTGAGGAATTTTCTAATGTACTTCCCACCCAGTAAAAGTCGGTAGGGTTATTACCTTCCCAATTAGCTTGGTATGAATTATTGTTGGGCTCTTCGCCATCATCTGATGAACCTGTAATTGTTTCTGTCTCAATATGCCAATTCATAGATTCTGACTCAAGGTACTGTTCATTAGTCCAAGTACATCCTCCACCACAACCAACTGATTCTTCTGAACCGTCAAAATTATTCGCATAAACAGTTGAATTTGTGCTTAATGATGTATTAATTTCATCAATCTTAACTCCTAAATTGAAAGTACCCGATAATTCTTCCATACCTCCATTCAATAGTGTAATGTTTACGTCCCTATTACCTTCTCCTACAATTCCGTAGTAAGCATCGGTAGGTCCGATATCTATGTCTTCTATTGCTAAATCCTTGTAATCCATTTCTATGACAGTGATGTGATCATATTGACCATTCCAACCACGACTTTCAGCCCAATAATATGGATTTCCCCAAGCATAATCCGCGTATCCAACTACGATATCAGGAGCACTATTTGAAGTACCTACAAATTGATCCACAGTGGCAAAAGATGCTCGAGTACCAACATCGTAGGAAAGTGGATCTTTGTAGCCATTAGATTTTGACAGTACTACTTGGACCGTGGATATTGTGTCGAAGTAATATTCAGTACCTTGCTGACCAGAAGAAGAAGTATACTCAAATCCTTCTAATAGAGTAGGAATAATGAAGTCAGGTTTGTTATCATTATTTAGTTCTGAGATGGCCAGAGAAAATGCAACATGTGGACCGAAAAATTGCTTTTGTACTGACGACCATGCCCCTGTACCAGATCGTGTAACATATGAGATGTTTTCAGAATTTTCATCCGTCATTGCAACCGTATCAATTACTCCATCTTCATCGATATCAGCTATTGCAAAACCTCCATAATCAGTATTTAAAGTGACTTCTACAGGATTATTTGTGGATACCCCGTTCTGTTGAGTTGTAGCGTCAGCAGGGAATCTACCTTGGCCGTTAGTTCCCTGATTTCCTAAAGTACAATCATATTCAACAACTGTAACATTATCTGAGCTACCAGCATTAGTTAATTGACCTTGTGAATAATCTACTCCATAACCCCGAATAAGCCAAATATCATTATCCACACAATCAGCTGGATTTGTTTGACCTGTAACTGGATCAACACTGAGTGGTTCACCCTTATCTCCAATGTAAAATTCTGTAAATGTAAAGGTTGATGATTGTCCTAAAGCAGTAAGTTCTCTGTCGAAAAGTAATGGGTTAGGTCCTGGATAAACAATTATGTTTTGAGATGACAAGTCTGATGCTAATTCTAATACTGCAATATCGTCATTACCATCTACATCAAAATCTCCAACCTTAACATCAAATACGTAAAAATGTGTAAACCTTTCACCTATTGTAAACGTTCGTGTATTGCAACCATCATTGTTTAAAATTGTGATATTTCCTGGTTGTGGTGGTTGATTAAATGGTAAGTTAGCTTGCCAAATCACTATATCAGCAGGGCCATCTGCATTATTTTTAATTTCAACTTTATCTGCAAAAGCTATATCTGTCCAATCTGCATCATCTGGGTCTGCGTTAGAAATCCAAATATCAGTTCTTTCAGAAAAATCACCTGTTCCATCATTCCACAAAACTGTCATTCTGTGAGAGAAATCAGTAGCTATGGCTAAATCTTTATGTCCATCACAATCAAAATCTGCAATGGCTATATCGGTAGGATTGTAATGTGTTGTATATTGTCTGGACACAGAGGCCCCTGCAAAATCTATTACTGCTACGGTTGATAATAACATTATCAAAACTAATGAAATGCTTCTAAAACGCTTGCTGCCAAGATGGTGTTCTTTAATCATGTCTAGTCACTACGATGGCGTATGTAAATCGTTATTATCCCTTTGGGTTTATAGTTATAAAATTCACATCCCTCTTTTAAATTAATTAAAATAAAAGCAATTGATTTATGAGTTCATCCATGATGGTACAGGTCCAAAAAATATTTCGCTTCCTGCTATCTTTTTCATTAATTTACCCATTCTATACAACTTTTCTAACCATAATTCTAATTCCATCCCTTCCATCTCAGATAGTTTATCGGAAGCTACAGCTTCAATGTGATCAAACGGTAGCGATGTTGCTCCAAATTGGTTTAAAGCTATTTTAAATAATTCTGCGAGCCATGCTTCTGACATTGGATTAAGTACCAAAGGTCCAGATTTAGGTTCTGGAGATGGTAATTTATCAAATTCTCTCGCTAAATCCTCCATTGTTGGATTTTCCTGTGACACTGCTCCATAATTTTCAAGTTTAGAATCTATATCTAGGCTTCCTACTGGACGAAGAATAATTGGAATTCTAGAAGGATTTGGATCAGGACCCATATTGACAACATTTCCATCCTCCAATATCAAAGATTCGTTTTCAAGGCTTGAAATTTCAAATATTTCATTACTTGTGATAGATTGCAACCAACCTTTTTCGTCTAAATTCAATTCTGTGATTAGTCTTTTCACCCAAGCAGATTCTCCTTCGATAACTACTTCAATATCTTCTTCAATATCTTGGTAAACATACCTAACAGCCCCTGAGATTTCGGTCTGCACGTGCACGGATTTATCATCAATTATTTATAACTATAATATTGATTATTTGGCCAAATTTCTTAATACTGTGTGTAAAATTCCACCGTTGCGGTAATAATCTACTTCCACGGGAGTGTCTAACCTCACATCAACTAAAAATTTAATAATCTCACCATTATTCTTGTGAGCAATTACCTCAAGTTGTTGCAATGGCTTTACGTCATCTTTAACAGGAATATCAAATGATTCTGTCCCATCAAGACCTAATAAATCTGCGTCTTCCCCATCTTTAAATGTCAGTGGTAAAACTCCCATTCCAACTAAATTCGACCTGTGGATTCTTTCAAATGAGGTTGCAATAACAGCTTTAATCCCCAATAAAAATGTACCTTTAGCAGCCCAATCTCTGCTGCTACCTGTACCATATTGAGAACCTGCTAAAACAATCATTGGAACATCACTATCCATAGCAGCTTCGAAAACAGATGTGATCTCATTATTTTTATAATTTAGAGCATAACCGCCTTCTGTTCCTGGTGCCATTTGATTTCTAACCCTCACGTTTGCAAAAGTTCCTCGCATCATGATTTCATGGTTTCCACGACGGCTTCCGAACGAATTAAAATCTGTTTTTTCAACCCCCCTTTCTGTCAACCATTTGCCTGCAGGACCATCAGCGGGAAATGCTCCAGCTGGAGAAATATGATCTGTGGTAATTGTATCACCTAACTTTAACAATACTTTGGCTCCAAAAATTGATTTGATAGGTTGCGGCAATTTAGATAAACCTTGAAAAAAAGTTGGTAATCGTATGTAAGTTGAATCTTCCTCCCAAGGATATAACGGAGATGGCTCACTTGGAATTGAGTCCCATCTTTCTTCTTGCATAACTGTTGAGTAACGCTCCCTAAACATCTCGGGGGTAATTTTTGAAACTGCGTCAAACACTTGTTCTTCAGTTGGCCAAACATCACTTAACATGACCTTGTTTCCATCTTTCCCAATACCTAAAGGTTCTCGTGTTAAATCAATATTTAAGTTTCCTGCGATGGCATATGCTATCACCAAAGGTGGACTTGCTAGATACGATGCCTTGACTTTCTGATGAACTCTTCCTTCGAAATTACGGTTGCCTGATGTTACTGCACCAACAATCAAATTTGATGAATCTATAGCCAATTCTATTTCGTCTGACAATGGGCCCGAATTTCCAATACAAGTAGTACAGCCATATCCAACATTGTTGAAACCTAGGGCCGCTAAATCTACATCTAATCCATTAATAGCGTAATATTCGGTTACGACTCTAGAACCAGGAGCAAGAGATGTTTTTACCCAAGGTTTGACATTAAGGCCTTTTTTACGAGCATTTCTAGCCAACAACCCTGCTGCTAACATCACACCTGGATTTGAAGTGTTCGTGCAAGATGTTATGGCTGCGATTACAATATCTCCATGCTTTAAATCGTATTCACCTTTAACAGATGAAGAATTAGAAAGTTCATAATCTGATAAACCATGTCCTTGATGACCAACTTCATGAGTTAGTGACTCTTTGAAATGTGTAGCCATGTTGGAAAGCGTAACTCTGTCTTGGGGTCTTTTTGGTCCTGCAAGAGCAGGTTCAATGGTTGAGAGATCAATTTCTAATACAGAAGTATAACTTTTCTCTGGCAAAGACGGATCATACCATAATCCTTGAGCTTTACAATATGCTCTAACACAAGCAATATCTTCTTCATCTCTTCCTGATAATCGCATAAATGAGATTGTTTTTTCATCAACAGGAAAAAATCCGCATGTTGCACCATATTCTGGCGCCATATTAGCAATGGTGGCTCTATCTGGCAAAGACAGTACTGACATACCCTCTCCAAAAAATTCAACAAACTTTCCTACTACGCCGTGCTCACGTAATAATTGGACTATTCGTAAAGTCATATCAGTAGCAGTGACTCCTGGGTTTAATGAACCTAACAATCTAAACCCTACAACATCAGGAGATAGCATATAGATAGGTTGTCCCAACATTACCGCTTCTGCTTCTATTCCACCTACGCCCCATCCTAATACGCCCAGTCCGTTAATCATTGTTGTATGTGAATCTGTACCGACAAGCGAATCAGGAAGCCATATTTCATTTTCTTCTCGAGCAACGGTAGCAATCCATTCTAAATTCACCTGGTGCACAATTCCTCTGGAAGGGGGTACTGCTCGGAAATTTTTTAGAGATTGCTGACCCCATTTAAGAAATTTATATCGTTCCATATTTCGATGATATTCAATATCAAGGTTCAAGTTCAAAGCATTTTCATTAATTCCTGAAATGTCTACTTGAACAGAGTGATCTATAACCAAATCCACTGGAACCTGAGGATTAACCTTGTTCGGGTCCCCTCCCATTTCTACCATTGCATCTCTCAATGCTGCTAAATCTACTACGGCGGGAACTCCTGTAAAATCCTGTAGAATTACTCTTGAAGGCCTAAATGGAATTTCTCCACGCTCACCGTTTGGTTCCCACGATGCAATATTCTTTACATCTTCTTCTGTGATTAGGAAGTCATCACAATTCCTTAAAGCTCCTTCAAGTAACACCCTCATAGAATAAGGTAATTTGTCAATATTGCAACCATATAATCCTTCAATAGATGATAGATCATAGAACAATCCTTTTTTATTGTCTGGCAAATCAAATTCTTTCAAAGACGATGATTTGTTACGACCCATGAGTAATACCCAAATAGTGTCTTGCTATGAAGGTGCCTTCTATAATTTTAAAGCAAATCAATGTAGATAAACGCCTTGCATACCGAATCAACCATAGAATCACATTCTCCTTGTAATTCTATTCTTTTAATCGTGGGCACTTCATCAACTGGATTATCTGAAGTATCGGTTGTAACTTCACTGATATAATCTATAGCATCAATACCCGACACAACTGCACCATCTATTTTTCCAGATACGGCTTGACCAAAAACAGTGTGCACTCCATCTAAATGGCTAGGTGTACTATCTTTATCTACAAAATAAAATTGACTACCTCCTGTGTTCGCTTGTTGTGTTTTAGCCATAGCTAGGGCTCCTGGTTTGTGGGTTAAACCATTATTTGCTTCATCTGGTACTGTCCAAGCTTTTTCACCTTGACCTGAACACGTAGAATCCCCTGATGCTTGTCCATTACAATATCCGTACCAAGCTGATGCATATCCTCCCGTGCCGTCTTGATTTTCAAAATCTCCACCTTGAACCATAAATCCGTCTATAATTCGATGGAATTTAACTCCATCATAATTTCCATTTTCAGCGTGTAATCTGAAATTTTGTACATGAGTTGAGGATAATTGATCGTTGAAATCAACCTCAATCATTATATCTGATTGATTTTGTGAATCTAGAATAGCTTTAGCTGCAATAATACTTCCAATCATCACCACAGGTATCAAAATTAATCCCCAAAATGTAGGTGTTTGATCACTAACTAGTTTAGGAAATCTTGAAGCTCTAATTCCGGCCTCCATCATCTCATTTTCTAGCACATTTTTTAATTGAACAACCTCTTTAAATTTTGGATCTAACTCCAATGCTTTTTTATATTGTTTTAATGCATCTCTAAGCATTTTTTTCTTTTCAGAATTGCTTTCAGTCATCAAAGCCATTTTTTTCTTAGAATCTCCTGCTAATTTATAAATTTTTGATGATTCTTGTTCTTCGTTCCAATTCTCTCTCAAAATTTCCAAAGCTTCTTCAGGTTTATTTTGTTCCAATAACTTTTCAGCTTTTTCAAAATAGGACTCTGAGGTCTTCGCCATAACAAGGCGGAGTTGCTACTTATTTTTGAAAGTAGATGATGAAAAAATTATACTTACATTTAACCAATACCTTGAAGGAGGGTAATCTTAACCATGTGATTCAAGGGGAAGTAAAAAGCGGTAACCTCAAGTCTTGAAATTTAAAAGGTAGTTCAGAATGGGATACATTGTAAACGATTGCGTGATTAATATCGCAACTGCGAATGGGACGGGTTCACAAAGCGCCAATCTGATAATTCTTCAAGCTTTATTCGAGATGGGCGTTGACGTAAGTGGTAAAAACTTCTTTCCATCTAACATATCTGGTTTACCAACTTGGTATGTAATTAGAGTCTCAGAAAAAGGCTATCAAGCTCCTGGTGATCAAGTTAATTTTCAAATTCTCATGAATAAAGCCACATGGGAAAAAGACATACAATCCGTTAAACCCGGCACAGTAATTATTTACAACTCTGATGTGAAAATGCCTGTTGAAAGGGAAGACTGCATTGTTTACCCTGTTCCAATGACGAAATTAGCGAAAAAAATTCATCCAAAGTTAGCAAAAATGATTGCCAACATAATCTACGTTGGAATATTAGCAGAACTATTGAATTTTGATTCAGAAAAACTTGAATTGGCTATTTCTAAACAATTTTTAGGCAAGGAAAAAGCAATTCAATTAAATGTAGACGCAGCAAATGCTGGGAGAGAATTCTTTAAAGAAAACTTCACAAAAGAAGATTCTTACACTATTGAAAAAAGAGAAAAAGACGAGGATGCATTTTTGGTTGAAGGAAATGAAGCTGTAGCCCTCGGAGCTATTTACGGAGGGGTTAATCTCTTAGCTTGGTATCCAATTACTCCATCTTCATCAGTAGCAGAATCAATTATTGAATGGATTCCTAAACTTAGATTGGATGAAAATGGTAAATCAACATGCGCAGTTATTCAAGCAGAGGATGAAATTGCTGCCGTTGGAATGATTGTTGGTGGTGGATGGGCTGGAGGTAGAGCTATGACCGCGACGAGCGGCCCAGGAATCTCATTAATGTCTGAATTTATCGGTCTTTCTTATTTTGCCGAAATTCCGTGTGTTATTTGGGATGTAAACAGAACAGGACCATCCACAGGATTACCAACAAGAACACAACAAGGTGATCTCTCAATGTTGTATGAAGCTAGTCACGGAGATACGCAACACATTGTTCTTATCCCCGGTACTGTTGAAGAATGTTTCGAACATGGTTGGAAAGCATTTGATATCGCTGAACAATACCAAACCATAGTCTTTGGATTTAGCGATTTAGACTTAGGGATGAACAAATGGAAAGCAACTAACTTTGAATATCCCCCAGAAAAAATGAATAGGGGTAAGGTGGTTATTTCTCAAGAACAATTCGATAAAATTCAAAATTTTGGAAGGTACAGAGATATTGATGGAGATGGTATTCCCTACAGGACACTTCCTGGTAGTGGATTAGCCCCTATTCTATACAGGGGCACTGGCCATGATGAGGATGGGGTCTACTCAGAAGATCCTGAAGTATACAATAAAATGATGGCAAGATTGCGTAGAAAAATTGATGGATCGAGAACGAAATTACCCCAACCTGTTTTTAAAAACAATGATGCCAAAGAAATCGGTATTATTTATTACGGTTCTATGCAAAATACAATTCAAGAAATTGACGATATTCTAGAAGCTACAGGAATTAAAATTTCCCAATGTAGGGTAAGATCATTACCTCTTTCTCCTGAGGTAGAAAATTTTGTTTCTGAACACGACTTAACAATTGTACTCGAAATAAATAGAGACGCTCAAATTTATGGAATCTTGCGTAAAGAAATCCCTATTACATTAGTCCAAAAGTTACATAGTGTTGCCTACTCTGATGGGCTACCACCAAAAGCTAATGTATATGCTGAAAAAATATTAAAAAAGATTAATGAGGTTAGAGAATGAGTATTAAGTTAAACGTAATTGATTTACCAAAAGACGACTACAAAGGTGGGCCCTCTTCTTTATGTCCTGGGTGTGGTCATGATCAAATTTCAAATGTGATAATACAAGCGGCTTGGGAAAATGGTATTCAACCCGAAAAAATTGCAAAAATGTCTGGTATCGGTTGTTCTTCTAAAACACCCGCTTATTTCCTTGGCAAATCTCACGGCTTCAATACAGTACATGGAAGAATGCCCAGCGTTACTACTGGTGCAAATCTAATTAACAAAGATCTGACTTACATAGGGGTTTCCGGAGATGGTGACTCTGCTAGTATTGGAATTGGTCAATTCATTCATGCAATAAGAAGAAATTTAAATATGGTTTATATCATTGAAAATAATGGTGTCTATGGATTGACTAAAGGACAATATTCTGCTACAGCTGAAGTGGGATCAAAAAAGAAAAAAGGGGAAATCAACATGTCTCAACCTATTGATTTATGTGCAGTAGCACTAAATTTAGGATGTACATTTGTAGCAAGATCTTTTTCTGGAGCAAAAAAGCAATTAAAAGCACTGATTAAAGCTGGTTTATCGCACAAAGGTATGGCAGTCATTGACGTAATTTCACCATGTGTAACATTCAACAATAATGATGAATCTCTAAGATCTTTTGGATATGTTAGAGGAAATTCTAACGAACTACATGTAATAGATTATATTCCTCAAAGGGAACCTGTGCAAGAAGTAGAGATTCCCGCTGGTAATTACAGGGACATTACATTACACGATGGCTCAACAATTCGTTTAGAAACCATAGATGACACACATGACCCCTCAGATCTAGTAGCAGCTTTGGCTGCCTTACATAGAGCAGAAGAAGGTCAAAAACATGTAACTGGATTACTGTATTTTAATCCTAATGTTGAAACTACTGAAGAACAACTAAATCTATCAGATACCGCTTTGCTTAATCTTAAAGAAAATCAATTAAGACCATCGAAGGAATCATTAATTGAAATAATCAAAAATAAAAGAGGATAATTAATTAACTAATAATATAGTCACCTCTTAGGAGTATCAATGGCAGATGTGATTGGAGTTGCACTTGCAGGGGTTTTTGGCATCGGTTTTGTTCTAGGAATGTGGATTGTTTTATTTAGAAGAGAACTAGCCCCCATAGAAAGAAGTAGAGCTGTTTATGGACACGCTTACGAAGAAATACTTCCTAAAAGCAGATTAAAGAAAGCAAGAAAAGCCAGTCTAGAAGAGGAATTAGAACCTGAGACTAATGAATATGACGATAGCCAAGATTCGTCTGAAGAAATTGAAAATGGATTAAAGGAACGATCTAATTGGGCAAAAGATAACGAAAGTCAGTTGAATAAACAAGTATCAATTGCAGAGATTGAAGGTATTGAAAGTTCTGAGGTTAGTGATGATGAGACAGATGAATTTGCGGAAAGACTAGCTAGAGAAGGTGCTAAATCTGGAGATGTACAAGTTTCATTGATATGGAATAATTATAATGATTTAGACTTACATGTAGTTTGTCCATCAGGAGAAAGAATTTTCTTCGATAATAGGAACTCAAAATGCGGTGGCGAGTTAGATGTCGATATGAATGTCAAACCTGCATCTAGAAAACCAGTTGAAAATGTATACTGGCCTGAAAACAAAGCACCTAGAGGAACCTACAAAGTATACCTCCATCATTATGCTAAACATAACAAAGGATTTAGATCTAATAAAGACCCCACAGAATTTAAAATTTTAGTGAATATGGAGGGAACTAAAAAAGAATTTAAAGGTCAAATATCTAACGGAGAACCTCTCAGACTAGTTGCTGAATTTACACTTACTGAAAAAGATGAAATTCCAGAGATACCAGAAAAAAAAATAGTAATTGATGATAGCATTTTAGATGATTTGGGAAGCCATGAAGAAGATCTAACTGATGATATATTGTGATAGAATGAAGAAACCTTTTTCAAGATATAATGACTTGACTGTAGTAGAATTAAAAGAAAAATTAAAATCGAAAAAGTTACCAGTTTCTGGCACAAAAAAAATATTAATACAAAGACTAGAAGATAACGATATTTCAGAAAAAGAAGTTGGGAAGTTAAACATTAAAGAGAGTAAAGTTAAATTTAGATGTTACCACTGCTCTGTAAAATTACAAATTCCCAAGTCATATATTGGAAAAATTAAATGTCCTGAATGCTCTTATGAACGGGAGATAAATGGAAATGAAATTAATGATTTAAAATTCTATGGAAATTTAGATTTTAGTAATATATCCTCTTTTTTAATTTCAATTGCACACAAAATCAACTACAAGATTAAAGATTTAGATTCAAAAAAAGTATCTTTGGCAATTTCGATGTCCGCCGTAATTTTAATGATTATTGCCATTATAACATTTTTTAGCGCATTTTCGTACGAAGCTATGTGTCCTGATGAATATCAAAGCACTGTAATGATTGATGGAGAAGAGGTTCTTTCGTGTTCTGGAGCTAGCTGGTTAGAAACCGATTCTGTTGGTAAATTGTTTAATGCGTGTTGTATATTTCTACCACTATCTTTGACACTAGCAATTGTTGGGTATAGTTACAGAACAGAAATAGACGATAAGTCATCAATATTAGACCCTACTAAGAATAATCAGCATAAGGAATTTATTCAGGAGTCTCAAAATACAAAAAAAGTAGATAAGAATACTTTAATTGATAAAACTACGAAAGTAATTCAATTGAGTATCCTTGGTTTTTCTTTCAGTCTGACTGTAATAACAATAGTTGTTATTATATTAATTACGATTTTCTTTATACTGGCCATTTATGCATTGTTATCAGGCAACGGTTCATTTTTTGCTTAGAGCCCCTTAGTGTAGCGGTCCATCATACGAGGTTCTGGTCCTCGTGACCCCGGTTCAAATCCGGGAGGGGCTACTTTTCTATCCATTGAGGATGTTTATTCATACAAATTTTAAATTCATCACTTTCTATATTATTTCTTAACCATAAATGCAAATTTGACCATTTTTGAGAATCAAACCATTCTCGGTCGTGATTTGCAAATTGCCTAACAAATGGAAATAAGGCATCATTTAATGCTAGAGAGATTTCTTTATTTGAAATTTCTTTGTCTAACTCAATAAGATATTTTAATGCCTCATTTCTATGAAATAAATAGTCCACATCTTCGTAACGATTAGGATATTTATAACGATCTAAATGATGTTTAAACTCGTAATCATTTTTTTTAACCCAATTATTTTCATAATTAGTTAATTTCCAATTCAAAACATATTGCATAATTTCTAAACTTTCCTCTATCACTGTTCCATCTGTTAACAACAACACTGGAACAGTTCCCTTTGGAGATATTTTCATCATGTGTTCAGGCCTATTTCTTAGGATTACCTCCCTATGTTCATAATCAAAAGATGTTCGAATAATTGACATTCTTGCCCTCATAGCATAGGGGCACCTTCTGAAAGTGTACAATATTGGCCTGTCTGAAATAAATATCCCTCTATTGAACATATTTTACCATGTAACGAATTAATGAAGCTGTCAACATAAACCCTACAAACCAACTTACACTCATTCTAGTTATTTTTTTAATTTTATTCTTACGTGAATTCTCTTCATCCATTAGATTATATAATGGTTCTAATGGATCTACTCTACTCATTTCATCACCTAAAGATCTACGGTTGGGTTCCAACCAGAAATGTAATCTTCATCATAATCTTGCAAAATTAAATTAGTCTCCTCACTCAATTCTATATTTAATGATTCTAAATTTTCAATAATTCTTTTTTGATTAGAAGATTTGGGAATTGTAATAAAGCCTTTATCCATACACCATTTAATCGCTATTTGAGCTGGAGTAACACCCAATTTTTTAGATAGAGAATGTAGTTTTTCGTCATTGACTTTCTGTCCTCTTGCCAGAGGGCTATATGCCATAGGAACGGCTCCTGATTCACGTGTAGCCTTAATTAAGTAAGGTCTTTGTAGCCACAGATGTATCTCAATTTGATTAACTGAAGGCCCATACTTTGAATACTGTAAAATCTCCTCCAAATGATGTGGTCCGTAATTAGATACTCCTATAGCGCGTGTTTTACCTGTTTCTAATAATTTTTCCATCCCTCTCCATACATCTTTTCGGACTGATAAGTCTTCTGGAGGTGCGTGAATGAGATATAAATCTACAAAATCTAATCCTAATTTGTTCAAGCTTTCGTCACAGCGTTCTAATGTTTCCTGGTATCCAAGTGCATCTGTCCTCCTCAGTTTTGTTGTGATGAATAACTCAGACCTTGGTATTCCAGATTCTAAAATCGCTTGACCCACTTCTTCTTCATTGCGGTAAACAGCAGCGGTATCTATGTGTCTATATCCTGCATTCAAAGCCCAAATACATGCATTCTTACAAGTTCCATCTGCAGGTGCTAAAAAGACCCCCAAGCCAAATTGCGGTACTTTGATGGAATGTGATTTTCCACCATCGGCTGTACGATGTGATATCTCTATAATCGGTCCCATGTTTATGATGCAAAATATTCACACATAAAATAGAGTTTATTTGAAAATGTACCAGTCGTAGCAGTGACGTGAGCGAAGTACCTTCCAATGTCCAAATTCCTAGACCAAATCCAGTATCAATTCGCGATAGCGCCTCTTTAATGCTAACGAGGACAACAAACGGAAATATTGAAATTTTGCTGGGGAAAAGAGCCAAAACTATGCGAGTATTTCCTAATTTTTGGTCTTTTCCTGGGGGGGGGGTCAGTAGCAAGGATATGCTAGCATTAAAAGAATTGGATTTGGAAGAAGATTCTTTGGCAGTAATGAAAATATGTGTCTTTAGAGAATTATGTGAAGAATTAGGTTTAACCGTGAGTAAAAATAAATTATTGAGTATTGACAAAAAAATTAGAAGTTCTGTCATTGGAAAAAAAGAAAATTGGTTGAAATATGTTCAATCTGGGGAAATAACATTTGATCCCAGTAGATTAACTATGATTAGAGAGCGTATCACACCAATTTTTGCTCCTGTGAGGTTTCATAATCGTTTTTTTCATTTACATGTCTCTAAAAATTCCTCGGATTATAGCCTAGAAAAACAAACGGAATTCGATGAAGCAAAATGGTATCCAATCGATCAATTACTTTCAGACTGGAATGAACATTGTATAAACCTACCACCGCCAATATTTACTTTAATCAGAGATTTAAATGATGAATTAAAAAATGGAACTGAGTTAGAAAAAGCCGTAAAAAATTTAAGAACCGAATCTCCCGAAGAAAAAGAAATTAATTTTTCTGCAGGAGTGGTTTGTATTCCTGTAGAAACAGAGACCCTTCCACCTTTAACTACAACAAATTGTTACATTCTAGGTAGGAAAGGTGGGGATTTACTAATTGTAGATCCCGCAGCAAAAAACCCGAAAGATATTCAATGGATAATGGATATTATTGAATTGTTAGAAGGAAATGTAATTGGACTATTAATAACGCACAGACATTCAGATCACTATGGTGACCTTGATAAGTTCATGGAATTGACAAATAGTAAAATATGGTGTTCAAAACATACATCTGAATATTTAGAATTGAAAGATGCTCTGATATTAAATGATGGTGAAAAAATATCACTTAAACATCCTGAATT
Source organism: Methanobacteriota archaeon (assembly GCA_002720095.2). GTDB lineage: Archaea > Thermoplasmatota > Poseidoniia > Poseidoniales > Poseidoniaceae > MGIIa-I. Next base: position 37,570 of record PBGP02000017.1, read on the forward strand.
TCCGATAGATTGGGAAGTAATGATTACTCCAGGTCATTGTCCTGGCCATATCTGTCTTTTTTCTGATGCAGGATTAATAGCTGGAGATATGGTTGCTGGTTACGGAACTATATTAATTCCAAATGAGGGGAATATGGAAATTTATATCGAACAACTAAAAAGAATAAAAAACTTAGATTCACGGATTTTATTTCCAGCCCATGGGCCACTTATTTCAATTCCAGAAAAGAAATTATCACATTACATCAATCATAGAGAAATACGACAAATAAAGATTCTTGAAACTATAAAAAAGGGTGTTGGTAATATATCAAAAATCAGTGAAATCGCGTATGAAGACACTAAAAATGTCAACATAGTATTATCTGAATTACAAACACTTGCTCACTTATTATCTTTAGAGAGGTTAGGAAAAATTTCGAAACAGAATAATTCTTGGGTATATCTTCGCTCATAAATTAATGATTCATATTTTTAATTTCATTAATAAATTAACTGAATATCCGAATTTACTGCTAAATCAATAACTCCAGGAGGGCCACTCCATTCGATTTTACTATCTGGGGTAATTAATGCATTATCTCCTTCACTAACACCCAAAGTTGCTTTTACGGAAGCAAAAGAACAGTAAACAGTAGCTTTTGAAATTATTATCTCCATGAAATCCATTATCATAGTTGAATTTTCTCCCATTACTTTATCCAACTCATGAATATATTTTTTGTCTAATAAATGAGTTGCAGAACCTGCAAAAAATACACTGACTTGATGATTTTCATTGATTGCTTGTACAGTACAAGCAATTCCAATTATTGTCTTGATTTGGTCATTTTCAGGATTTGATACAAACTTTACAAATATTTTTTTTTCCATTAAATAAGCGAGATTGTATTACCTATTAGTCTTAACTAGTCACAGCATGTTTCTTCTACCGCATCTTGAGCACAAAAACAGGTTTTGGCTGGCATGATATCTGCCCTTGCACTTCTCTCATTAAATAGAGCAGAGATTTTTGAAAGTTCTTCATCAGAGTTACCTTTCTGTTCGAGACATAATTTTAATCCTAAAAGGCCCCACATATTATCTTTCCATAACTTAATATCCTCTCGATATACTTCTTCGGCCTCATCAATATGACCTTGCTCCAATAGTAGTGCACCTAGAATATGTCTAACAGGTTGCATCTGGCCCCATGGTTCATTATATGCCAAATTTAATGATAGGTTGACAGCACGACGTAATTCTTCAAAAGCCGCTGAAAAGTCATACTCTTCGCCCTTTTGTTTAGAAATAAATTGTCTGCGATACTCTATTTCACCCTCAAGAATCGCGGAATTGACATTCAGAATTGAAGGTCCTTCTTCAGGATCTTGATACATGAAGTTATTATGCATCATTCGTCCTGCTAGTGCTGGGTTTTTCAAAGCTTCATTAAACATTAACTGCTCATTCTCGGCTTCTTGAACCATCCCTTTGGAGGCATAAGCTACGCCCCGTGCATAGTGTTGTGTTGCAATAGTAGCCGGAAATACTTCTTTGTCAGAATACATAGGCTCGTTTAAAATCTCATCCCATTTTCCAAATCGAATCATCACATGCCAAGGCATAGTTACATATGATTCTAAGAAAATCGCGCCCATAGGAATTATACCTGCAAGCATAAAACTCACACCACTGTTTTCATCCCCCGCTGGAAGAGTTTCTACTGCTTTCCTGGCGTATTTAATAGCCGTTTCATATTGACCGTCAAACATTGCACACCAAACAACGAAATGATGATTATGCATTCTATAAAACTTATAGAATTGCGATTCATTCCCAGTTAATTCTACATATTTGTCATCTGCTTCAACCGCAGCAATATTACACTCAATTGCTTCTTTCCATTGTCCAACCCAAGCGTCAATATGTGAAGGCATGTGCACTAAATGTCCTAAGCCTGGCATACGAGTTCGAAGTACATCAGCAGCGAAAAGAGCTTTTTCGGGGAATGGTGATAATTCTAAAGCATGACAATAGAGATGGCATAGTGCGGGATGTACTCTGGCTTCATCACTCGTTGAAAATGCGTCTTCCATTATCTTAACTAGTAACAATGTATTTTCGTCAGCGGGAGTTATTTTTCCGGTCGCTGTGTCTTTTTCCCATAATTGCCAAGCTTTGAGATTCATCAAGGCTTCAACATATATAGAAGTGACATCGAGATTATCCTTATATTTCTCATATAGTGGTGCCATTGCCTCAGCAAATGCAATATTTAGTTCAGGGTCATTACCCATGTTTAAAACTGAAGGATCAGCTGAATCTCGTGCCTCAACTGAATGTCTTAGTGACAAAGCGCGAATAAGATCTTGCTCTAGTTCACTACAGTGATTCATAACCTTAAGAGCTTGTTGTATTGGATCATATCCAGACCCAAGTCCTGGAGTCCAATTATAATTGGAAGATACACAGTATGCAATACCCCACCAAGCCATTGCACAATTAGGGTCCAATTCGGTGCACGCTGTAAAGCATGCTATTGCCTGCTCGTGGTTGTAATTCAACATGTGTCCGTAAGCTTCTACGAACATCTTCCTTGTTTCTTCATTTGAACAAGTTACCTCGGTTGCAAATGAATAATTTGCGCTATCTCCATAATCATAATCAGTTGGTGCTAAAGACATGTGCAACCCTAGAAATAATACAATATAATATCTTTTTAAAAAGATTAATAAGTCGTGTCAATAGATATTGTTTACGGAAAAAAATCTTCGTGTTGAATTTTCGAAAAAAGTTTTGCAATTTCTTTCCATTCGTTTGGTATATTTTCAGGTTCAATTATTTTCCTAAAACCATCATCCCACTCCATTAATGTTTGTTTACGATAGCTCAACCCTTGTTTATCTATGATATCTTGTTCGTAGACTGTAATCCAAGTTAACAAATCTCTTAGAAGAATATTATAATAATCCCATTCAAATTTACCTGGAAAGTCTAAATCTGGAAGGTCTGATAACCTCCAAATTGGCTTTGTGGAGCATGGTTTTTTAGTGTATACGGGTAAAAATTCGAATCTTGGGACAAATATCGCTCCATAGCGAGCATCAAAATAATATACACCAAAACCACGCAAAATAATATGTCGTTTTTCAGAGAAATTTAACCTGTAGATACTTACCTCACCTTTCATATCCAATGGTGGTTCTATTCTCTCAAATCCATTCTTAAGAAATAAATTTCCCTCATCTCGACTAATATCACGTCCCCAGCACCATATTTGCTGACTCATTATATTCGTAGCTCTAGAAATCAAATCATTTCTATCTTTAACAGAGAATTTAACTTCTAGTATATTTGACAAATAAGTCACCTTAAAGATAAAATCGCAGCAATATTAGAAAATAACCAAGATGAAGCGGCAAATAGTTGTAACCAATCCCCTATTCCCCAATTAGCATAGACAAAAACACTTGTAATCCAACAAATACTTGCTATGGTTTGTCCAATCCACTCAGAAGATTTCATCTTTTGTAACCGTTTTTGATTTTTTCCAACACTAGACTTAACTAACAAGTTAAACACTCCTGACCACAACAAGATAAATCGTCTAAATACATACCCCATAGTCTATATCCTGCGATGAATTCATCAGTTTCTAACCCCATGGAAGATGCAATTGCTTGAGCAACGATTCCAAAACGTTGTCTATATTTGTAAATAAAACAGAAAATATGATTATCATGGCGTACTAAAGGCCCACAGAGAAACATTCCTGGCAGAATTGTTGACTCATCTTTTTCATTGAGTAATGGAAAACCATCATCTCTGAAATCGAATAGATTTGACAAGAACTTATGGCTTCCTTCGAAACCACTCGCCAACAACGGTTTAACTTTAGATTTGAAAATCTTTCCCTGATCCGTTGTTACTTCGTATAACTCGCCATTGAAATTTACAGATTTAATCTTTGTTTTTGGATATAAATCAACATTTTTTTTGAAACTTGAATCTTGCATTCTTTCATATGAAAAAGTTGATAGTGCAACACTAGGATCTGAACTTGATTCTTCCCAAGGGCTATTGATATCAAAAACACTTACTTTTTTACTCTGTTTAGCTAAGTGATATGCTGCATCGATACCACTTTCATATCCTCCGATGATAATTATTTCATCGCCTTCCATTCCATTATATTTTTCAATTGTTGCAGTATGATGACAAAGTTCGCTCCCCTCAAAAATATTCACTGAGGGGTATTGATATTCGCCTGCAGCCCATATTACGTTTTTAGATTTTAAAACAGTTTTTTCTGATGTTAAATGGAAAATCGCATTAACTTTTTCAATCTTAGTTATATCTGTGTTCCCAATTACTGGGAGCTCAAAAAACTTAGAAAGATCTTTTAAATGCTGTGCATATTCACTCCCTGTAGGATGTTCAACCTTCATAACAAATGCTGGAGATACACCAATTGCAATTGAATTTAGATCAAGCATACCTATGGAATTACTCGGAAATGAAGGGGTAATAAAGCGAGTTTCTGCTGGCCAAGATTCAAAAGATGATCCGACCCCATTTCTATCTACAATCTGAAAATTATCTATTCCTGCATGTAGTAAAGAAATTGCAACGCCAACACCTGCTGCTCCTGCTCCTACGATTACCACATCAAATACCTGAGAGTTTTTTTCTATTGCCATGTCTTTCGCGATATTAATAACTATTTAAAAAATGTTATTAATTTTTGTAACTAAATAATTAATCATTATTATTTTATGCTGGTTTTAATTGGAGGTTTCATGACCTACAGTAATATGAGTAAAGGAGTGGCAGAATTTGTTGGAACTTTCTTTTTGACCTTGACAATCTTATTAGCTGCCGTGGGGGAAAAAGCTGGAGTATTCGCTCCAATTGCAATTGGATTGACTTTAATGGTGATGATTTATGCTCTAGGTTATATCTCAGGTGCTCATTTTAATCCTGCTGTCTCTATTGGATTATTTGTTAAAGGAGATTGTAGTAAGGAAGAGTTACCAATCTATCTACTGGCACAAATTACTGCTGGACTTGCTGCATTTGTGGTAGGAACTCAACTAATCATAAATGATGTAGCAATAACAGAAAAAGTATTTGATAATACAATTTCAGTGATAATGTCAGAAGCATTATTCACTTTTGCTCTGGTATTTGTAATCATAAATGTAGCAACTGAACAATCAGGTAATCAATTCTACGGAGCGGCAATCGGATTAACCGTAATGGCTGGTGCATTCACAGTAGGTGAAATTTCATTAGGTTCATTTAATCCTGCTGTTACGACCATGTTGGTTGCTAGCGGAAAAATGTCATTAGTTGATTCGTGGATGCATATTATCCCTCAATTAATAGGAGCAATCGCTGCTGTTTATCTACATAAAACTGTAATGGTCGCTTCAGAATAATTCTAATACATAGAAATATCGAAAGTATTCAAAATGGATCGATTTGAATTACATGCCAAACCTCAACCTTTTTTGACCCTTCAACTCTTGCTTTTTCTCCTGCTTGCCTTAGCATTCTACGCAAGAAGCCCAATTGCCTGATATCTTCTAATTTTTTCATGTTTTCGTGAATCGCGTGCAAATTATTTCCAAATAAAGCTTCTCGTAATTTATATTCTAATTCTTCGGCATAATCTGAATATAGTAACAACAGTTCCTCAACACATTCATCACTCACAGGTAATCCAGCAAGTGTTCTGCATAATTTTTTCATTGTCGTTGGATTAGTGTTAATTTCAAGATCTAATGTGCCGAAATCACTATTTTTTGAATTATTATTTGGTTCTGAATCTGAAGTTTCTAAATTACTGCCAACGTCAAATTCACCCAAAATTTTCTCTAAATGCCGCATTTTTATTGTATTTACTCTATTTTGAGAAGCTGCCTGTGAAGAGAGCAGTATTAATTCTTGTAAGTATTTTTCTAATTCTTCATTAATGCAAACAACAGCTGCTGCGCCTACAGATTCTACTTTTTTTATCCTGTCTAAAATTAAACCTCGAGTACGACTAAATCCTAACCTTTCTCTGCGAGGATCGCCTAAGGTTTTTCTTTCAGGCTCTTTGTCTAATGTTTCAAATTCAATTTCGCCCACAATTTTATTTAATCTTAATAATAATAAATCTATTAATTTATTTTTAACTTCTCCAGAGATTCTCATATCAGTAAATTGTGCTGCAACTGAACCGACACTTGAACTCGACCAAGGTTTTGACTTCAATCTAATTCCCCCACTCAAATATCCAAGGAAAAGCTGCTCCTGCCGTTATCGGTTCCATTCCTGATTCTGTCATTAACCATGTATCTTCAGTTCCAATACTTCCCTCTTGATATATTACTTTAGGCTCGATTGCAATTGTATTACCCGCATTTAATGGTCTATCAAACCCAGTAGCTATCACTGGGCTTTCATCTAATTCTAAACCTACTCCGTGCCCTAAAAATCTCGACTGATCTGGCTTCATACCCATTAAATGTTCAGAATAACCTAATTCACATGCGAGTTCATAACCTTCATTCCATGCGTCAGTGCAAGTTTTTCTCTGATCTAAGGCGTCAACAACTACTTCTTTGATAGTTTGCATATCATCAAGGCGTTCAATCCATTCTTTAGAAAGTCTACCAACCACAAACATCCTTGTCATATCCACAATATATCCTCTGTGTGCATGTAAAAGATCTACTAACACTGGTTCTCCTTGTTTAATTTTTCTAAAACCAGAACCCATTCCACTTCCAGAATAAGAACCTGTGCCGCCAATTGCAGCATCGAAAAAAGAAGGTATTCCTCCACTTCTACCCGCAACTACAACACCTCTGTTGCATTGCATAGGGTATCTTCTCATAGCAATTGTACCTCCAAAACCCGCAGCTCTACTAATCGCTTCTGCAGAAGCTGTAAGCTCTAATTCTGTAATTCCTTCACATCCTAATGCTGCTACAGAATCAAACATTTCTAATTGTATTTCAGCGGAGTTCCTCATTTGTTCAATTTCCCATTTTGATTTTATTTCCCTTATTTTATGTACCAAATTATTACAATCAATTAGTTCTCCATCTAGATTGGAAAGAGATTTCTGGAATCTTTTAGCAAAAGAATAAGGGACATTAGATAGTTGCATTGAGGGGAGTCTATTTACTCCTCTTGATTTTAAATCGCTAGAAAGTTCAGATAATCTTGGAAACTTAACCACTTCATGTATCGAATCATCATCACCAGCTTCAAATTTAGCTCTCGATAAGCTTCTTCTCACGTATTGGATTGATGTAGCTTCAGAACCTTCTGCAGGAATAAACATTGTAGAGTCCTGTCTTCCTCCACAAAAATAATACAAATCAATCGGATTATGTATAAGAGCCCCATCATAACCTGCTTTTCTCAATTCCTTAGATAATCTCAATTGACGCGATTCCAGTTCGGTAACAGGTACTCTAGAATCTACATCTTTCGACTCAAATAAGTCGCTTGTACTCCATGCCATGTGGGTGCCTAGGAGGGGTAAGTGAAAAGGGTTTGATATCTGTCACATCAAATATGGCGGATGATGTTAGAGTTAACATCCTAGGAATTTCCCAAGATGGAGGTTTTCCGCAGGCAGGATGTAATGCTAAGTGCTGTGAAATTGTTAAAGATGTTCCTGCGCTCAGAAAGCATCCCGTTTCCTTAGGAATTACAGGAACTGATGGATCTAGACATTTAATCGAAGTTACTAGAGATTTGGCATGGCAATTAAATTTATGGAATAATGTTGATTTTAGCGAGGGGAAAGCCCTGTCTTCTGCATTTATTACACATGCACACCTAGGACATATAGATGGTTTGGGTTTATTTGGAAAAGAGGTTATGAACGTCAAGAGGTTGAATCTTAATTGTAGTAAAATCTTGGAAAAACTAATTTTCAACACACCAAGGTGGAATTTGCTTGTCAAGTCTGGTAATATTACCGTCAATCCATTTCAAAATAATGTTGCTTTTTTCCCTTCAAAAAACTGTGGGTTTAAAATTAAACCAATAAAGATTCCACATCGAGCTGAGTTATCAGATATGCATGCATTTCTGATTCAAGGCCCGAAAAAAAATCTTCTTTTTCTTCCTGATCATGATTCTTGGGATGAAACATTAACTCATGTAAAAAAGAATACAATAAGAGAGTGGTTTAAATCCGAAAAAATTGATATTGCTTTAATTGATGGGACTTTTTGGTCTTCTACAGAATTAGTTGGAAGAGATATTTCTAAAATTCCTCACCCAACTGTTGTAGAATCCTTAGAACTTTTAGGACATAAAAATGAATCAAGTTTTGATTTAAAATTTATTCACCTAAATCACACAAATCCATTATTAGACGATAAAAGTGTAGAATTAAAAAAAGTAAATACCATGGGATGGGATATCGCAAAAGAGGGTGAATCCTTTATAATCTAACTTGAAATCTCGAACATTTCAGATACTAACTCAACATTGTCCACGGTAAATGCAATCTCAGCTGTAGATTCTTCCATGTGCATTATGTAAAAGGAATTCAAATTTATTCCAGCGTTAGCTATTTTACGAGTGAATTCTGCTAAAGCACCTGGTCTATGCTCTAAAGTGTGTAAAAGTAGTTCGTTTGTAGAGTATTTTGCGCCAAATTTGTCCAATGCTGCGACAGTCGCAGATTCATTGTCAACAACTAATGCAACAGCAGGTCTGGCCTTTCCTATTGCTGCTGCACCAAGTATATTTGCTCCACCTGAGGCTATTACTTCAGTTACTGCTGCGAGTTGCCCTGGCTCATCAGTTAACTCAATTTGAAACTCTATCATGAACCTCCGTTAACAGAGGACTATATTATACTTCCAATCCTATATGAATACTATAACTCGTGTAATCTATTCATGGCTAACTGACAATAATCTTGATTAATATCCACTCCAATATATTTTCTTCCAGATTTTTTCGCCGCAACACATGTTGACCCTGAACCTGCAAATGGATCTAAGATTATATCCCCTTTGAATGAATATAGTTCAATTGCTCTCCGAGGTAATTCTACTGGGAAAGGTGCGGGGTGGCCTATTCTTTTTGCTGAAACCGTCGGAAATCTCCAAATAGATTTTGTAAACCTTACAAATTCATCGCCTTCTATTGTATTTATTCTAGTCTCTATTTCATCCTTACTTCGGGATAATTTATAATTTCCTTTGCTAAAAACAAGTATATACTCATGAACATCTCTTAAACAAGGATTTGAAGCACTCTTAAATGAACCCCACGCACAACTAGAACCAGCCGAAGCAGATTTGTCCCAAATTATTTCACCCCTCATCAAGAATCCTATTTCATTCATTATATTATTTAGGTAAGATGACAATGGGATATAGGGTTTACGTCCTAGATTTGCTATATTTATGATTGCTCTGCCCCCAGGAACTAACACTCTGTAGGATTCTCTGAAGACCTCTGATAGCAATTCTAAATACTCATCAAGACCAAGGTCATTGTCATATTCTTTACACGCGTTATATGGTGGTGACGTGACTACTAAATGTATACAATTATCTGGAAGAAACGATAGATTGCTGGAGTCGTTGCAAAAAATCTGATTTGTAAGTTCCTCGGGGCAATTTTGAATTTCCCCTACCTCTCTGACATTTACCAAATTCTTATTAATATTCGATTGGTAAAATTTACTTGAATCGTGCGATTCTCGAGCAGATACTCCGAAATCAGAAGTAGTAGTATTAGTTCTTCCAATACCTCGAGAGTCTCCCGCCATAAGTTCAGCGGTTTTTATGAGAATATCAATTTTCTCTATTTTTTAAAAAAAATGATGCCGTTTTAATTGTTTTTATGATTATCGAAATTAATTAATTCCCATTTAACTAATAAGTGGTATTCAATACGAAGTATTAATGGGGACTATTTTAACCTTAGATGATGTTTTCTTAGAAGGAAAAACTGTTCTGTTAAGAATTGATGGAAACAGCCCCCTACATCCTATAAATAATTCCTTTTTAGACGACTCAAGATTAAAAGGAGTAATTCCAACTATTAACAGACTAAGTAAAACAAAATTAATTATTCTATTACATCAATCAAGACCTGGCAAAAAAGATTTCACGACAACTTCTGGCCACGCCAGAGAATTTCAAAGACTTCTAGGAAAAACTGTCAAATTTGTTGAAGACATATGTGGTCAGAAGGCTATGTCAGCTATTGAAGAATTGAAAGATGGCGATATTTTAGTTCTGAATAATGTTAGAATGAATGATGAAGAACTTCAGATAAAAACAAATAATTTTGAAGAACAAACTGAAACGAATTTTGTTCAAAAATTATCAAGTATCGCTGATATATTTGTTAATGATGCATTCGCTTGTGCACACAGGAATTCACCCTCAATTACTGGATTCACATATTCTTTACCTTGCATAGCTGGTACTTTAATGATCAATGAACTAAATTCATTAAAAAATGTAATGCAGACCCCAAAAAGCCCATGTATTGCCGTCTTAGGTGGAATTAAAATAGACGATTCTGTTAGAGTTGCAAAAAATATGTTGAAGGAGAAGATTGCAAAAAAGATTTTAGTTACTGGGGGAGTTGCAAATTTATTTTTAGATATTTCTGGATATAACATCGGAGAAATAAATAGAGCTTTTTTGAAAAAAGAATTAGGAAACAATTGGGATAGGGTTAAAAAAGAAATCAGAGAATTATTAAAGAATTATTCAAAACAAATTGTTTTACCTGTAGATGTAGCACTTAATAAGAGAGGTAAAAGATTGGACGTGAGTGTTGATTCCTTACCTACTGAATATCAAATATTTGACCTAGGAATTCAATCTGTGTTAAAGGTCTCATCTGAAATTAAGAATGCAGGAACTGTAATCTTAAACGGCCCCGCTGGTGTTTTCGAGTTAGAGGAATTCAAATTTGGAACCATGGAAATAATAAATTCCTGTGCAGAAAGTGATGCTTTTGTTGTTGTAGGTGGTGGTCATACTGCTACATTAATTAATAATTTAGGACTTAAATCAAAAATAAACCATGTGTCAACTGGTGGAGGAGCTTGTCTTGAGCTCTTGGCTGGTGAAAAACTCCCTGGAATACGAAGTTTAGAAATCTCATCAAAAAGATTTGGTCTAACAATTAAAAAATTACAAAAAGAATTACAATAATTGGATTAAAACATCAATAGAATTCAAAAAGTATAGTCTTACGGGTTCATAATGATGTTGGATATGGATTCAAGACGTACTAGTGAAGAGTTGAGACAAATGCTCAGAGAAGCTGAGGAAAGAAAGGTCTTATGGGAAAAACATTTCAAGAGTGAATTTATGAATGTTAAAAAAAATGCAGAAGCACTTAGAAACTATACTGCTCTAAGAGGAGTTATTAAAACATTAAGATGGTGCCTAAATATGACAGATATCAACGGCAACAAAATAGTACACCCACTAGATTAAATAAAAAAACTAACATATTAACTACTTCTCGTGGTAATATGAAGGAACGCGTTTGGACAATTATTTTGACTATAATAATAACATTTTGCATCCCAATGACAGCAGCCCAAATAGAGTTCAACCCTGAATGTCCATTATCAACACATGCTCCAATTTCTGATCATACCCCAGAACAAATTCATATTCAATTGACGCAAAACCCCTCGGAAATGCTAGTTATTTGGGCTACGCCTGGATTAACAAATTCAATAGTTGAATACGGTATTGGAATTGATGATCCTAATGCAGAAAAAAATGTTGTGGAAGGGACAGAAATGTGTTATGATCACAACATGGTCTTCCATTCGGCAATTATGACTGATTTACTGCCTGGTACCGAATACACCTATCGTGTGGGTGATAACCATGCAGCAGACTGGTCCGATACATTCAAGTTTGTGACTCAAGATCTAGAAAAAGAGTCATTTGAATTTATAGCATTCGGAGATCATGGGATGTCGGATGAAGCACAGGATACTGCAAATTTAGTCAGAAGTTTCGATGATGTTGAGCTTGTAATCCTTTCAGGAGATATTTCTTACGCGAATGGAGACCAAAGTGTATGGGACGATTATGGGAAAAAATATCAGACTACAATGGCTAAAATCCCTTGGATGATGGCTCCAGGGAACCATGAAAATGAGACTGACTATGGATATGCCTTCGATGCTTACGAAACAAGATTTGAGATGTTGAGTAGTAGCGGTAATGACTTCTGGCATAGTTTTGATTATGGGGGCGTACATTTTGTGGCAATTTCAACTGAACATCCATATTATGAAGGTAGTGAACAATTAGAATGGATTAAGGAGGATCTAGCCTCCGCTAATTTGAACAGAAATGAAGTACCTTGGATAGTAATTTACGGACATCAGCCATTATACACGTCACACGGAGATGACTCTCATGATGAAAATATGATTGAGTTAAGAACACTTCTAGAACCTATTTTATTTGAAAATTCTGTTGATTTAGCAGTATGGGGTCATGATCATTTTTACGAAAGAACATGGCCAGTAGTTAACGGGAATGTAACTACTAGAGGAATAAATGATGAAGGTTTAATGTTTGTCTCAGGTTTTTCTCCAATTCATATCGTAGCTGGAATTGGGGGTAAAGATTCATACCAGTATGCTGATGAAAAGCCTGTTTGGTCTTATCATAGAGAGTCTACACACGGAGTCATACATATTTCTGTCAATCATTCCACTGAAACAATGCACGTTGAATATGTAAGAAATGACTACACAGTAGGCGACTCATTTCTTTTAGTAAAAGATAGTTCTAAAGACCTAATTATTATTGAGGTTGAGGAGGGCATTCCAGGTCCAGGAATTGTCCTAAATTTGCTAGTTATTACTACTGCATCTATTTTCAAAAGAAAACAGAGAATCTAATCGAATCGTATTAATACTATTAATCAAACCGTGGTACATGAAATTTAGAACATTACTTACTGTGATGATATTTACTTTTTCTTCATTTGCGGGATGTATTTCAGAAGAAATCGAAGATAATTCTAATTCCAAAAATGAAAAAGGTAAAGAAGATTTGGTATTACTAGATAATAATAACAATGAAATTGATATAAACCCTAACGAAGATATTTTAATCGATAACTCATTAGATGAATCAGAAACTAAGATAAAAAATTATACTGCAGAAGAGGTTCTTGAATTAGTAGGGATTGACGATTCTCCCAACGCTAAATTAAATATTGATGCCCCCAAAATTGGGCATGATAAATTCGGAATTCAGATAATTATGGATATACCTGCAAATACGATACCAAGTAGTCTAACCGAAGGCATTAATCAGAATATCGAAATTATATCTACAAACAAATATGATAACTTAGACCAAAAAATTAGTCATGACATTCAGGCAAAATTACCGATGGGGTCATGGTCTATCAACGTAATATTATCTGAAACTCAAGCACCTCATCCTGAAATCACAAATGCGGGAGTTGTTAACAGAATAGTAACTAATGAAGCGAACTTTCAACCAGAGGCGGAATGGTTGATTGATTATAATTGGGATTATAATCATCTTAATTGGAATCCGAATATTGAAAATATAGCTGAAATATTTTCGCCCCCTAAGGATTGCAACGGACACGGATTTTTAGATGGTAATAGCAATTCAGGGCAGCAATGTATATGTGATGAAGGGTTTAAATGGGACAACGGAAACTTCCAAACATGTGTTTCTAAAAGTGAAGGTACTGAAATTGAAAACAATAAAAATGATGAGGCCGATGATAATGAATTCCCAATCAACATACCAGAACCGACGGCCGCAGAATTATTTGCAACAGAATGGAATTCTACAACTGATGAAATTAGTGGAGTTCAATCTTTTAATGGGGTTGTAGAGGTTGAAAAAAGCGGTAGTTGGTCAATTTCACTTTCAATTATACCTACCATACCTGCTAAATTAACTGGACTAATCATGACAAATGAGACCGAATCTTATGATATGATTTTTACTTATGGTGACGAAATAAAAATTGATTTTATTCATGAAGATACGGAAGGATGGAACAAGAAATCTTCAGATCTATCTTTCGAAATTGAAAGAACAGATCAGGCTAAAATTATAGAAAGTAATGATTCTGAAATAATTGAAGGGTGTACTGATTCTGAAGCAATCAATTATAATCAAAATGCGAATCAAGACGATGGTACGTGTACCTATCATTCATCATCTAAACCTCGAATCTTAGCTCTTCATGGAGGTGGAGATAGTGCTCAAGGTTTAGAATCGCAAAGGGGTATGCAAGATTTAATGGAAGAACTTAGTGAATTTGAATTTGTTTTTGTAGACTCTCCTGAGAACGACGGAGTATGGATAAAAGACCCACCTGGCGGAAAGGGAGAAGGAACCGATGATCCAAATTGGGCTGATACTTCTATAAATTTTTTAGATTCATATATTGAAAATAACGGACCATTTTATGGTCTTATGGGATATTCACAAGGTGCAGCAATGATTCCTGTTTATTTGGCATATTCAGACCACTCATTCGAAAAAGTAATGCATTTCAATGGGTATCTAGAGACTGGTCATCGGGGATTAATGAATACAATAAATGCTAATTCTCCATTTGTAGAGGACTCTCTCATATTTGAAGGAGAAGATGATGCTTGGTTTGGATATGGTTCAGCAGAACTTGTGGAACATTACACAAATTCTATTCATTTAGTAGGTGATGCTGGACATCACCTCCCGCACTCTAATGACAGGGCATTTAATGATGTTGTTACATTTTTCAGAGACATATCAGAACCATCCTATGGTTGTACAGATTCCTACGCCTTAAATTATGATAGTGAAGCAGATGAAGATGATGGGAGTTGCGAATATGAGGACAGTATGCAAGAATTTGAAATTAATACATTTTTATTTGCAAATCTTTCTGGAAATATTGAAGTCCCTAAATCTCAGTTAAAATTACACATACAAACTGCTGAAGGAACTACTCAATTCAACGTCATTCAAGATGGAGAAATCGGGAAGTGGACAGATTCACAACTTAATACATGGACTATAAATTGGAATTGCAATAATGTAAATGCTAGTTTGCAAACTCAAATCTTAGTACACTCTGAATGTGGGATTTTAATGACCAAAACATGGATTGGTTACACTAATAATTCAATAGACATCATAGAAAATGATCCTTTAGGTTTTGAAATATATCTATTTGATACGTGGGCTAATGATTATACTGGTGATGTGTATATGCCAAGTTTTACTATTCTCATTTCACTTATTGGATTACTTGGAGCAAGTTTTCTACTACGAAGAAAAAGAATTGATTAGGGAAAAAGAAACGCATGTGTATAAAGTGCAGTGACATGCCCGAAATACCAGTTAGATATCGAAACTCTCATTTGATTGATGAGAATTGTGTTTTGCATGAGGGTAATTTCCTACTCCATGAAGATGGGAGTTGGTCAAAATCAAATGGAGATGAAGATGTAAAATATAATTTAGACGGTTCAGATCGAATAATCACAAGAAGTTTGCAAAATTGGCATACTCACCTTGCTATGATTTTAAATCGTGGAACTGGAGAAGATTTACCTTTAAATCGTTGGTTAGAAGAAATAATATTTCCTACAGAAAAAAAATTAAGTTCAGATTTGGTTGAATTGGGTACTAAAGCATCATGTGCTGAACTTATTGCAACAGGAACCACTTTCGCTTGTGATATGTATTATTTTCCTGAACAAATGGCACAGGGTTTGATTGATTCGGGTATAAGAGGAATAGCCGGTGGTACAATTACTGATTTCCCAACCTCATCTTACCCCGAAGGACCAAATCAAGCAATTAATGAGTTAGATAATATATTACGGAATGGGACCAATAACTCCAGAGTGGAATATGCCGTTGCACCACACGCAATATATACTTGTGAAAAAGAGACGTTAATCAAAGCGAGTGAGTTATCTAGAAAACACAACTCTTTTTTGCTTACACATGCTTCAGAAACCCGAACCGAAGTAGCGAATTGCTACAAAAAAAATGATTGCTATCCTATCGAATATTTAGATTCTTTAAATTTTTTCGACTCTAATAAATCTGTACTTGCACATTGCGGATGGTTGAAGAAAAATGAAATGAGAATATTAAGTAAGAATAAATCAAAGGCTGTGCATTGCCCTACAAGTAATATGAAACTAGGTGTCGGAGGGACTATGTCATATCCTGCAATGACTCATGCTGGTGTTGACGTAAGATTAGGAACAGACGGGTCAGCAAGTAATAATTCTATTGACTTAAGACAAGAAGCAAAATTAGCAAGTCTAATACAAAGACATGATCATTGGGATGCTTCGATTTTAAATCCTGTTGAATTATGGAAATTATCCACAAAAGGGTCTAAAGATTGGGTAACTTGGAATTTAGATGATATTAGAATGCGTCCCCTGGGGGTTGATAAAAATAGGATTTTAGCTAACCTAGTATTTTCTAACGCAGATTGTCTTGATGTGTGGGTAGATGGTGTTGAATTAAGACATGGGGGAATTACTATGTCATTAGATGTGGAAAAAATTTCAATCGATTTAGAAATCGCTGTTAATGATTACTATGAGGGAATAGATTAGGCTAGCCAGAATGATACAGCTAAAATAGAATATGTTCCTAATAATAAAATTCCCTCAAGCCAGTTAGATTTACCATCAGAGCAAATACTATTTGCAATTAACACTGCCAAAAATGTTGCAATTGTTTCAAATAAACCAAATTCTAATGACATGCTGATATCTAATAGCCAACCAATAATGACGGCCAAAGGTGCTATGAAAACCGCTATTTGTGTTGAGGACCCAATTGCAATTCCAATAGATAAATCCATTTTGTTTTTACCTGCAACGGTAACCGCAGTAAAATGCTCAGCTGCATTTCCAAAAAGAGGTATTAAAATCACACCTATGAAAACTGGAGGCCACCCCAAGGAATCGGCAGTATGTTCGATACTGCCTACTAAAAATTCAGCCATTATAGCCACTAAAATTGTAGACACTATCAAGAGTATGACAGCTTGTTTAATACTTAATAATGGCTCTTCGTTCTCATGATGATGAGCAGAATTGATAAATAAATAAGAGTGTGTTTTTAGTTGGAATAACAGAAAGAAAACATATAAAATTAATAAAATTAAAGAAGCTATCCTTGATAAAGTCAATATGGTATCTGCTGATTGATTTTCGATTTGGCCAAATGTTGCAGGAATAATTAACGCTAGCATAGCTAACATTAACAATGAACCATTCGTACTAACAGCTTCAGAACTAAATTTCTGTTCTTTGTGTTTAATTCCTCCCCAAACAAATGCCAAACCCAAAACTAACAATAAGTTCCCTAGAATACTACCTACTAAACTTGCTTGGACTACAGTTATTAGTTTCAAAGAAGAATCAATAGTTGTAGCGTTACTAGCACCAATTAATAAGAAAATAACGATAATTAGTTCGGCTGCATTTCCAAAACTAGCATTTAAAAAAGCACCTACTCCTTGGCCTACTCGTAAAGAAATTTCTTCGGTAGCTCTACCCATTAACCATGCTAGTGGCATTATTGCGAAAAGTGACGAAAAGAATACACCATTGTAATTATGACTAAACTCAAAGTAAAATGAGATTGGAATTGCTAATAATAGAAATAATAATTTCGACTCTCTAGGGTCTATGAAAGATTTCCATCCTTTAAGTATTATTTTCTCCCCTGATGACATCTAGTCACCTCTATTTTCGATTAATCTTTCGTCTTTTAGGCGCAATCTTTTTCTCACCAAAATCATCTTCATCATCTTCATCATCATTCTTCAAAGTACTTTTTCTAACTCTGCGTTTTCTACTAGTAACTTCTCTCTCTCTTCGGTTTTTTGGTTTTGGAGCAGATTCACCAAATAGGTCATCATCATCTTCATCTAATGATTTAGATTCATTGGGTTCACCTGGATCAGATTTAACACTAGTATCCATAATTGAATCCAAATCTGGTTCTGCTGATGTACCAATGAACTCCTTCATCCAGTCTTCTCCTTCATCGTCATCTTCCGAAGATGGTGACCTACCGGCAGTAAATAATGTCGCAATTATCATTATGAAGGCAAATATATTAAATGCAGCTAAAACATATGTAAACATATATGGAGGTGCCAATGCCTCTAATTCAACAGGTTCCGGCTCTGGTTCTGGTTCTAAGGAATCTGCGAAAACACACTTTAGTTCTCCAGTATCAAGTTGTTCACAACGATCTACGTAAAATTCTATGCTCTTATAATCCGTGTTACCTGCAAAATCAACTGCTTGAATCTCTAATCTATGCTCACCCATTTCAAAATTCTTTGCCGCATATGTCACGAAAAAAGACGCACTATTTTCTTCTGACTCTTCATCAATAAGTACATCTAAATTTTGCCATGTTTCCTCTATCACATTTTCAGTCCTCAAATTCCTTGTGAATCTAATTTGGATGTATTCTATCCCAACATCGTCCGTAGCACCACCACTAATCATTATGTTATCTCCATATCTGTAACTAGATTCTGTACTCTTAGAGCCTGGAGAATATAGCTCTAAGGAAGGTGAAAGTCCGTCTGCTGAAAAATGATTCACCTCAATCTCTGCAGAATTACCATATTCGTCGAAACCAGTTACACTGATTTTTAACGAGCCAGCTGGTACAGTTTCGGTCAATGTGAATTGGTATGTGAATCCATTAGACGCACCACCTGTAGATGCCATTGAGACTTGGTTAACCAGTAAATTGTTATCAACATCTAAAATTGAAATTCGTGGGTTATTAGTACCTGCTGTTTCGTCTAATACAGCCTGTATTGTGTAACTACCAGCTTTCATGGATGTACCTTGAAGACCTAATATTTCTACAGATAGATTAGGTCCTAAGGTATCTTCACTCACTAATCTTGCATTATAATCTAATTCTAAGTCGAATTGTAAATTTCCATCAGTATCCATTGCTGCAACAGCATACCATACGTCTCTGTTCAAACCAGATTCAATAGGAATTGAAATCATTTGGGATGGTTCATTTTCATTTTGGAAGGTAATCGGACCTTTGACTAATTCCCATTCACTTGAAGATAATGAAGACTTACCTTCTTCAAATATTTCTAAATTTGTACAGCGATAAATGAAATATGTTTCTCCAGTTTCTTCAATTATTTGTTGAAAGTTGACACGTACTGCCGTATCTCCAACTCTCCAAACATCAATAGAATTTAGAATAGCCTTTCGAGGTGGCGTTGTATCTTCTGTAATTGGACCAACACAGTTCTGAATGAATCTAAAATCTTCATATGTCCCCTCATTTTCATCAAATTCTCTATCCTCAAAAATCTGAAATTCCTCTAAATTATATCTTGCCTTTGTAGTAACACAATAGTATGAATCTTGCGTCCACTGATCATCTACAACAACTTCATATGAGGAAATCTCTGCACCTACTGAACCAACTAATTCAGGAGGATTGGAAATAAATGTTACATTTGTAATAGGTTGATTTGATCTCCAAATATTATATATTTCTCCTTCGACACCTATCTGATCAATCCAAGTTACCTTAGTTAGTGCATTTCCAATATAATTTGCAGACACTCCTGTTGGCTCAGCAACCCATGGATCAAAAGTATTTTCGAACACTGTTGCACAATTTGACTCTGAAACAGTATTATTTGTCCTTCCATTGGCATCTTCAATTGTAATACAGTAATGATAGTATCCCAAGGTCCCCCTGTATATGAAATTTGGAAAATATTTTACGCCTTCTAAGCTCGTACCAATCATCAAAACTCCTGGTTCATTTACGTCTGTAATTGGCAACCTAGATCTCCAAATAGTGTACTCTTCTCCAACTTCGCCTAAAGAATCTGTCCAACTAATGTTGGTAACCCCTGTTCCAGTCGTCTGAGAGGGTGTAAAAACTGCTGAAACTCCTACTGGAGTTACAGGATTAGAAGTGTCTTCTAAAATTGGGTTTAATAGTGTATTAGTGTTTACATCTCCGTTAGGGGATTGAAATCTGATGTCTTCGAAATGTAAACCCTCACCAAAATAATTAGGTAAATAGTAGGTTACGGAATAATAAACTAATCTTTGGGTGTTAGTAGGTACATCAAGAATAATCTGATTATTTGATGGAGTTAAAGACGCCACTAGATAACTTGACTCAGCAGAAGGTAGTACAAATCCATTTGCTCGAGTAATTGGCATTGAATGTCTCCAGACTCTAATTGTTAAGCTATCTGGCCCATCATCAGGTAATCCGCCTGCATTCAGTTGATTGTAGTTAACCCATGACAATGTTGTCGTTTCAGATTGTGAATTAAATGTAGCTGTCAACAAAGTTGGGGTCCTAACAGACTCTGTGGTCTCATTTACGGAGTCGCAAAGTATATTCTGACCGCAATAGAGTTCATCCATTAGTGTTCCATCCTGTAGTTGTGTAACAACTGCATAATAGAAGTTGCCCGATACCTCTGGTGATAATTGATAATCCACAGAATGTCCTTGATGGAAAGGACTTGTGCCGTTTTTACAAAAGAAGTATGTTTCTTCTTCGCAGGCTGAAACTGTTAATGACGACAGTGGACTTAGAGTCTGTAAATCTGATTTGGTAATTACTGAAGTGTGCCTAAAAATTAGGTATGAAGCAGTGCTTAACTGAGATAAAGCGGTATTTTCAGATTGATCATCTAAACCATCTCCATCAATATTGTACCAAGAAATTGTTGATATCTCTGTGATGTTGTCATAAGTTACTGATATTCCAATTGCAGGTAAAGCTGTTTGATCATAATCTTCTTCATTCTCACCAGAATCTCCCGATTCTTTAGAATTCATTGTTGTAAATTCACTGTCAGCAAATGCAACTTGAGATGAGCTTGAAATTAACATCAACCCAATTATTATAAATGCGCGGAGTCGTAAAGTCCCATCCATTCGATTCCCTCTCAATAGAGCGTGTCTTTGGTTTTGGTTAAGACTCTGACGCATAAAAACTCTGAAAAAAGCGTACTTTCCCGAAAAAATAGAAATTTTGAATACCTGTCTACTCATCTACCTTAGTCGTAGACTCCGTGTGTGTTAAGGGTTCTTGTTTATCGAGCATCTTCAAGTCAGAGCCCGCAGAAAAAAATCTAACGGTAAATGTATAAATTCCTCCAAGTGTACATGTAAAAATTACTAGTACCATCGGATTCCATTCGACTCCAAGCCAATGAAAGTCTGATATTTCTAAAAATGATTGGAGGGTTGAAAGAAAAACTCCGATTAATGTGACAACTACTCTGTCTGCTCTTCCAAAACCAGAATAATTTCTTCCGAGCCCAACGCTTTGGGCTTGAGTACCCATGTAAGAGCCAAATAATGTTGATAACGCCGCTGACCATCCCCAAATTGGATTCAAGATCCAGTTAGAATTGTATGATATTGCTAAAATTAACGCTATATCGACAATTCTATCAATGGTATGATCCAAAAAATCACCATAGCGACTTACTTTTCCGTATTTTCTTGCAATAGTACCGTCTAACCCGTCAAAAACACCCGTTAAAATTATGAATAAAAATGCAAGTATAAAAGATATCCCTCCCGAAAAACCTCTTTCTGCAGTTAACAAAAAATAGCAGGCTAGAATTGCTAGCGGAATTGTAGACCATGTCAGTACGGATGGTGGAACATTACCCATCCTTGTGATTAATGGATTTATAAGAACCTCCCATTTACTCCGTAATCTCTCTAATCCCATCGCAACACCATAGTGTATCTAAGTTAATACTATTATTAAATTCTAGGGGTTTAATTCACTTATCCAATCTAAATTTAGCATTAATGATTCTTTATCGTGATTAAGCCATAGAATGAATTCGTTCCGTAAGTGTTCTATACTGTTAGTACTATTGTTGAGTTCCAAAGTGATTATATTTTCATCTAGTTCATTTATTATCGCACTCAAAAATTCAAATTCTTTATTTTCTTGAATTTTTTCAAGTGTCCATTTTCTTTCTATCAATCTCTTTTCCAAAATGTCTGGACTGCATCTAAGTACAATTATTCTATCTACTGGAAGATAATGGGATAAATGTCCATCAATTAAAACCGTATCTTCGGGGGGGTGTTTCCATTTTTCTGATAATTTTTGATTTAGCAACTCAATATCAATTTCCACTGTTTCAGAACTATTGTTTACATTTGCAATTGTGTCGTTTTCAATAGCCAAATCTAAAACACTCATTGTCTTAAATCCAAGCTTAGAACAGAAACTAGTTTTTCCTGTTCCTGGTGTTCCAGTAACTGCTATTCTCAGTGGCTGCACATACATCGGAAAACGTCAAAGGATATAGGCTGATATACAGTAGAACTAAGCACATTACCTCTCTCAGATACAATTGCATGTTTGGAATGAGTGATCCAGAGCAAGTAATTACACAATTCGAAAGATACGCTGATGAAGGCAGATTAGAAATCGCAGAAGTAATGTCGACAGAACTTGTTCAAAGAATGCTTGAAGAAAAATCTAGAAGTGTTCAAACTCAAGAATTATTAATCAGAACAATAAGATCTAATGCCTCGATTCTGTTAAGGAGAAACAAATTTTCACTATGTAAAAATTCCTGTTTACTTTTAAGAAAACAAAGAAAACTAATCAAGAAAATGATTAAAAAATCAAATCAAAAAAAACCTCAATTCTTTGATATCAACGCCTTAGCTAATGATTATGTTATTTTAGGATGCGCTGAAATTGGACTGAAACATTACTTTAGGGCTAAAAAATCGTTAAAAATCGCTAATAAATTACGTCCAGCAGATGTTGAAACGTGCATTATCATACTTGAAGCTAAAATTTCGATAAAAGGTACCTTAAAAAACTCTAACTCAGATCATAAAAAATTAATTAAGGCATTAGACAACTGTGGCCCAGTAATTCTAGATGACGGTAAATTTGTATTTCAACCTAAAGGTTATTTAAAAAAGCAGGTAAACCAGTTGGTCCTTAGAATTGAAAATATATGTAATCATAATTCAATTGAAAATAATTTCAAAAATGAATTAAAAAAGAAAATCGGCATCATTAATAATCAAATTATGGAAATAACTGAAGGGAAGCGCGCTGCGAATGCTGAACTAGCTGAAGCTATGGACAAATTAGATGCTAAAACAGATTATTACTCGTACTAAAATAACGAGGGATGGATTTGAACCAACGATCTCCGGGTTATGAGCCCGACGGGATATCCAGACTACCCCACCTCGTTAAATTAGCCCTAGAACAACTCATACTTGAATATTGGAGTTGAAAACTCAATAATTATGAATTTTAAAACGGTGACTTTTTGGACTAGTAGTCATTAGCATATGCAGAAAAACATGTTTGGTAAGCGAAAATATCTAGGTTCAATTTTAGTTATATTAATGATTTCTTCTGGATTGAGTGGGTGTACGGGAGAAGAAAATGTAGAATATTCAGGACCCATAGATATTATACTTATTTTGTCCGCTAATTCAGGAACACTACAAATCACCAAACAAAATAACAATGAAACTATTGATCAACAAACAGAGAGTGTTTCAATAGAATTTGACTTAAGTAACACAACTTCAGGAAGTGGAGACATTACAGGTTTTGCAATTAATCCAGGGGATGGCTCTGAAATAATTTACTCTAACGGGAGTGAAAATGGGGTTTTCACTCATGAATACTTAGTTCATGGTATATTTAAAGCTGAGATTACGGCAACAGACTCAGAAAATAACCAGAGGACTATCACTCGCGAAATTAGGGTAGACTATAACCAAGAACATAATAACCAGAACACTGCCAACCCAGATGTAGTTTGGGTCGATTACATAGGTCCTTCAACTGATATCCCTATGTGGATAAATGTAACTAGTGAAGTTCAGAACGTTCCTGGTGGACCGTTAGCGGGAATCTTAGGGGGAGATGATCCAGTTACTGTTACATGGACATTATACGATGCCTCTGATAATGTTGTAGGAAACTCAACAACAGCAAGTATTCAAGATGGTGAGTCAGAAACCTACCAATATCAAGCAGAAATGCCAATCTCAATTAATTGGAGATTAGAAATTACATTAGATGATGATATCAATGTAAATACAAATAGTATTTTCGAAATTATTTATGACCATTCCGGGATGTAAATTCAGTTTCACTTTCACTTTTAGTTTTAATCTACCCTCCGTAGTTAATTCATATACTAACGAGAAAACAGACAATCAAGAGGGATGAGAATGACAAAGAAGAAAGTCGAAGAAGAAGTGGGAGAACATGAGGAACTAGTGGTTAATGTGGCAGAAGAAGAACGCACCATAGATGACTTACCAGGGGTAGGTCCTGCAACAGCAGAAAAATTAAGAGAAGCTGGATTTGATGATTTAATGGCCATAGCCGTAATGAATCCAGCAGATTTAGCTGATCAAGCAGAACTTGGAGAGGCTGTAAGTTCAAGAATAATAAACGGTGCCAGAAAAATGGCGAGTATTGGCGGGTTTCTTAGCGGTATTGATATTTTGGAAAAACGTAGAGAGGTGCTTAAAGTAACTTCTGGATGTCAAAGTATTGACGAATTGCTGGGAGGAGGTTTTGAAACTAAATCGATTACTGAATTATATGGAGAATTTGGCTCCGGAAAAACACAATTTAGCCATCAATTGGCTGTAAATGCTATGTTACCACTCAAAGAAGGTGGTTTGTCTGATGATGATACCCCTGCGCATGTTTTCTTCATCGATACTGAAGATACATTTAGACCTGAAAGAATACGACAAATGGCTGCAGCTAAGGGATTAAACCCCGACGAAGTTCTGCAAAGATGCCATGTTGCAAGAGCTTACAACTCAGCTCATCAAATGCTGCTTGTAGACGAAGTCAAGAAAGCTGCAAGTGGAATCAATGTTAAAATGATTGTTGTAGACAGTGTCATTAGCCACTTTAGGGCTGAATTTATCGGACGAGGAATGTTAGCTAACAGACAACAGAAATTAAATAAGCATTTAAAAGAATTAAAGCAGCTTTCAGATGTTAACAATGCTGTTGTACTAATTTGCAATCAAGTAATGTCAAAACCAGATGCTATGTGGGGAGATCCTACTAAAGCTGTAGGTGGGCATATAATCAGTCATGCATCTGCATTTAGAGTTTATCTAAGAAAGGCTAAGGCTGGAAGAAGAATTGCTAGATTAGTCGACAGTCCCAATCTACCTGAGGGAGAAGCTGTATTCAGTGTTATTGAAGATGGGCTAACAGACTAACGGATTTTTAATTTAACTCAATTAATTAATCTTTTATCTTAAAAATTATCGACAAATTCAAATCACTAAGTTTAGAACTCGAGTTATGCGACACCTCATTGAGCGTGTATTAGAGTTAGAAACTGATAAAGAAATACACCCTGTAACTGACGAACAACTACCCCCAAGCAACGATCAGGCTTTAGAGACGTTATTAAGAACATTAACACCTAGAATTAGAGTATACGGTTGTGGTGGTTGTGGAAGTAATACAGTTAATAGATTAGCTCAGGAAAATTTATTGGACGATAACTATGTAATTGGTTATGCAATCAACACTGACGCACAACACCTTCTCAGAATGGACGTACAGAATAAACTACTTATTGGTAGGACTGCAAAGGGACATGGAGCAGGTGGTAATCCCGAAAAAGGAGAACAAGCAGCCTATGAATCTGAGAGAGCATTAAAAAAAATTGTTGAAGAAACCGATTTAGCATTTGTGACTTGCGGTCTTGGTGGAGGAACTGGAACGGGTAGTGCACATGTCATTGCAAAATTAGCTAAAGAAAGAGGAGCACTAACAATTGCTATAGTAACTTATCCATTTAATTCTGAAGGAAATATGAGAAAAAGGCATGCGGAATGGGGTCTGGAAAGATTGCGAGATATCTGTGATACTGTTGTAGTTATGCCCAATGAAAGGCTGTTACATGTTGAAGGTGTTAAAGATCTACCAATTAGTTCTGCATTTAGGGTTGCAGATGAATTACTTATGAGAAGTATTGCGGGAATTACAGAACTGATTACCAAAGACGGCCTAGTGAACCTCGACTTTATGGATTTAAAGAGTGTTATGGAAAATGGTGGGGGTGTAGCAATGATTGGTTTAGGAGAGTCAACTGGGATTAACAGAGCTACAGAAGCCACCATGCAGGCATTAGAATCTCCTTTATTAGATGTTGATTTTTCAGACGCAAGGGGAGCTTTAATTAATGTTGTTTGTGGTCCATCTCTTACCTTAGGAGAAGCTGAAGAAGCCGCTTCAGTAATTAGAAGTAAAATCAATCCAAATGCAAAAATCATTTGGGGGGCTACTGTAGACGAAAGTATGAATGAGGAATTAAGAGTGATGGTAGTTCTTACAGGTGTCAGATCTGAGCATATATTCGGTGCAGCTGTTACAAATCAACTAAAGTCACTGAAGAATAGATCAATTGAGTTTGTTAATTAAACATGACGACCACTTATATTAACTGTAAAAACTAGTCGGGATAACATGGTTGAACCAGAAAGAGTCCTACATTCTGTGATGGTGATTGCATTTGAAAGGAAAGGAATCATCGATGAAAATCTGAAAATAATCAATGCTGTTCAAAAAGAACTAAGTTTAGGAAATGATGAGAAAAATGATGCACTAAATCATATTAAAAAATTTAGGGGGGTGGGAGATTGGTCTGGAAAAAGAGATGCTGTAGTGTCTGTTGCAATAGATAGAATTGAAGAGGCTGTGGAAATAAAATTAATAAATAATCCAAGTATTCAAAATGCATTAAAAAAATTGATTGATGTGACTCTTAACCAACAAATTCCCCGTAATAATTCGCTTTCAGCCTTTGAAGATAGTGAAGATGACACAAATAAAAATAATTTACAACTTGAACTTAACGATGACACTGAAATCGAGAGCGATATGAAAGAAAATAATCCTCAAGAAAATACGATTATTAACAAAAACTCACTCTCAATAAGTGAAACAGATGATTTTGAAGATTTTGATGAGGATATTGATCCATTCGATTTGATTGGTGGGAGAAACCCAATTAATCAACAAAATAATAGCAGTACATACAGAGACCCCCTGGATGAACTAATGGATGAAGTGGATGATGAAGTCATTGAAATAGAGACTATAGAATTAAATTCTGATAATGACAATAAATTAGTGAACAATAAAAAAAATGTTGAACCTAAAAATGAACGTCTAGAAATGTATAGGATGATGCTCGATACTGTTTGGGTAGATGACTTAATCGATCCCTCAGAGGTAGCTTTGCTGGCCAGAAAAAGAAAAGAATTAGATATTTCTTTCGAAACTCATATGAAGCTAGTTAGGGAAATGTTGGAGGATTCAGATTGAAAACAGTTTTTCGAACTGCCCTTGAAATTGCTTGGGCTGATGGAAGTATGTCTAAAAAAGGTGCCTTAATCATTGAAAAATTACATGACGCGATGAAATTAGAAAACTCATTAAGAGAAAAAATTGAGGAAGAGTTCTATAATGAGATTCTTAATTCCAGAGCTGAAAATGGAGAACGAGGAGAAGGGAAAGGAGATACAGAACTAGAATCATGGGTTAATTCATTAATAGATAATTTAGAAGATGATGAATTAGAAAAACAAGTTTTATACCTAAGCCGAAGATGTGTTGAAATTGGACTCTCAAAAGAGAAATGGTTATTTGGAATTAAATTTACCAAAGAATTTAATCAATCAAACACATTCGCTCAAGGTGTTTGGATGGAAAAAAATATACAAGTTGAATATAACGATTTTTTAAAGATTCTCGAACCACTTGCGAATGTTCTAAATTCTAATTAATTTTCAAATCCCAAGTAATTTTTGTCACTCCCGAAAGTGTTGAGGCTACTGAACAATATTTTTCCATCGTTTGTTTAATTAATCTTCTAAGGAATTTTTCCCATTTAATATCTGTATTCAATTTAAATTCCAAATTCATTTTGGTTACATAACGTGGATTTTCATTATTTCTTTCATAATCAATACCTACCTTCAGTGAATTAAAATCTCTTTTTTTCATTCCAACAACAATCTCTGCCATACTACAAACCCCAACCATTTGAACCATTATTTGTACTGGTGACAAAGACTTTTCATTATCCCAGTCGCATAACATTTCATTACCTTTGGTATCTGAACAGACTGCGACAGATCCTTCTTTCCAAGTGACATCTACATGATTCATTATTATATCGATTTAGTTCGATATCTTGAAGTTAACTTATGATTGCCAATGGGAGCATTGATTTACCCACTACTGTCGCCTAGTATTGAGAACATGGACGAGAATGCAATAATTATGAGAAATGGAGCTCTAGAAGTTCCTGACAAGCCAAGAATATTCTTTATAGAAGGGGATGGTATTGGAAAAGACATCACTCCAGTAATGAAAGCAGTTGTTGATTCTGCAGTGGAGATTGCATACGGAGGTATTAGAAGTATTCAGTGGGAAGAAGTGCTTGCTGGTGAAAAAGCATTTAATAAAACCGGCGAATGGTTACCTGAGTCTACTCTCGATGCAATGAAATCGGGTCTTGTATCCATAAAAGGCCCCTTGACTACACCTGTAGGAGGGGGAATTAGAAGTCTAAATGTTGCGCTAAGACAAAAACTTGACTTATTCGCATGTGTAAGGCCTGTTAGATGGTACGAAGGGACACCAAGTCCTGTTCGTGAACCAGAAGCAGTAGATATGATTATTTTCAGAGAAAATAGTGAAGATGTATATGCTGGTATCGAATGGGAAATGGGTACTGCTGAAGTAAAAAGAGTGATACAATTTTTAGAAGAAGAAATGGGTGTTCAAAAAATTAGGTTCCCAAGTACGAGTGGCATTGGTATTAAACCAATTTCAGTAGAAGGTACGAACAGAATAGTTAGAGCAGCAATCAAATACGCTATTGAAAATGATAGAGATAGTGTTACTTTAGTACACAAAGGAAATATTATGAAATTCACAGAAGGAGGTTTTAGAGATTGGGGTTATTTATTAGCTCAAAAAGAATTCGGTGCGAAAATACTTAATGAAGGGCCGTGGTGTACTCTAGAAAATCCAAAAACTGGGAAGATAATTACCATCAAAGATGTAATTGCCGATGCAATGTTACAACAAGTCCTAACACGTCCAAGAGATTATGGGGTTTTGGCTACTATGAACCTAAATGGTGATTACATTTCTGATGCTTTAGCCGCTCAAGTAGGTGGTATTGGAATTGCACCAGGTGCAAACATTAACTATGATACGGGTATTGCAATTTTTGAAGCAACACACGGAACAGCTCCCAAATATACAGGTCTAGACAAGGTTAATCCAGGAAGTTTAATTTTAAGCGCTGAAATGATGCTTAGACACATCGGGTGGGCGGAAGCTGCGGATCTGATTGTTAAAGGAATGGAGGGGGCCATTTCGGCTAAAACAGTTACTTACGATTTTGAAAGGTTGATGGATGATGCAAAATTATTGAAATGTTCTGAATTTGGTAATGCAATTATCGATCACATGTGAGATGTGTTTATGAATAATAAATTAAAAAAGCTAAGGGCTGAAATTAAGCAGTTATCAAAAGATGCTGAATCTAGCGGAACTCCGCTAAGTTGGTTTGAAGAACTTTATTTGAAAGCTGATCGAAACTCTGAAGAAATTCCCTGGGCAAGAATGAACCCCCATCCAAAAATGGTAGAATGGATAAAAAACAATCCTGAAATCAAGGGAAATGCGTTGGTTGTTGGTTGTGGTTTAGGTGATGATGCAGAGTGGCTAGTGAATAATGGTTTCAATGTTACAGCTTTTGACGTTTCAAAATCATCGATAGAATGGTGCCAAGAACGGTTCCCACATTCATTAGTTAATTACTGCACAGTTGACTTATTATCTCATCCTCATTATTGGGAAAAATCTTTCGATCTAATTGTTGAAATTCACATTTTACAGGCCATACCTGAGAAAATTAGAGAAAGTGCTGCAGAGATATTACCAAAATTACTAACTTCAACTGGGAATCTTCTGTGTATAGGCAGACTACTCGACAAAAATACTGATGATTACTCAGGTCCTCCATGGTCTTTAAAACAAGATTGGTTAGAAAATAAATTTAAAAAACTTCAAAAAATATATTTTTCAACGTTTTCTGTAGAGCATAATTACACATGTGGAGACTTTCCAAATGTAACAAGATATATTGGTGTCTGGAAAAATAAAAAATAAGAAAATACTTCTTAATTTCTTTTACTCCAAATTTTTAGCCATTCTTCTATGTTCTTATCAATATCATCAGTAGTAACCAATCTATTCGAAAGCTGGCCATCGTCTAATGGCATTACTCTACACCCGCAAGCATTATGATGACCTCCCCCATTTTTATCGAAGGCTTGTGCCATTTTGGTTAAATTAAATAACCCATTATTACCATGCAAAAAACTGTTGCAGTAAAAAGAAGCAGAAAGAGGATGGCGCCCATGATTCCCGATTTTACCATCCACGTAACCATGAATAATGATACAAGCATCACAGGAGTCTCCAAATGTGGATGTAACGAGATATCCATTCGTTTTAAATCCTGAATTATGCAGTTTTACAATAGCTATTCTATCAATTATTTCACCATTATCTTCGATAACTTTTTTCAATAAAAAATGCTTTTCTTTTTCTAATTCCATTTTAGAAATTACTATTTTTTCATCGAGAATTTCATCTACTTTTCTCCCAGATGAAAACCATTTCAATAATAAATTTAAATAATCTGAATCATCTAAATTTATAGTTTTAGATAACCATATGATTGGATTATCAGAATTAAACTCTGAAAGTGAGATTCTACCCGAATCTAATTTATCAACCATCTCCATGAACTCGTGTAAAGAGGATAAATCAATTACTTTAGAATATAAATCATATGCAACCCGTGCAGCTGAGTCTACATCGTACCATTGATAATTTCCACCTGAGGACAAGAAATACTCTAATTCCAATTTTGAAGGTTTGTTAGTAGCATGGTGATCTAGATATAATCCACACTTAGAATGAAAGGGTAAATCACAAATTGCAGTATTTCTATCTATGATGTCATCTAAATTACCATTTCTAATTTCTGCGGCGTGTGAAAAAATTACCTGAGCTTCAGTGTAATATGTGCTCAAAATTGAAGCGGCGATCAATCCATCTAAATCACCATCTGCTACAATTTTGTTAATTTTTACCCTGTCTAATAGAGTCATTACTACGCGGTGGAATTAACTTATTATTCAAGATATATGATGGCCAACAACAGTAAACACAAAAAACGATGATAGAAGCAGGACAAATATGGAAACATCCTGTGGGATTATTCTGGTAAATTACGATCTAGTTTTAATTTTACAATATCCTCAAGGTCATTGGGATCTTCCCAAGGGACACATAGAAGAAAATGATAAAAACCATAGAGAAACTGCTTTAAGAGAACTCAGAGAGGAGACTGGAATAGATGATATTACATGGGTAGATGGCTTTTCAAGCTGTACCGAATATTCATTTATGAAGAAAAATAAGATAATTAATAAAAAAGTGTGGTGGCTCTTGGCGAAAACCTCCGAAATGGAGGTTAACATATCTTCAGAGCATCAAAACTATATGTGGCTAGATTGGAATTCTGCAATTAATCAAGTAACCCACCAATTGACAAAAAATCTACTTTCTGAGGCGAAAAAATTCCTCGATAGTTAATCCAAATCATATCTTGATTGCTGTTTTTCAATTATTTCTGAAAAAGATAATGTATTATCCCTATTAACAACTGGTATCCAATAAAATTCTTCTTCTCCAAGCCTTTTTGAAATCCACCTTGCAAAGACAAATAACCAATCAGACAATCTGTTAAAGTACTCTTTTACAAAGTTTCTAATTGAATCTTCTCCTTCAATTTTCATCAATTCAAATAAATTTCGTTCTGCTCTTCTTACAACAGTTCTTGCAACGTGTAAATTTGAAATTGGGGCTACACCACTAGGTAAAATAAATGAATTAAGAGGTTCGAGTTCCTTTTGCATGGAATCCATTTCAGTAAGTAATATATCGCTAGATTCCTGTCCAAGTAATACTATTCCTTCAGGAATTTTATCCTTAGGGCAAGCTAGTTCGGCTCCTAAATCAAACAGTTCTTGCTGAACCCTTTTGACACCTTTAGAGACTATTTGTTGAACTTCATTAACATTTTTTCTTTCTCCACCGTCTAAATGTGTGCTAGGAATTCTATTACTCTCCATTAAAATAATACCAAAGTAAGAATTTAACTCATCTAACACTCCTACCACCTTCAATCTAGGGTGAGTTTTTGATACTCGAGAACCATCCACTAATGACGTTTCGCCTTTATCCCCCGTGCCAGTATACACTCTGTCAATTCGGACCATACACGTCTCTAACTCCCATGATTGAAA
This sequence comes from Methanobacteriota archaeon, assembly GCA_002720095.2. Taxonomy (GTDB): domain Archaea; phylum Thermoplasmatota; class Poseidoniia; order Poseidoniales; family Poseidoniaceae; genus MGIIa-I. The sequence goes on from PBGP02000017.1 coordinate 70,091, forward strand.
TGCATTTTGATATTAAGTAGTAAAAACTATCTTTTTAGAAATGTTTTTAGATTTAAGATATTTAATTGCAAACGCATATATTAGAAGTTCGACACAAATCAAGAACCAGTAAATAATGCCGATTTCTTCTACAATCAATTCTTTCCCATACGGCGTTCCAAACCTACCAATAAATGCTGCTTGGCTGAGCACGTTGGCACAAATCCAAATAAGTATTAGCATCACAAAATAAGTCCCTCTACTCCATTTCATCTATCCCACCACCATTATATCATGATTACATTGTTTTTAGGATATAAAAAGAATTTGTATTGATGCATCATTATTGTGGTTCTATGTTACTCAATGCCTCTTCAATTTCAATAATCCATGCGTTGTCTACCGATTCTTTTCCTCCTAATTCAAGAAGTCTTTGATTCCATATCTCTGTGTCTTTTTCATTTCCAAAATGAGAATGTATCAAATATAGAGCACTGTATGCCATAGCGTTCAAATGCTCTTCATCAACATCCCATGCTTTTTCAAAGCAACTTATCGCGCCTCTCTCACCAAAAATTACACCCCGTCTCAACTGTCTCAAACCTGATTGAGACCAAGCTAATGGTAATTTACCAATTAAAAGTGTTCTAAAAACTAAGTAAATATTCAATAAAATTAATATAGAAATTAAAACAAATGAACTAATTTGTTCAAAGTTGGTTAAATTCTGCCATTCCTTAGCAAATAAAGAAATTGCTCCGACAGTAAGTAATAGACCTGACGATGGTGCAATTAAAACATCCATTCTAGTTCTTACTACATGTATCAATCCAACAATAACCCCGATCCCACCTAATAAGGTGATAATTAGCGGTTCAATAGTCGGACCCACATCTCGTTCGGCCTGATGAGCCAAAAAACCTAATGCACCCAATATTGATAGAAGTAACCCGAAGTTTTGGGAGTGCTCTGGAAATGGTTGACTTCTACTCATCCAAATTAAAATTAATCCCAAAACTAAAGTTAACCCTGAATAGAGTAACGTCATGTGTTTCGCCTCAATACTTGCTCTAGTAAATATCATTTAATTACTTGTGATATTTAGTGCCTTTAATTATCTGAAATGAACGATAAATCTGCTCTACCAAAACCATCAAAGCAACTTCATTTGGTAGAGTCAAATCAGATAAAGAAATTTTCTGAAAATTATTTTCAGGAAAGCCTATCGCAGGCCCTATTGCTAGATGTATACTTCGAGAACTTAATTTCCATGATTTTACCAAATTCGAAAAATGAATTGAATTCATCTTCGAACCTGTTATATCAAATAATAACAGTTCTGATTTTTCAGAGATTTTAGTTATTTTTTGTAAATACTCATCTGGCAATAATGCTTCAGAATGATGAATTAATTTAATTGATTCAGATGCCATTCTTTCCATGTACATTTGTATAAGAGAATTCAGGGGTTTGTTCTTAATCTTTCCATGGGTGTGGAGAATAATTCTGCTCATTAGATCCGCCCAAAGAATCTGACATAATGTTTTAATGTATACGAAGCCTTTCAAATGAGGAGTTTGAGGGTGCACCAATGAAATGGTGGCCCTTTAGGAAAAAATCTAAGTCGCTAAAAAAATTTAGCACATCAATTCATATTAAAGGAACCAGAGTTTGGCTTCAAGAACTACAAGATATTTGTGAAAAAAATTTCGACAAACCTGCTGACGCTAAAAGGATTATTCGTCAAATGCAAATTGAATGGAAAGACGCTGAAAAAAGAAATGAAATAGAAAGAGAGTTAATTGATGGATTAGATAGAAGAGCATTTCATTTACTTAAAGCAGATGATAATGAATGGGTAGAATTATTGGATAATTTGAAATTCTGGAGGCCTGGTTGGAAGGGAGATTTATGATTAAAACTGAATTAGATTTTGTTAAGATTAATGCAGGTGATATTCATTTAGGCACAAATAGAGGTGGACTATTTTTTGCAGCAGAAAGGCCTAGACATCAGGTCAAGATTGAATATAGCTTCTACATTTCTGAAAAATGTATTCCTGTAGAGTTCTGGAATGAAATATTTATTGAAGAAAAATCTATACCTAATTATGATAAAATGACTCACAAAGACATGGAACGTTTTTTCGAGCTACTAAACAAAAAAGATCAGCAATTCAAATATAGATTGCCGAGTGAATCAGAATGGGAACTTGCAAAGTCAAAAGGAATATTGACAAACATTCCTGATAAAAATGGTGAATTGTTGGCTGATCAACCGCACGTAAGTTATTGGGGTGCTCCATGTGATGGAAGCCCGTGGTTAGAAAAAAATCCAAAAGCAGCTGGATTCTCTATGCAACTAATTAAAACTAGAACTTCTAAAAAAGGTTTTTCACATCATAAATTACATAATGAGAATATTAGATTTAGGATTATTAAATTAAATCATGACCCTATTAACACTGTTAGCCGAACATTACCAAAAGAATTTGATAGGCTAGAAATTTTGAAAAGAGAGTTTTTAATGGCAATTTTAATTGGAATTATTCCTTCATTTATTTGGGCTTATTTTAATGCCTCTCCAGGATATATTTTAACTGGTTTTGGAAATCTAATTTTGGGTGGAGTGTTTTTTTCTTTAATTACGGGCTTAATAATAAGACCGAAGCATGCTAGTCTAGAATTTAAACAAAATAATTTAATTTCAATCAGCCCTTACACTAAAAAAGTCAAAACTTTAGTCGCTTTTGAGGGTGATGAGATCTTATAGAATCTTGAGCACAAATTGCTGCCATGTGTATGATGTGCCTTACACCGTCATGCCTATCTAATACCTGTACTGGTTCTGAGAGTCCTTCAAGAATTGGACCCGTCATTTCAGCATCACCTAGTTCAGCTAGTAACTTGTAAGCGATATTAGCAGACGCTAAATTCGGACAGATTAAAACATTTGCAGGGCCATCAAGTGACATAAATTCGTACTCATCCTGAATCTCTAAGTTCAACGCTGTATCTGCTTGCATTGGTCCGTCTATCATAAGTGTTGGATCTAATTGCTTAGCGATCTCAATTGAATCTTCTAACCGTTCTGAGCGTTGCTTTTGACTTGAACCAAAATTAGAAAATGATAACATAGCAACTTTTGGCTCTATTCCAAATCTTCTAGCTACAACGGCAGTCTGTACAGCAATTTCAGCCAAGGTCCTTGAATCAGGATATACATTGACAGTGGCGTCGGCTAAAAACATTAATTTTCCCTTAACTGACATCATGTAGCAACCGACTAAACAATGAGCATGTTCATCTTTTCCGATAACTTGTATAGCAGGCTTCAATACATCAGCATAATTTCTTTCCAATCCACCTAATAATCCGTCAGCATCTCCATTTGAAACCATTAAAGATCCAAAATATGCTCTACTTTTCAATAATCTTTGAGCGTCTGCGAGTGTTACACCTTTTCTACCTCTTTTAGCGAATAAGATTCTAGAATAAGTAGATATTTTTTCACTATTTTCTGGATCGATTATTTGGCAATTAAATTCTAACGATAAATTATTTTTCAAATCTTCAATATATGATTTTTCGCCTAACAAAATAGGTTCACAAATATCCTCTCTAATACATTCTGAAACAGCCATTAAAACCTTTGGATTATCTCCTTCTTGGAATACGATTCTTTTCTTTTTGCCTTTGACTTCGTTGATAACCCCTCTCATTACATTATGCGTTAATCCTAATCTAGATTCTAAGTTCTCTCGATATTCATTAATATCGAATAATTTTGAAGAAATCCTTGCAACCCCCTCGTCGACTGCTGCTTGAGCAACAGCAGATGCTTCCCAAATTAATACTCTACGATCAAATGGTTTTGGTATTATGTAATTTTTACCAAATGTGAGGAATTCTCCTCCATAGGCTAGTTGAACTTCTTCTGGAACTGGTTCTTTGGCCAAGGCTGCTAAAGATTTAGTTGCAGCCATCTTCATATTCGAAGTGATATTGGAAGCTCTAACATCTAAAGCACCTCTAAAGATATAGGGGAAACCCAGTACATTATTAACTTGATTTGGAAAATCTGATCTACCAGTTGCAATTATGGCGTCTGATCTTACAGATTTTATCTCTTCTGGCATTATCTCTGGATCTGGATTAGCCAAAGCAAAAATTATTGGTTTTAGTGACATAGATTCTATCATTCTTTTAGTTACTAAACCTCCCTTGGAAAGCCCTAAGAATAGATCTGCACCGACTAGCGCAGATGAAATATCGCCATCGTGTAAGTCTCTAGCAAATGGTGCTTTATATTCGTTTAATTCTCCTCGTTTTAATCTAGTTTTTGTCAAAATTCCCTTCGAATCACACATAATGATATTCAACAAATTCACACCTAAAGCAATGTAATGATTAGCACACGCAATTGCACTTGCACCTGCGCCAGCAATTACAACCTTAATTTCTCCAATATTTTTCTGTTGTAGTTCTAATGCATTTAATAAAGCTGCTCCTGTAATAATCGCAGTTCCATGTTGATCATCATGCATTACTGGAATCGTTGTTTTCTCAGAAATCTGTCTTTCTATCTCAAAGCACTCGGGAGCTCGAATGTCTTCTAAATTTATTCCTCCAAAAGTCGGGGCTATATTGCATACCGTTTTGATAAATTCTTCAGGATCAGTGGAATCAATTTCAATATCAAAAACATCGATATCTGCAAATGTTTTGAATAATATTCCTTTCCCTTCCATAACTGGTTTAGATGCAAGAGGACCTATGTTACCTAAACCTAAAACTGCAGAACCATTTGAAATTACAGCAACCAGATTACCTTTAGATGTGTAGAGGTATGAATTTTCAGGGTTTTCAGCGATTTCCAAACATGGGTAGGCAACCCCTGGTGAATATGCCAAAGATAATTCCCTAGCGGTGGAGTGAGGTTTAGTTGGTTGAACTTTTATTTTACCTCTGGGTGATTTAGCATGGTATTCTAAAGACCTATTACGTAAATCTTTATGTGTAGATTCGTCAGTTTTCATTCTTAACATGCATCTCAAAAACGACTGGTTCTAATTGCTTTACGCATTAATTTCATTAGAACTTAGCAAAAATATAATAAAAATATTTGACCATCTGAGTTCAAATTTGTTACCATAATCATGAACATTAAACCATTCCTTTCATAAATGAATTATAATCTCGACTAAATATGTTCGAACGGGCGGGTAGAAAATCTCTATATCTCAGAGCATCTTTATTTGTTGTAATGATGTTATTTTACAGTATGTCACCACTGTTATCTTCTACTAGTGCTCACCTTGGTCATGGAAGCTCTGATGATGCACATTCTACTGGTCAAACTTGGGGACTGAATGGTTCAGAAGACACGGGTTGGGTTACTCTAGAAACCACTGGAGCTTCTCCGTCAAATAATCTTCCAGCGTATGCGAACTGGGAATTGAATTTTCCCCCTGGTGCAATTATTTCTAACGTTAATCTAGAAGTTGGTGCTGACGGAAGCAACGGTATTCATGCCATGAACCCTAACTTATATTCTCCTTCTACACAATACTCATTTTTTGATTGGGAAGACAATGGAGGTTTTGGTTATCAAGAAGGTTTTCTTGATGGTTACATTCATAACGAAAGAATGCAGCCTAATAGTGACCTTGGAGCAATGTACAAAATCCCTTCAGGGGCTGAAGTTACAGATTTAGTTCTAGAGGCTTTAAGACCCGTTGATCCTGCAGTATCATTGTCTCCTTATGATTTTGAAATAACTGATTGGGAAATTGATTCTAACGATGGAAGATTATACGTTGCAATTGGTTCTCTTGTCTTACAATTAGATGATTCGGTTGAACCTAAAATCATTCATCTTCGAGATTTGGGACAAGATAATTTGATCACAGACTTGTATGTTGATGATTTAGGTCAAAGACTGATAATTTCCGCTGGAGGAAGAATAAATGTTTATTCTCTTTCTAACGGAGAATTGATTGCTGAATTACCTAATGAGCCAATTATAGCGAATGAAGAAGCGAAGGGTTTTATTCATTCCTTTGCCACATCAAGTGACATTTATGGTATTTCGGAAAGAGGGCTTTTCCGGCTAAATTCTGTGGGTAATTCTTGGAATATGGAACAGGTCGCGGGAAATTCAAATTGGCCAGAAGGAGTTCCAATGGATGTTGAGGATGCTAATGGCATTCTGTATGTATCTATTGAGAACAGTGGAATTGCTAGATGGGACACTACAAGTAATTCAGTCCAGACAATTTTACAAAACTCTGGGGAAGATGATGTTCATGAAATGATCACTTCAGGTAATGTGTTGTATATTGCGACAGAAAACCAAGGTGTATTGAGGTGGAATTTTGCCCAGAATAGCTGGATTAGTTCTTGGTCAAATACGAATTGGCTAGAAAATAATAATGTTAAAGACTTAGTTGTTTTAGATAACAATATTTTCATCTTGTTAGAAGATACGTTGCATCAATATGATACATCGATTGGAGTAATGATTAATCAGTTTGACGTAAACAGTGACTTGAATATGATAAGAACAGGTAAAAATATTATTCCTTGGTCTGCAAATGGAATTCGGGCCCCTGCAAATTCAGTAGCCCTACTTCATGACGGAAGCGGAGTAATGAGTGTATTAGATCCTTCTATAACTGGATTATATTCCCACAAAATGGATTTAGTTAGTTCTCCAAGTGGAACAGATATGAACTCAGTAACCCAAATTGGAGAAAAGATTTTTGTTTCATCTAATGATATCATTGATATATTCGATACTTCAATCTGGAAATGGCTGGAGCCAGTAGATATTTCCACTGTAGGAAATGAAATAGTTTCTATGATAACAGATGAAAATCAATATTTATACGTTGCAACAGCAGACTCTGTAGGATTGCAAGAGATAAATACTGATGGAAACTTTAGTAGATTCTGGGGTCAGTCTGATTTTAATAATGAGGAAATAATTGATCTATCGTACGATTCACTTACCTCTTCAGTTATTGCATCTCACGGAAACAGTGTTACTATCGTAAACCTCGTATCTAATAATGCTGAATTTATTGAATTTAATTTTGAAAGTGAAATTTCAGATATTGTGGCATACGATGGAATTCTGTATATGGGAACTGACGAAGATGGTGTGCAAAGATTTAATATTTCTTCCAAAATAATACTCTCGTCATGGAGGTCCACCGGAGTTGACGATTTAGAAGACATCCCAGTAGTTGTAGGAAACGGTTTGATTTATGTAGGTATTCCGGGTTTTGGAGTTACAATTTTCGATGAAACCACAGGTGAAATTCTTGAAATATGGGAGGGGGGTCAAGCTGGAGAATTGGCAGACGATAGTATTAGATCATTACATATTGACGGAGATGGATACATTTGGATCGGCACTGATGATGGTGCAACGAGGTTCAACGGTCAAAGATTTAATGATTTACAACATGATGGTCAATGGTGGAGCCATAGGTTTTACGGATTTGACAGTGATTCTGACTATGTATGGTCTGCAATGGCTAACAATGAAATTTGTAGATGGGATAGGCAAACTTTAGCTGGGGGAGATGATCAAAATTGTTGGGGAGAAAATGATGGATTACCATCTGATGGACCAACAGGTTGGCAAGATTACACATCAGTTAGATTTGTATCACAAAATCAACTAATGGTGACAACCTTCAACGGTGCTGCGCTATTTGACACGAATTCATTATCAGTAGTTGAAGAATGGGTAAGTGATTTTTCCACAAGCGATTCCCCGATTGTTCAACACAATGGTATCGTATACTTAGGACTTAAAGGAGATGGAATTTTACGGTATGACTTGAATTCAAATTCATGGTTACAAAATTGGAATTCAGCAAATAATATGATTCCAAATAATGAAGTTACTGCATTAGTTTTAGAACAAGGTACAGGTTCAAATTTAGATAAATTATGGGTTGGCGGTGATGATGGTTTTGATTTAACTCAAATTGATTTGTCTTCAGGTACAGTAAGTGGTAGTGTTGAATATGGAACCCAAGGTCTAGAAGAGTTACCCCCGCAGAAATTAATCGTTTCGGATGATATTTTATATTTTATTCCAGAGTTAAGTGACGATGGAGATAATATCGGAAGAATAGATCTTTCAAGTTTTGTTCAAAACCCCTCTGGCGGTGGTTTCAGTTATCTTAGTGTCTCAGAAGGAGCTATTAATCCAAGTAATGAATTTGGTGAAGATATTTTTATCCATGGTGCTGATATTGTAGATAATATTCTTCATATCGGTGCCAGTGAGGCAGAAACTAGATGGTGGCAGAGTTATGATGAAGGTTACATCATGAGGTATAATATTACTGGAGATAGTTGGGACTCAGCTATACTACCTGGTCAAGAAGTTGGAAGAACAAATGCAGTATACTTAAACAATAGATTGTATGTCACTTATGGAGATAGTGTAAAAGAATTAGATAGTGGTGGAAACATGATTAATAGTTGGCCTGATTCACTAGATGGGCCAATTAGAGAGATTGTGGAATACAACGGAGAAATATTGTTTGCCACTCAGTCCGGAATTGCAAGATACGATCCCGTTAGTGAGTTATGGCTAGAAACTTGGACAAAAAATAATGATGGTTTGCATCCAAATTCAAATGATGATGAAATTCTTGAACTATTTATCGAAGGAAATAATCTTTGGTATTCTTCAGGAATAACCAATGGACAATGGTGGAACTCAAATCCTACTGTACAAAGAGTTACTGGCATTGATAATAATGGAGATGGTATCATAGATGGGAATGATCATGATATCTGGGATGATACAAATTCGGAATTACCACCAGGAGATATTTGGTCTATGGAATTATGTGGTGGAGTAATGCATTTTGGAGTTAGATGGAGTGGACAATTTGGAGCTGGTGGAGGAGTTGGCAGATTTGATACATCAATTGACACTTGGGACTCCCCTTGGGAGAATAATAATGATCTTGAAGATGATGACGCTACTGCATTGACATGTGATGATCAAAACGTTATGTACATAGGATACCAAGACGAAGGTCATGGAATCAGTAGATTTGATTATTCTTCTGGGAATTGGTTATACACTCTGGAAGAGTCTGACGGTATTTCTGAAGAATCCGTGTGGTGGGATTCTATGGAATGGGGGGATGGTTTCCTTGTAATTGGTCATTCTTACGAAGATGGCGGAAACGGCGGCATGTCGGTAATTGAGGTCAGTGGGAATATTGTTTCTTCTGGTACAATTCTAGATCAGTCCATTGAGACCTCATCTATTAATTACATAGATAATTCCGCCTTTGGTGATGGTTTCATAATTGGCAGACCTGGAGGAGATCAAGGTTACAGCAGTGTTGACTGGTTAGAGATAGTTTCTAATAATTTACAACTCAATAAAGGTTATTTTGACAGCCAATCTGATTTCTTAAATGGTATCATTGAAGAATTCACAGGTAATTCTGAAAATTTATACATTGTTACTGCAAGTGATAGATTTGATAATCTTGGAAATTCAATTTTAGAAGGACAGTATGGTACAAATGGAGAAATTACTTGGACTAGAACTTGGAATTTTGGATTTGATACAATTAGAGACCTCCTATTCGTAGAAGGCAATATTCCTGGAACTGGTAATATGCTTTGGATTACTACACAAGACCAAGGATTATGGAGATTAGACTTAGACAATAATAATTTTTCAAGAATATCCGCAAGTTTATCTCCTGATATGGACGGTTTATCTCTCGAAGATAACTTGTTAGCTATCGGCTTAACGTCTGCTGGGAAAAGTGTACCAGGAATAAACGTTTTAGATATTACTACGCTTCAATGGGAATATGGTGAATTATTACCAGGGCTTCCGAGCAATTACGTTTTAGATGCTGTAAAACATCAAGGTAAAACATGGTTTGCAACAGCAAACGGTGTCGGTATTTGGAACGATACCAACGCTCAATGGGAACCCTCACTTGGTGTATCTAATGGATTGCCAACACCAGTAATTGAAAAATTATATATTCACACTAGTGGAGAAATATGGATGGGAACTCCAGTTGGTGTAGTTAGGTATGATCCCCTAATTGGTAGTTATTATCCAACTATCGACAGATTAAACGGTTTGATCGGTAATAGAGTCAACGATATATATGAGGATAATGGAAAAATATTCTTATCTCATAATGGAGCTGGTCCGACAAGACCTGGTGTTAGTTCGTATAATTTATCAACTAATATAGTGGAATCAATCTACAAATTAGACCAAGTTCCAAGTAACACTATTACGGCCATATCTGCTGATTCTTGGGGGGTTCATATTGCTACAGATCAGGAACCTTTGGTTCACTATAACTTTGCAAACAATCAATTTGAAGATGGAGCACAATCTTGGCAAATTGGGAACTGGCCAGTTATTGAAATGAAAAGCGATGGTAAGGATTTATTCGCATTATTAGACGGCGATTTAGTTAGAATAGATGCTCAAGGAATTACACATTCGGTAAGAAATACTTGGTTCTTAGATAACGAAAACTTAGAACCGCTTGAATTGTCGAAAATGTCTCTTGGTCCTAATGGGTTATTTTTAGTTGGATCTGATGGTATGTATGGTTGGGGATTACCAAATTACGCCCCAATGGACCAGTTGATTGTAAGATTCGCTTCACCTCTCTCATTAAATGTAGCTGGCCTGAATCTGGATATAACAAACAAGACCCACCCCGGTGAACAAATCATTTTAGCTAGCACGTCTTTAAACCCTATAATAATAGAAAACTGGGGCTCTCTACAATATGAAAATAATATGCCTTATTCGGAGGTTTCTATGGCTTTATCGAGTCCAATTCAATATTCTCCCACATGGCTTAAATCGATTAACATGAGATATAAGGGTGAGTGGAACCTATCAGAAACTAATGATAACATAGCTTATGAATTGCAAAGAGTACTAGATTTGTCGACAATGACCGCTAGCGGAATGGAAATCGAGCTTAGACTCAAGACTACATTAAATGGTTCTATGAAAGTTAGATTAACTTATGATTGGGAAAGAATTCAGTCTCCTGTTGAAATTATTAATGTTGAAGATAGGCCTGATGACGGAGGAGGAGTACTGACAGTTGAATGGACTGCAAGTCCAGATCCTGATTTTAAAGAATATTCAATCTACATCCACGAGAGGGTAGGGAATTTTGAAGAATACTTATTAAACGAAAATCCGAGCGCTGATGCAATTTCTTCCGTTTGGGGACAAACAAAAATTGATGTTGGAACTACAGGTGGTAAAAATGAAGGCAGCCTGATTGTTGATGGTGTCGAATACTATGCCACAGTCGTAGTAACTTATTCTGATGATTCCGTGGGTGAGCCTTCGAACACATTCGGTCCGGTTATTACAGACGACGATATACCAGAACCTCCTACTTCTGGATTTGCAGAACCAAACGACAATGAAAATTCAAAAGATGGTGAACTATTTGTTGAATGGACAAAATGCAGATCATTGGATATCTCACACACAAGAATTTATATTTACACACAATCAATCACAAATGCCTTAGCATTAACAGATTACATTGATATTGACGATAATCTTGGTAATTCTACAATATTAGAATTAGATGCTGGAATCCCTTACTGGCTTGCTTTAACTTGTGTAGATAATTCGGCCCAAGAAGATTTAATTAATGCTTTAATCATTGGTCCTGTAATTCCAACTGGAGGCCTAAATGATGGATTCCCTCCACCAAAAATCCTCGGTGTAAATGCTTATGATACTCCTGATGATGAAGGTGGAAGAATCACAGTAGAATGGATTCCTTCAATTGCTGATGATTGTGGGTTTGTGACAATATATGCTTTAGATGCTGAAGATTGGCTTGAATGGGATATAGATCCCAATACTGGACAAAACATAGTAGTTGATGAACCGATAACTGCTAATTCATTTAGAATAGCTGAAATTATCACTGACTGCTCTGTAAAAGAAACGGTTATTTCATCAATCGATGGGGCTTCATTAATAGACGGCAAAAAATATTATTTTGCAGTTGTTGCTTCTGATAAATGGTTAAATGAAGATAAATTAAATGTTGATGTAGTATCAGCTGAACCATTTAAACAACTTGATGCAGGAGCAGCTCCTCCTGATAGAATTAATTTCATTGAATCATGGGATGAGCCAGATGACGACGGGTCGGCAATTCGAGTGGCCTGGAAACCTTCTAATGCTGACGATTTTGCTTTTTACGTAATTTGGGCTAACAATCAACCTATCAATAACCTAGATCAATTGTGGACATCAATTGGAGATGATAGAACAAGTTGTGGCTGCATGAGTTTTAATCAACAGTACATTGGAAATTCTGAGGACAACATTGAGATTATATTAGACAAAGCAAGATATGGAGAAAATTCTAACCTGTTAGATAGTAATAGTAAACAAAATGAAATTAAGCCGAATGAATTGCTTTACATTACCGTAACAGTTCATGATATCAAAGGCAATGTTTGGCTTAATGATTTGTTACAAGTTGATGTAATTCCAATTAACAACATAGATGACAAAACACCACCAAAGAAAATTACAGATTTAGACGTAATCGATTGGCCTAATGATGACGGAACCGCCGTTGGGATAAATTTTGAAAAGAGCCCAGAGAGTGATGTTGAACAATATGCAATTTATGCATCTACTAGTTCGTTTGATTCTGTGAGTTTTGGTGACAAACCTGTCTTATTTGCAGATAGAAATCCAGATCTTCCTATTAAAATCAACAGCCTTTCCGATGGAACTGCTGTAATTGCAGAGATGGAAGTGTTTGTAAGCGTAATTCCAATAGATTCTGCAGGCAACTCCATTACTAATGGTTTAATTGTTGATTCTTCATTATCAAAGGATAACAGGGGCGAAGATCCTGGTGGATATCTTCCAGATATTGAAAACGTGAGAGCAAATTGGATTCTTGATGGTAATGCTATTCAAATCCAATGGAATGACTTAACAGATACAGAATTAACCTATGTAGAAATTTATGTATCTAATTCACAATGGGAGAATACTGATGATGCAACTCTTATAGCGAAAGTCGAAATCAAAGATGAAATTTTTATTATGAATAGATTCAATGGAGATAGTATAGATAAATTTTCAGATTGGTATATTGGAGTATCTGCTTCTGATGAGATTACTCACAAACATATTGTACAAGTTAACCATGTAAATCCATACGGGACAGATGCCAATGGTAATGGTGAAGGTACAAGTACAAATTTCTTACAAAATTTAGGCTCAGAAGTAATGATAAGTATCGGTTTAATTTTTGCTATTTTAATCGTAGCTATTCTTATTGTTAGAGGAAGAAAACCAAAAGGAGATAATTGGCAATTTGAAGGAACCTGGGGTATTCAGAAAGAAAGAGAAAATGAATTATGGGAGAAGAATGTTGCTTCTCAGGAATCTATACCTGTTCCTATACAGCAACCGACTTCAGATTTGACACAACAGCCAGCTCCAGCTTTGACTCAACAGCCAGCTCCAGCTTTGACTCAACAGCGAACTCAGACAACACAAATTCAAAATAACGAGAGCTTGAATCAATTAGTTTCAGATTTAAACGAAAAACCTGTAAATTCTGATATTGATACCTCTTTCCTAGATGACTTATTATGAATCCCGAAGAAATCTCCGTTTTTACCACATTAGGCTGGAATGGTAAACAAAAATTCTTTGCGGTTAAACAACATATGGAACGCCTAAGAAACTATGCGAATCTATCTGGAATCGAATATGATGAAGATATTCAGAAAAATATAATTCGACTTTTGAAGAATACAAAATATAATGAAATCTCCGAAAAATCAAAGAGAAAGTTTGGAAAACCTGCTGGATTAGTAACTATCAGACTAAGCAATAATGGTTCGATTTCAGTCGTTGAAAGATCCAATAATTATAATTTGAATTGTGAAAAGATTAATGCAATCACGATCTCTGCTCCCGATGAATTAAAAAAATTTAAAGGTATTAAATTTGGAAAACACTTAATGTATAGAAATGCGCTTCGAGTGGCAAAATCTAATAACGGAAATGCTGCATTAATCGTCAACAATGAAGCAGTTATTGATGGTGATAGGGGCTCATTGATGATTTTAGATGAAAATGGTACTGCTTGGGCATCTTCGAGTAAATATGGTTCAATCGAATCAGTCACACTGAAACTAATAAATAGTAAAATTAACCAAAAAGGAATACCTCTTATTTTCGGAAAAATTACTTCAAATATGATATTAAAAGCAGTTGATGCTGTTATGGTTGGTACAGGAATAGGAGTAACAAGGATAAACACAATCGATAATCGGTGTTTTAAATTCTCATCCTCTAGGTTAATCGATACGATTACTGAAATTTTTAATGAACTATATGATGAAGAATGGTCTTAATAAAGTGGTGAGATTATGGTTTTTGAAAAAGAAATTATTTCTACAGATGATGAATTCTTAATTCTGGCACTGATGGAGATTCTAAGAGATAAAAATTTAATCGGTGAAAAAAATTCATTTGGAGGTACTGATGAAATATTATTCCATTCTGGTGGACCGATATCTGAAAAATCTAGTAAGAGCATTATGGTTGGGCCTCCAAACTTTCGGTTTAAATCGAAACAACCCTCTAAAGACTCTTTACCAGCTAATTCGATTAGTATAAATCCAATAGAAGGCAAAATAAGTCTGGGCCCTAATCCTACAGATCTAATTTGGGAAGTTGAGAAATGGATTGGTAATAAGTGGGAATTCATTGAAAAGATAAGAGGTGAATCATTATCAAAAAGTCTCAGAAATTTTGAAACTTTTCTACCTAATGGGAATAAATCCCCAGGTACTGGTTGTGGGGTTTTCGCTTATGATTTATGCCAATGGACTCAACCTTGGCAACTTATTAACCCACCAAAGGAGGATTCTTTAATTGGTATTGTTTTTTCAATAGATAGATGGATAACCCACGATAGACTGAAGAAAATAATCAGAATCGGAAGTGTTAGCGATGAAATGTGGGTTAACATGGTTCATGAGACTGTTGTTTCTATTGGGTCTTTAAAAAATATTTATCCAGAGTGGCCAAAGGATGATTCAAATCACATAAGTAATTCATTTTCAAACCTTACCGATGAAAAGCATATTCAAAAAATTAATCAAGTTAAATCTGCAATCAAATCAGGAGAATTATATCAACTAAATTATGGAAGAAAATGGAAAGGTGAGTTAGTTGAAGAACCTTGGAAATTACAACTCAGATTAGCAAAAGAAAATCCTGCCCCTTGGTCATTTTTTATTTATTCATCTGATCTTAATTTTAGCATTTGTTCTTCGAGTCCCGAAATACTAATTCGTGGTGAAAATGGTATCTTTTCTACTTCCCCAATTAAAGGTACGAAACCTAGAGGAGAAAATAAGGAAAAAGATTTACAGTTGATTAAAGAATTAATTACTTGTCCTAAGGAGAGAGCAGAACACCTTATGCTAGTAGATTTAGAAAAAAATGATATGTTAAAGTTTTGCAAATATGGAAGCGTCTTTAGAAGCTCATTTCAGGTAGAATCATTCTCACAAGTACATCACTTAGTTAGTGATATTACTGGAGAACTTAGAGATAATTTAGACGTATGGGATGTTGTAGAAGAAATGTTTCCTGGAGGTAGTATTACTGGTTGTCCTAAAACGGTAACAATCGCTTCAATCGATCAATTAGAAGAAGAAGCGAGATCTTTTTGGACTGGGTCCGCTGGAATCTTCAATCATAAAAATAAATCTATATCGATGAATATTTTGATTAGAACATTGGAAGTTCATAAAGTCAAAACAAAATGGAAAGGGGTTGTTCAAGCTGGGGGAGGCTTAGTGATAGATTCAAATCCTAAAAATGAGGTGCTGGAAGCAAAATTAAAAGCCTCGGCTTTAAGAAAAGTTGCCGGATGGATTAATGATAAAGATCTGATTAATTTTCCTAAAAATAATTTGAAGGTTTTAGAATTACGAAAAAATAATCGAACTGAAATTAATAATCAAGTGGGAAAGGTTTCAATTTGGCCTGAAAAATATATAAATTCAAAAATATGTGTTGCGTTTATAGACAACCTAGATTCTTTTTCTTGGAATATCATCAATGATTTAGTAATCAAAGGTGCTGATGTATGTGTAATTTCTGGTAGACAAAATAGTCCTACTTTTAATGATATCATCGACAAATTATCGCCGACACATATTGTCATTGGACCAGGTCCAGGCAATCCAAAAATATCTAAACTTTCCATGGAAATCGCGTCTAACGCAATAATAGGTAATTGTCCGCCTCTGTTAGGTGTTTGTTTGGGCCATCAAGCCATCGGAGTAGCTGCTGGTTGGGATATTATTAAATCTCCAGACGGAGCAAAACACGGACAGGTATTCGATATTGAAAATCTTGGTTCATCAATTATTCGTAAAGAATGTAAAATGACCAGATATAACAGTTTAACATTGGTTGAAAATAAAAATAACCGAAATAATTTATCTGTAGTTTTAAAAATCAAAAATCAGGTTAATTCCGTAATGGGTATTGAGCATGAATTATTTCCAGTGTTCGGAGTTCAATTCCATCCAGAATCGGAGGAAAGCGAAGGACAGGGCGAAATTTTTGAGAACTTCTTAAAATATTAGTTTGATAGCGACATTGAAGAAGCAAGATTAATTCGAGGGGTTGAAAGAGAATGCCAACATGCAGACATTGCGGATTTACAGGAGGGAGAATGAACTTTATTCATGGTAACGGCCCTCGAAAAGATATTTGTGCTAAATGTGGGGTTGAAAGAGGATTAGTTAGCGAAATTGAGGCCAAGAATCTTTATTCAAATGAAGTTGCGAATGCGAGATTAAATTTGGTTTCAAGGCGATGGGCCCCATTCTTTTGGATAGGAATATTATGGACAGCTTGGATATTATTCATTAAAAACGTAGAGATATGGAATTGGGTCATTTTAGGTCTACTAATTATATTTACCTTATTGCTACCACCTTTTTTAATAGTTACGAGCGCTAAACACTCTGCAAAAATTGATGATGTTACTCCTGAATATAAACGTCCAAAAGGACATTGAACTTCAATCACCTGTAATTATCATGGATAATTGTTGTACCGTTAAGATGGTAGCTGTAAATCCTAATAATAACGTATCTGCTCCAGATATTGTCACAACTAAGACCAATACTTCTGCGATTAATCCTGCTATTAATAACAATTTAATAGAGCTGACACTTTTAAATAAAAACCATTTACTAAGTTCATTCTCCGAGATAGCTTCATTAAACAATGTCATCTTAACCCTTGAACCCCTAATCATTCCCGATTTAAGTAGTTGTAATCTAAATTGTTCTTCTGCTGAACTAACCCCTGGCATTCTTCCACCTGAAAACATATCTTTCATACTAAATAAAATCCAAACTGTCGTAATAATATCAACTCCGCCTGCCCAAATCGTACCAAATAATGCCAGATGTAACAATAATTCATCTAAATCGTCACCTAAGTTCATTTCTACTCCAGTAAGTACCAAATTCAAAACTGCAACAATAAAAAAAATAGATGCTGGGATAATTACTAACCCAACCCAAACTACTTTAGCAGCGTCATGCTTTGCAGCATCTACTATAAATTTACCAGCAGAATCTGTAATCATGGAAGCCAAAAGTAAACCCGATAAAATACCTAAAAAAGATATGTTAGAAAGTAATTGATTATCAATCGATTTGGAATATTGAAATAGTATTAATGCAAAAAAAGATATGAAAAAACCGCAAAATGCCGCAGAGGTATGATATTGGGGTTTGATAATTTTCAAATTAAATTTTTTCTTAGTAGGCCGCATACCTTCCCCTAATAGTATGTAGATTGGTGACTGTAGTTAAAAGTTACATTAATTAGACTTTGAGTAGATTTTAATAATATCTCCATCGCTTAACTCCTGATCTGCACCAATAACCCTAGATGATTTACAGTCTATAGCCTTTATAAATCCATTTCCTAAATCAGAATGAACGGAATATGCAAGACCTTTTGCTGTAATCCCTTTGTCTACTAGTAATGCATCAGGTAGTAACCTGCCTTCTCCATCTGTCCATTTTTTTTCGTCTTGAACAGGATATACAATAATTTTATTTAAGTTATCAAAAACAATTGAATCTATTAATTTTGCGAAACCTGTGCCGTTTAATTCGTATAAGTTACGTCTAATTTTTTCTAATCCATTAATTTGATTTAAATTAAGATTTTCTTTACCGTATTTACTAATTATAAAATCACTCGAACCAGATTCATAATCTATTAAATTTGCATTATTAGCTCTACTTAATGCCAGTTCAGAGTCTGCCGATGTTGGAAAAATAACGCTTTTTTGATATGATATATACTCTATTAATTTTTTTAATTCTGATTTATTTGCAATATCTGCTTTATTTGCAGCGACATACAGTGGAAAAATCTCTTCTCTTAAATTAAGTGATAAACTATACTTTTTTTGATCTGTCCAATCCCATGGAGACGCAGTATCATTTTCGTTTTTAAATTTATTAAATCCTAAAATAATTTGGCTTTCAGTGGCACCAATTCCCGTCAGGGTTTGTGTCAAATAACCAATTAACCCTTTATCTCCCAGAGACTGTGCGCTTCTTACGCCTCTAACCCATCCGTTATTGATAATACCTAAAATCCATAGGGCTAACTCTGAAATTAAAAAATTATACTCATCTATTGGATTACACGCTTTTTCACCCATAGGTTTTCCTTCTAAATCTGTAGTACATGATGCATCAATTACTTGAATCAGCGCATCACATTGGGAAAGATCTGATAAAAATTGATTACCCCTTCCTTTTCCTTCATGAGCTCCAGGAACTAGTCCTGCGATGTCCACTAAAGTTACAGGGACATATCTAGAATCATTCTTACAAATTCCTGTTCTAGGAGTACACTTATACTCAATATCCCTATTATCATTTTCACTTTTCTGATTTAATATAGTTGAAGGACATAGATGTCTGGCTTTAATAAAAGTAATACCGACATTAGGATCGATTGTTGTGAACGGATAATTAGCGATATCTACCTTAATTTGTGTTAATGCTGAAAATACAGTAGATTTACCGACATTAGGCTTTCCAACCAATCCGATTTTCATTTTTTCCACGCCTAATTAATGAAAATAATTCTTTGAATAAATTTACTCTTCTTCAATTACCAATCTATCAATAATATCTTTTTTAGTACCACTAGAATCAATTCCTTTTTCATCTGCGATTTCAATTAGTTCAGACTTTTTTAATTTAGATAAGTTAGCAGGATTATTTTCACTAGGTTTAATAATTTTAGCTGGCATCATATCTTTCGTAAATGCTAGACCTAGTTCGGGTAAATCAATCATACCATCCCCGTTAATGTCTAAAGCATTTACCAATCTATCGACCTCATGCGGTGGAAGATTAGCTAATCCTAATTTGTTGAGACCTTCACGAAATTCATAGGCTGATAAAGTCATACTGGAGTCTTCATCTAATTGTTTGAAAATATCAAAAATTTTAAGATCGTTTTCTTTTAAATAATCGGATAGTTGCCATAAAACTTCATCTGCTGTATCACTAATTATGCTAACATCAACACCATCTGTTTCATGTAGACCTGCACTTACTCTTATTTTCGTTTCACCTAATTCCTCTTCAATAACTTCTTCATTCACAATAATTTCAGTATCCAAGGACAACCCTTTTCCAAGAAGCTCGCGAATTGTGTAACTACCAGACATTAAGGAAAATTTTTCAATCGCTAAATTTTCATTATTAATTGAACCAATAGGCTGCCCTCTTGAACGTGTTAATATGAATTGATGCGTAGCTACAAAAGTTCCTATCGTGAAGAAATAAAACATTACAGCTACCATTACTGTGGTATCTTCTAGAGCTTCGACTGTTGCTAAATATCCTGTCTCCTCTACCGCCTGTTTAACAAAGTTGGACATTATTGACATCAAAGATGAACCTATTGCACCAACAGTAACAAACCAAAAAGAAAGTCTTTGCCTACTTCTTTCATAATTTTCTAATCCCATTGACTCTGGAAGCATACTATTGACTACAGCAAACGCAGACAGCCCTCCTACGCCCCAAAGAAGTAAATGATCCATACTTGATCCTATTCCTGCCAAACTTGCATCACCCCCAAATGTACTAATAGATGAAAACAACCCGCCTATTGCTCCGATTGGAAGTAATAAAATTGCAACTAGACATGCTGCTGTTGATGTAGATTCGACCATGGATTCCCATCTACCCCTCATCGTTGCAAAGAGGTTGAAGGTTGTTGCAAAAATTGGAATTAAAGCTAGAGTACTCCACAATGAAATTTGGATTGTAAAAATATTATCATCTGTACCGAGTCCTAGACCAGTGTAACTCATAAAAGGCGTAAGAGTTATGAAAATTAATAAAATACTAGTAATAGAAAGTAATTTACTCCAAACGATATTTCCAGTATTTTTAGGTATCAAGAAAAAGGCCACAGACATTGACATAGGAATCAGCCACCATCCATGTATGGATTTAGAAACTTGCCATGCAATTTCCTCGCTACCAGATAAGAAATACAAGATATTACTAAAGGTGGAGTAAATTAATGCACCAAATGAAAAAATAATCAACCAACTCGAGGTCATCATCTCAGAGCTCTTATTATCGTGGATTGACATTAAATGTACTGATAAAACACCCATCCCAAGTATTCCATAAGCAACAAAGAATGCTGAGGCTTGTGCAGTATGCGGTGCGAAGGAAGTAAAACTAATGACTACTAAAATTAAGGTCAAAACAAACCAGAATGTAGAAATCATTGACGCTCCTGCTTCGCTAGAAATTTTAGTTCCCAAAATTCTATTCTGAATATGAAGGCTTGCTCCAATTAAAGTCATACTCAAGAATCCCCAAAATGTAGATACATATGCAGCAGACTCTAACTTACCTTTATCAAAATCTCCAAAAGCAGACATTAGAGCTGTTGAATCGTATTCTAACCATAAGTTGATGAAGGTTAATGTTGAAGCGATTGGCATCCAAATTAGTCCAAAAGTCATCCACATATTCGCTGCTGATCCTTTCTTTTTAGGAAATAAATCTACAAGTCCGACAGGTGCTTTTTCCAAAGAAAAAAATGCAATCCCTCTTAAAGTTGAAGAAAATGAACCAAGGCCCTTAGAGACACCTAAAAATAGTCCTAAAAGTATTAAAAAATATAATATAATTGTTAAATTCATTAAATTCACTACTCCCTAAAAACCTCACCAACTATCGACGCAAGAACTGTCGCAATACTAACAAAAATTCCCAACATGAACCACCAAATTGAATTTGTTCCAAAGAGTCCAGAAAAAGGTGAAATTCCTCCGAATAGTGAAAACGCCTGAGTAGAAATAGCCAAGATTCCCAGTGCCAAGATTCCGACAATAGTTAGTACTACTTTAGAAGATTCTGGTTCTCCTAAACCCTGAATAACATCTGGTAAATTTCCTTTATCGCTCATGCTAACACCTTAAAGATATGAATGCGAACAATCAAGATGTCATAAACATTCACCATGTAGATGACCAAATTTACTACAATTCAACATTTTTTATCTCAAAATAATTCGAACATATTTTTAATTGAAGCTCTACGATTTAGGCCTACTCCAATAGGAATTGGAAGATTTTGATCACTGAATATTTCTTGCTTCCATCTTTCATGACATTCGCACTTCAAATAATCAAATTCATTTAGATTCCCGCTTACTGAATATCTTTCAATCGCTGCTGCAACCTCAGAATCACACTTACCGCAGTTGTGTGCACCGCGAGGTTTCCCCGCTGCTGTAGGATGAACTATCAATCTTGAAATTTTTTTACCGTCAGAATAAATAAAATCATGAGACTGTTTTATCAATTCTACCAATGACCAAAGCCATGGAGGCCTATAATCTCCATGACGGTATAATCTATCAATGATAGTCCCTTTTTGAATATTCATAGGATTTATTGAAATTTCGTCAGAAACCAAAACCACTGATTTAACCCATTTTACGCATTGTTTGAGTGCCTCTCCTTCTGACATAAATGGTGGTTTAAACATTAAATAAGTTTTAATTCTCAAATTATATTTCTGAAGCTGTTCGATTGCACGATGCCACGACTTTAAAGAAAATCCTTTATTGATATGAAATTTTAAAACCTCATCGTCATGTGCTTCTAAACCTATTGCCACTGTAAAATTTGAATTAAGTTTTTTAGCCCAAGATAATTTCTTTGACGTTAATTGCTCAGTTCTAGACTCAACTACCAAATGTTTACCTAATAAATTAGTTTCTTTAAGTACTAATTCTTGAAACTCAATGGGAATTTCTCTATCCTCCAATAGGCTTCCAGAAGTGTAAACCTTAATCATTTCAACATCTTCGAAATTATTTAATTTTGATTTTGAATAGTTCCATTGTTGCAATAAATTGTCTAAGGTTACATCATCTCGGGTATCGTTAAAGTATCCACAAAATGTACATCCAGAATTCCACCACCAGTGACAACCTTTAGTTCTTAAAATTACCGTCGCGGCTTTACATGGTTTTCCCTCTTTCGTTAATTCGGGAGTAACATATACCGTTGCAGGTTTATTGCCATCCCAAGACATCTTTCTTTCAAGATTATATGAATAATTTTCTGGTGCTTTAATCAACTTATGAATTTTTACTCCCTGTTGAGGTGTTGAGAATATGTTCACCATCGTCATATCGAAATAGTTAACGCATTTGAATCTTTTATTACAAATCAAAAAAGGTGTTTTCTGTTACACTTAGTAAGAAATGTTACATATTAACTTTACCAGCACAGAATATGAGCGAAATATTAAATGCCGATGATAATAATGATTTGTCGGTAAAAGAAATCATTCAAAATATGCCTGACGAGGAAAAAGATGCTCTTCAAGGATGGTATTGGTATGATTGGGCAAATCAGGCTTATGCACTTACTGTGATGACAGTAATTGTTCCAGCTTTGATGGCAAATTTGTACAACAAAGCCACTGGAACACAAGGAGGTGCTGGATTTTTTGCTCTGGTATACGGTTTCGCTATGCTAATTGTAGCCGTAACCGTTCCTGCTCTTGGGGTCATTGCAGACAGAATGCCTATTAAGAAAAAAATGTTGTATTGGTATACTCTAGTCGGAATTATTTTTTGTGCTGCAATGGGAGCTGCTCCATATTTTGGTTCAAAAGGATACTTAGTTCTGGCATTTATGTTCGTAATTGGCTCAATTGGATTCTCCGGTGGAAATACAATTTATTATGCTTTTATGCCTTACCTTGCTCCTAAGAAAGCCATGGATCATGTTTCCTCATGGGGATATGCATATGGATTTTTAGGTGGTTCTGTAATTTTATTTGTACATCTAATAATCTTATTAGGAACTCCATGGGATGGTGATTTCCAAATGGCAGTTATATTTTCGACCTCTGCTCTATGGTGGTGGGGATGGGGAGCATTGATGTTCTTCAAAACTCCAGAACCTCCTATAATTGATGAAATGGATTACAAAGGCGTCTGGAAATCTACTAAATTTGCCTACTCACAAGTGTTCAAAACACTAAAGACAATTAGGGTTGAATTTCCTGTATTATTTTTATTTATAGTTGCATATCTGTTGTTTTATGATGGAGTAAATACTATCAATGGAATGGCTTCTGCATTTGGAGAATCGGTACTTAGAATAAGCCCTTCAATGAATATTGCATTATTACTTACGGTAAATTTTGTTGCTGTTCCGATGAGTATTGTTTTTGGTAAAATTGCCAATAAGTCTGGAACAAAATTTGCTTTAATGCTTGCTTTAACTATTTATTGCGCAGTTGCTGTAATTGCTGTAGGTTTTGCCCCGCTAGAATTAGAAAACGACCATGAAAGATATGATTTTCAATACGATTGGAACGAAGAATCTGGTAATTACACATTATCTACACTCTATAATCGAGGAATAGATGGTTGGGTCTCTGCAGATTCTGAAGGTGACGCTGAATTCAGAAATACATTCGGTCAAAATGATTGGATGGTTTTTGAAGGTTCAAAAGAAGCGGATACAAGTGGATTTAAATTACAACAAGGATTTGGAGCTCTAGCATTAATCGGAGTAGCAACTTTAGGTGTCGGGGTTGCTATGATTGCGATTTTGCGTAAAGGAATGGGTTGGATGGGATTAGTTTTGATAATAGTTTTGTGTGGAAGCGTAATATTTGGATTTTCAAAAATAATTGAAGCAGGAGAGGAAAAAAATGTCGAGGCATATTCCTTGACAGAAGAAGAAGCTGCTGCTATGGTACTAAGTTTCAACACAACCAGTGATCATCGCTTTTCTATCCATTTCAAAGGTGGAGCACAAGATAATAAGGCTGAAATTGGTGATAGGCACCCTACAATTATTGATCAAGGAGGTTATGTTGATTGGTGGCCTGAAACAATGAGGAATTATGTTTGGGAACCCCTTGGCATCTCTGTTTCTCTTCAGTGGATAATCTTAGGATTCTTCGTAGGTTGTGTAATGGGAGCGGCTGGTGCTCAAGCTCGATCAATGTTCACAATGTTAATTCCAAAAAGTAGAACAACAGAATTTTTTGGTTTCTTCGGGTTTATTGGCAAGGCTGCTGCAATGATTGGCCCATTCCTATATGCTGCTGCTGCAGGATTATTTGATGACAGAATGGCCATTGTTTCCATTGTTATAGTAATTATTGCAGGTACGTACCTATGTTCTAAAGTAGACTTAGAAAAAGGAATTAAAATGGCAGATGAAGAAGATATCAGAGTAATGAAAATTAAAGAGGCTCAAGAAAAATGAGTTGATTAAATGGATTTATTCGGAGTTTTACAGCACACAATCACGACGATCCTATTAGGTGTAGCATCGGTAATTTGGGGTATTGCAGCAATACCATCTGTATTCCTTCTTATATGGTCATATGAGTCCTTAATAAATGCTGAACTAATTATTAGAGTGATTGGTATATCATTATCACTTGGATTAGCTTATATTCTATGGGGCATCTCAACTGTGTTAATTATTGGAATTATTGGGTTGATAATTAGTCCTAGAAAGGGAGAAAAGAGAGTTCCTTTAAGATCATTGACCACAATTAGATGGGGTTTAATTGCTGCTTTAACTAGATTTAGCCATAGCTGGATTGAGTTAATTAGTCCATCTTGGATAACGAATATGCATTACAAAATGATGGGTTGTAAGATTGGTAAAAATGTACAAATTAATACTGCAAATCTAAATGATGCTTTCATGGTTGAAATAAGAGATGGCGCTGTTGTTGGAGGTGGGGCTTCGATTAATGCCCATTTAGTTGAAAAAGGTCAGTTAGTTTTGGCGCCTGTGATTATCGGAAAAAAGTCCGTAATAGGTGCACATAGTTTAATCACTCCTGGCTGTGAAATTGGAGATGGAGCAATTGTGGCAGCCAAAGCTGTGTTACCTAAATGGACAAAAATTCCATCTAATGAAATATGGGGTGGAATACCCGCTAAATTCATCAAAAAAATCGAATGATTATTCTTCTTCAGATAATTCAGCCGCACGAGCTTCGATAGCTTCAGCCATTCTTTCTTCAATTGCTCTTTGCATGTGTTGAGATTGTCTTTCAGCTTCAACTGCTTTTTCAATCATGGTATATCTTTCCTTGATTGCCTTATTTAAATCTTCAAATAATGCCATGTGAGCTACGTACCAATCGTCTCTAGCTTTCAATTCGGTAACGGCTAGCCTTAAATCATTATCAAGTTCTTCTGAAATACCGAAAACTTTAGCTAAACGGTTTTTTTCTCGGATATATTTTTCTTCCATTTTTTCTAATTCTGGTTCTAGAAACTCAACTTGTTTTCCTGCCTTAGCTCCACGCATTTCTATTTCTCTCAGACGATTGTCTTTTTCGGTTAAAAGTGCTTCGATACCTTCTTTTTCTATTTCTCTATCAACTATCTCTTTTTCGAGTACTTCAATCTCTGCTTTAAGTGTGGTAATTTCTTGTTCTTGAGCTGAAAAAGCATCATAGACCTTAAGAACTCTTTCTGTCTCTTGTTTTAATGCTTCTTCTAATTCTTTAATCCTTAATTCTGGTGAAATTGTACTTGTTGTTGTCTCGTCGGTCATAAGCAATCCCCTAAGTTACGTACACGCGATGAGTTCGTGCATATTAACTTCGATGCTTGAAAATTCAATAAATTATGAAATCTATCAAAAATTTCTGAACTCAATTTAATTAATTCCATCTTTTAACAATATTTTAGGTATGTCATAAACGCAATTTTTACATTTATCCACGCTGTCTACCAATGAAACGGGATTATGAGGTTCATTAACTAAAGATTTAACCATCCAATTCAATAAATTTTTCAGTTCATCTTGCTTAATCTCCTGATTTTTTTCATCCCAAGAAATAAGCCTTCCCGATGCTGCAACATAAATACATGGTGGTAATATTACTCTTTCTGAACCGCTGTTAAGTTGTATAGAATTCAACACATGATTGTAAAGCCCAAGTTGAAAGCTATGATTTGATAGCAGTTCAATCTCACTTCTAGACTTCTTAAATCTGCTATCTGATTCATCTAAAACTTGTTGTAATGAAGTACCCTTCATCGGATTCTTTGAGCTAAAACCGTTTAAACTACCTTCGGTTTTAATATCAATAGCCATTAAATATTTTTTATTTGATTCATCAGATAATGCAAGTACTAGATCTATTCTACCTGAGAAAGATATTTCTGCTGAATTAATTTTTGTAGGTGTTCTAATTCCATCTGGAGTCCATACGTTGATTCCTGTTTCGACTAAATCTAAGGGCATAGTGTATTCAAATGGCATCTCTGTAAGTAAACCATCTATTTTCAATCCCTGAATTACATCTCCTGAACACAACAATCCTAATGGTCCTTTTTCGAATAACTCTGCGAGTGTTTTTAATCTCTTTTCAGTAATATTTCTATCTGCATCAATAGGTAATAATTCTGTTATAAGATTTGAAATAACTTTAGGATTAAGTAATTTAGACTCCTGTCTTCTTTTCCATGTAGAAGGTAAGTCAGAATTATTATTTAATGAAGGATTACCTATTCCTACTTCAACCAATCTATGAAACATTGTTCCAAAATCTGCAGGAGAAGGAAATTTACTTTTTTTGTTCATATTGTCCTTTTTTATGTAACTTAATAAATTCTCATATTCAAAACCTAAATTAATATTTTTCCACTGTTTTATTTTACAAATTTCTGAACAATCAGAATTTACTATTTTCCCGGCGATATCAAGTCTATAAGGGGCAATATTCAATTTTATTTGTCTGACTTTCTCATTATTAATCTCTTCTAAAAGTTCCTTACTTGAGTTAAGTAAATCTAATTCATTTTGGATTTTAGTGTATGGTGTCTCTTCAACGATTTTTTTGGGAAAGCATTCTAATGAATGATAAATAGAAATTGATTTTAATCCATTTTTAAAAAATGAATCATGGTATAATTTTGCTGGGTTTAGTGTAAGTTTATTTTCCGAAAATATCCTTGCCCATGGAGACTCATCATTATTTACAGAATTATGGGCCAAACCAGAAAAAATCATTTCACCCAATGACGGATTCTCTTGGGTTTTAAAATCCATTATAATTTCATTTTTTCCCGAAATTGTTGCAGGTGTCTTATGTTTACCTCCAACTAAAATTAAGTGACTCTGTACTCTAGTTAATGCGACATACAGTAGCCTACGAGTCTCCGCTTGAATTTGGGATCTGGTTAATAATTTTGATAATTCCCACATACCACTTTTTATTCCTTCTTTACTTATCCACGGTTTTAATTCCGATGCCATTAACTCTGGTGTAACAACTAATCTTTTCCTAGTAATATTAGTCAATGAGTGATGTGTTTCATCAAAAAGACCACATAAGACCACAACCTTGCTTTGTAATCCCTTTGATGCATGTATTGTCATAACTCTTACAGCTCCAGATAAAGGAGTAGTTTTAACGGGTAATTCTATACCTTCGTCTTTTAAATTCTCTAAATAAGACATTAATAATATCCCTGAACTATTTACTTGTGTGAATATTTTACTCACGATAGAAATAAATTGTTCTGCTAATTGACGATCTTCTGACGAGGAATAAATTGTTAATAAATCGGAGTAATCTAAAGTGTCTTCTAAAAGAGTAACAAAGTGTCTAGAGCTAGAAAGTTCTTTCCAGCGACCAATCATATGTTTTTGTCCATCGTCTTCTACTTCTTCTAATAATAGATCAAATAAATTACTATCAACATTCCACTTTTTAATAAAATTATGAAGTTGATTATCTGAAAAACACATTAATTCCGACCTTAATAAAGATGAGAAAATTGTTTTATTGTTAGGATAGATTGCAGAATTAAGAAGATCGTATAATGCTTTTACTATAGGTCTGTCTAACAAACCGCTCTGTTTATCTATTACGGCTGGAATTCCCCAATTTGAAAGTCTCTGCATTAACTCAGAGATATGGGTTCTTTTTTGGACTAATATCATTATGTCCTCTGGATTAATTTTCTCGTCATTAGGAAGTTTTACCCATTCTGTATTTTCCTGGCTATTAATTAACAGTCTGGAATCATGCCCATGAATTAAACCGAACAACCTGGCGCAGAGTAATTCATACTCTCTTTCATAAGGTTTTGATAAATTATTTTTAACAAAAGGACTTAACGGAATTTTTAAATTTCTATTCTGATTTTCGACCTTTTCATGGCTAGTTGGGAGAATCCATTCTATTTTTCCTCGTTCATATTTCAAATCATTTGATGGAAGTAACTTTTGAGCTCTGGCATACCAATCACCATCAATTAAATCATTTTTCTCCGAAAATAGATCCTCAAATATTTCATTTAATGTCATCAACAATGCTCCTTTCGTTCTGTAATTCGTAGATAATTTAAGATGTCCCCTCCTCCTCTCTAATTGTGTTTCAAAATCTAAAATTTCATCATTATCACCCAATTTACAAGTTAATAACATTTCGTTACTACCCTCAAACTTATTTTCAAAGGTTTTTCCTGTTTGAAACTTATTGGTTTTAAATTTTGACGGGATTGGCCTAGGATCTCTTCCGTAACCTTCTTTCACTCCCTGTTTTTTCCTTAAATTTATTAACCTAACCTCTTTACTTATCTCATTTTCATTTATTTCTTTAATAATTGATATTGTTTTTAACATTACAGTCACTTGAGCTTGTCTGAATCTAAAAATACTTTGCTTTAAATCTCCAACTATACAAACTGTTGGATCCCATGGTGATTCGGGAGGTGCAGGTTCACCGATCTCTAATTTTCTTCGACCAAACAATCTACATAACAATCTATACTGTTGTGGATTTGTATCTTGATATTCATCAATGATAAAGGTCCTGAATCTTCTTCTCAAGGATTTAAGAATATCAAATCTATGACTTAGGTCTTTAAACACTTCATTATCGTCTTGTGATAGGAATAGAGCGTTTTCAATATGATGATCTTCCCAAGGTTTTCTCGATAAATTATCAAGCGAATTTATTACTTTTTTGGGGTACCAAAATCTGCAAATGTCTGGACACCTAGCCAGCAGCAAGTCCTCTGATAATCTTTGTATATCGGAATAATCGTGAACTCCCCGTAAATTTTTGATATTTCTTAAAATTGATTGTATACCATGTTGAACTGTAAATAAATCCTCGAGTAATTTAATTTGAAGTTGTTTTGAAGCTATTAATGTTTTTTCGGGAGGTGTAGTACCTAATTCAGTTATTATTTTAGAACCCCTTAGTGGACCTTCGGGGTGTTTAGGGCATCCAAATATTGGATCAAAAAACCAAGCACATCTACTAATACGTCTAAGTTTAACAAACTCAGGGGTACTTAGAAGTCGAGATATCTCTTCACCGATTTCTTTAATTTCAATTTTAGATTTTTCATTATTTTTATGACCTTTAATTGATGATCTTGGATTAATTCCTGATGGCCAACTTTTATCTCGGTTAGGTAACATCCCAAGTGGCATTGAAGAGGATTTTGAACTCATTTTATTATACGCACTTTGAGATGTCGTAATAAATTCAAAATGAGAAAACCATAACAATTTCTCCCAGTCATCTGTCGGAATTCCTGAACGAATTAAATCATCAAATGATGAATAACGCGTATTATTTTTAAGAGCCGCATCTAAGTTTAAATCCTTGCTAAACTTGGTACAGCCATTTAACCAATTGAATCCTAAATCATATAATTCATCTAGATTTGTCAATCCAAATTTGCAAATCTTTAATATCATTTTTTTAACGTAATCTACGATTGCATCGCTCTTATTTGATTCACCTTCACATAACTGATTGATTTTTGACTCAGATTCTTCGACAAATAATGATTGATTAAGTAATTCTCCCAATACTCTTTCTGCCGTAAACCTTCCACCTAAACCGAGAGACAATCGATTTCTAGAGTTTAAAAAATTATTAAAATCTGATTTTAATCCAGCCTCGAAGAAATCTTTTTCATTCCTTATTCTCCAGGCAATTTTTATAGCATCCTTTGTTAGTAAGGGTCTAATTTCATCACTAACGTTTTCATTTGTTGGGCTTTCGTTAACTAAAGCCATCCAGGGTCTCAATAAAGTTGAAAAAAATGAATCAATAGTTCCTATTGGTGCATCATCTATCAAAGACAGCATCTGGTCTATCAAACCTTCTTTATTGATTCTAGGATCATCTTTTTGTTTTTTCTTTTCTAGTAAAAGTGTCCTTATTCTATGTTTTAATTCATCTGCAGCATCATTTGTAAAAGTAATTGCAACACACTCAGATGGCAACAATCCTGTCCATTCTCTTAGATTTACCTGCTCTCTTTTGGGAGATCTAAGCGAACCTGGTCCATGTAAAGGTCTTCTTGAAGGTGAGGGTAACAATACAGTCGCTCTTTGTTCAATATTTAACAAATGTTCAATATATCTCAATGCCATAACGCTAGTTTTTCCCGTTCCAGCGCCTGCAGAAATAGCCAAATGTTTATCAATATCTAGACCCAAACGCTGACTACGATTTAATTTTAATTTCAGATTATGACCTCCATATTTATCTTATCTACAAATACTCTTAACACCACAGTAATTACAAAACTCTCCTGGGGTAGGATGAACAAATCCTTCCTCTGCAAATTTTGATGCCTTTAAAGCGATTTTAATTTTCCAAAACAACCACGCTCTGAATGAGTTAGAATTTGCAGGTACGCCCTCGTTTGGAATTCTATACATATCTTGAGTAAAATTAGTTATAATCCCTAAATTCTTGGAATCAAAAATAAGTTTGTATTCTGGGTCTATTTCTAAATAATGTTTTGTAAAATCACCCACCTCAGAAATACCTACCCCAATTACTCGATCGCCAGGATTAGCTATTTCCCAAGCCCTAGCGTATAAAGCAAGTTGAATATCCTCAAAAATACCCTTTAGGTGCTTTTCTCCTACCCTATCCTTACTAGGGCCCTCAACGCTCTTAATGTCTCTAATTAAAATCAACCTCCTAGGTTTCCAGGAATTTACAAAGATAGGTGCCACAGATTTATCGCCACTTTCATCACAAAATTCACCATTTTCAAAGGGAACTAAATCTACTCTATCAATCCAACCCCTTAAGGATATCCTAGTGGTATTATTCTCATCTGGTAATTCAATTAATACTGGTTTATTTTCATCAATTTTCCATTCAAATGCAATATTAACACTATCGTTAATTGAAAATTCAGATATTAACATCTGTCCCAACCTACCGATGGGTGTAATTGGGGGGCATTCATCTTCCCACCATTTCTCAAACTCTAATAATGACATTCCAATGAAATCTTTTCGTCTATGAACTGCCATTGCATCATTGCGCCAAATCCAAGGTGTTTTAGGTGATAGAATTTTAATAAAATCTGACATTAAATTTTCAATAGGAGTACCTAATTGACATAAATTCTTTGGAGATAAATTCTGTCTTTGTTTTCCCATTGATAGATTCAATTTCATACAAATTAATTCCGCAAACGATTCGTGTAACGTAATTCCTCTAGTTCTGAAATCTAGATCCTCATCGATTAAATTATCCTTTGACAAATGTAATTCTGATTCTAGCCAACCTCTTCTAGGGCACTGAATCCATTTGTTTAATTTGCTTGTAGACCATAACATCTCTTTTCTAAATTTAATAAAGTCGGAATGCCCACTACGTTTATCTAAAATTTCAATCCCTGAAGGTTGTACTTCCAAGGGCCTAGGATCTATGCTTACAGTAGAATGAAATGAATTAATTTTTTTTCCTATTACTGGCCAATTGATAAAGTTCCTTGGCGGTAAAATTCTCGAAGGTAACTTTTTTGGAGGTATTAATTTTAAATTGAAATTTGATACAAAATTCAATCTTTCGGACCAGTCTAAATAATCTTCTTTAATGTCGTAACCAAGGGGTTCCCTCTTAATTCGATCTTTAAGTAACTCGTTTTCATAAATCAGAAATGGTGCTTCGGGGTTTAATAAAGGTACTTTTATCCTATACTTTCTCCTTAAAATACCATCTGATTGTTTAACAGATCTCAATGTTGAACCTGTGTATGAGGTATGAAAAGAGGTTCCAGTTAAAACTATTTTTTCTGGAATAAAAGTAAATATTTCTTTATTTTTATTTTTTTGGAGAATCCAAGATTTTTTTTCATTAATAAACCAATCAGGTAGATTATTTTCTATCTCATCCGTTCTACTATACCACTCTGCAAAAGGAGTGGAAGGATAAGTTTTAGAGTCCATCGTTGGATCAATCAAAAAAATTTCTTTACCACTACTAAGAATATGATTGAAATTATGTCGCGCTGCTCTAATCTTTTCATCTAAGTTCAATAAACCTGCCTCTTTTAATTTTCCTGAATCTAACCAAGGAAAAGGCGGTGTGGACAAATCCCAGTCATCGTTACTCAGGCCAATAAATATAACAATTTCAGCGTTACAACCAAGTGCATTTTCTGGAGTAAGTATCCTAACAGCACTATCAGAGATGTTAATGTCAGAGATTGTAATTGAATTTAGCAATTCACTAGTTTCTTCTATCCATTTTTCTCCTGAAAGAGGAGGATTAAATCCGGCAGATAATTGCAAATCCCTTAGATTAGAATGAAGACTTATTAAACGTTGAATAGCTATAATTGAGGAATTAGAATCTTTAGAATCCATCCATTTATCCCAATTTAATTTTTTAATAACCATGGATAACCATTTGTCACCTGTATCTACAAATCTAAATCTTGGTAAGACCGAATTAGAATTACAACCAACATAGTAATCTTTTTTGTTCAATACATCGCGATCAGATTCACTTAATAGAGGATACAAAAAATTAGCTATAGAAAGAAGCCACCATTGCGTCTGTTCACGTCTCTTTCTTTGTGTCTCTTGTTCTATAAACGGATTATCAAATTTTTCCGCGCTTAATGCATATAACCAATCATTTAGAGAATTACTGCCCCCTAAAATATGAAATGTTCGTGCAGTCTCCTCTAATAAATCATAATCTGCAATAGGAAGGTAATCATCGTAGGTTACATGAACCTCACTAGATATGTAATTATCTGTAAATAAATATTTATTCTGGTCTAAAACCATTTTTAATTTTGAACACGCCCAAGCATCTGGCCCTTGTCCAAGTTTCATCAATTCTTCCAGCCATGACAAACCAGCAAAGGCTGATTCGTTGTTTGCATCAGAATTTAATTTTATTCCAAGGGATTCAAATAATCTATTCCAATTATCTCTTTTTTCTTTAGTTCTTGTGTCGACAAGCATTAAATTTTTAGCTGACTGATTACCATTCAAATATTCGTATAAAATATTGTGAATTGCTTCGCCTAGTTGTGAAGAATTGAATAAGCCTAAATGATAAATCTTTGATTTTTCCTGATTAGATTCCAGTTCATGCTTAGGAACCCATTCTGGAATTGATTTGATGGTTTTACACACCTCAACATCTGCAAGATAAGCTCCGTGTTCCCCTAGTCTAAAGCTACCGGAATTACATAATTGGTGTATAGGTTTATAATTTGAAACTAATTGTAATAATTTCAATTTGGCTGGGCTTAATGTGGGAGATAAATCTTGAATAATAATGCCATCGACATCTCTTAAACTGAACAACTCAACTTCGGTATTTTTTTTAAAAATGTCGATTATCTTTTTGATTCTTAAATTCGGGTGAGTACCAGACATTTGTTTTTCGACTTTTTGAAGTATGTTTTCAAATTCTATAATTCCTGGATCATCTTCCCAAGGATTAGGTAAATCTTCCTCACAAATCCTCTCATGTAGTTGGTTTAGAGTCTTTGTTTTACCTCTTGACCATTCTATTTTATTGTTAGGATGAAGTAGTGGAAATCCATTTTTTGAAGCTGTCCTAGCACAATTGAGATGTATAATTTCGAATAAAATACCATCTTTATTAATTAATTTAGGTAGTCTTAAATCTGAGTGGAATAAGTCTATCAGCCTCGGAATTGTTAAATGCAAACTGGAATCTAAAGGTATTTTACCTATTTTATTTAACTCTCTAAGTGCCTGTTTTCTAGATTCTTCATTAGCATAAATGATCATTATTCTACGATTATTTTCATCTTTAAAATTATTCCATTTAGCTAATTTTAATTGATAATCAAATAACCACTTTGGAAGATTTAAACCAGGCCTTATGTGCTCAATGGAGATATTAGATTCATCAAACTGGAACTCCATAGCGTCACCCTTGACTACTCTTCGAGTCATGGTTATTGAATTCTTTCTTTTTTAACGCTAAAAATAGTTAGTTATAACATCTTAATCCAACTGGAAAGTATATGACTAAGCATAGGCTATGGATATTTCTAATAATAATTTCAATTTTTGGTATTAACATCAATTCCGTTTTTGCTACTCCCAATCTAGATTCAGGAAGCAAAATAATTTTTGGGGGTATCACTGTCGATGTTAATGAAACATATGAAAATACTGAAGATTATGATAATTTGCCTAGTATAGCTCATATTTTTACTGCAACATGGTGTAACCCATGTGTCGATGTTGAACACGCAATAGAAGATGTTGCCAACAATACTAAACTTGAAATGCTTTCATTCCATAGATTCGCAGGAGAAACTGAAGACCCGTTTGGAACTGAAAATAGTGAAAATTGGTGGAAGGAGTGGTTCAATGATAGTCTCCCCTTGCAGCCAACTGCAATCATAAATGGCGTTGATTCTTTTATAGGTGCAAAACAAGGTAGTTACGAAAATATTTTTGAGGTTTCAAAGGAAAAACCAACCATAAATAATAATGAAAAAACAACTATAATTCATACTCAATTCGACTCTCAAACCTCTGTTTTTGAGTGGAACATTACTAATTCGAATGTTTGTGAGAATATCAAAACATTTGTACACTTTGTAGAAGAAAGTGCCTATTTCCCTAATGGAACTAATGGGCTCAAGAATTACACTCATATCGTACATCATGTAAAGGAACTTGATGGAGCTAGTGGAACTGCTGATTTGACTCAAGAAATATCGCAAATAAGTCCATATGACGGTGATGATTTGAAATTGAAAATAGTATTTGGTTGCATAAAATTCAACCCTGATAATCCAAATAGCATTCAAAATGAAAACTCAGACTTGTCTTATACCGGTTTTTTACCGACCACATTAATAATACTGGGTTCTGCATTAGTTTATTCGAACAGATATTTTTTGAAATGCGTTGATTGAATGCTCAATGTCTTGATCATTAATGTGTATATGTGTAACAGCACGTAATAATTTATCTCCCAAAGCCAGTACATGAACATCGTGTTCTGCTAATTTTTTCACAATATTTTCTGCATCTTCATCCCCAATAATTTTTACATAAATCATATTAGTTTGGACAGTCTCTAAATCTACAGTAAACATGTCTGTTTGATTAATAGCAATTGCTAACTTTTTGGCACGTTCATGATCTTCTTTCAATCTAGATATATTATTTTCTAAAGCATAAATTCCTGCTGCTGCAATCATACCGGCTTGTCTCATTCCTCCACCAAACATCTTACGCCAACGGTGAGCAGACTTGATAAAATTAGATGAACCTACCAAGATACTACCAACTGGAGCACCCAATCCTTTCGATAAACAAATTGAAATCGAGTCATAATCTCTAACCATACGCGCTGGATCGGTGTCCATTGCAATGGCTGCGTTGAACAAGCGCGCTCCATCCATATGTATCGAGCAACCGTTCTCATGTGCGATATGAGCAATTTCATCCAAAATTTCTTGTGGATAACAAGTACCACCACCTCTATTAGACGTGTTCTCAACACAGACTAGAGAACCATTAGGAAAATGACTCATGCTACCATCACTCTTTCGAATTGCACTCAAAACATTCTTAGGTTCCATAATTCCAAGTCTGCCAGGAACTAGTGCAACAGAACATCCTGAAAGTGCTGCAAATCCACCACCTTCATAGATATATATGTGGCTAGTACTTTCTGTGATGATTTCATCTCCAGGGTTAGTATGCGTACGAATTGCGATAGCATTAGACATTGTACCCGATGGAACGAATAATGCGGCTTCTTTATTCAATAATTCACAAATTAAATCTTGAAGTTTTATTATCGTAGGATCATCGCCTAACACATCATCTCCGACTTCAGCATTTGAAATTATATTTCTCATTTCCTTGGTTGGTTTTGTAACGGTATCGCTACGTAGGTCGACCATAACACTTCGAGAAATAAATAATACTTAATGTAATAGATTTTTCAACGTGTACAAATTAGATATAAATTTAATTCAAACATTTCTTTTGAATTGGAAAGAATCAATATCTAAGTGCTCTTGGATTTAAACATGAAGAAGTGGAAGTACAAAGTCGTAGATTTACATGAAACAGATTCTAATGGTGATAAATTGATTTCAAATAAAAAACTAATAGCCGATAAGCTTAATTCGCTTGGAAAATATGGTTGGGAGGCTGTTGGAATTGGGGGGTTTTCTTCTGGTAAGGAAGTAGGTTATCATGTCATACTAAAGAAAAAAATTAAGAAATAATTATACTGATTTACTAAAATTAATGATATGTTATTAAAATTCCGAAAAATAGAACAAACCTCCTAAATCACTTTGTAAATACATTTTTTTACGAAACACTTGATAAATGATAAAGTTAGCGAGATTTAATCGGCTAGACTGATTAAAAGAAAAATGGAAGTGAAAAAGATGGGAATAATGGAAAACAAGAAAAAATTAGGTATGGAATTTTTCGGCGTTATGGTTATTGTAATGGTTGCGTATTCAGGTGAGCGATCTCCTATGTTAACAGGTTTAACTGCGGGTCTAATGTACACTATGGCGATGGGTATTTCAGGAGGTCATTTAAACCCTGCAATTACAATTGGGTTAATGGCTACCAAAAAAATGGAAGCTGAAGAAGGTGGTCAATACGTTGCGGCCCAAGTTCTAGGCGCATTCGCTGCGTTTTTGATGGCCGACATTGTACTTGGTAACGAAATTGCATCCGCTGCTACAACTGGCGGAATGCTGGAGTTATGGCAGGATATGGCAGCAATGACTTTTGCAGGGTTTATACTAATGATTGTCTGGATTACAACATTAAATGATAATAAAACTGGTTTCGCAATGGGTGGTTTTGCAGTGGGTATGATTTATTGGATGCTGGAATCCTCTGGATTTGCAGCATGGAATCCAGGAGCACATTTCGCTCAAGGATTATGGACTAGTATTATGAACACAAGTTTGACGATTGATCTTGGAACATTTTGGATATTCTGGATTTTCCCTACTGTAGGAATACTTCTCGGTATGGTTATTTGGGATTGGTTTGAAGCAGAAGAAGATGAAAAGATGGATGTTGTTGAGACCGAAGAGTAAAAATTGATATATTTTTAACAAATCAAACATAGACCCTCTAGGAACCGAGGTTCCTAGAGGGTTATTTTAATTATAGCAGTTTTAAATTTTCAGTTAGTAAATCAATTTTTTCCGAAGGTGCTGGCCCTATAGCTCCAACTGTTAATGAATTGGAAGGTACTTGTGTTTTACCCGCATCTCTAATTATGCAAGTTGGTAAATTAGAGGTTTTCGCATTTTGGATAATTTCTTCTAAATGAAAAACGTCATTTGCTTTCAAAACAACTTTTTTTTGCCCTGTAGAAAGCCAAGATTGCATTTCATTTGGATATTTTTCAGTTGCTAATAATGCAGATTTTACACAAGCATGACCTACTTGAGCTGCAATTTTTCCCTTACCCATTTTTAAATCACTATTCACAATTATTACAAGTTTTACATTATCCAATAAATTGTAACTAAATTTTTGAAATCTATTGGGAGATGTTACCTTATGAATCCAAGATCGTATGCCCACAATTACATCGGAATAGATGGTGCTTATTTTACTAAAGGTAAGTTTCTAGTCAATTCATCAATTACTCTCCTTGGTCCTGGTCCAATTCCTAATAAAGTTATGGTTCCAGATGGAATTTCTGTTCGACCTGCATCCCTAATCATTTCAGAGATAAGTCCTAATTCTCTTGCTTCACCATATAGTCTTTTCATTGCCTCCAAATTCCTCACCTCACATACAATTTTTCTTGAACCAGAATTACGCCACTCTTCTAATAGCGCTGGTTTTAATTTTCTAGCTGTAAGAACACAATTTACTGCAGCATGTCCTGCTTGGGCAGCCAATTTTCCTGAAGATAACTTTAGATCTTTTCTAGTTATTATTACCATCGTA
The DNA here is from genome assembly GCA_002720095.2 of Methanobacteriota archaeon. Classification (GTDB taxonomy): domain Archaea; phylum Thermoplasmatota; class Poseidoniia; order Poseidoniales; family Poseidoniaceae; genus MGIIa-I. Next base: position 109,029 of record PBGP02000017.1, read on the forward strand.
ATTTCAGAAAGTTTTCGATTCATGCGTACTAACCTCAAAATTTAAATGAATCTCGTGCTCTCTAGACATTATTTCAATCAGGGGTTGAGATAACCAAATCATAAAAGTTATATTTCCTACGATGTGGAGTAAATCATAAGGAATTCCGACTAATATGTACGGTATTAATCTATCAAAACTGACCACATGTAATATCGATAATGATACTAACCAATTAAATAAAATTCCTGAAATACCTGCAAAACTAATTAATCTAATTGATGAGTTTAATCTATTCGAAAGTAATGTTGCTAAACAGCCGATTAGTGACCAGGCAGCTGCTTGATAGATTGTCCAAACTCCATTTCCTAAAATTAAATTTGTTGAAAAAGCAATTAATGATGCTAAAAATATTGATTCTTTAGCACCCATCTTGATTCCTACTAAGATCACAATAATAGTTACTGGTTGAACATTTGGGATAGGGCTCATTAATATCCTTCCAGAAATTCCAATTATGGCTAAAATTCCTAAAATTACAAACTTGTTTCCATTATAATAGTTTTTCCCGATACTAAGTAGGCTCCAACAAATTACTCCAAGTAAGATTAAATTAAGCAACAAAGACATTAGTGGATTCAAATACAGTACATGGTAATCAACCATCTTATTCAACCTTAAGAAGAGGCATTCATACTTGATAATTCCTCAAGAGTTATATCAATAGGTAGCAATTTCCCATACTATAACACTATTTTCTAACATTACTAAATCACCTATTCCAACTTCTGAAATTACACCATTATGATACAATGACCAATAAGCTCCTGTAAAATCACCTGTTAAATTATTTGCATTTAGTCCGCCGATGGTATGTACAAAAGGTCCAAAATCACTTTCATCATACCCAACTTCTAAATTTCCATTAGTCACATTAGTCGCATCAAGCATAAAATCAAAACCCGCCGAATAATTTTTAAAACCACCAATACAAACACCCGTAGTTCTAGTTTCTGAAAAATTTACAAGGTTTTCAAATTCTGAATCAACTAAAATTTCTAAACCGTTAACATCAAAATAACTTCGATTCTCTACATACTTAGATGCACTCATATCAGAAGTAACATCTGCAACAGGGAAATGAATGCAAATTACTTGAGTATTGTTCCATTCAGTCGGTAGACCATAGTGTGTGTTGTTTTCAGAAGTAATAAGACTCGAACGAACCTCCTCAGTCGATTCAAGCCAAAATCTATTAATCTGCGGAAAGGTAATAACTACTGCTACTAAAACTATTAATGATATGATTTGCTTCTTCCCAATACTCACTGATTTCACATTCCCTTGAGACGATCTCTCAAAAGTTCACTAATAATTTTTCCGTCTGCTCCACTGCCAACTTCTTTGATTACTACTCCCATTAGTGGGCCCATAGCCGCCATTCCCCTTTGAGCGATAAAATCTGATCTTTCTTCTAAAATACGATCTATGACTTCCTCAATTGAGGTTAAATCTGACGGTCTTAATCCTAAAATTTCTGCTTTTACCATCGATTCTTCAATAAAGTGATTTATTCCTCCTTCCAAATGTACGCCCCCTTCTACAATCATATTGACGGCTAAATCAATTAGTCCTTCTCGTGTAACTCCGCCTGTTTCTCTTACGATCAATAATGCTGCTAGCATTTTAATACTAACATTATGAACGGCTATTCCGACCTTCTCAGCAATTTGTTTTCTGGTTGTTTCTAACAACATTGAAGCCCAAGGTTTAGGAGATAGCTTTCCTAAGTCTAAATCTAAATCACCCACAACTCCTGCAAAAAATTCATCATCTAATTGTCTATTTATTAATTGTTTTCGTTGATCAAAAGAGATTTCAAATTGCTCAAGCCTATCTAATCTCTGAGTATTTGACAAAGGTAAATTATTTGAAATTTCTTTCCAGTAAGATTCTGTGATATCAAATATAGGTACATCCGTTTCTGGATACATTCTTGCACCTGTTGGTAGGGGTCTCATTGCAGAAGTAGTTCCATCTACAGGAGAACCTTTCGATACTACAACATTTCTCACTTCTTGAGGGATCCTATGCCATGCCATCCTTGCTCGATTAATTACTGATTCAAGAGCTAATTCTGCTTGCCATTGTGGCGCACAACAAAGAACGAATGCATCAAATTCACCTAACTCTAATAATTTTGTAATTAATTGTACTTCTTTTTCTGTTATTCCGTATGCTGGTAATTCATCGCTATGAAAGATCCCTGCAACTCCAGCTAATTTGGCTGCACTGGCTAATTCCCTACCCAGCCTTGGTAATTGAGAACCATCGGAATCTAGATTTTTAGTACCTAGTTTTCCTGCTAAATGAGGCAGTTTTACTGCAAGCATCACCCCTCCTTCGGATATTATTTTATCTATCATCTTTATTTCAGTTTTATAAAATAATTCGCTTATGTTTTTGACCTCATTAGGTATTTCTTTCTCTAATATTTTCGAAATTTCTAATTCTGTCTGGTTGTTCGTATCAATTCGATTGGGTGGAAGTAATGGCATTTTCATTTCATCTCTAAGACTATTTGCTAAACGATAAAAGTGTAATTGACGTGACATTTCCAATCGTATAATTTTAGGAATCCACTCTAAATCCTGACAGCCTTTGATTTCAACTCTATCACCACATGCGATTGATACATTGAGATCTTGTCTGATTGAACCCAACCCCCTTCTTACTCTTCTAGTATCTCTCAAAAGTCCACCCAAAGCAATTGCTACTTCCTTCGCATGTTCTGGAGTTTTTACGTCAGGTTCTGTAGCAATTTCAATTAAAGGAATTCCTAATCTATCTAAATTCCAAGTTACAATTTCTCCCTCGGGAGTCAATTTAGATGATAATTTCCGAGCACTATCTTCTTCTAAACAGATTACTGAAATCCCCACAATTCCTGATTGAGTAGAAAGTTTTCCATTGGTTGATACCAATGTAGTTCTTTGAAATCCTGATGTATTAGAACCATCAACTACTGTTTTTCTCATGGCCTGTAATTTCTCAACTGGGTGAGCTTTTAACATTGCTGAAATTAATAGCGATGTTCGTAAAGCTTCTTTATCGTGTTTTAATGGAGGTTGCTCATCTAACTCAATAAGCCCTGCATTTGGAGATTTTACATACACAAAACTTCTATTTCTACGAGCCTCAAATCTGGCTGCAATGTCAATTTTTCCACCTTCGCCACTTGATGCTACAAGCTTCCTACTAATTCTTTCAATATCTGGAGGCACTGTTTCTGCAGTATAATCATAAAGAATTCCTTCTTCTCGAGAATGTAGCTTTCCTGTACTTAATTGTTGATGTATTTCTAATCCGCACATAAAACCTAATTGCTGAGTTTTTAAAGTTTTGATATCAGAGATATTACCTAATGGTTCCTCTGTCATAGTTGCTCCAAAAGATACTACTGAATAACATTGATTAAATAAAATAGTTAAATTAGGCTGATTGCCATGTTCCATATCCTCCAGGTGAGAATAACATGCCTGCCTGTTTTTGTTGCTCTAAATAATTCACGACTCTTTCATCATCAAAACCTTCTTTCCTCGTATATTCCAAAATTTGTGCAGTTGTAGCATGTGTTCTTGTACCTTCGAAAATCTCATCAATGATTTTAATGACTCGTTGTTGTAAATTTCTAGATGACGCTGATTTACCAGATTGTATTGCTGTCTCATCGTAATCGTCTCCCATTAATTGATATCTCCAAAGTTCAAATAATCTTAATGCTCTTGTTACATCTTCATATTCTGCAACATCCGACAATCTTACTTTAGCAGATGCTTCTGCCATTCTTGATAGGGCTTCTAAAGCTCTAGCAGTTATCGTTATTACATCTTTACCTCTCTCTAATTTATCTGCAGATTCTGATACTTTTCCACGCATTTCTGTGTAATAGTCTATAATACGTTTTCTTGCATCATCGTCTAAAACAGGATGATGATTTCTTTTAGCATAAGCAACATATTTTCTGAACATTTCTCTACTAAGAACTTCTTTACCTTCATAATCAAGAGTTGACTCTTTAGATAGGTTTAGCATAGGGTCGGCAGCATTTCCTTGCTCAATAGCATGTTCGTTAACTCCAGATTGTCTGTTGAGTAAAATATGAGACGCTATGTGTCTATCATGTTCTGCTTCGGGTGTGTCTGCCATCAACCAAATTACATCAAATCTTGAGAATAATGGAGGGGGGAGGTTAACTTGTCTGGTATAGGGGCCTCCGTCATCAGGGTCTAGAAAGCGCCCACCTTTAGGGTTGGAAGCTGCCAAGATTGAGCACCTAGTTCTTAATTTAGCATTGATTCCCGCTTTTGAGATACTAATTGTTTGTTGCTCCATTGCTTCATGAATTGAGGAACGATCACTATCTCCCATTTTATCAAATTCGTCAATTGCTGCTAAACCCGTATCTGCAAGTGGTAATGCTCCAGCTTCTAATGTCCAACGTCCATCCCCAGTAGAATCCGCTACTGCAGCGGCAGTTAGACCAGCTGCAGAAGCGCTCCGTCCACTGGTATATTGCCCACGAGGTGATAATTCTGACATATAGTGTAACATTTGTGATTTCGCTGTACCTGGATCTCCCATTAATAATATATGCATGTCTCCTCTTTGTCGGGTACCGTCTGGATTTCTTCTAGCTACGCCGCCAAATAACTGTAAAAGAAGACTTTCTTTTACGTAATCATGCCCAAAAATAGAGGGTGCTATACTCCGAGTTAATAAATCATATATTTCTTCTCTAAAACTTAATTCTTTGATATGTGTCTCATCTTCAGAAGATATTTTAACATCTTCAAAAGGGGTGTTACGTTGTTCGTAAGAATTTACTCGTAAAAAAATTTCAAAGATTGTTGATTTTTTATTACCTTTCTTTTTAGAGCGTACAAACAATTCTCCATTAGCAACAATTCTGTCTCCAGGTAATATTTGGCCTGCAATTTCACCTTCGACGAGACATTGGAGGCGCTCTGGCTGGACACCTCCGCGTAATTTTTCAGGTGGTTCCTGTAACTCAATGAATTGTGTATTTTCTAACACACTCTGAGATGGGATGATTTCAAATCTTGCTTGAGGTGCTCTAGCACCACAACCTGTATTAGGATTGCACTCGATTGGTTCAATTAATTCTTGCTCATTAGATTGATATATCATTTGAATTGATTCACAATTGCCATTAGCACATTGGAATGCTGCCTCTACAACCCTTGGTCTAACCGAACTAATTTTTACAACGATTGCGTCTACAGCCAGCATTTTACCGACATCGTTCTGTCTAATGTCTCTAACGGCTCTTCTCTGATCAGGAGGTAAATCTTTTATTCTAATCAATGGACTAATGTTATAGTTTTTTTCCTTACAGAGTTTTTTTAAACCTTTTTCTCCACATCTAAGGAATAAGGAAGGTGTTGTGAATAATATTTTCGCAAAATCTGAATCAAAATTATAAAGTTCTCTAAATGAAACAACTAGACTTCTTTGATCAGGCCAGTTTAAAGCCAACGTACCCACATCAATATTTTCCTCCAAAAAGGTCATCCAACGTGCTTCAATCTCATTGGCATGCATATAATCACTACGTAGAGAAAGTATGAGTAGGCTATAGTTATTAAGATACACGATTTAACCCCCTTACTTCCACTGGAAAACAAAAATAAATGACGCAATCATTTTATTTTAAAAAATAAATTTCCACTGGATGTTTTTTGAAATTTACACTTTAAAAAATTCAATAAACATCATTATGAAGCGTCACTCTCAAAACGGAGTACTTTGAGCAGATGGTGTGACAGGTAGAGAAGAAGTCAACTATGCGAATAGTGGAGTAGATATTGATTTGGAAGGAAAAGCCGTAAATTCTTTAATAAATCAACTAAATTCTAATACTCGAAAGGCTGGAAATGTTGGTTCATTGGTTGATCACCCAGGGGGATTTAGTGGAATAATTGATTTTGGTGAAGAACTACTTGCAATGTGTACCGACGGGGTGGGCAGCAAACTAATGTTAGCTAGTAGACTGGGAGAGTGGGAAACTGTGCCTATTGATTGTATGGCAATGAATGTTAATGATTTACTGTGTATCGGGGCTGAACCTATAGCATTTGTAGATTATATCGCCACACCTAAACCTGATCCAGAAGTCCATGCAGCTCTAGGAAAGGGGTTGGCAAAAGCTGCTAAAATCGCCAATGTTAGTTTGGCTGGAGGTGAAACTGCTTCACTTCCTGATATTGTTAATGAATTAGATATGTCTGGGACATCGCTTGGATGGTTACCAAAAGGAGATCAATTAACTGGTGAAAATATTATTTCTGGAGATTTATTAATTGGGATACCGTCCTCAGGAATTCACTCTAATGGATTCTCTTTAGTTCGTAAAATTTTAGATCTTTCAGGAGCGGATTTGAGAAGCCCCCCACCTTTTAATGCTTCAAATAAAAATAGAGTAATTGAAAGATTTAATACTCAAGAGGATCTTACACTCGGAGAAGTATTACTTAATCCTACGAGGATTTATGTTAATCCGATGGTTCCATTATTTGAACAATGTCGGAAAAATAGTACACCTTGTAAATATAGTGAAATTAAAGGTGTTGCACATATTACTGGGGGTGGTTTATCTAATCTTTTGAGATTACATCCTAGCCTTGGTTATCATATTGATAATCCATTACCTTCGTTACCCGAGTTTGGTTGGTTACAAGAAGCTGGAGGGGTAAGTGATTATGAAATGGCCCGAACTTTCAATATGGGAATGGGATTATGTATTGTAGTAAGTGAAAGAAGTGCAAAACCAATTTTATCTTGGCTCGAAGAAACTGGTATTCTAGGATGTGCCATAGTTGGCCATGTTAATGACGATGGACATCGAGTAACACATATCAACCCCGACATATGCTTTGAGTACTATTGAGGTAGTAAGTTTGCAGAATAAACCACAGGGATGGCCAGGGATTACTTGGATTGAAGGACGAACCCTACTGCAAGTACCTAATGTTAAAGGGCAAGGAGAATGGAGAATTGGGCCAGCCAAAAAAAGTGATTCGCCTGTTTTTCATAATGTCGCAATGGCGAACAATAGAACCAGAAGTGTGTTATTATTAGGATTAGCGATACGTGAAAGATGGTTATTAAAAGAAGGGAAATTACGCGTTTTAGATGGATTAGCAGCTAGTTCTTTGCGTTCAAGAAGATGGTTAAATGAATTGCCTGAGGAACTAGTGGAAAAGCTTGAAATCATTTCTGTTGATCGAAATAGAGAGTCCGTAAATTGGGCGTTAGCAAATCATAAAAAATATCCTCCTGAAAATTCAAATCATGAACAATTATCAATTCAGGAAGGTGATTTAAGACAAATAGTATATTCAGGTGGATGGCAGTGGATTGACATCGATCCATATGGTTCTCCAATCCCATTTCTTGACTCTGCTATGCAAAATTTGGCAAGAAAGGCAATATTACAAGTTAGTGCTACAGATACAGCCGCTCTTTGCGGAACATATCCTCAAGTCACAAGAAGAAGATACGCTGCATACGCAGTTAATGATACAGTGACTCATGATACAGCTATCAGAATCTTATTGGGAAATATTGCATTATGTGCTGCTAAACATGAACGTTCAATTGAACCATTAATGTCCGTTTTTGATGGACACCATACGAGAGTAAGTGTATTAGTTACTCCAGGAAAAAAGAATGCTTCAAATGTCTATGAAAATATAGGATGGAGGGTAAACAGTCCGGACAAAAACACGATCACCACTTCTATTAAAGCAGGATTACATAGTTTTGGATGTGCAGATTATCCACAACCAAGAGTATTTCTACCTTATAACTCTCCTCCTAAATCATTAGCAAATGGAAAGGTCAGTGGTCCATTATGGACTGGCCCAATCGCAAAAAAGCAAGTTTTAGAACATTTAACAGAAGATTATGCGTTGGAAACCTGTGGTATTTGTAAAGATGATCATAAACATTTAATTTCGCTTGCTAATTGGAAAGATGAAGATATAAGAATGTCAAATAAAAAAGTAATCAGTTGTGTAAAAAGATTGCATCAGTCGAAAGATGCTGTAGAAACTAATGGATTAGTCACGATGGATGAATTACCCCAATGGATAAATATAGACGGCCCTCCAAGCCCAAAAAAACTAATTTCTGCCATTAATCAACGAGGATTTAAGGCTGCAGTATCAGTAATCTCAACACCTGCAATACAAACAGATATACCCTGGAATGAACTAATTAAAATCGTTAAAGATATCAATGATGTAATAGCTAAATAACTCTCAGCCAATCATTGGATCTTGTCTATCAAAACTATCTTCCTCTGGTGCAGATAATTTAGGGGTTCTATCCTGGAGAGCATCTCTTAAGTTAATGTCGAATTGATGTGCTTGCTCTAATAGTTCATGTAATGACAATTCTAATCCTGTGATTTCAGTAATTGCTTCAATTGCTGTAGCCGCAGCCTTAGGATCTGGGAATGTAGGATTACATTCCGCTAAAAGAGCTGTAACATCTAATCCTCTACGGTGTCCTTCTGCAAGTAGATAGCCAGCAATCCCAGCAACTACCCCTCTTTTAATAGATTCTATACCTAACCTGTTAAGTTTCTCTCTCGTGTCAGAAATTGATGCAACCCCAAACAGTCCAGGGCCACTAGTATCATCGGGGGACTGTTTTACCAGCCCATCAACTATTATCAATTTACTAAACCCTCCTTTAGTAAACCATTCTAATACCGTATTAGCAAAAGAAATATCTTGTTCGGTAGGAAATGGAATCTCTGCAATAAAAACTCCAATTTCTTCACCTTGATAGACTCTTACTGGATGTCTAGGAACTGAGTCCTCTACCAAGGCCAATGCAGGAAAATCTGGATTCATCACAGTTCCAATCTCATCTATTGCTAAACTTCTAATTACGTGATAAGCGGCAATACTACCAACCATCCCTGCCGTTGAGAAACCGCAAATTGCCAATCCACCAGTTTTTGGATTTGAATCTGGATTCAGCACTAATGAGTAAGTATTCCCCACGATTGTATTCATTTAAATCATCACTCCGAAATAATAACTACAGAAATTCAAGCAGCTCATTCATTCCATTCTTCCCAATCATCCATATCTGGATCTCTATACCACCATTGACCATGGTCATCTTCCCACCACTCAGTACCGTCTTCATCAACACTGTAATTAGGATCGTCTTCATAATCGTTTGTTTGTTGACTTTGTCGAACAAATTCTTCACCCGCAGAGCCTCTGAGTCTTCCTCTATTATTTTCTCTTTCAAAAGGTTCGTCAGATGACTCAACAGCCTGAGTAGTTCCTACATTTCTTCCTAAAATTCTATCGAGTGGGTTTTCTAATTCCTCTTCGTCATTATCATCCCATTCATCGTCCCAATCATCGTCATTACCTCTAAAATATCGAATTAAAATAATTATTAACACAATTGAAAATACTCCTCCTCCTATCGATAATAAAATTACTGGATCTTCTAATAGTCCTGCTTTTGAATCTACAGATTCTTCATTAATTACTAAATCTGAAGTACCATTTTCTGAGTTTAAGTTGTCTGTTCCTCCATTATTATTTGAGCCCTCATCATTGCTATCTGTAACCTGCACTATTTCTCCATTTAATGAAAATTCTGAACCTAGAGTTATCACTTTCATTTGGTTAATTCCCGTAGGAGTGATCCAAGAAAATGTAAAGTCTGCTTCAAAAGGAATTTGAACTGGATCACTTGTATTTTTGCTAGTAAGGCTCTTTACAGTAGGAGAAAATGTACAAACGGCTCTGCCTTCGGAAGCTATGTAATTATCAGGGCAATTTATTCCTAATTCTACACCCTGAACAACTATATTTTCAGGATATTCAAACTGTAAAAATAATTTGTTATAATTAATTATTTCACATTCCAGATTTGAATTCTGTGAATTTACGATATTTTGTATCACCCAAACTCCATCAACGAAAGTTTCTAACATCGGACATTCTAATTCAGGGTCAATAATTTCAATTTGATTGGCTAATTGAGATTCTGAACATCCATTTTCATCAACAGTCTCTGATTCGGTTCCCGGCGTATTTGGACATAAATCATCTTTATTAAGTACAAAGTCATTATCATCATCTAAATTAGTTTGACCTGAATCATCATACTCTACTAATGTTGCATTTAATTCAAAATTATTGAGATATTTCCATGCAGCCGGATTATTTGGATTAGCAGTACTATCTGGAGTTATTAAAACATAACCTCCAGTAGGCATAGCGTCTATGAATACATCGATTGTCCCGCTAAGGTCCTGAATAGATTGTTTTACAGGAGTACCCGTTAAGAGACCTGTTTCATTATCATAATACTTAAATGTGATTTCTGTACCAATTAGCGCAGCTTGTTGCCATTCATGTTCTGCTAGTAATGACACACCCAATGTTGCATCTCCTAACTCGTCCACCATTGTCACAGTCGTTAATAATGAAAAATAAGCTGGTACAATAATGTCTACGTAATCGTCTGAATTACATGCATCATTATTCTGACATAGATTTACAGTAGATGGAGATAAGCCTCCTTTTTCTAATGTTTCGGCACGTCCATTAAAATCAGCAATAATTTCTACTACACCCCCATTTACATTGATTGAATCGTTAGCTAAATCTCTCCAATAAAATTCAACTTCTGATTGACCATTTTCATCAGTAGTAGAATTAAAGTAAAATTTGTGTTCTTCACCATCAGGATTGATAGTTAACGTGGTCATTATGGTGGCATCGCTGACAGCACTATCACTCGAATCATCGGCATCGTTTGATGTTAGTGTAAGTGAAATAACAGTTGGTTCATTTCCACCAACGATTAATTCATTCGCTCGCATCTCTTCTCCAAATACCTCAGCAAATGATAAATCAATTTCTAACAACGTATCTAACTCTTCATTGTTTAGTGGATAGATAGGTCCTGTCGCAGAAACATATGGATTCGATCCCGATTCATTGGTCGCTACAACAGCAACCCACAAAGCTTGTTCATTAACTAAATCTAAAGCGTTTTGGATAATTTCCCCACTTGGATTTCTTAAAGCACTAGTGTAATCAGCAGTATATGATGTTACATCACTCTGTACTACAACGACAGAATCTAAGAGTGTAGTATCTGTAAAATTTTCAGGTCGAACAAATACCTCATAATATCCTGAATACCTATCATCAACCTCATCCCAACTAATATCAATATTCCCTCCTAAATCATTTGGAGTATCTGACGCAATCACATTTTTTACCTGCGGAATTGATGGCAGGTCTATTGACACCGCTACAGATGGTGCACTTTCTAATCCCACAACCGAAAAAGCCACCTTCACAACGTATTCATAATGTCCTCCCGGCTCAAGTGATTGATCATTATAAGATACTGTCAGATAATCTAAAGATGAATAAATTTCAACAAAATCTTGTGGAAATTGAGCGTCAACCACAGACGAACGAAATAACTTATATGATTCAAAATACTCATTTTCAGTTGATACAATATTCCAAGATAAACCTATTGAATCCTCCGTGACTGTAGTTGTAATCAGCGTAAGACGTGATAAATCTGGCAAATTTGGATGTCCTGGCGATGTAACTAGATTCAAATCGCTAATTGTGATATTCCCTGCTCTGCTAGAGTAAAAAGATAGAGGCAATAAAAAGTTTTGATCACCAAACTCCATATATTGAGTATTGACCATTGTAGAAAGATTATTTCCAGGAACATCATATAAATCATCTAGATTAATCCACCAGTCATATGTAATTTGTAAATTTGAAAAAGTCACTTGACCTGCGGATTTAATTGTTAATTCTGATGACAAAACAATCATTTCGTTATTATTTGAATCTGAAAATGTTGGGAATTCGTCAAGATTTTCCGAGATTTCTCCTGATATAATATTCGTGCTGTCAAACATTCTCAATTTGCCTGAACTATTAGGGCCTGAGTTAGACTGAACAAAACCTTCGGCACTAAGTTCGTTGGTTCCATCTCCATCCATGTCATAGCTTATTTTATGCCATGAATCAATAAAGATACCCAAGGATTGTTCTCCACAGAAAACAATTAGTTCGGGTGATAAATCCCCATTTAAATCGCCTGATAATGAATAATTAGGCATAGTCCTGGGGTTTAATCTCAAGAACGTATCCACAAAAATTCCATTCGAAAAACTAAATACTTGCAATGAACCTTCTAAAGTCAAGTCATCATTATCAGGATTTAAGCTTTCAGGAATCAAGAGATCCATAACACCATCTGTATTGTAATCGGTAAAAGTTGCTCCTATCGGCATTTCAAAGCCGTTTTGTTGTGAAATTGAATATAGCCCCAATCCTAATTCAGATTCTGTCAAGTTACCTTCTGTACCCGAACCCCAGGTAAGAATATCATCATAATTATCGCCATTTACATCACCTAACATCATGAATTCTGTATCGAAACTTCCTGTAGGAAATGATGGTAGGACGTATTCAAATGATGAGGTTGATGAATCCCATTTGAGTGTCTCTAATGTACCTGTATCCGAGATTACCACCAATGTCCCATCTGGTATCCCCAACATAATATTTCCAACATCAAATTGAGATATTCCTTCTTCAATTAAGGTACCAGTACCACTTCTTGTTTCAAAGCGCCAATTACCTATTTCTGAAAAACCGCTTTGCCCCCTCCATTCATAAAAACCAAACATTCCTAATGAATCGGCATAAACTATCTCAAATATTCCATCTGACTCTAAGTCTGCTGCTTTGACAAATATCTCTTCTCCGCTAGTTCCACCAGTGAGTTCAGTTGGAGAGGTAAAATTACTGATTGAATTATCCCAAAAGTGATAACAAAATCTGCCTAGTGAAGAAGTCCAGACTAATACATCATCATAGCCATCTCCATTGAAATCTCCAACCTCAATTTCTTCGCCATAATCACAAGTTTCAACCCATGAAATATTTGTAAAACCGTTATTATCAGTATTGTTATTTAGCCAACCGATTGAAGGTTCGCCGTTCCAGTAAGTTTCCGAAAATAATAATAGTTCATCAGATGAATCATTATCAATATCAAATATTTTCATAGATTTAACACTTGATTCTTCAATCCATTTCCCACCGTTTAGAGGAGAAAATTCAATGCTAAGACTAGAATTATGAGGTATTAAATTCTTAGGTAAAATAATTTCTGGGCCGTAATTTACTCCAACTTGTGATGTGGAGTAATCTTCATGAATGAAGGAATTATTATCTGAAAATTGTGTTTGATTACTCAAATTTCCGTAACCAATTCCATCAAATGAGTACTCGAACACCCCATCTTGGTTAATATCTAACGATAATTTACCTGGACTTGGGTTTGTTTGTGAAGTACTTAATTTAAACTCAAACTGTTCAATTGTGGTATTTTGTGGAATTTCTACCACTCCATCAGTAGGTTGTATTTGCATTCCAGACGAGTCAAACTGAACTGTAACAGATTCATCATTATTGTAGAATGTAGTTATTTGACTAGATTGGCTTGTTTGAGAATCAGCACCAGCAGGGGTGATGAAAAGTAATGATTGCCCCAATATCATAATAGAAATCAGAAGCAATGCTTTTCGCTTGTTTTTTGTTTTGTCAGACAGGGGATTGGTACTCGTCATCATATATCCGACGTCCTCATCATTCTTGTTGGTTTCTTTCAATTATGATAAAATATATTGGAAAACTATCAAATAAAAAGTAAACAATCAATGTATTATATATTTTTTAAATATAAATGTTAACAAAATGAAGATACAAGAGTTAATAATACTTGATTACTTACTATAATCGATGGCAACAAGTAAAAGTCATAATTCACGTATTTACATTCATGTCGGAGACATTGAAATAGATATATCTGGTGAACAACAAGATGTAGACTCACATTTAATCAAAATTATGGACGGAGAAGAATGGTCTATCGCTCTAAGTAAAATTCGTTCTAAAAGAGATTCGGCTATTGCTGCAGCAATCAAAGCCGCAAAACTTTCTGGAATTCCGAGCAGAGGTAATGCGTTCAAACAACTAATTGATAACTGCAATATTAGTAAAAAACCAGATCAAGTATTAGCTGCTATACATTATCTTAAAGATGTTGAGTCATTAGAAGATATTCCCCCTAGAGTGATATTAAATCTGTTTGAAGATTCTAAACTTGAGCCTCCTAAAAATTTATCTCTATACTTTAACAGATTGGTGGAGAAAGGGTACTTATCCATTCCAAAAGAATCAGATAAAAATAGATATGCAAATTTAACTCTTGAAGGTAGAGTTCATCTAGATAATCTTTCTAAAAAATAGTGGGTATTATGAAGGTTGATAGCTCTAAAAAAGATTTGTCATTTACATCCCAAATAGGTGGAGATTTCAAAGAAGTGGATTTATCTGGGGCCAATCTAAAAAGAGGGGTCTTCGATAATGCAAACTTTGAAGGGGCAGATTTATCTGGAGCTGACTTAAGAAAAGCTTCGTTTAAACACGCTAACTTGATGAAAGCCAATTTCCAAGGCGCCGACTTAAGAGATGCTGTTTTTCAAAAAGCTAAAATGAATCTCTCAAATTTTAATGGTTGTCGTTTAGACCGTGCTGACTTAAGAGGTATACGTGGTAGATATTCAATTTGGAACAATTCAAATTGGTGGGATGCAAAAATGAATGAAGATCTAAGGAAAGTTCTTAGTAAAAAATGGCCAAAAAAGAAGTAGCCTACTCATCATCATCATTTCTTTTTTTAGTAGTTAACATTGTTGGTTCTATGGCAGCTTTTCCGGTTGGGATAATTAATGGTATCAAAGGCAATGTTATGCAAAATAGATTACAGACTGTACACATCGCCGATTCAACAGTATCCCATTGCGATTCTATACTAATTCCAATTTCTGTATCAATTGAAGAACCCCACCAGTTTACATATAGATTAAGTATGAAAAGGGTAATTCCTCCTATCAGTGAAGTGTAAACTCCATATTTCTTGCACAAAAATAACTGAATTCCCCCAATAATCAAAATTATACCTGGCAATAATAGTAAGATTCCAGAAATTAAATAATAATTTTCTTGTTTGTATTTTAATTCTAATTTTTCTAATTCCTCTAAAGAAATATCTATTCCCAGCAATTCGTATGCTGCAATTTGATCCTCATAATTTATTTCAAGATATTGAGCACTTAGTTGTGAAAGGCCTGCAACTGAAACGATCAAGCCTCCTAAAATAAGAAAAATGCCAATTGTTTTAGGTATACCCCTATTAGGTTTAATCGGTATTTCTGGCATGTTTACAGACGAGTCTAAATTCTTACTTGATAGGATTAACGTACCAATTTCACTATCGTCCATACTATTCTGAAGTGTCATTAGTCATTAATCGTACTGCTAGCTTTAAGAGATTGAGCAAGGAAATCAGGTATTACGATGGACTCAAACGTGTCTAGATTAACACATACAATAACCACTGATGCTTTCCATACTACTTGATTATCTTGATTCGTGAATTCGTATTTCCAGGTACAACTTTTATTTCCGACATTGGATATCCAAATTTTACATTTTACAGTATCTCCATATCTAAGAGGTGATAAAAACTCACATTGATTTCTGACGGCTGGAAATCCTAATCTTAAATCATGAATTATCTTGGGATAATTTATCCCACAAATCTTTTCCCAAGATAATTCAAAAAAACGATGAGCTAAATCCCAATAGTTTGGGTAGTACATAATTCCTGCCAAATCAACCATTGGAAAGTCAATTCTACGTGTGAACATTAATGGCATGTTGGGCCTTCATTACTGTTACTTTTATATTTTAATATTCATTAAGTAAAAATTACAATACTGATTAATCTTTTGAAAAATAGATGTTATTTTAGGTTTTATGCATAATCAATTAAAGTTGATGTATTATGCATATAATTTTTTTATCATATTATCGAAAGCGGACCATCCGCGATTTGAACACGGGTCTCGACCTCCGCAGGGTCAAAGGATATCCAAGCTACCCCAATGGTCCAATTAGATAGCCGTTGTAGAAGGATGATTTAATGACGACGTAATAAATCTAGATTTTCCAATATCTAATTTCCCAACCATGTTTGATTGAGTGCTTTCTGAGTTTTCTTTCGGGGTTTATTGCTACGGGGTTACCTGTAATTCCCATAAACCATGAATCGGCCATTGTATTACCGTAACCATAACATTTTGAAAGATCGTGACCATTGATTTCAGCGTCATTTAGTACAACTGGGACTTTCCCTTTTCTGCGTGGTACAAGCCATCCTCTTTCTGAACCTGATAGAATCCCAGTCCTATTTTCAGGCCCACATGCATATATCTTATCCATTCCCAATTCTTTACCAATTGCGTCTGCCATCGGTCCGATTGTAGCAGTGACTAAAATTAGTCTATGGCCTTGAGTTCGATGCCATTCTAAACACTGTTTTGCTTCATCTGACACTTTGTATAATAATTTTGATTTAGTGATATTTTGGGATATTGATTCTAAAGTCTCCCATGAAGATAGAGAAAAATGTCCTCTATTTCTTGTAGCGTCATATATCGAACGGCCCCTCAATAAATTTCCTATTGAACCCAGTGACCACATTATTACTCCAAAGGGTATTCTCCAAGGTCGTTTTTTAGCAAGTTCTGCCGTCAATGTTTTCTCACTGGAAGCATCTAATAATGTTCCATCAAGATCAAAGTAAGCCGCAGCAACGTACTTGGACATGGTTGGCCGATGACGACATTTGGTTTGATATTCACTACCAAAAAATAGAAAATGATTCAAATGAGAAGCATTTCCGATTATCATGGTGGAAAGCCTACAAATTAATAAAATTCAAATTAAAGATAGATTAATTGTGGATTCATTAGTTAAAATGATGAATACGGAAGATTTCGATTTCAGTCCCAGAGCCAAAATAGAAGGCACCGATTTGATTATTATCAGTGCTAAGAATGGGATTGAACTTGCACGCTCAGATTTGAGTGAAGAAATGTATCAAATCGCTGAACGGGACCGTGCGTTAGTTATGAAAGTAAAATTTGAGGTGGCAGGCATCCATGGAAATCTAACCAAAATTAACCCTATTTTGGCTTTAGGCAAAGGAAAGAAATTACCAATGTCAAGCTGGAAAACTACCATTCCGATTATTTTTGTATGATGCCTAGTATGCTAGTTCAACTATTACTGGCTCATAAACCTCGAAAGTTACTTTTAATTCCCAAGAATTACCTGGATCAATTCCATCTGGGAAGTCGAAAGGTAATCCACTATCCAGCCCTCTCGAGTGTACTTCCCACATCCAATTTCCTTCTCCAAATTGAGAACTAGTATCAAATAAATTCTCTAGCAAAAGTTCCTTGGAATCAGAAGAATACATCTGAGTTCCATTAGGAATTGAATTAAGTTGATATCTGGATATTTCGGCCTTTGCGTTTTGTTCTGGAGTACTTCTACTACTTTCGGCATCAGCAACCCAACCACTACTAGGAACTTCTAAAGAAAGTGTGAAATTCTCATCTCCTAACGGATTGCCATCTTGTATTAATGATAAAGTCGCATCAATAGAATATAAAATTCCTTGAGTAGAAGGGATATGCGACACATTCCATTCTTCTCCAGTTTTCAAGTTTCCATTCCAATCATATTCTCTTACTTTTTTTACCCATCTCACTTCATAGTTACGTGTGTTAACATCAATTTCCCAGTCTTTAGTAACCGAAGCTCCTACATCATCAGTAATTTTTACTCTCCCGGAAATTATGCCACTCCTCGAAGTAGAGATTGTAATAGATTCCTCTGTAAAATCAACGTCGTCTACAGGATTACCATTCTTATCGGTATCTTTAGAGAGATTAGTATCCCACTCATATTGAATGATGCCTCCTTCAGGATCATAAGAATTTGAGGCATCAATAACTACCGATTCCCCAGACTTAACTAATTGGGGCATCTCTAAAATTACGACTGGGACGCCATTAACAAATATATCTGTAGTCGCACTATCTGTTCCTCCTTCACTATTAGTTACAGTCACTTTAATTGAGTATTTACCAGGGTTTCTAAAAGTATGACTCGTAAAACCTACTAATGTTTCTGAACTATTCCCATCTCCGAAATCCCATACAAATTTCGTTATAACTCCTTCAGAAGTTAATGATTCTCTGGCATCTAAATTTACTGCTTCTCCAGAAGTAATTTCATTGGGATATGCCGTGAGCGTTGCACGTGGTTTTGTAACACTCAACGTAGTACACCCTGCGAAGAAAAAAGCGCTAAAAATCAAAAGAACGAGTATCAGTGCCATCCTCTTATTTTTTCCAAAGGTCATAATCACCCTCCCCATCACCATTTGCTAATCTTATTATATTTCAACGCTGAGTATTATTTGCATCATAATATTCTCATTTAGATTGGATTTATCTATGGCTCAATTTTCTCCACATCTATTAGATGATCGTCAGATCCATCCAATTTTGCTTCTACAACATTTAATTCATAATGAGACTCTAAGTCGCTTTTATCAAATAATTCGTCTAATTGAACGTCCCCCGCATCATATTCTTTTGGGTTTTCAATAGTGCGCTCTTCAAAAGTTGTTTCCTCATCTTTAAAAACAGAAAATAATTCATTAAGTTGGGATTCTTTTTTTTCTAGGTATTCCTGTTCCAAAGATTTTTTAATTCCTTCTTCGATTTCTGCAGGTGAAGATTCGTGTGATTCTTGAATACTCCATAAATTCTTAAATTTTTTTAACCATCGCACAGTATTATGTGTAAAGTAAATCATTTTTGATTCTTGTGTAATATTCAAAAACATTCTACATCAAGCAAAATCATGGCGGAAGACATATTCCTAAATCAAAAAATTGTCGGTTTTGATATTGAAACCACAGGAATTTCAATCCGACAATCAAAAATTGTACAATACGCCATCATAGGTTCTGATTACGATGGAAGTGAAATTAAAAACGACTCCCTGGTTAACCCATTGATTTCAATTCCAAAATCCTCAACTTTGATACATGGAATTGAAAATTCAGACGTAGTAAACTTACCAAGTTTTAAATCTCATATTGAAATAATTTCAAGCATAATGAGCGAGGGAGTTATAGTCGGACACAATATAAAAAGATTTGACTGGCCCATTCTAGAAAATGAATTCATAAGATGTGGCAAAAAAATACCAAAACCTAAGACCATTATAGATACTCTTGAAATTGCCAGAAAATTAAAATTACCAAGACCACATAAATTAGGGGTATTGTGTGAAAGATACGGTATTTCATTGAATAACGCTCATGATGCGTTAAGTGATGCATCTGCTACGTTACTACTATTATGGAAAATTATGGAAGAAAATCCCATGCTATTTAGAAATTCAATTGAAGAATTACAAGTTTCAAGTCTAGCGCATTCGGAATCATCAGAACTAGAATTAGGGCCTAGCATTGATGATTTACCAATAATTGATTCAAGTGGTAGGTTAAGAAGGTCTGGAGGTAACATTATCCTCGCATTTGGAAGGCATAGAGGTAAAACTATCCAAGAAATAAAATCTATTGATGAAAATTATTTACACTGGATAATAAGTAATGACAAGCAAATGAGCGAGGAATTACTTATGGAAATTAAAATGATAATTAATAACAATTGAATAAATTAACCTGAATCTGGTATAGGTTTCCAAGGTAAAACGTCACACCAATTTCCAATTCTCCATAAGTTTTTGTCTGCTTTAACCGAACCTAAGAAGAGCGCCCCCTTCCATCCGTTTTTTACGACTTTCTTCAATGATTCTAAAGCTGGACCCTCAAAAATTGCTCCGAATTTCCTCCCACTAGGAAGTATTCCCCCACTCTTATCCTTAGGGGTACATAACTCTATTAGGGCTGCTCCTCTGTCAATATCAAATCTTTCCAATAATACAACTGCGTCAATAAATATATTTTTGGTAGGTGATTTTGAGGAGTGCTTATAATTCCACCAATGAGGACACCAAGCTTTGTAATCGCAAAAGCCGCAAGCTTCGTTACTTGGTTTTGCATCAAATGGGATATCATTTGGTTGAGACATTTCCCATGCGTTATAGGCATCTTCCAAAACTGAAGGCCCCTTAGATTCTACAACCATCGGGCCTCGTGTATACCATCCCTCTGCTGTAATTTCAGGATGAATCTTATTATTTTCAGCTAGAAGATCTCGATAGAATCTTAATTGTCGACTAACCGTTGGTTTTAAAGCACCTGTGGGTACTTTTCCAGTTTTCAAATCCGCAACCACCCATCCTATAATATTCCCCTTTTCATCAAATTTTGCGAGTAAAAGATCTAATCTACCCATTAATTTACCGTCAGTAGATCTTAACTCTCCTTCACATGAAAGTACTATGCGCTGTACTTGTCTCCAAAGTTTCACGGTAATTGCATCTAGTTCCAATCCTGAGGCGCCTACTTTAGTTAGCAGTAATTCAATACCACCCATTTGTTGTTTTCTCGCGTTTTCCCATTCGGAATCCTTCCAATCAGGTCTTCTTGGTGTATTAAAAAATATCTCTTTTTCCTCTTCCCATCTATTTTTTAGGACTTGATTAGCTAAACCTGGCATCCAACCTGATTCTTGTGGGTTTCTCCCACTTAAGTTTTCAGCAATAATGTCCTCTATGGATGCATGAACTATGGTTCCTATGGCCGCAGCCATACTTGTTTTTCTAGGTAATCTCTGTTTCGATAACCAAAATTGCCTAGGACATGTTTCGAATCTATTCCATGCAGAGGGCGATAAAATATGGCCTCTTTTCCGATATTTTGTTCCTGTGTCGGTTCTACCCATGCAGCAATCGCCCTCCCAATATAGTAATATGAGAGGTTCTCCTTCCAAAGCATTTTGGAGGGATTAGTACTAAGAGACGCATGGGAGAAGACACGAAAATTAATATTTCAGATTCGGCTGATGTTGAGAATGCATTCTTAATATGCTGTTTTCCAAGCGTTGGAATGGTTAGTAGCATTGTTGGCCAATATTTACTAGAACATTTAAATTTAAATTTTAATGGGGCAATTAGTGACAATAGAATCCCAGCTATATCTTTAGTACAGGATGGACGACCAATGCCTCCGGTGAGAATTTATTCTGGAACTCCTATTTGTAAAGTAGAAAAATGTGACAAAGTCGTACTAATTTCTTCAGAGTTTAAGGTTGGAGGAGAGTTGGCGTTTTCAATGAGGGACGCAATCCTAAATTGGGCAATTAGCAATAATATCTCACAAGGGATTTTTATTGATGCTTTTGCAAAAAAAGGTTCTCCTCCTGCCGACCCAAACTCAGGTGAACCAATTGTGGAGTATGAAGACACACCAGATATTGATTTCGTAGGTGTTGCTGCCACTGTTGAGGGATTAAAACTCTTAGAAAAAATGGATATTCCCATTCTTGAACAAGGATTAATCGGTGGAATGAGTGGAGTTGTATTAGGTGAAGCTCGTAGACTCGAGCTAAATTTATTCAGTATCCTAGTGGAAGCAGATCCGAGATTTCCTGATGCAAGGGCAGCATCTGCATTGATTGAAAAATTAGATGAAATTTTGTCGGTTGTAGATTTAGATACTACTCCCTTAATTAAAGAAGCCGAACGTATAGAAGACCAAATAAAAAATATGTTAGAACATCAACTTCAAGCGCAAAATGCTAGTAAAGATAATTCACCAAATAATATGTTGTATGGTTAAGTTTAGTGGTGTTTAAATTATGAGGGACGTAAAAAGAAAAAAAATAACTCGTAATCATAAAAAAACCAACCAAAAGAATGCTAAAAAAAAAGTTAAGTCAAAAATTTCTAGTGAAATGGCAGAAAAATACAAGTATATTCCAAGTAAAACGACATTAGAAATTGAAAGACACAGGAGAGAATTAAGAAGAACTAGGAATTCTGCTTCGTTTAGGATTGGTAATTTAATTGTTAATTCTGCCATTAAACCGTGGAAAGTGTTACTTTTGCCATTAAGTCTTGTTAAATTATCTTGGGAGCTTGCCAGTGAAAGACTTGGCTGGAAAAATGTTCCAACTCACGACTCGATAATTTCAAGCACTAACAGAGATAAAAAATCAATATTAGTTTTTCCTACTAACGGAGTTGGTTTTGGTCATTTTACTCGGATTTTAGCTGTCGCTAAAAGAATTAAAAAATTAGACTCTGAAATTGAAATAATATTTTTTACAACCATGACAACTTTGCATATTCTTAAAGAACAAGGTGA
>PBGP02000023.1 GCA_002720095.2 Methanobacteriota archaeon
AATCTGGCATTCCATCTCCATCAGTATCTGTATCTGCAGAGGGGTCTAATGGGAATGCATCGGGCCCTGCTGTACAAATATTAGGAACAGCATTTGGTCCGTCACACATTCCATCTCCATCTGTATCTGGATTTGTTGAGTCTGTTCCTCCAATAGTTTCATCAGAATCGATAATACCATCATTATCATCATCTAAATCTTCAATTAGGCCTGGTGAATCTGGGTTACTTGAGTCGTAATCATCTGGTAATTCATCAGGTAGTCCGTCTCCATCAGAGTCTTCTAAAACCGCTAAAGAGAAATCCCAAGAGAATGATAAGCCATCTGTATGATTAAACCACATTGTAAAAGTAGTATTGTCTAATGTTTCTGTAGGCATTCCTGTAATTTCACCTGTATTGGGGTCTAATACTAAACTATCTGGCAGACTTGGAGATATCTCGTATGTACCTCCTGATGCTGAGATTTGTGGTTCAATGATTCCAATATCTGTTCCATTAAGGGCGAACAAATTAATTGGAACTGAAAGATCATTAAAGTCTACATCTGGCCCTTCAAGACAAACTCCTGAAACTGAATTTGGTCCGTCACAAATACCATCACCATCTGAATCAGGATTAAGTGGATTTGTACCAGTATCTGATTCATCAACGTAAACGTTGGTTCCTGTTTCGTTGAGGTCATCCAATCCATCTCCATCATCATCATCATCAGCAATCAAGCCAGAAGTTGGTGGATTAGCTGGATTGTAGGATAGTGGTAAGTCATTCGGTAAGCCATCACCATCGGTATCTAGCAAGCTGTCAATACTGAATGTGAAGGTTTCAATCGCTCCACTGCTGTGCGTTGCAGTAACCGTAAATGTACTAGAAATAACATCATCAACCATACCTGTAATTTCACCAGTTGCGGTATCTTGTAACAAACTGTTAGGCAAAGTTGGAGAAACACTCCAAGTCGTTGTACCATCCCAGAATACTGGATGGAAACCGATTGCATCAATCGGTTGGTCTTCTACTACTGTGTGTGGATTAGTATTTTCAACGCCGAAGTACAAATCGTACGTGGTCGAATAGCCGCTCTGATTCGCGTAAATCGTGTAGGTCTGGTTGAGCGCATAGACCGAAGGCGTGCCGCTGATAACACCTGCCGAGATGCTCATTCCAGCTGGCAAGTCAGGGTGCGTCTCCCATGTGATGGTAGTCGTGGTCGTGTCCCAGGCATTGTTTCCATACGTCGAAATGGGTAGATGTTGATGTGTTCTGTTTCCGAGCCCCAACTCTCCGTCGTTGTTGTACCCCCAGCACATCATGGTACCGTTGTCAACAACGGCGCAGGTGTGCTGAGATCCCGCGTCTATGGCGACGGCCGTCCGGCCTGTGCCGAAGTCAATCGGTGTGGATGAAGGTGAGGTGAGGTTGATGGCATACGAAAACTGCGTTCCACCGTCACCCAATGCGCCAAAACCATCGAGACCCCAACACTTTGCATCTCCATTGTCAAGGATGGCGCAGGTGTGCATGTCACCAACACTAACCGCAACGGCTGTTCGGCCCGCGCCGAGATCGACGGCAGTTGCTGGCGGTGAGGTCATGTACATTCGAGACGAGTTTCCTGTCCCGCCGACACCCAACTGTCCATGTTGATGACTACCCCAGCACTTCAGGTCACCGTTGTCAAGAATGGCGCAGGTGTGGTAACCTCCGGCAGCAACTTCAACGGCCGTCCGGCCCGTACCGAGATCAACAAATTGTGGCTGGGTGGTGGAAGTTTCGATGTTTCCTCCATCACCCACTTGGCCATAATCATCTTTCCCCCAACACATAAGCGATCCATTGTCGAGAATGGCGCAAGTGTGCATATGTCCAGCGGCCACCGCAACAGCCGTTCGACCCGTAGGAAGGTCGACTGAGGTAGGGGTGTTTCTGTTCATGTAGACCCCGGTACCAGAGTTAGAGGAATCTTCACCCAATTGTCCAGACTGATCGCTTCCCCAGCACTTCAGGTCGCCATCGTCGAGGATGGCACAGGTGTGCAGAGATCCAGCAGAGACTGCAACAGCCGTTCGGCCCGTTCCAAGATCGACATAGAGCGGTGACGACCGCACGTAGTAGGGGAAGGCACCGGACCCTCCTACGCCCAACTGTCCGAAGGTGTCCCGTCCCCAACACATGAGCGATCCGTTATCGAGGATAGCACAGGTGTGGCCTGATGCGGAAACAGCAACAGCGGTCCGACCTTGTGGAAGGTCAACAAAAGTAGTAGGAGAATACCGATCAACATTGGTGCCATAACTTCCACCATCGCCCAACTGTCCATTGGTATCAACCCCCCAGCACATCAAAGATCCGTTGCCAAGGATACCACAAGTGTGCCTGTACCCTGCAGAAACCTGATTGTTTAGATAAGCAAAGGAAGCGCCGTTACCAGAATCAGAAGAAACACCACCGTTGACGTTCACCGTGTAATTAAGCATGATCGGCGTCATCGCTTCACCAAGTTGCAGTTCAGCACCCATTACTGGAGATGTGATTGTTCCAAATGTCATGGTTGCTAACCAAACGGTTCCTTGATAGGTTGTTCCGCTAATGTTGGCTGTAACAGTGTAAGTTGTGTTACTTGTGGCGATTGAAGGTGTTCCGCTAATTGTGCACGTACCGCTGTCGATATTCAAGCCGGTTGGCAGTGCAGGAGAAACCGTACATATCGCACCATTGACGTTGGTCATGCCGCCGCTTGATTCGCTGCTAGAAATACTGGGTATTGATGTGATTTCACTAGGCTGATGGGCCCATAGTTCCCAACCAGTGATTCCATCTTGAGCCGTGAACAAGATTGTGTCACCAACTAGTATCGGAGACTGAAAGTAACCACTACCATCTCCGACCCAGATATCAGCGACTTGCCATGTGGATTCGTTGGAAATATCGTGAGCCCACAGTTCGGATCCTTTAGAGGTGGGATCGGAACAGGGGGATGGGCAATCTGTTTGATGGAAGTATAACGTATCACCGACAAGAATGGCTTGCGTAGATCCACTCCTAGAATATCCGTTGCCAATGTTAGTCACAACCCATGTGGAGCTATTGGAGGTGTCGTGAATCCACCACTCGAAACCTGTGGTACCTTGCGCCCCGTAAGATCCATTGTTAGCAAAGAAAATGAATTTGTCACCAAAAACATGTCCTTGTGGACTCTGTAGTTCACCGGTCCATTGACCATTAGCAATATCGGTAGCTTGCCACAAGGTTTGGTTAGAAGTACTGTATCCGTAAAATTCATGACCTGATGGCCCTTTAGCATCGAAATAGAAGCTGTCGCCAATAATATAAGGTCCAGATGTTCCATCGGGTCTTGCAGAACTCTGTCCCATTCCAGGGTAACTGTGATCCAGAGAGTCTTGGTTAATATCAGCGAGTTGCCAAATTGTTCCATTTGTGGTGTTGTAAGCCCATGGTTCGATACCCGTTATCCCATCATTACCATCGAAGTAAATGGTGTCATCCATTACCATTGAAAAATGATGACCTGCGTTATCAAAGTGGAAATTCGTCACATGCCATATAGATTGATTGGAAGTATCGTATGCCCATAGTTGCCTGTCATTGTAATTATCCGTTATGGCATCAAAATAGATTGTATCGCCCACAAGTTCCCAAATGTATTGACCCGGTTGGGCATCATAATTGACTGTTGTATCAGATACTTGCCATGGCGTATTATTTGATAGGTTATACGCCCATAGATCTTCCCCTGTTCCATTATCACCTGCGAAGTAAAAAGTGTCAGCGAACCACATCGTGCGACCCCAATTTCCTCCAGTAATGTCGTAAGAGTTGAAGTCAGTTACCTGCCATGTAGTATCATTTAACACGTTGTGCGCCCACAAATTGTCCCCGGTAGTGTCGGTATAAGCTATGAAGTAAAATGTCTGACCAAAGAGTTCAAATGTATTTAGAAAAGAGTTGTTTGAGCCTTGATTTAAATCAATCACTTGCCAGATTGTTTCGTTTAATGTGTTGTAAGCCCATAACTCGCTACCTGTAATTCCATCATCTGCGTTGAAGTAGACCGTGTCATCAACTACGATTCTTAGATAGTTTCCAGAACCTCTCATTGGAAAAGAGCTGTTTGGGCCTGTTTCGATGTCTGCAACCTGCCATGTTGAGCCGTTTCCATAAGTCGTAGTTACGCCAGTTAATCCGCTACCTGAGTCGCTGGCCGCACTGACGTTGTACTGGAAGGTGATATCATCCATCGTTTCGCCAATAATCAAATCAGTGCCCTCTACGCTAGGCGTGATTTGTTTGTATGCTGAAGATAGCCAGACACTTGTCTGGAAAGTTATTCCACTGATTACTGCAGTAATTGTGTATGTTGTGTTAATTGTTGCAACTGAAGGTGTACCGCTAATTGTGCACGTGCTGCTGTCGATATTCAAGCCGCTTGGCAGTGCAGGTGAAACGCTGCAGGTTGCACCTGTCACATTGGTTATACCGCCGCCCGAGCCGCTGCCACTGCCGCTATCTAGTCCAGTGATATTGACTGGATCGTAAACCCACAATTCTCTTCCATGAGTTCCATCATCTGCTGTAAAAAAGGCAGTGTTACCTGCGAATGTGATGGATGATGGCATAAGGGTTGAAACCTTGAATGTGCCTGAGTCGGTCCCATTGCTCTGCCACATCATTCTGCCGCTGTTATCTGTCGCCGCTAAAAAAACTGTATCGCCTAAGACTGGTATGAAAGAGCCGGAATGATTGGGGTTACTGCTTTGGCTTCCAGTCAGAATATCCTTGACCATCACAGTGCCTGATGTTGTTCCATCGCTTCTCCACAACTCTGTACCGTGGGTTCCGTCGTCGGCTCGGAATAATACATAATCGCTGGTGGATGTAATCGTGGCAAAAGCATCAATACCATCAGAAACACCAGGATTGATGTTTTTGACCATCACAGTGCCTGACACGGTTCCATCGCTCTTCCACAGCTCTTGGCCGTTGATTCCATCTTCACCTGAAAAATATAACGTATCACCGAAAGCTGTGAACCAGTCGAGGTCATCTTCATGAAAGTTTGTGTTCATATTGTTAATGTCCTTAAGCATGACAATGCCTGACGCTGTTCCATCACTCTTGTACAGTGCGTTTCCATGGACTCCGTCATTGGCATCGAAATAGAGCGTATCGCCAACGGCTGTAAGGTCCTCAATCCTCATCCAGTTGGGGGTATTTGCGTCCTTAATCATCACGGTGCCTGCCGCAGTTCCATCGCTCTGCCACAATTCCCAGCCTGTGCCCGGATAAGTATAACCAGAGAAGTATAGAGTATCGCCTATTTGGCTGAGACCAGTGATGGAGGTTATGTCTGTACTGATGTCCTTAACCATCACAGTGCCTGCCGCAGTTCCATCGCTCTTCCAAAGCTCTCTGCCGTGGGTTCCATCATCGGCGATAAAGTATAGGGTGTCGCCGATGACCTTCTGATACTGTCCGTGTCTCGCATTGTTGCTCATCGTATAAGAGACGATTCCATCGCTTCCCGGGTTGATGTCCTTGACCATCACAGTACCTGCCGCAGTTCCATCACTCTTCCACAGCTCTCTGCCGTGGATTCCGTCGTCGCCTCGGAAGAATAAGGTGTCGCCAACGGCTATCAATTCTGTAAGTGGTTCAGAGCCTAGAGTAAGTTGCTTCACCATCACAGTACCAGCCTCTGATCCATCGCTCTTCCACAGTTCATAGCTGCCAGCCCCAGGATTAGCCGTGAAGAAGATTGTATCACCTACGGCTGTGAGCGAGCAACAACTGCCGAAACCAACGTTTCCTGGGTTGATATCCTTGGTAAACCATACGGTTCCGTTACCGTTGTAGGTTCCAGAGTTTGAGCTACTGCCCGAGCCGCTGCTTGAACCGCCGGATTGTGCTGCTATCTCAGAAGGTTGGTGAGCATAGACTTCATTTTGTATTGCTCCATTGAGGGAAGAACGTGCAGCTAAATAAAGCGTGTCGTTGATGAAAGCGACCGGTCCTGATGGACCTGTCCAACTTCCTGTAAATGAATTGGATGTCGCTGGCCAGATGGAATGATTTGATGTATCATAAGCCCATACTTCTCTACCAACAGTTGTTGATTGTTGGTAGTCGCCTAGTGCATCGAAGTAGATGGTATCACCGATGAGTTCCATGAAATGGGCTCCAGGAATAGAATTGGTATTGCCATATGTGCTGCTGGCTAAATCAGCTACTTGCCAAGTTGTGCCATTGATTTCGTTATACCCCCAAAATTCAATACCAGTGAATCCATCGTCAGCTGAAAAATAAAGTGTGTCGTCAACAACAATACCTCCAGCAGGGTAACTATCGGCACCACCACTTCTGATATCAGCCACTTGCCAAATGGAGTGATTTGTGAAACTGAAAGCCCACAATTCTTTTCCTGTGCTTCCGTCGTCGAATGAGAAGTAAAGGGCATTACTACTGGCCTTCAAGACGGTGTCAATTGGATTTGGACTACCAACAGCAACAGTTGCAATATCAGCGACTGGCCATGCGGAATGATTCACGGTATTGTAAGCATAAATGTTGTAGTCGGTTTGATCCATGGCGTCGAAGTAGAAGGTGTCACCAATGACCACACTCAATTTGTAACCAGGATTAGCCGAATAAGCCGTTAAATTAGCGGCCAACCAAGTGGTTCCATTGGCCGTGCTATGTGCCCACAATTGCCTTCCACTGACGCCGTCGGCTTCGGCACCGAAAAAGATGGTGTCGCCGATCAGTTGACTCATAAACTGGCCGGGATTGCCTGAAGATCCTGTATTTGTTACTAGATCTGTTACAAGCCATGTGGAATGGTTTGAGGTGTCGTGTGCCCATAATTCTCTTCCTGTAGTTGTATTATAGGCATCGAAATAGAGGGTGTCACCGACAACTACGGCCATCCGTAAACCAGGTTGGCTGTCGCTACCCCAGCCGGAGCCGGAACTTAAGTCCGCCACTAGCCAGGTGGAATGATTGGAGCTGTCATGCGCCCATAATTCATGACCGTTGGTTCCATCATTAGCATCGAAATAGAGGGTGTCGCCAATGAGGGCAACCATGCGTTGTCCAGGGTTACTACTTGCCATACCAGGCCAGATGTCAGCCACTAGCCAAGTGGAGTCGTTGGAGGTGTCATGCGCCCACAATTCTCTTCCTTCGCTGCTTCCGTTGTCGGCATCGAAGTAGAGCGTGTCACCGACGGCCATGAACATGAAATTCCCCGGATCGCTGCCTTGACTACCTCTCAAATCAACTGCATTCCAAGTGCTTCCATTGCCATATGTTGTGATTCCAGAAGTTCCAGAGCCACCACTACCTGAGCCGCTTGCCGCACTTGAATCGTATTGGAAAGTAATATTTTCAATTTCTTCACCAACAAAAAGGTCGGCCCCCTCAACACTAGAAATGAGATTATTAGATCCACCATTCGAAGAAGATTTTTCAAAATTATTTTCTTCTATTTCTTCAAAATTAGAGATGTTTTCTAAATAACCAGTTTGTGTCATTAAAATCATTATTAATGTTAAAAAAACTGCCTTATTTACAGATAGTTTGGTCTGCATAAACACACCCAAATTGATAACATTATTATATGACGTCCCTATAATGATAG
Organism: Methanobacteriota archaeon; assembly: GCA_002720095.2. Taxonomy (GTDB): domain Archaea; phylum Thermoplasmatota; class Poseidoniia; order Poseidoniales; family Poseidoniaceae; genus MGIIa-I. The sequence continues at coordinate 7,657 of PBGP02000023.1, forward strand.
GTTGTTGAAATGACATCATTACGTTTTTTACAATTGAAAGTAACTCCTGAGCAGGCAAAATTACTACCAGGTAATCAAATAATGGATATTTTTGAACAGTTTGAAACTATTTCAACTATTTCAACCAAAGGAAAATTCCCTGAAATATTATTTCGAGTCGTATTCAATAATCCTAACGCTATAGAAAGGTTTGATCAATTGGAGGCTTTTGAAATCACAGAGATCCTAGAAAATAATCAAACGTCTGCACTGTTTTCGGCTTATACCAAGGGTCCGATTCCAATGTTAATACATTCTAACCCTGAAACTTGGATTCATACTCCTTCAACTATCTCAAAATATAGTGGTTTATTTCTAACTGTTCTCGGCACGTCAAAAGGTTTAAAAAAATTTAGAGATGAAATCCTCGAACTCTTACCTTCCACAATTAAAATCAGTATCAGTAAAAATCTGAAAGGTAACAGTATTGCTGCTCCTAAACTTCCAAAAAGGAGGAGTGAGATTGTTAATCTTGCTGTTAAAAATGGATATTATCAAAGCCCAAGACTCTGTAAACAAAGAGATTTGGCAGAAATATTGGGAATTAAACAAGGTACTATTGCAGAACATCTCCAATTCGCAGAATCATTAATCATGAATTCTTGGGCTAATCAATCAGAGTAATTGAGGGCCCCTAATTAAAAGTAAAAATCCTAAAGCAAATAATAATGCCCCTAAAGTCATAAAAACTGATTTGCCTCTTTTTTGGTCTGAAACAATGTTTACCAACCTTCCCCCGATGAATGTCCAAGTGAACATAGCAATTACTCCACCCGTCGTTGTAATAGTAGTGATTAATATTATTCCTAACCAACCCCCTCCAAACCCTTCTAATGCAAGCCACATTATAGTAAATACAAATGCCCACTCTTTACCATTGATAAATTGCATTAATAACCCTGTTTTGAAACCTAAAATTGGAATATTTTTTACTTCCTTATTCATCAGTTCGAAGACAGAATGAGTTTCTATTTTCGTATTTATTTGTGAAGGATTCAAAGTAAATATTCTTAATGATAATAGGAATATAAATAATAATCCAAAATAATGTAATACATCAAAAATAATACTATTTTCGTCTAAAGATGAAACTAATAATCCAACGATGAAGTGTACTGTAACGAAACCAGTAGCCATTCCAAAAATTAAATTATAATTCGAGTTGTTTCCATGTACTGCACTATGGGTGATACAGGTAATATTATTTGGACCCGGTGTGACTAAACCAATAATTAACAATGTTAAGACTGTGAATAGAGCTTCTAAAAACATACTATCAGTTTCAAAAATTAATTTGTTCTAATTTCTAGAAAGTAAAATTATCTCACTACTATGTTCTAAAATTGCACAATTATTCCAAGCTTCATCAAAGTTTCTTCCAACTGCATAAACACCAACGCCTCTAATACAGGCTGCTTTTCCATTACCTTGTCGCATAGCATCTGTAATTTGCCTCAAGAAATCATCCATATTGTCATAATTTGGATCTACTATGATTGCTTTACCAAAATTTTGTTTGCCAATTTCATCCACAGGCTCCATTTTAATCAATTTCTTATCAAGAGATAATGCAATTGCATGAGATGAGGGGGCATATATGCACGCTGCTGGCCCTTCATATTGTAAGGATGCAAATGCCAACATAACTTCATGGATTCGCCAATCTAAAGGGGCGTTTTCTGGTGCTGGTTGTCCCAATCTTCCTGTAACAATATCTCCTTCTAATATTCTCCCCAACATGCAGCCTGATTTAGATGCATGAACTAAGCCCGGTTCATCTGGATCTAGTAATGAAATGCTTCCTTGAGCTGCTCTAACAAGTCTTTCTCTATGTAAAAGTCTTCCAGTTCTAATAAAGTCTGATACTAAGTGAGCTGCAACAACATAATCTGGACCGACTATTGGTGGAGAAGGTACTTCTTCAATTTCAGAAATTATTTCTCCAGCTGAGGCCAATCCTCTACGTAATCTTTCGTTCTCATTTCTTAAATTTTCGATTTCCTCTGGATTCACAAACGATTCAATCGAAGTGGGTACTTCCACGGTAGGCCCTACATCCTCAGTGATTGGTTTTTTAATCATTTTATTCAAAGCAGCCTCTTCCATTTCGTCATATTCTTCATATTCTTCATATTCTTCATCATTATCTTGCTCAAAAATTTCTTCAGGTTCTTCTTCTAAAATCGATACTTTAGACGGTGGTTTAAATTCTGTTTCTACTGGGTTCTCAGATCTATTAAAAACCTCAGGCGGAGATGTTGGGGGGACTCGACTTGGAGGGCCACTAGGGGGGCCACTGGGGGGCCCTTTAGATGGGGGACTACTAGGTGGACCACTAGGTGGACCACTGGGGGGCCCTCTAGTTGGAGGACTACTAGGTGGGCCACTAGGTGGGCCACTGGGGGGGCCACTAGGTGGGCCACTAGGGGGGCCACTAGGGGGGCCACTGGGGGGCCCTCTAGTTGGAGGACTACCAGGTGGACCACTAGGTGGACCCCTCATTGGAGATCTACTAGGTGGATTACTATCTACTAGTTTTTCAACTTGATTTTTCTCTGTATAATCGTCATTTTTATTTGTTTCCATCCCAAAAGCACCAGCTAGCATTTCGTCGACTTCACTAGCCCTAACTTTCTTTTTTCTGCGTGAATTGTTCGGCCCTACCATCAAAGCACCGTACCTCCGAGACTGGTCTAATTAAATACAACTTCGCAAAATGAGTTATATTTTTATTGAGAGTTGGTTAAATATGAATTCTTTTTGGGCTATGTGTTGCTCCTGTAGTGTAGTGGCCTATCATGCAGCCCTGTCACGGCTGCGACCCGGGTTCAAATCCCGGCAGGGGCGCTTAAATTCTTTTAAATCAATGTAAGGTTATATTTTCAGGATATTTCGCCAAGTAAAATAAAATAATAATATAGAAGAGGCTGTTAGACGTATGTGTACAAATATGATAAATCAAATTGTTAATATTGCTGGGTATCGCTTTATTAATCTTGAAGATAGAGATAAATTAAGGCGGCCTTTTCAAGATATTACCGAAAAATTAAATCTCAAAGGTACAATTCTACTCAGCACTAATGGAATAAATTTCTATCTTGCAGGTGAGAAGACATCCATAGAACAATTTATTGGGTTCTTAGACAAAGACTTGAGATTTAGAAATATCCCATTGCATATCACAAATACAGATTATCAACCTTTCAGGAGGATGCTTGTAAGATTAAAAAAGGAAATTATTGCATTAGGACTAGACGAAATAAAACCCTCTCAGCGTAAAGGAAGATATATTGAACCTAACAAATTAAAAGAGTGGTTGGATGATGGCCGAGAATTAATTCTTCTGGATACAAGAAATGATTACGAACTAAGATTAGGTACCTTTCAGAATTCTATTGATTTGAATATAAAATCTTTCAGACAGTTTCCTGAAGCAATAAAAAAACTAGATCAAGATAAAACAACTCCCCTAGTCATGTTTTGTACTGGAGGTATCCGTTGTGAAAAAGCTAGTTTGGTTATGGAAGACCAAGGTTGGGAAAATGTATACCAGATTAAAGGTGGAATTCTAGGTTATTTTAGAGAAACGGATGGAGCCCATTGGAATGGTGATTGTTTTGTTTTCGATCAACGTGTATCCATTGGGAAAGATTTGACAGAAACAGAACATGAAATGTGTTTTGCTTGCCGAGAGCCATTAACAAAAGAAGAAATGAAATCTACGGAGTATATTCTGGAAATCTGCTGTCCTTATTGTTATGATAAAAACGGCCCAGAATTAATATTATCAAATCGCTAGTTCTGAAACTGAATTTACAATAATATCAACTTTTTGTTCGGCTAACATTGCATCTTCCTTTGTCGCTTCACCGGTCAAAACTAAAACTGATAGGCAACCTACTCTATTTGCCATTTCGATATCTGTATACAATCTATCACCAATCATAGCAACCTGATTAGGTTGAAGTCCTAACTCACTAATTTTATGGAGTAGCATTCCAGGATTAGGTTTTCCACAAATATGAACTGGCCTAACTCCTGTAGTCGCTTCAATCAAGGCTAGATAAGCACCTACATCTGGCAATCCTCCTTCTGGTGAAGGGCAAACTGTATCCGGATGACTTGCTACAAGTGGTATACCTTTGTGAAGAAAAATTGATGATTTGGTAAGTTTATCATAATTTATCTCGGTATCGTATCCAAGTACTATTATTTCTGGCTTGTCTGATGATGTCTGAATTCCATGCTCTTCTAACATACTGCACATTGATTTGGTGCCGATTGTATATGTTCTAGAAAAATCATTATTCTTTAACCACCCTAATAGATCGTCAGTCGAAAGAAGGATTTCAGACTCAATTGCATTAATGTCAAAATCCGCGAGCTTTTTTATATAATCTTTTTTTGAACGACTTGAATTATTGGACAGGTAAAATTTTTTTATTCCTCTTTCGGTCAGTCTTGATAAAAAATCATTCACTCCGTCAATAGGTTTATCCCCGAGATAAAGCGTGCCATCAAGATCCATAAATACTGCTTTGATACCCTCTAAAATTTTATTCATATTATCACTTAAAATAGTAAAAGCCTCAATAACTTCCAAGTACTCTTCAATTCTTCTTGCGCCTCTTTAGAACTTAATGATTGTTCTAAAAGATCTTTAAGTTCGGGTTTTTTATTAGCCTTGCGAATGACCCAATTCATCAACCATTTCTTTCTAACCATTTTTTGGAGCTTGAAACTATTGGATAATTCTGGCCCCAATGTATCCCAAATTTCAGTCATATATTTTTCAGATAATTCTTGAGGGAATCCATTTTTATGCTTATCCTTATCAAAATAACTAATTGCGATTTTTGCACTCAGCAAAGCGTTTCCTATGCCCTCTCCTGAAAATGGATCTACTAGTGCAGCAGCATCTCCAACACACATAGCTCCAGCCATTGATGACCTTCTAGGCTGATACGAAGGGGGGTTTTTCCTGGGGCTTCCAAATGGTAATTGATATCCTTTTCCTGATCCTTTTATCATTGATGCCCCCTTAAATTTCTTTGAAAAGTGTTCATGAGATTCAATTATTGATGTTTGTAATTTCCTCAAATTAATTGATCTCTTATTCATTTCCGAAACAACCATTCCAATTCCTACATTAACAATCACATTTCCTTTAGGATCTTTACCTACGGGAAATATCCACCAGTAACCTGGCAATACACCGTCTATAAAGTGGATTTCAATCGGCTCTTGACTAGTTTCAATTCCATTTACATCCGTCCAATACTCTCTATATGCTGCACAATAATGTTCATCATCTCTCATTGGTTCATTATTACATTCTCTTGTTACTACATTAGCTACTGGACAATTAAATCCTCCAGCACCAATGATTAAAGGAGCATGATAGATTAGTTTTTCATCTTTTTCCCTTGCAACTATTCCTGAAATCCCTGTTATTTTTTTGATATCACTTTCTTGAAATAATACCTCTTCGACATTAAAATTTTGAATTACAGAACCTCCCCCCGATAGTACATATTCGGTGGCTTTCTTGAACATCATATAATCAAATTGGAGACGAGGTAGAGCATAACCTGCTTCTTTATTCTTGATCTCTTCCATTGGTAAAGAACAAGTAATACTCTGACCCCCTGGTGAAGAGAATTTAATACCTGTTACTCTATTGTGAGGAGTGTCTTCAATTAATTCTTTAACTCCTAATTCAGTGACAATTCTTAACGATTTACCTCCTACTGCGTCCCCACATACCTTGTCACGAGGAAAAGATTTTTTTTCTAAAAGTAGGACTTTGTTACCTGCAATTGCTGCATATGATGCTGCTGCGCTTCCACCAGGACCCCCTCCAACAACAATTACATCAAAATGGGTGTCTGATTCTGGTAATGGTCCTGAATCGATAGGTAATTCCCATTTTTTTACATTGTCGCTCGAACTAGTCTGCATTCAATTAATACTCTGTACGAAGGTTAATTAAAAAATTTTTTTTTTAGCGTTCAATTGAAGTGGTATACCGATACGCAATATCATGAGCGGAGAAAATAAAGACAAGGGGTTTGCTACGCGAGCTGTCCATGAAGGTACTAAGCATTATGATGGTTCAGTAAACACTCCTATTTTTCAATCCTCAACTTATCAATTAACCGAAGAAACCTACGCCGGTTGGGCTGCTGGAGCCCAACATACTCTGATTTATTCGAGATTGTCAAGTGTGAATTCAGAAGCCGTGGCTCAAAAAATTGCCTCACTTGAAATGGCAGAGGATGGGGAAGTTTTTGCAAGTGGAATGGCAGCAATTAGTACCACATTATTAGCCTTAATGTCACAAGGTGATCATATTGTTGCTAGCGCCGACGTATATGGAGGAACTTATGGATTAATGACCGAAGACCTTCCTCGTCTTGGAATTGAAGTAAGTATGGCAGACATGAGAGACGTAAGCTCATATGAAGCAGCTATTCAACCTAATACAAAAATTCTATACATTGAAATTTTAACTAATCCAGTGTTGAAAGTCTGTGATATTGAAGCTTTTTCAGTACTAGCAAAAAAACATAATTTACTTTTAATTGTTGATAATACTTTTACTACTCCTTGGGCAATTAACCCAATAAAAATGGGTGCAGACGTTGTAATTCACTCTACCACAAAATATTTGGGTGGACATTCAGATATTATTGGAGGTGCAATTGTAGGCAATAAAGAAATTATTGCGAAAATCTTTCCCAAAAAAGTTCACTTCGGAGGAAGTGCGGATCCGCACAACTGTTATCTTTTAGAAAGAGGTATTCGAACGTTAGATGTTAGAATGAAAGCACACACAGATAATGCTATTGAATTGGCTAGAAGATTAGAAAAACATGAGAATATAGTTTCTGTTCTACATCCCTCATTACCAAGTCATCCTGATTATGAAGTGGCAAAAAGAATTATGCCGAAGGGAACTGGAATGGTTGCTTTTGTAGTCAAAGGTGGAGATGATGCCGCTTTAAAATTCATGAGGAAGTTAAACTTAATTTTTGAAGCTACAAGCCTTGGTGGTGTTGAGAGCTTAATAGAATGTCCATTTAATTCAAGCCATATGTTTATCCCTGAAGATGTTCGAACCGAAGCTGGTGTTGTATCTGGCTTCGTAAGATTAAGTGTTGGAATAGAAAACGTTGAAGATCTATGGAAAGATATTTCCCAAGCTTTATCCTAAAAATTAAAAAATGGTTGGGTTCGAGTGTTAACCTTCTATCCCTTTCCACAAAGATCCTAACCAAACGTCTGCGTCTGGCATGAACCCTTTTCCCCCTTGTGGTTGTGGTGTAAATTCACCAAATACAGCTCCCCTTGTAGTTGCATAGAGATCTATTCGCATAAAAATTGATAGTTTCTTACCAAGTCCTTTGGCGGTCAAAACTAATTCATCCCAACAATCTGGTTTTTCACACAATTCTTCTTCTGGTATCTGAGTAGTAATAACCTTCATATTAATTGATTGGAAATTCTCATCTACATACCAATGGCGATTTTGAGATGTGTCCGTATTACTTTTTCTTTCAACTACGTGGCAAAAAGCTACAGAATCTTTAAACATGAAAAACTTGTAATCATAGGGTGCAATCGAACTATCATGATTCCAATTAATTAAATATTCTTCAACAAGTATTTTTATATTTTTAGACTCATCAATTTTTGTTTTTTCTTTCAATGACTCTACTATCTGAGAACGGTTATATTTTTCACCATCTAATTGATTAATTCCATCTACCATTACATAGATATTTTTTGCTGACCACCCTCTTGAAGGCTTTATTACAAAATTATCTGGGAGATCTTTGAAAGATGGAATTGAATCACAAGTTTCTCCAATATGATACATTTCGGGTACTTTAAATCCTGCTTCGACTACAAATGCGGGACCTTGAAGTTTTCCTGCAAGATTCTTATGCTCGTGGGGTTCTTTTTCTATCCACCATCTTCTATGGCGATCTATTATTCGCTCGGAAAATAAATTCATGTTAAACACTTATTGGGGGTTTGTACCACAATACATCAAGTGAGCGCTAAATGTAAAGTTTCTGTAAAAAAATCGATTAAAAGTGCTAAAAAAAGTAATTATGAATCTACAGAGGTTCGTAAAATATCCTGTAGTTTTTTATTATTATTTACTCTCAAGGACTCTTTAAGTCTCACTAGCACTTCCTTATCATTTTCCCAACAAAAAACATAATTAATGTAATTGTATTAGTATTGAGTGTTTTTTAACTAGATTAATTCATAAATACTAATTCACAGGGTATATTGATGAGGAAATCAGAAAAAGGAAATTTATTCAATCTTTTTACTTCCATCATCTCTATGTTTTTAGTATTTTCATTAGTTTCTACGACCATCGGGCCACATCTAGTAACAAGTTCACTGATAAGTAGTGACCTAATAAGTAATCCTCGCTATGGCATCACTTTTCCGGCATTGGAAACTATTGAAGAAATGGATGAAGACGCTGTTATTGCAATAGGATCATCTATAATTAGAGATGCTATTGACGGCAAATGTATTTCCGAAAATCTAAACGATCAAAACACAAATGTATTCAATCTGGGTATTTCAGGTGCTTTACCTTACACTGAAATACTACAGATTCCTGCAATAATAAAATCAAATCCAGAATTAGTAGTTATCGAGCTAGGACCTAATGGTCTATTTGAATACGGAGAAAATGATACATTTAAAGATGAATATATTAGGTTTAGATTCACAATTAACAGTATAGCAATGGATAATTCTGATGTTGGAAATTGGACTAAATTAATACGTGAAACAGATAGAGAATGGATTGCTTTTAACAATATCGAACGAATGGAACTGACTAAATCATACTCACAAGAGACTATTGAAGATATTTTCAAATCAAAATTTTTTGAATACAGTGATTTAATTAATTATGATAAGAAATATCCTGTACCTGGTGAAAAAGAATGGGTTGAATTTATTATGAGCCCATTTAATTTCTTTGAAGAAAGCACTTATTTAGAAACTAAGAGTGAAGAAGAAGTTAATTCCTTTTTTGAAGAAATAATGCCCAAAGTAATAAATGAAACTAATTATAACCCGTTAGCAAAAAGTAGTTTAAATCATAAATCTTACGAGTATATGATAGATGAATTGACTGATTCAGGTATACAAGTTCTTTTACTGGCATTACCAGATCACCCTCAAACTAGAAATTATTTTAGAGAGGGGCAATTGGATAATTTTAATCATTCTTTTAATTATTTTTCAAAGAAAGATAATGTTCAAGCTTTGAATCTCTACTGGGAAGAATGGCACCCATCGATGTTTAGAGATAGGGACCATCTTGGAATTAATGGTCGAGATTATTTTTGCGAACAGTTCAGCGTAGTCCTGAATGAATTACTAATAAATGATGGTGATGGGGTCCTCAGAACGCCCCAAGAATCCCAATAAATATGAAACACACCCAATAACTTGGGGAATTGATGTGGAATAATGCTTATATTAGCATTTTACCTAAAACCTGCTGAAATAGGGGAGTTTATTTATTTCAGATTTTAAAATTCTGGAAGTTTGTGCTGAGTACCTGTAGTTTTTTGTAATTTATTCATTTTATCCGCATACCCCTGAGCACCTTCTTTCCCTACCTTAGCACTCTCCTCCCAAAGATCTGAAAGCGAGCTAGTCCAGTCTCCACCTAAATCTCTTGCTGAGGGGTTAAATTTCCAATCTTTTCCAGAATTTTTCTTATGGATTAGTAACCAACACCATGCTAGTGCCTCCTCTTCTAAAGATCCTCTTATTTTTGTCGCATATGTACAAGAAACTCCGACGCTTTCAGAACGAGCAAGCATAACTAACGCATGTGCTACGCCGCAAGGACCTTCAAATTCAATATTCTGCCATGGGAACTTTTCTAGTGTTTTTTGAATGTCTGTAATCTTATCTATTCTTCTGAGGAAATTGCCAAATGCTTCTTTTTTCTTCAATTGTTTTAGATATATATCATTAGCTTTTTCTCCAGTAATTCCAAACAGTTCATCTAATAATTCTAGCCCAAATTCCTCCCACATTGAGATTAATAAAACATGAATAGAATTAGATTTAAGATTAATTACCTGCGAGGTTTCTTTCCAATCTACTTCGCCCTCTAAATTTATGGAGAAGCCACGATTTGGTATGATTTCAAATAGTTTCGTTACTGCTTTTCTTTCTAAATCGTTCCCAGATAACTGTTCAATAAATTGTTTTTTATAATCTACAGGATACCATTTTTCTTGTAAAATAAAACCCTCTTCTATTCCCTCTAAAATAGCTTTTCTACAGAATCGGACTAATGTTTTTTCTGACACCATTAGGTTTAACCACCCTTGAAGAATTTTATCTAACTCTTCTAAAGATTTTTCAGGTAGTTCACCTTCCCAAC
>PBGP02000008.1 GCA_002720095.2 Methanobacteriota archaeon
GGGGTTGTTCGCCCATTAAAAGGGATCGTGAGATGGGTTTAGACCGTCGTGAGACAGGTTTGTTGCTTGGTGGTGGAAGCGTTGTTGCTTGATGGAAGGGGTCCTTCAGTACGAGAGGAACGAGGGCTCGGGGCCACTAGTTTACCAGTTGTCTGATAAGGCAATGCTGGGCAGCCACGCCCTAGCGGATAAGAGCTGAAAGCATCTAAGCTCGAAGCCGCCCCAAAGACGAGGCAATGTAGAACTCTCGTAAAAGACGAGTTTGATAGACTTCGGATGTAAGCACCAAGGTTTTCCGAGGTGTTCAGTCCGGAAGTACTAACCGTTCGAGCTTCATAAATTTACAATAAACATTCAATACTACCCGTGCTATCCATCGTCCATAAGGCATGCCAATAATCGCCTCACTTTTCAAATTCGAAAGAAGTGGGTGTACGGTCATAGCGGAGGAGTTTACCCGGTCCCATCTCGAACCCGGAAGTCAAGCCCTCCTGCGTCTGTTACGGTACTGTGGTGCGAGAGCCCACGGGAAATATAGTCACTGTACCCCATCTTCTTTCCTCATAAACATCTTTGTAATTTACAAGAAAAATTTTATCCGCATACCATATAACTAAACTATTCGGGGGGAATTAGCATGGGACTCTTAGCAACCGAAGTATTAGGACACAATCAAGTGGGAGTTTCTCTAGCAGTCGTTGGAAATGTGTTATTTCATCCTCATGGAGTTAATGGTGATGAATTAGAAAAATTATTATCTACTTTAGAAATAGAATCTTTTCCCATCAGTATAGGTGGATCTAATTTATTGGGTAGTTTAATGTGTGGAAATTCCAACGGAATTGCAGTGGCAGATATTGCTACTCAAGAAGATATTGATAAACTCACATCATTTGGTGATGTTGTTGTCATGGAGCACGGTGTTAACGCTGCAGGAAATTTGTTAGTTTGTACCTCAAAAGGAGCCTTAATGAGTCCTTTGATACCCAACGAAGGTATTAATTTGCTGTCTGATGTATTTAAAGTTCCAGGCGTTTCAACAACAATTGCTGGTCAAGAAATCTTGGGTAGTCTGATTGCTGCTAATAGCAATGGTGCAATTGTTCATCCCGATGTAACTGTTTCAGAAGTAGAGTTAATCAAACAAACTTTAGATGTTGATGTGATGGTTGGAACTGTTGGATATGGTTCACCTTTTATCGGAGCAGGCATTGTAGTAACTGATTCAGGTGCTGTAGTTAGCCCTGAAACCACTGGTCCCGAATTAAACAGAATCGAAGACGCTTTGGGTTTTATTTAATCCACTATCTTCCGTAACAATATTACGTCGTCTATTTTCAGACACAAATATGAGCGAGTTAATTTATGAAGGTAAGGTAAAGCAAGTTTGGAGTACTGATGATCCTGAAGTGATTGAATTTAGATACACCGATCAAATATCTGTTTATGACCAAATAATACCCAGTTTAATACCAGGGAAAGGTGAAAGCTTAAACAGGACTAGCTGTCACTGGTTTGATCTTGTTGAAAAAGAAAATATTTGTGAAACACATTTAATCAAAATGACTGCTCCAAATAGATGTTTAGCTAAAAAATTCGCAGTAATCAAAGAACCAGGAGCTATTCCCAAAGATATGGAAAATGTATTCGTACCTTTAGAAGTAATATGCAGACATTACTTGTCTGGATCTGGTTGGCGAAGATATAAGAGAGGAGATTTAACCTCAGAAGAACTTGGTTTCGAAAAAAATGTGGAATTAGAGGAAGGTGTAAAGCTACCCGAACCTTATTTAGAAGTATCTACAAAGTTTGAGGCGTTTGATAGATTGTTAGACCGCGAAGAAGCTTTAGAAATATCTAATTTGAGTGGTGACGAACTTGATAATATTTTAAAAATAGTCTTAGAAATTGATGAAATAATTAGTAGAGAAGCTAAATTAAGAGGGTTAATACACGTTGATGGTAAAAAAGAATTTGCTCTTGGAAAAAATCGAAAACCAGTTTTGGTTGATTCATTTGGTACTTTGGATGAAGATCGATGGTGGGATGCGAAATCTTATGTTGAGGGTGAAATTGTACAACTTTCTAAAGAATTTGTTAGGCAACACTACATAGAAACAGGTCATCAACCTAAATTGTATGATGCTAGAGAGAAAGGAATCGAAGACCCTCCAATACCTGCATTACCTGAAGAGATAATTAAGAGGACTTCCAAACTATACACTGATATGTATGAGAGATTAACTGGTATGAAGTTCTAATTAATTGTGTGATCGCATCAGGACTCCCGTCTGATGTTTTTTTGCATCCCTTAGAATAATGCTCAAATCATTTGCGAATGTTCGTACACCTCCATCCAGTGTTTCTTCAGCAGAAATTGTCCACTTTAATTTCTTAAGGTATTCGTGTAAATTGATTACATCATCTTGCAGCAAATATCCTTGTAGGTTCATACCCCATTTTCCCAAAGAAAAACGGTTATGGCCGTGTATTGATTTTGAAAAACCAGAGTGTAATTGTGACAATAGATTTAACATTTTTTCACCTTCTGGTGTTTTTGGTGTTAGTAAATACATCAGAAGATAACTTAGAGGGTTTCCTTCTGAAGTTGGTATTCTACCTAATCTCTCTTTTGGTTTTCCACTCCCAAAAGCTGGATGTAGTTTGCTCTGGGGAGATTTAGAGGAAATAAAAATTAGATTGGCATCATCCCAAGGAATGTCATTTCGTGACTTAGGATTTTTAATTCCCTGATTTTTAATTCTTGTTAAAATTTCTTGATTATCATTTAAGAATTGATTGAAATCTTCATCAGTTGAATCTAGCACTGTAAGTAACTCTAAAATTCCTTCACAGTCAAAAGGATCAAAAGTAAAAAAAGGATTAACTCCAAATCCTGAATGTAAGTTAGTCATGATATCAACTCAGTAGTACCGCTTTCTAGACATCATCCTATCAATCTTTGCATCTATATCTTCTTGCATTTTTTCCTTTTCGGAATTTATTTCTTTATCCTCTTTTATTTCAGTAATTTCCTCAATATTTTCTTTAGAGTTTTCACTAACTATTTCGTTCAATTCTTTTTCATTTTGAATTTCATTATCTGTTAATTTAATGCCAGATTCAATGTTAGGAATTTCTTCAGAATCTAAGAAAATCTCACTTTCAGATTCTTCATCATTTTCATTAATAAACTTAATTTCCATTTTTTCATTGTCAGAACTATTGATAATTTTTTTATTTCTTGCAGGATTATTTCTTGGTTTAATTTCTAAAAATCCTAAAATTTTAGCTACTAATAAGATAATTATCAATGTAGAAAGTCCCCATACCCAATTACTATTTTTTATTATTGGTGATTCAACATTTGGTAGAGTGAATGTAAATGAATTATCTTCGATATCATCATCTAAATCCCATGGTCTTTCACAAGACAATATTAAAGCAATACTTTCCGAAGTAATATTGGGTAGACTTATACTGTGTGTGGGTGCTATTTTTCCTTGACTCATGTCAATTTTCCAACTACTTTCCCAACTCCCAGTATCTATTTCTGCTGATGCAATTAAAAAACAATGAACATCTTCTAATTTTTCAAAATTCTCTCTTCTCATGTTAACAATTATCTCGTTGTTTTCAGAGGAGAAATCAACAGATGAAATTCCAATATTCCAATTTTTATATGGTATGACTAATTCTCTATTAATTCGTTCTATTTCTACACCAAATTCATCATAGATTTCTATTTCTATTAAATTTATTCCACTAATTGCTTCCCATTTTTCCAATGTAAGAGATTGCTTAGATAAATTCCCTGAGTGCTTACCAGTCAGTCTGTCGACTAAAGCCCCATTGATTCTCATTACTAATGTCCATTTTATTGGATCGTAATTTTCTTCAAAGATACAATCGAGAATTTTCTCAGAATTTATAATTCCATTTCTCTCAATCTCAGATAAATTAGAATTATCAAATTCGCATTTAGCTACTATTTTTGACTTTTCTTGGATTATTACTTTGTATTTTAATTCATTTTCACAATCTAACAGGCTGTTTAGTTCACAATATTCAAGATTAAATATGCCAGACTCAATCAGATTAATTGTATGATTTCTTTCATCTTCTCCAATTGTTTTAGTAAATACATCATGATTAATGTGGCCGGAAAATATTGGACTGGTTCCCCATGAAACATCAAGGTTACAGCAGAATTTTTTTACATTGAAAAATAATTCCTCCGAATTGCCAGACTCATCATTAACGGTAATTTTCTGAGTGAAGTTATCTCCATTCCATGCAGTAGGAGGAATAATTGAAATTGGAATGCCTAGTGTAACCCCAGAAGGCACATAGAATTCCAATGGTGATTCAATTTCCCATCCCTCTAAAAGATCCAGTTCTACATTAATTTTATTTAATGAGTTACCAGTATTTTCTATCCATGCTAGAGGATAACCTCCATCTGAACTAACTATCCAATTTTCATCATAACCAATTTCATATGAAAATTCTGGGGCTATTCTTAATGGAACGCTTATTTCACTCCTTCCTTCAAGGGTATCTCCATCCTTAACAATTAATGTCATTAAACCAATGTCTCCTGCTGTTAATTCTAATGGAGGACGTATTTCAACTGTAAAAATAATACTATCAGAAGGTTCTACTGATTCCACAATCGAAATATTTGTCAGATTCCATCCGCTAGGAACAACTGGAATAATAATTGGTTCTACGATTGCATTACCTTTATTCTCAACCCGGAAGGAAATATTTGAACCACTGGCATCAATGTCTAAATTATCATTTGTTGACTTTACTTCCCATCCGCTATTTCTGAGTGTAATTACAGTGAAATTAATTTCTCCATAACTTCTTGAGTCAGAGATTAGACTTAGATTATAGTAAAGTATACTACCTTCCCAAGATGATTGTGGAACAACTATTTGAATTTGAAATTTCGTAGTTTCATTTACTTCTACTTCCCTCTCGTTTTCTATGATTACATCCCATTCTGATGAATCGTTTTCATGTTGGCTCGATTCAATCGTAGAAAGCCATTCCATCGTGTCAGCTAAATTACCAGAATTTGTCACATTGAAGGTGAAATTAACCATTTCATAGGGATTGGCATAATTCTCTAATTCACTAATATTTGAAATAACCCAGTTGTGATTTTGTTTTGCTGTTATTATTATGTCTGAAAATTCATATAGAGTAGGGTCGATAGTAGAGGTAATTGATATTCTTAGTGCAATTGATTGACCAGCAGGAGAATTTTCTGATATAGAATAATCTATTGTTGGAAATACGCTAGAGTCAACACCTAGGGTGAAAGTTGATTGGAGAATATTAAATTGTATTCCTGGGTCGGTTTTAATGTCACCAATATCAACAAATTCTGCATTTAATTTGAACGTGTCATCACCATTTCCTTTGTTGGTTAATTTAACTACTAGTGAATTCAAATCGTTAACTTCTACTATCACTGGTTCTTCGTTTGGTTCTACAATTTGAATCTCTGCTCGATTTACTTGAAGTATATTTACGGTAAAATTAATACTAGTTAATCCATCAATTCCAGAATTAATACTGTGCAATAATGGGGGTGATTGGCTTGGAATAGTTGCGTTCAACCAAGTCATTTTATTTCCTGAGCTTTGTTTTATCTCTAACACGTTATTTAGTATTTCACCATGTCCTTCTGCAGACCAAATCCACCCAGGTTGTAACATGCCAGCAGATGCGAAGTCAATAATTAAATCATCATCGCTACTATTAGAATTTAATTCCCATGATAGTTCTACACCAGGAATACTGTTTATATGTGGTGGGGTTATTGAAATTGAATTTGAAAAGAAAGTGAAATCTATAGATTTACATAATGTGTTTTCTTCACTCCCAATACATGCAGTGAATTTATTTTCAGCCATAGAACCAATATCTATGTTTGTGGGGACCTGAACCTTTGCAACAAATTCCTTAATTTCCCCTGGTTCTAATGTTATTGAGTAATATGGCCCCCCTAATTCGTCAAAAATTAATGGAGTAGTTTGCCATATGTTTGAACTCCAAGTTTGACTTGTCAATCTCTCTCTAGCATTACCTAAATTTTCAATTTGAAACCAAGCGGAAGCGTTACTTCCTCTCAATCCGTTTCCAGTAGAGAATGCGTTTCCATCGGGTCCAGTAATAGACAAACCTCTCGTTCGGTTTACTTCGATGGGGATATTGAAAATTTTGACGATGTCTGAGTTTGAATCTAGTGTCATAATAATTTGAAAAAATCCAGATTCAGAACCTTGAGCATCTTCTGGAATTGACACGTGAATATCTGGTTTCCAAGCATCATCATTCGGATTAATCATCACAGAATTTGTGACAGAGTCATTATCTGTAACAATCCAGTTTTCAGGCATGCTAGAAGTATTGAGAGACATACTCCATTCAGCAGATCTCCTACCAGTAGCGAAAATTTCTAAATCTAGTTTCTTTTCTTCCCCAGGATTGATTCTGTTTGTCGAGGGAAGAGATATTGCCAAATTATACGGTTCCAGAACAGTAAACTGTGTAGTAAAATTATCATTGTCAGTTCGAGATTGAGTTAAGTTATTATTTGGATCTAATTCTAATCTGATTTCATGTGTTCCTAAGCTTGCGGTCCATTGAGCGGTAAATGACGAATCAATAGCATTTCCACTGGGTGCACCAGCTTCCATGTTGTTTATCATTTTAGAAGCAATTAATTGATTGTTAACATACATCTTAGCGTCAACAGGTTCATCAGATTCTACAGTGCCATGATTAGCATATTGTGCTGTGATTTCTACCAAATCACCCGGATCTACTAATGATGGCGAAAATGTAATACCTCTCCCATCTAAGATTGGAGCTATGTCTATGCTAGATTGAGAAACTAAAACATCACCTATCAGTATATCGACTAGACCATCTCCATCCAAATCTGCTAAAGCTGGAGACGCCCATGTTCTTTTACCGATGTCAATCTCATCTTCCCAAATGTTCGAATCACCAGTATCTCCATCAAATGCACGCAGTGATTGTCCATATGCAAGAATTATATCAGGAGCTCCAATTCCATCAATATTTAATGAAATGGGTTGACTTAACGCTATTCCATCATTAGAATTTCCGTCTAGAGGCTCGATATCTTTCCACCAACCAGAGGTATCTCCTGTAAAATCCTCACAACCAACTCTTCCATGCCTATCAGAATTAAAAACACCATTTTCAAACCATGTTGCCCAGCATAGAAATTCATGAATGCCGTCTGAGTCAATATCCAAGGGGAGTGGGGGGGTTTCCGCGTAGCCATTAGATGCTTTAAAAGACCAAATTTCACTTCCGTCTGTAACTTCCCATGCATGGTAACTTGCCGCATCAACAGCAGATTCACCGTCCCAATCACCGGGTGCTGTAAAAATTACTTCAGGTAAAGAATCAGAATCTAGTTGAGCAATAACTGGACCGGGTAACCTGATATGGGGAACGCCTGAATCTCCTTCGTTAATCAAACTTCTAGCGTTCCAGTCTAGTGAACCAGTCTCTGAATTGATTCTCCAAGCCCACATATTTCCATCATCACTATCAATTGTAGTCACAAAAATTGCCGCATTGTCTTCATCAATCTGAGCCCATGTGGGATCGGACGGATGTGTACCAAAGTCTAGTTGAATTTGCCAAAGCGGTTGACTTGGCGCTGAATTTAGTAGTGGAATAGCTACAATAGTCGGTCTTTCCGAAATTTCATCTACAGTTGAAAGAATTAGTTCTGGTGAACCGTCTAATTCTAGATCTGCAACTAATGCTTGAGTTGAGGCTAGATGTCCCGCATTAAATGAATCCGCGTTAATACCTAAGTTTAAATCGGGAATTGTGTAAGTCCACATTAGTTCATTTGAATGTTGATCAGCATTCCAAGTTCCAGCCTCCGAACACGAAAGGAGAGGAGACCATACATCAACAGTTAATCCCGAAGTAGTATCATAAGCGAGAATAATCTCAAAAATCCCGTCTTTGTCTACGTCAACAATTGCGGGAGTTGATTTTACATCTGATGTATCACCTAAATCAACTCTCCAAGCTTCTTTATTAAGCCCACCTTCGACTATTACGAGCCAATCATTTTCTGAATTGACATCTCTTTCAATTGTAAACACAGCGAATAGATTTCCAGAACCACATCTTTCATTAGAATTAACAGATGAAGAAATTTGACCTGAAAAATCTCCAACAACAGAGCCGTAACTTTGTACACCATAGTTAGCGTCATCTGTAGATTTCCAATTTATCGAAGGGTCTGTAATTATGCCTAGCGAAGGTTTTCCAAAACCTCCAGTTGTTGAGTGAATTGGTGATGTTGAGTTTCTTGTAGGATTATGGCCAAATTGAGACCATGGCTGGTCACTACCCGTCCAAATACTTGTGGCTTTCGGAGCAGCGGATAAACTTTTTTCGTTATCAATTACAACCGCTAGGGGAGTCCATGACTGAAGTAAAATTATAGAAATGGAGGCAACTACTAGAATTATGCTTCTGCGGCTTTTACCCATTACGCTCATTATGCAGGCATTGTGCGCTTACTAAAACCTTAAGGTTTTAATTTCATTAATAATATTGAAAGCATACAAGTAGACTATCCCCGAAATCATTTGAAATACTTATATGGGGGTCTCAAGTGGACAGTTTACTTCGACCTCTCTCTCTTGAGGATAGCCAGTGACGGACAGAGTGGGAATTTCCCGCTTTGTCACTGTAATGAGAGTTGGGAAAGTAGGTGAAAAAATGTACATGCAAGCAACAATGGAAGATACACTTCGTATTCCAGCAGAGTTTATCCGCAAAGGACAATCTCTTAATCAGAGAATTGATGAGTTGGCATCCGAAGCTTTTGAAGGAAAATACGACTCTGAGAATAGATTTGTTCTGGTTACTTATGATCATGAACCTCTTGGTCGAGGTAGAATAATCCATGGAGATGGAGCTATATATCAAAGGGTTAAGTTTAAGGCAATATTATTCGTAATGCTAGAAAATGAAGTTATTGAAGGAGCGATATCAGAAGTGCATGATTTTGGTTGTTTTATCAGAATCGGACCAGTAGAGGCTCTTCTTCATAAATCGCAGATAATGGATGATCATGTAGATGTAAACCAGGCTATGCGCAGAATTGAAGGAAGACAATCTGGAAAAGAATTGGGTGTAGGAGATCCAGTTAGAAGTAGAATAGTATCATTATCATTTAATCCTGCTGACCCTAAGAATTCAAAAATTGGTCTGACTTGTAAACAGCCAGGATTAGGCGGATTAGAATGGTTGAAAGAGGAAAGGTAGGTTATTGAATGGCACAAAATAAGAGATTTGCATGTGGTGAGTGTCACATGGTTTTACCAGAATCAGTTGATCAATGTGTGCACTGCCCTAGTTCTCCAGTTACTTTAGACTGGAGCGGCTATGTATTAATTATGGATTATAACCGCTCTGAGGTTGCTCAAAGACTTAAGATCGAGAGGAATGGAGAATTCGCACTAAAAGTTTCAGTAAGGTGATATAATGGAAGTCATAACGAGGAATGAAAATAATTTACTAAATAGAGTAGAAATTGAATTTAGGATTAAACACACACAACAAGCTACACCAAGTCGTAATGAAATTATGGATATGGTATTAAAGACCGAACCAGGTTCTAAAAAAGAACTTGTAATTTTAAAAAGAATCAATACCAGATTCGGACAAGCGTTAACTACAGGCTTCGCCCATGTGTATGAGAATTTAGAGTATCTGAAATCTACTGAAATGAAATATATGCTAGAACGCCACGCATCTTTTAATGAGTCCTCAGAGAGTGAAACTGATGTAGATAGTAAAGAATCTGGGGGAGAGTAATTATGGCAGAAGGTAAGAACATTTCAAAGAAATATGAGAAGTATTCAATAGAAGGAGATAAATTAGTAAGGAAAAATTTATTTTGTCCAATGCCTGGTTGTGGACCTGGTGTATTCTTAGCAAGACATAAAGATAGAATGACCTGTGGTAAATGTGGATATAAATATGTTGAGAACTCTACTGAAGAAGAATAATTCATTCCAGATGTTTAGAAAAATTCCCTGAATTATCCAATACCATCCATTCTCCTTCATGTTTAAAGATTGATTTTCCGATTTCATTCCTATTTTTTGTTTGTATAGATGATTTGGACCACATAATATCTTTTCTCCAAACACATAATCTCCAACTATCAGTTTCTGAATCCCAAAGTGCATAATTAACAGGACCTTTTTCTTTAATGCTAAGCGAATTTGATATGTCGTAATCTTCAATCCACGAGATATGTCCATCAACACTGCACAGTAGAATTTTATTATCGAAGTAGTACACACGGTCTAGTGAATGTAAAAACTCAAATTCACCCTGTTCGATTAGATTACCGTTATTAAAATCAATTTTTGCCCATTCTGAGCCTTTAGTCCAGACTACCAATTCAGACTCATTTAGATACATCTTAATGATTAAATGCGATTCAATTATTTTGTTATTCCACTTGATTGAGGGTATTCTCCAAATTTCATTCGAGTCATGATCTATGCAATAGATACCTCTTTTCCACGTTGTGAAAAATATGAATTCACCATTTGATACTATCGCTAGAGGTTCTGAATCTAAGCTATGCGACCAAATAGCCCCCTTGAAGGAATCAATTTCTAAATTCTTAAGTTCACTTCTTAACTCTGAACGGGACGGCCCATTAGGAATATCTTCATTGAGATTAAATGCTGCCATTCTAGCAATCATTAATTCCAAATCAATCCAGAATGCGAATAATTTGTCTGAGGATACACTTGAATGAGAAATTGTCGTGGGAAATGGAATTTTTTTGTCTTGTAAAGGTAATAGATTATTATCAAGAATCTGTAATTCTCCATTCATGCCTAAAATTAATTTTCTCCCGTCTTCTAAGTTAACTAATTTTTGAGGGGGGAAGTCGAGTCTTTTGCTCATAACACACCCTGGTGAATCTAATAAATAATATTCAATGCAAGATGCTATGAAATTAAACATCTAGGGGTTGATATGCGAGATAGAGTTGTACTAATAATTGTTAGTGGCAGTGATATTGCATCAGTTAACCAAGGAAATGAGTTATTGAAAAAATGTGATTGGGATACAATGAATCCTGTGGAGGGATTCAAATCATGGAGACTTGGTTCAGTAAGACTTTGGTGGAGAGATGGGTGGATTTTAAATGAAGATAATTTAGATTACAGATGGGAAAAAGAAACTAGGGAGGTAGTTACTGAAGTTATTTTTCCCAGCAGACATGTAGCTTCTTCAGGCACCCCAAGTTTAACAATTCATCCAATCGGAACATTCCAATATTCAGGGCCTAATAAACCACCGTTCGGAGGTAGACCTGGAGACGGACCACCTCCATCTTTAAGAATGAGTTCGTGGATGACAGATTTGAAGAAAAAAGTCGAAATTAACGGAATTAAAGAAGAATTCTCGGTAAGTTTTGAAACAACTCATCACGGGCCATGGTTAAATTCACCTTCTTTATTTATTGAGATCGGATCAACAGAAGATAAATGGGGAAATTCAGAAGCAGCATCAGTATTAGCAGATGTAATCATTGATGGTTTGAACCTAAACAATAATTCTCCTGTACCTTCAATAGCACCCAAAAAAGTTGTTTTTTGTTTAGGTGGTGGACATTATGCTCCTCAGCCCATGCGTTTATGTGATTTAGGACTGACAATTGGACATATGTTGGCAAATTATGCTTTAAAAATTGAAAGAGATCCAAGTTCTAAAAAAATAATCGATCGTGAATGGGAAAACGTCATTTTGTCGGCGTATAAATCAACCCAAAGAGCTAGCCCTGAGTCTGAAATTTGGGCTTATATCGATAAGAAATCATTTAAGGGTTGGCAGAGGAAGGAAATTAGAGATTTTCTATCCAAAAATGACATACCTCTGGGCCGTAGTGCGGATTTAATAACTTCTGAAACATAAAATCAAAGTTCTCTATCCTCTAAGCGCGCCATGGCAGGAGGGCTTTTTGGAAGAACAGTAATGTTTTTTCTACCATGGGTTCCCAAATTTGTTATTCGCTGGGTATCCCGAAGGTATGTTGCAGGGAACGACATCGAATCTGCAATTAAGCGAATTAAAAAATTAGAATTAGAATCTGCTTGCACAACTATTGATGTTTTGGGGGAAGAGATTAATTCTATGAGTGAAGCTAACTTTTTCGTTGAAGAGTATGAATCAGTAATTAATGCCATTGCGAAAGATAATTTGAATGCTAATATTTCTATAAAACCGACAGCTTTCGGTCTACTTTTAGATCATGAAAAAGGATTGGAGAATATTTCAAGAATATGTAAATTAGCTTCTGAACATGACATGTTTGTTAGATTGGATATGGAGGATCATAGAGTAACCCAGGAAACAATAAACGTAGTATCAGAAATGCATTCCAGAGGGTTTAAAAATGTGGGTTGTGTGCTTCAATCAAGACTATTTAGAACCAAACAGGATATAATTGATATGTGCGAAAATCTAGAGGGGAATGCAGATTTTCGACTTTGTAAAGGTATTTATCTTGAACCTTCAGAAATATCACATGTAAATAATAAAGCAATAGTTAAATCATTTTGCAGAGATATCGATCTTGCATTGGATAAAAATTCATATGTTGGGATTGCGAGTCATGACTTAGAAGTCATTAATCATACAATTAAATCATTGAAAATAAGGAATTTGGGTCCTGGTTTTGAAGATAAAAGAAAGACATCTCCAAAGAATAGAACTGGAAAAGGACAAGGATATGAATTTCAGTTCCTACTAGGAGTTAGAGGAAATGTTAGAAGGAGATTAGCCTCAGAAGGTCACTTAACTAGAGTTTATGTTCCTTATGGAACTCAGTGGTATGAATATTCAATGCGTAGGTTAAGGGAAAATCCTGATATTGCCTGGCATGTCACCAAATCTATTCTGTTTCCTTGGACTAATAGAAGATAATCTATCTGCGTGTTTTTTCAGGATTTGGGTTGTAGCCAAGAGTCCCCTCTTTCCAAGCTTGTCGCCTTTCTCTGGATGTTTTAGGACTACTTTTTGGCGGTGGAGGAGTTTGCAAATATAATCTTTTTATTTTGTAAGCTTCAAACTTTCCACGCAAAGTAGAGCCTCTTTCTGTGTTTATGGATCTTATTCGCCATTTCTCCCCTTCATATTCTATTATTGATCCCGTAGAAAATATCTTATCTGGTTCACAAAGAATTAGACCTGGTTTTGAAAAATCTCCATTATTAATTGTTATTTTTACTCGAACCTCATCAAATCTTTTTGCAGTTATTCTTCCTATTCTGTCAGGTAATGATTTCCTCATGAATTTATTATGGGTTGATTCAATTGTATTGATTCTCCATGTTTTCAAATCATGTTCGAAAACATCTCCAACCCTGAATAATTCATCTTCATCAACATCAATTTTAACATTTTTACTTTCTGGTCCTTCGCTAAGTAAGAATGATAATAAAATAGGTTTAGGGGGCCTTATATGTACCTTATGTACTAAACTACAATCTAAACATTTCACTTTAACATCTAATCCAGATCCAACCTCTTTTTGATTTACAATTTCATGTTCTTTTTCTTCTCCACAGGTGGGGCAAGAAGCAACACAACTTGTATCGGAATTGTCCATAATAAACATCTCATCTGTAACGTATATTTCAAGACATGGTAATGGAAAAATTTGAAAAAGGTAACTTATACCCGTAAATATGGATAGTCTGCCAAGTGAACGAGATGCTCTCGCTTGGTTAATGGCAGAAGATGATAATTTGAACAAAGATGAGCCACAATTAGCTGCTGCAATAAGTGAACAATTGAAACATATGGAGCTTTCATCAATGGATTATATAACTACTCGGAGAATTAGAGACATTGCTTTACGGCATAATCCTAAAAAGATAATCGAGGTAGGTGGTGGTATCGGATATCTTTCATCTTGGCTATTAGATATCTTTTCAGTACAAAAGATAAAACCAGAGTATATGATAGTAGAATCAGGTAACAAATTTGCTGCTATTTTGTTACGATTAACTCAAAGATTTAACGCGACCGAATGGACAAAAATTTTGAGTATGGAATTTCAAGAATTGGTTGGTGAGTGTAATGCTTGGTTACTTTCTAATCAAGCATTAATAAATAGTTCGACTCAAACAGCAGTAAATTCTCCAGCACCCGTTCCATCAGATTTGATAATTATCGATGTTGGTGATGCGGATCAAGTGGAATGTATTCGGGATGGCCTGACAATACTATCAAAGAATGGTCTTTTACTCACAGTTGAACCTGCTGTACCCTTTGAGGGAGCATCTAACGATCATATTGACCAATTTCAGCATTGGATAGATTTAATTCGTGAGATCAAGGATACACATAGAGTTGCTTTTTCTCCTCTTAAAACCACTACATTGGTCGGCATTATACCTAAGTAGCTCTGTTAATTAAGGAATCAACCTGAAGGATCCCATAACCATAGTAGTCATCATGTTCTTCTTGATTGTTTTTGGGAAGAACGCTTTCTTTAATCCACTGTTTCACCTGTTCTATTGTTTCTAAGGAACCCCCTTCGGTTCCATTACGTGATAAGTCTGGATTTGCTTGAAGCATCAAAGCCAAAGCGGATGATGCGTAAACTGTAGCAGCAGATGTCCCACTCGCCGTTCCATAGGTATTCTGACTCGGTTCGTTAGAACCTGAATTTGTTGAAATTAGTACAGGAACGCTTTCAGCCGGAGCGACTAATTCTGGTTTTTTATCAGGATCTTGTCTTGAAAGTTTTGGTGGAATTAGCTGGAAATTATTTGACCCCTTACTGCTCCCACTCCAAATGTCTCCTTCAATGCCTACTCCCCCCACACAAATGACATCCTCAACGCTGCATGGACTGTTAACATCATCATCATTCTCTTCTTCTCCATCATTTCCAGCGGCTGCGACCACAAATATTCCTAAATCAATTGCTTCCTCAACAGAATTTTCTACAGCATCACCGCCTAATAAAGACGGTAGAACTCCAGGGGCGCCGCCCAGTGACAGTGAAATTATGTCTGCGTTATTAGATACGCACCAATTTATTGCATCTGAGACATCTTGATCCGTTCCAGTACCATCTATTGACAAAGCCTTAGCAATTAGTAATTTAACTTCTGTGGCTAATCCAGTCAATCCTCCTTTTGCAACCATAATCCCTGCCATCATAGTTCCATGACCTTGATCGTCATAAATATCGGTTCTTGAATTTACGAAGTCCTTCCAACCTTCAAGTTTAATATCACTTAAATCTGGATGAGTTAGATCGATTCCAGAATCTACGATACAAACAATGACTCCATCTCCATTTAACTCTATTTCATGAAAATTTGTTAGTTTTTCATAATTTTCCTGTCTGCTTGTTAGGAATGTCCCAGGTCCAATCAGTTCGTCATTCCACCAATTATTCCAAGCAATGTAAATCAATCCTGAGCTCAAAAAGAGAAATATAATTGTGCATATTGCCAATATTGATTTAATTGTCATATCATCAATATCATCCCAATTTTCATCATCATCGGAGTAATCCTGGTGAATTTCTATATCTTTGAGTTTGGTGTTGTGAAGCTCACTTTTTTTATTATGAACCTTTTCCTGAGTTTTTTTTGTGCCACTCAATTAATCACCATGCTTCTTGATCGCTTAAATGTTTTAATGCTGGTGAGCTAACACCACAATTTGTACAAATTACTCTTGATGGTAATTTCTCACTACAAAGATTACATTTTGTATTGATTGTACCTTCACCTTGGCAATTTTCAGTAGGGCACTTAATTTTGGGCAATCCTTCAGTATCTCTGGAAACGGAAGAGTGATGATTACATTCAGGACATTTACCTTGTTCTGGGAAAAAATTCATTGTTATTTCTAAATCGTCAATTTCTCTGGCCCTTTTTGATTTAATTTTAATTTCACCTGAACCGAGCAAAAATTGCGGATACCACAGTAGAATACACATTCCAGCTACAGATATAATTCCGAAAAATATGTATGTAATCTGCCAGATAAAACTTCCATGCGGCCGAACGGAAACATAGTGTGTTCCAGCCCATGAACTAACGAAGCATGATGCAGTCCAGATAAATAAAATTCCAACCCAACCTAATAAACTGTGGTTGTAAAGCGCATCTGCAACAACTCTGGGGTCGGGATCTTGGAATTTTTCTTCGACATGAATATCTCTAGTCTCTACAACTGCTCTTGTAAAAACAAATCCTAAAAATATCGACATTATCAATGAACCAAGAGTAATAGTGATGCCATCTGTACTAAATTCTAAGGGGAATGATGGTGCTCCTTGATGTAATGAGATATTCATTACAGTAATGCTGAACCACATGAAAAGTAGGCTAACTGACTGCCCTTTCATTAGTGGATAGTGTTCCCAGAGCCTGTAAATGAAATAAATCCAACATATCAGGCTAAGAATTAATTGGAAAAAACTTACCGGTGATATCGCACTAAGTCCATCACCTAATGGAGAAATACCTACTTTTAGAAAATCTCCACCTTCACTCAATTCGCCATCAAAAGTAAACGCACCAAGAACTACTGCCAGAGACCCAATAAAAATAGTAATTATCTCAGATTTCCCCCATGTTGATTTTAGTAATGTACTCAAGTAATATATTTGTTTTCGCAACTCATCTACTTTTGAGAACATTGGATGAAATTGAGTTAGATTCTTATTTAGTTCAATTTCGTTTAGATTAATTTTTTTAATTGAAATATTGGCACTAACTTCCGCAGGGTTAGACGCCGCCATAGTTGTCTGTGTCAATTTATACATATGATAACTTGCACAAACAATTCGAAAAAATAGAATTTGATATAATAAATTTCAAGAGCCACTGGCGAGAATTGAACTCGCGGCCTACGCCTTACCAAGGCGTCGCTCTACCCCTGAGCCACAGTGGCAAACATCCAATCGGAACATGTATGTTTTTTTAATCGCTACTGCTTAACTATACTTACACTTTTTTAGTGAGTTGTATACGGAAGGCTGAGCGGTGGTCGCATAGCCTGGTATTGCGCGTGACTGGAAATCACGTGTCCCTTGGACTCGGGAGTTCAAATCTCTCCCATCGCGCCATTTTAATATCGAAAAATTAATTTCACCCTATTTTCATCTTTTTTATGAACTCTTAAGCGTGTGTTTCAAATGTATTATGCCCACCCATGGGAGGTGTAGGGTATCCAAATGACGTATGACCTCAGAAAAAACTATGGCAACAATAAAAAAATCGTTGGTTTAATATTAGTGTTTATGTTTTGTATTCCAACAGTAAATGCAGCAATTACGAACTGGACTGGTCCAAATCAGATTAATTCATCTGGAGACGAAAAAATTGTGAATGGATTTTTAGTTCCTGGAAATGCTACAATCCGAGATGGTTGGGTTGATGTTGGTGTGGATGGGATGGTTGATGCAGATTATGGATTGTATCTAAGTTCCGTGGGAACAGATTTTTCCAATGGCACATACGACGGTACCACTCTAAGTCATTTCGGGGATCTATTGTCATTATTACCAGACCCCACCGTAAATCAAATGACAGATTTTGAAACAGGGTTGATTTACTCAAGACCAGGAACTTTACAATCTGTAGGTACAGATCCAGGTTTGTGGGATATTACCGATTTAGTGTTTCCAACTCTTACACCGACTAATGGCGTTTACAATCTTTCTTTCGGAGAAATTCCTGCCAGTACTACCAACGGTAGCTACCTATTAGGAACTAATCCAAATTCATATATCAGAGGAGAAATTTATCAATCACTCGAATTACCTGCATTTTTGACGCCTTCCAACCCCAATGATTTTACTTTAACGTTCGATCATTGGTATCATTTTGACACTAGTTCTGACGTTAATGGAGATGGAGACGGAGCATGGCTAGAATACAGAGTTGACTCAGGTCCTTGGAATTACATCGAGCCAGAAGGTGGATACACTAATACTCTAAATCCAGAACTAAATGAACTCGAGTTCACATTAAATGGAGATTATGACGGAGAAAATAGCACTATAAATGTCTACGGAACAATTCCTACCAATATCCCAGTAATTGGGCAAGTAATCACAGAAGAGGGATTAGTAGCTAACTACACCGGATTCTCTGGTACAACTCTAAATAGCATAGATCAAGGTAACGAAACTCCATTCAATTCAAGTGCACTGAATAATACAAATATTACATTGAGTATCATTCCAGAATCTCTCCCTATTAATGGTGGTGTGCACGGGTTCCCAGTATGGGCTGGTCGTAATGCATCAGGGTGGGTGACATCTGAATTTAATTTGTCTAATGTTTCAGATATTGTTAATTCGAACACTTTACAATTTAGGTGGAATTTTAGAACCTCTAATGACTCTTTAGAGCGTCCAGGTTGGTACTTAGATAACGTTTCAATTACTAATTCAGGTGTTTTAAATTATGATGCTTGGTTATTTGGATGTTCACCAGCGGATGGCTGTAATAATCCAAACGGTCATTACGCCAATAGAGCAGGTGGATCATTGGTTTTCCCTGTGGACTTAAGTTCAGCAACAATGGATCCTTCAATATATTTTGAAGCACATTGGGCATTACAGGGAGGTAATAACGGAGATAATATGTATGTGGAGGTAAGTAAGGATAACATTTCTTGGGAAGAGGTCATCGCTGTAGGTTTATCTGCTAATCCAGTCCCTGGTAGTTCTTCTTCAGGGGTACCAGGAGATTCTCAAGGTTTTGAACTTTTACAGTACAGATATCCACCAGGTTATGTTGGAGATTCATCTACATGGTTCAGAATCAGGGTTTCCACAGATAACTCTCTGGGATGTTCATTCCCGCAGTACTCCAATCACTGCGGAGTTTTCGTCAATAACCTGAGTATTGAGGATCAGAATGCCAACATCTATTTTTCTGATGATTTTAATAACGGCGATAACGGTTGGCACCAAGAAGCACCATACGGTGGCTTTAATCCAAGTGGGAATTTAGGCATAGATGAGTGGAGTCATGTAATAAATTCCATTGGAAAATATTCCTTCTTCGATAGTTTTGAAAACCCAGTACCAGAATCTGCTATTGGATTTGAAGTTGAATTAGAGATAACACAAGGTTCAGAATGGGAGTTCGGTCAGATCCCTACAAGTTACCCAGGGTATGGTCCTGTCTCATTTACATCTGGCGATTATGGATATGGTATTTCACTTAATGGACAAGCATCAGGATCGACTTTTGCTAGACTTACAACACCGATGTATTCTGTTGTAGAAAATGCTTCGAGTTTCCTATCTTTCAACAGTTGGGTTTGTGGGGAACCTAACTATGATGGTGGTGCTGTATTTATATCTGTTAATGGCAGTAATTTCACTCATTTCCATCCCACAGAAATTGGTGGATTCAACAACACTTGGTATGATGGGCAAATAACAAGTCCTACTGCAGATGGATGGTATCCGGGAATTAATGCATTTGTAGGCCAAGGATATGGTCAAACGAGTGGCGGTGGAGCTTGTAATAATCACCCTGGTTGGGAAAAAATGAGAGGGTCTTTGGATGAATATCAAGGTTCGGAAGTTCAATTTAGATTCGAATATAATTCTGATGGGTTATGGAATTATGCTGCATGGTACCTTGACGATTTAGGCATAGAAGTTGATTATTTCTTAAGGGAAGGTAAATGGAAAAGTAATTTGATAACTCTAGATGATCTCGGAGCGGGATTTTTAGATGCAACTATGAATTTGCCAAATGAGACTTGGATTGGTGCTTCTTTACTTGATTCTGCGGGGGTTGTTATTCCTGGTTTTCAAAATTTATCTTTCCCTTTTTCTATCGCAGGATTAGATTTGGATTTGTACGGAGATATACATGTTGAACTGAATTTTGGAACTAATGATCCTAATGTGTCACCGACTTTAAGCGAACTTTTTTTCGGTGGAATACGTTCATTTGATTCGAATTATTATGTAAATAATGGGTGGGACGTACCAGATATTGGAATTGAAGTAGATGAATTAGGAAATATGACCGTCTCAGATGGGCAAACACATATCCTTTCAAGTGAATTTTTATATTCCTCAAGACCAATGAAGAAATTCGCATTAACTGGAGTTGGAGATGCAGTGGTAACATTGAAGGACATTAACGGAAATGTTCTGGTAAATTCCAGCCCGAACTTAAATCAAATTATTTCCCTCGACGAACCTCAACCAGGTTTTTCAGTGGAAATTGAATTAAATCCAAACGATTATTTATACTATTTTTATCTTATAGGGTATTATGTCAACCCTGCCTTAAACCCTGTAGTTGATGTACTAAATGATGGTGTGGTTGATTGGGAATTCCAATCAGAAACAAATGTAGGTCATTTTGGATGGCAAAATAGATTCTATGGATATACAGAAAGTGGAGTTAATACGATATCTGATTCTAAGGATCGTGGTATGGAATTTGTTTTTGAGGAAAATGAGATTAATTCAGTCCAGTCAATTATTCCAGCTAATGCTAGCATTGAATCTGCACTAATGTCAATGATTGTAAATAATATTGAATATAACTTATCTAACCAAAATGGTTTGAGTCATCAGTCTCAACACAACTTCTCAGCTAATTTTTCTGTGACCTGCTTAGGACAGTCAACCATTGTAAACATTCAAAATATTGGACAGCAATCAGTTATACAATTGCCAATAACAGGTAAATTAACTAACTTAAACCAAATAATAGAGGATAATCGATTATTTAATATTCTGGACGTTGAATTAGAATTATTAGACTCTAGCATAAATTCTAATATTTCAATAGGTATAGGTCCTATGTCCATTGGTTATGATTTAGTAGAGAATATCACAAATTTAGAATCGGTTTATGACCCTTACCATCAATCTAGTAACGATAATGGAACTGCCACATTTGTCAGGTATAATTTATCATATGTTTCCGACCGCGGTGGAATTAGTTTAAACGGCTCAGTGGTTCATAATTTGTTAATAACTAATGAACCTTTTACCCCACCTTCGACATTTTATCCTGATGGTAATGTCCAGACAGTTACTACTACACATTTTCATTCTGATAATAATAACCTAATTGATTCTGTTAGACTTACAGCAACTTCATCGAATGGAGATTACATCGGAGTCAAAGTAACAGATATAAACGGTCAAAAGGTATTCACTCAAGACATTGGTTCACAATTCCTTTCATTAATTCCAGCAGAATCATCGGTAGAACTAGTTGATGATTTATGGGTAGTAAACTGGAGTTTTACTACACAATGGGATTGGGATGATCAGGATGAAATAATCTGGAACTCGCTAGCTTTAGATGAGTCAGGTTTTGGAATTGCTCCTTATTCAGCAAAATCAGGTGGTGCGGGATATAAGGCGGTTGAGAATGATCTCACGATTACAGATTTCAGCATTATTGACCAATTTGGAAGACAAGTTTTAGAAGATTCATGGGTCAAAGAAGATTCAATATTAACTGTAAGTGGAAATGTAACCTTTGAAGACTCTTTAGGCAAGTCACCATCTTCAGATGCATTCCACGTAATAACAGAAATTAACGGTGTGGAGTTTAATATGACCTCTTCAGATTCTGGCTTTTGGTCAGGAGAAGTCACAGCTCCCAATAGGTCTGCTGGAAGCATTGGTACGTCTGTAAGATACCCGATATCTGCTGAAATTATCAGGGTAGGTCCAGGGGAAGGTATTTCTGGAGCTAATGACGAGACAAGAGTTAAACCTACAGTCGAATTTAGATTAGATGATGAATCACCAGTAGCTGAACGTTTACAAATATACACCTCAGGACAATATGTTGACGCAGATGGATACACCTGGGACCAGTCTAAAGAAATCAGCTTACTCTTTACTGTTTCAGATAATCAATCTCTGGGTTCAGAAGTTGTCATGTATTATTGGATTCAAGATTTACACGACTTGTATGATCCATCAATAAACGGTAAAAATGGAGTTCCAGATTCTGTAGAATATGCCACTACAACTGTCTCATTATTCAATTCAGGCGTAGCAGGTGAAGAAACATTGAGTTTCTTACCTATTAATTTAGAAGTTAATTCAGAGAATAATAAGTTCAGTGTATACTTTGAATTTACAGACTTTGCAGGTAACCAGATAGCTAATGGGGGTGGGCCAGGATTTGAGTCAGATTATGCTACAATATACACCGCAATTAATCAACCAACAGAAATCATATCAGATTATATCTACATGAACACAGAAATGGAATACTTAATGGTAGGACAAAACCATAGTTTTTCAATGAGGATTGATGAGCCAAATGGAATAGGTACACTAGAATATGTTACAGTTTATCTTCTTGGTGAGACAGAGGAATCACTCGGGGTAATGAGCTATTTCCCAGTTTCAAATGAATTTAGCACTCCTCTGGACAGCCATCTAACTATTAATTCAGTTGAAGTCAAACCGGTAGATGATTCTCAATTTGATTTAACATTTTATTTCACTCTAAACTGGGATTTCCCAGAGATTGCTAAGGGTGGCTGGAATCTTCCATCCATTGTTTTAGAAGATACAGATCCTGTTACAAATCCTGGGACATATGATTTAGTGTTGACTAACATAGGTACTAATCGTTGGAGTTTAGATAACGAATTATTTGTAGAGATAAAAAATATAACTGATAAGACTCCCCCAAGTACTGCAGGTTCACCAGAGCTACTGTATGCAGCAGAAGGTGACGAAATTTCAGTAAAAGGTGTTGTTAAGTTTGCTAATGCTGACGAACCAATACAAGTTGTTCCAGATGATTTGCTTGTTAATTTAGATTTAAATTACGGTATTGAAGAAGTACATAGTGAGATGGTTGTTCCTGAAGGAGGGGAATTTGAAATTTCAATCATTTTACCTGGTCGTTCAATTAGCGATCCTAGATTACCGATTCAAATGAGCATAGAAGGTATCCCTAATTTGGGTTCAGACGTTACTAGTCAAAGATGGAATGAAGTACTCTTCCAACCAATGATTGTGGTGGACAGCAAAGCACCAATAATTTCATTTGGAGCTGTAACTTTTAATAATTTGAACTCGAATGATTTATCTTCTGTTTTAGTAACTGTGATTGTGAATGATGAAGGCGGGATTGCTGATGGACCAATAGAAGTCTATTGGGCTTTTACAGACGGTTTTGGAGGTTCAGAAATTATTGGGAGTAGAGACAGTGCTTTTGTCAAACAGGCATCAGGTAGTTTAGATTCAGGAACAACCTCATGGACATATCAGGAGACTATTGACATGAGACCTAATTCTGGAATTAGATTGAGTCTGGGCGATGGACTAAAAGTTTGGGTAGTAACGAAGGATTTAGCGGGTAATATTCCATTAGGAACGGGTACAGAATCTCAGCCGAGGTATGTAGAACTTGATGTTGAATCTTTTGTAATAGAAATTTCAGAAATAAATGTATTACCTGATGACCCGTATGTTGGTGAAACCTTAACAATTAGTTATTTGGCTAAGAATATAGGAACTGCGGAGGGAGAAGGTAATATATCTTTACAATTTAAGAATGATTTTGGTAATTGGACCACAGTCTCTTCTACAATTGTAGCTCTTTCAAATGGGCAATCCTTTCAGCCTGATCCATTCTTATATGAAATTGGAAGTAATGGAAATCTAGAATTAAGAATAATTGTAGATGGATTCGAAAGTGAGGCAGTTCCAATACTCGGTTCAGGTGGTTCAGTCATTAATGTTGAATCTGGTGAAAGAGATGAAGATAGTAATTTGATACTTTTATTAGGAGGAGGTGGAGCTGTCTTACTTGGAGTTATTGGGTTAATTATTGTATTAATTCTCAGAAACAAAGAAGATGAATTTTCTATTGAGGAGGACATTATTGAAAAGCAAGCACCTGAAGTTCCTACTAGCAATGCAAGACAAGATAATAACACAAATCAACAGCTTTCTCATCCTGACTTGAATGAAGCAATGGAAGCTTTTCCTTCATGGGGTGAAGAGGTATTACTACAATATCTCGAAGCTGGTTGGTCAGTCCAACAGATGAAAGATGAATTTTACGAATAAATCTACATGCTGAAACCACGTTTAGCCTGACCCGGAGGTGTTGGAGCTGAACCCGAATGAATACCATCAGCTTCTTCAGTTATTACAGTTAGCAATGTGTTAACTAACGTTTTTAGTTGTTTTAATTCATCTTCAAGTTCTTTCACTTTAGCAATTGTTTTGTTAGAGTTATCAATTTTATTTTCCATGTGCATCCCACCTTGAAATAAT
Source organism: Methanobacteriota archaeon (assembly GCA_002720095.2). GTDB lineage: Archaea > Thermoplasmatota > Poseidoniia > Poseidoniales > Poseidoniaceae > MGIIa-I. The sequence goes on from PBGP02000008.1 coordinate 24,401, forward strand.
CCAAGTTACACCGCATTTAGAAAATACGCTCTTGAACATTTTGGATATTTTTATGATTAATTTATGATTTATAATGTTTCTATGTTGTTCCGTTATCCTTTGATTACAATTAAAGGGGTAAGTCGTGATACAGGATTAGCTAGACCTGCATCTTCAGTCATCCTGATTATCTCATCAACATCCTTATACGCATCAGGTGCTTCTTCAGAAAGGACATTTTCAGTTTTAGCATGTATTAATATTCCTTTATGATTAAGTTCCTTTAGTAAATCGCTAGAATTAATATTTTTTCTTGCCTGTGTTCTCGAAAGAGACCTTCCTGCCCCATGGCATGAGGAATCGAAGGCAACATTAGCTTTTTTAGGTCCTGATAGAACCCATGAGGCGGTACCCATATCTCCAGGAACTAGAACAGGTTGTCCAAATTGTGAAAATCTTTGGTCTAATTCTTTGTGCCCTACGGGAAGAGCTCTCGTAGCTCCCTTTCTATGCACACAACAATTACATGCCACACCTTCAATTACATGCTTTTCAAATTTAGCGATATTGTGAGATACATCATATAGTACATCTACTTCTGCATCTGAACCCAATTCTTTGTAAATTATGTCCCTAAATCGTTGAGTTAATGCGCTCCTATTGGCAAATGCAAAATTTCCTGCTGATTGCATGGCCTGTATATACTCTATTCCCGATTTAGAATGGATTGGTGCAGCTGCCAATTGACGATCTGGCAAAGTGATACCCCATTCTTTATGTATCCAATTTTTACCGTCTCTTTTGTATCCGGATTCTAATTTTTTAACATGATCAGAGCATACTTGATGTCCTAAACCTCTTGAACCAGTGTGAATCATTGCCACAATTTGATTTGGAAACAAACCATATCCTTCAGCAGTGTTCTTATCTACAATGGAATCTACTGTTTGTAACTCTAAAAAATGATTTCCTGAACCTAGTGTTCCTAGTTGGCGAATACCTCTTTCTATAGCCCTTTCTGAAATATTTGGCTCGTCAACTTCAAGAACCCCGTTACTCTCAATGGCTGATAAATCCTCAGAATGCCCCCAACCGAGTTCATAAGCAGCTTCAGCGCCACCAGTGATAATGTTAGATAATTTTGATGAATTTATTTCGTAACCTCCTTTTCCACTAGTTCCAGCTGGAATCTCTTTGGCAAGTCTCTTACCTAATGATTTTAGGTTACCGATATCATTGAGTTGTAAATTTGTAGTGACTAATCTAACCCCACAATTAATATCAAAACCAACACCACCTGGACTAATTACACCCCCATTGTCTACATCAGTTGCAGCTACTCCTCCTATTGGAAATCCATATCCAAAGTGCCAGTCTGCCATAGCCCATACATCACCCACTAGGCCTGGTAAACAAGCCATATTCCGTAATTGTTCAGGCCCTCTGTCATCTGAATGTAAATTCCAATGAGATTCATTGGAAATTAAATTGGCGTCAACTTTCATTAGCCCATGTTTTTTCATTTTCATGATACTATTGGATTTCCTTTCCATATAATCTCGCCATGTGTGGTCATCCATATTCGACGCTGTGATGTTTTATTCAAAGGTGTTGTGTTATGGATTCTACGCTGAATAATTAAATGTGATTAGGATTCAGCCAATCACATGGTAGGAGGAGATGTAGCCGCAGCTGCTGGTGGAGGTTTAATGAAATGGATGCTTGTATTATCTGGAGTGTTTTTAATTTCAATTACCGCTTATGGAATATACGGTCCTGAATCAGATAACACACCTAAGATACTTGATGTATGCGTAACACATTCAGACGAGATAAATCATTACCATCCATGGTTATTCATAGAAATAAATGGTCAATCGGTAAATTTAGCTGATAATATTGGTGTTACGGAAGATTGTATGTATCCAATTCATACTCACAGTTCTGATGGTAAACTGCATATTGAAATTCCTGATTCAAATCCAATGAAAATTAGAGTATCAGACTTTTTTGAAGTATGGGGAGCAGAATTTAATGAAAATCAGATATTAGATTATTCCACAGACGAAAATCATGAAATTATCATGACGGTTTTTCCATCTAAAGAAGAGTTCAATGCAGGAATTAATGGAACAGTCAGCACAGATTTTGAAAATCACGTGTTTAGTTCTGTCGATTTAAATGGTGATGGATATGCAGATGGAGATGATACAGTCGTACTAATTGAATACAAAGAGAAAGAGAATTAGGTGAAGAGATGTCCTTACCCCCTATCGAGATACCTTATCTTGTAAAGAAGGGATTTATACGAAAGAAGTGTGAAGAAACAGAACTCTGGTTTTGGACTTCTGATCCTACTAGAGTAACTTGTGGAGATACTAATCTTGATGAATATACATTCATTGGTAATCCATTAATATCGGGATTTGATGAAAAAGGAGTAGAATTAAAAAATAAAATGAGACAGCGTTTTCTACGTTTTTTCGAGATTAGAAACCATACTAAAATATCCCCGTATCCAATTATAGCAAGGTGGAGAGATGATATTCATTTAACCATAGCATCAATAGCAGATTTTCAACCACATGTTACTAGTGGTATGGTAGATCCACCGGCAAATCCTCTGACAATTTCTCAGCCATGTATAAGATTAACAGACGTAGATGCTGTCGGACATTCAGGCAGACATTTAACCACGTTTGAAATGATGGCGCACCATGTATTTAACAAACCTAAAGAGGGAATACAATATTACTGGGTGGATCGATGTGTCGAATTATCACATGAATTATTTACTCAGGAATTAGGAATTGACGAGTTGGAGATTACTTACGTAGAGAACCCTTGGTCTGGAGGAGGAAATGCCGGGCCTGCTGTTGAAGTAATTGTGGGAGGTTTAGAACTAGCAACATTGGTCTTCATGAATTTAGAGGAAGATGAAAATGGAGAATTTATGATTAAAGGGGTAAAATACTCGGAGATGGACTTACAGATTGTTGATACAGGATATGGTTTGGAAAGATTTTGCTGGGCTGCGGCAGGAACTCCAACCATCTATGAAGCGATTTATCCTGAATCTGTACGATGGTTGAAGGATTTAGCAGATTTCAATAATAAGATTAGAGAATTAAATTTGATAGATTTAGACAATCTTTTAGGAGAATTATCTAAATTATCTGGTATAATGAATATTGAAATTGGTTCGGATGAGAAATTAATATTTTCCAAGTTAGTAGAAAGACTGTCAGAAAGAGGAATAAATACTGAAACTGATGAAATTATAGTATTGATGGGTACTTTATCAAAAATTTATGCCATTCCTGATCATCTACAGGCTTTGATAAATATGTTAGGGGATGGATTAGTTCCTTCAAATGCTAAAGAAGGATATCTTGCGAGAATGATGGCAAGAAGAGTTATGAGAATGCGAGACGAATTGGGTATTGACAAAAGCTTATCAGAACTAGGAAAACATCACATAAAAGTAAATTTTCCAACATATAACTTGAAACAGTCTACTGAAGGCATATTGAAAATACTATCAGTCGAGGAAGAAAGATATTCTGAGACCCTAAGAAGGGGGAAGAATATTGTAGAATCAGAATTAAAGAAACATGATAAAGATGTGACTGAATTACCAGACAGTTTTTATTTCAAATTAAATGACAGCCATGGAATTCCGCCTGAAATGGCAGTACAGATAGCAAATAGATTTTCCAATGGAAATATTAGACTTAGAATGGGTTTTAATGCTGAAATGGCACAAAGACACGATGATTCTGTAAAAACGGCTTCAAAATTAAAAAACAAAGAGATTTTGTCATTAAATAAGAAAATTAACGATACAGAATTATTATACTATCAAGACTCTTTTTGTACCGAATTTAATGCTAAAGTGCTACACTGCTTACCAATTGTTCATGATTTAGAAGATGTTACACATGCAGTAATTTTAGATAAAACTGCATTTTATCCAGAAGGAGGTGGACAGGAACCTGATTTTGGTAAAATTATTCATCCAAATGGGACCTCACAAGTATTAGATTGTCAAAAACAAGGAAATAATGTTATTCATTTTACAGATTCTAAAGTTAAAATTGGAGCAGTAATTCGTGGCATTATAGATTACGAACGAAGAAAGCAACATATGGATCATCATACTGGAGTACATATAATTGGAGGTGCAGCGAGGAAAGTATTAGGACCACATATTTTTCAAGCAGGTTCAAATGTATCTGTTGATTCAGGAAGATTAGATATTACACATTTTGAAAGACTCACTAGACATGATTTAGAGAAAATTGAATTGATTGCTAATCAAGTTTTATTAGAAATTGATAATGTAACAAAATTAGAATTAGATCGAAAAACAGCAGACTCTAAGTTCGGATTTGATTTATATCAAGGCGGTGCGCCTAAAACTAAGATGATTAGAATTTTGAAAATTGGAGATCATGATATACAAGCGTGTGGAGGTACACATCATGACAATCCTGGGAAGATTGGACAAATAAGAGTTGTAAAATCTACATTGGTGCAAGATGGTGTAGAGAGGCTTCAAATTGTAGCCGGGAATGCAGCATTAAAATATGGGCGTAATCAAGATGAGTTAATCAGGGTTTCAGCATCTACTTTTGGGGTATCTGAAATAGATCTTCCAAAGACATCTAGTAGATTTTTCGAAGAATGGAAATCCCAGAGGAAAAAAATTGAGCAATTGGAAGCGGAGATTATTCGGTTACGAACATCAGGTAATAACAGTGAAGACTCTAGCGATTTAGATGGAGTTAGAATTGTGATTTTAGAAGTTGACAATGATATCAAGCAAATGACAAAAATGGTTAGTGAATTGACTAGAGATATTGAAAAACCTACTCTAGCTATTATTGGGAGTAAGGATAAAGGAGGAAAACTACTTGTTTCTGTAACTGAAAATAGTATTGCATCTGAAAGGTACGATGCATCCATAATTCTCAACGCAATTGCAAAGTACATTAACGGAGGAGGAGGAGGTCGTTCAACGTTTGCTCAAGGTGGTGGTTCAAACCCTGATGGAATTCCTAATGCTCTTTCAGCGGCTAAAACATTAGTTTTGGGTAAATGGGAAGAGGCAAGGACAAATAAAATACTATCTTCTTCCGAAATTGAAGATTTAATAAAAGTCGCCAAGAATTTAGGGCTTGAATCAATCAAGATAGGACAATTTGCAACTAAATTGGCAATTGAACATGCTATTGCAGATGGAACAGTTGACAATAATGAAGCTAAACTTATCAAGAATGCTGCGGAAATGGCGGGTTTATCTCCAGAACAAGTAAAAAGAGTATTTGATGCTTTAAGTGATGGAATAATTGATGAAGAAGAACGTGAGATACTAAAAAATTTATTAAATTAAATTTTTAATTGCTTCGGAATCAAACCACGATGTTGCTGAATTAACTGCTTCTCTTTTTTCAAACCATTTTACTGATTCAATTTCATCTTCCTTTAATTTGAATTTCAAATTTCTCGAAGAAATTGTAACTAAGTAAGTGAATGAAACGAATGAAATACCTTCTTCACTAAATATTTTTTGAGAAACAATTGAAGAATTAGATTCGTTAATATCGATTTGAATGCCTAACTCTTCAAGAGTTTCTCTCGCAGCTCCCAATCTTGGATGCTCATCGTGATCGATATAACCACCTGGTAGTGTCCAAGACCCTGTAAAATGTCCTCTTTTAACTTTAGCCATCAGAATTTCTTCATTTTCATTTTTGATGATTACTTTAGAAACTAATCTGTGAATTGAGCGGTAAACAGATTCCCTAGCTACAGGGTGAACCGCAGAATCAGAAATAATGTTGTCTTTCCATGCCCAATTATGAGGCCATTCTATTTCAGGAATACCTTTAGTTACTTTAATTGTTAATTTTTGATGTTTTATAAAAAACTCACCCTTCTTTTTCCAATTAATTCCCATTGATTTTATTTCAGATTCAGATGGTAATCTTAACATCCAACCGTCAATTGAATTGGACCTTGTTCTTCCCTGGATTGGAATCTGAGGCCCTACTCCTTGGGAATCGACAAGCAATATTTTCCCGTCATGTTCCAGATAGATGTAAGAATTGGATGTCATGCTGACCAATCCAAATTGTTCATACTGATGAATGCAACGATTAAATATTAATATCCAAGAATATTTTTTAGTTGGTCTTTGTAGAATTCTGCAGAACCGCGTAAACTTGTTATCTCCTCTGTATTCAATTCAAGTTCAATAACCTTTTCAACTCCTCTAGAACCCAAAATAATTGGAACACCAATGTAAATATTTTCTAGTCCATATTCACCATCTAGATATGCTGAGGCAGGTAGTAACCTTTTACGGTCGTTTAAAACAGCCTCAGCCATTATTGCAGCGGCAGACCCTGGAGCATAAAATGCAGACCCCCTTTCTAATAATTTCACTATCTCACCACCTCCTCCAGCGGTTCTTTCAATTATTTGATTAATTTTTTCTTTGTCTAAAAGTTGTGTAATCGGGATACCTCCACAAGTTGTATATCTTGGTAGAGGAACCATGGTGTCACCATGACCTCCCAAAACCATTGCATGTACATCTTCTTCATTACAACCCACTTCTTTAGCAACGAAATGTGTCATTCTGGCGCTATCTAACACTCCAGCCTGTCCAATTATTCTCTCTTTGGGAAATCCTGTTACTTTCCACATATGGTATGTCATTAAATCGAGTGGGTTGGTAACCATGATCACCACAGAGTTGGGAGCAAATTTTTTCACTCCCTCTCCGACTTGCTTGATAATTTCTGCATTTTTCTCTATCAAATCTTCTCTACTCATACCAGGTTGCCTAGGAAATCCGCTAGTGACGACAACAACATCAGAGTCGCTAATATCTTCATAATTTGAGGTGCCAGTAATATTTCCATCGAAATTCAGAACTTGCCCATCTTGACTCATATCTAATGCTTTGCCTTTAGCAAAACCTTCATAGATATCAAGCATCACAATATCACCTAATTTCTTTTGTGCTAAAACAAATGCACATGTTGCTCCAACATTACCAGCTCCAATTACTGCAATTTTCCTTCTTCCTCGACCCATATTACTATCACTGAGTATGGCTAGAATGACTAAGGAAATAATCTTGACCATAGTTAAGATTATTTTCAAATCAAGTTAGTTTCAATAACCCCTTTAAACTCGGCCCACTTATGAGGCTAGGTGCAGTTTTAGAAGGTGATTCAGAACCAAGAGTTTCGATAGTTCCAAATTCAGTTCCAAAGTTAATAAAACTAGGTTTTGAAGTCTTAATTGAAAATAACGCAGGTTTAAGTTCTGGGTACTTAAATTCTGAATACGAAGAAAAGGGCGCTTCAATTGTAGATTCGGATGTAGTGATGAGTTCTGATATCGTGACAAGTATAGGAATACCAGATTTTAGTAAAATGAAGAGTGGTGCAATGTTGGCTTGTATTGCTGATCCATTCAGAGATTCATTGAAAGCTAAACAGATTATAGAATCAGGTATAACATTATTATCTTTAGAAGTCATTCCACGAAGATTGTCTAAGGGTCAATCAATGGATGTTAATTCTTCTCAGGATAATTTATCTGGGTATTATGCAGCACTGACAGCTGCATCACATATGCCAAAACTAATGCCTATGATGACTACAGCAGCTGGAACAATTCGCCCTGCAAAATTCGTAATTCAAGGTGCCGCAGTAGCAGGGCTACAAGCTATAGCCACTGCCAAGAGACTAGGGGCTATTGTTTATGCAATTGATGTGAGGCTTGCAGCAAAAACAGATTGTGAGAGTCTTGGGGGTAGATTTATTGACGTACCAGGATGGGTTGATGCCGAGACCTCAAGTGGTCATGCAAACTCACTATTTGAAGATCCAGAACTGATGGAATCTTTCGATAGCTCTGTAGAAAATATCTTAAGTGAAGCAGACGCTTTAATTACAACCGCTAGAATTTTTGGTAGGGACGCTCCAAAGTTATTTTTTAGTGAAGAACGAAATAACAAACTTCACAAAATTATGAAACAAGGTTCGGTGGTAGTAGACATGAACATGGATACTGGTGGTAATACTAACCATGCAGATGTTAGCGAAGTAATCGTTAAAGACGGTGTAACTTTCTTCGGTAAACCTATTCTTTGTAGAAGTGTTCCAAACACCGCATCTATGTTATATTCTAATAATATCACAAATTTTGTTACGGTTCTTGTTAATGACGGAAAGTTAGTAATTAATCAAGAGGAACAAATTCTCACAGGTGATGAAGGAGGAATAAAAGCGGGATTCGGTGGAATACTTATCTCTGAAAAGGGGGAAATTCACAAAAATCATACTAAATTAAAAAATTTAATTTATGGAGGTGAGGAAGAATGAATGAAACTATTGGTATATTTTTAACACTCGAAGGATTTATACTTTCATTAACTGTTTTTGCACTGGCTATTTTCCTTGGATTTGAATTAATTTCTAAAGTGCCCCCAACTTTACATACCCCATTAATGTCTGGTGCCAATGCAATCTCAGGAATTAGTATCGTTGGTGCATTATTAGCAGCCAATAGTAACGAAGGCAATATAGCTACAATATTTGCATTTATTGCTATAATTCTTGCAACAATAAACGTAGTCGGTGGATTTTTGGTTACTAACAAAATGTTACAAATGATTAGAGGAAAAAAAAGAGGTGGTAATTAATGGTTGATTTCTCCACTCTTTTAGATTTAGGTTATTTAATTTCAGCTACATTATTTATTTTTGGAATAAAAAAATTAAGCTCTCCTAAAACAGCACCTCAAGGAAATTTGTACGGTGCATTAGGGATGCTCGTAGCTGTGCTAGTTACAGTCTTTAAGATGCAATTATCAGATCAGGGAATTGAAGGATGGATGTGGATAGTAATTGGTCTTGGAATTGGAGCAGTAATCGGATATTGGATGGCTACCACTGTCGAAATGACTGGAATGCCCGAGCTAGTAGCCCTTTTCAATGGGTTCGGAGGAGCGGCTTCGGCACTGGTTGCTTTGTCAGAAGCGATAAAAGTCTATACCGCAGATGATTATGCGATTGCAGAACCAATTTTTCAGGTATACCACCTGATACCAATTCTAGCAATTGGTGCTTCAGCGCTGGTAGGATGGATGACTCTAACTGGTAGTTTAGTAGCTATGTTTAAATTAAAAGGTGGTTTTTATCTTCCTTTATCGAAGAAGGACGAGAAAGGCCGCAGAAAATGGGTTAACTTTCCTACATGGGGGCCTAGTTGGTTGAATTATGTTAAATCATTATTATTTATTTTGGGTATTATTATGATAATTTTATCTCTAAATAATCCAGGTAATGTTGGACTAATTATTGGAATAGTGTTACTATCGTGCGTTCTCGGTATTTTATTCGTCTTACCAATCGGTGGTGCCGATATGCCAGTTGTGGTCTCATTATTAAATTCGTTATCTGGAATTGCTGCAGCATTTACTGGATTTGTTGTTGGTAATACAGTTTTGATTATTGCTGGGTCAATGGTTGGTGCTGCTGGCTTGATTCTGACATTCATAATGTGTAAAGCAATGAACAGAGAACTATTTGATGTTTTATTCAAAGCCTTCGGTGGCTCTGAAAAGCAGAGCCTAACAAGAACTAAGGTGGGAAGTGATCCTGAAGAAGTGGCTATGGTTTTGGATGGAATTTCAAAATGTATCATTGTTCCTGGTTATGGAATGGCGGTATCTCAATCACAGCATCTTGTGAAGGAATTTGCAGACATTTTAGAAGAAAATGATGTTGATGTAAGTTATGCAATTCATCCCGTTGCAGGTAGAATGCCTGGACATATGAACGTTTTACTTGCTGAAGCAAACGTTCCTTATGAAAAATTAATAGAAATGGATGAAATTAACTCTGAATTTTCAGAATGCGACGTGGCTCTAGTTATTGGTGCTAATGACACAGTAAATCCTGCTGCTCGTTCAGGTGAAGGTCCATTGGGAGGAATGCCAATAATCGATGCTGACAAAGCAGGTGTAGTTGTAATAATCAAGAGAAGTTTATCTGTTGGGTACGCTGGAGTGGATAATGATCTATTTTATGAGGATAAAACTATGATGCTATTTGGTGATGGTAAAAAGATGATGGCAGAATTAAATTCAGCACTCAAAGAACTTTAATTAATAACCCGTTACGCTATATTACCAAATATTCAATAGCACATTTAGATTCGCAGTCATTGTGGGAAGGATGTTTAGTATACACCACCGCATTATTTTGATATTGCTATCGCTAATATTAGTGGCTGTTCCTGCACTATCGATGCCTAATGGTCCCCCTGGTTTACAAGGTGATCAGCTATCTACTGAAATTGGATGCACTTGCCATGGAGCGGGTTTACCTTCGAATGAAGTACTCGTCCAAATCAGTGGTGTTCCTGAGTCCTATTCGCTAGCTACAGATTATAATTTCATCATATCAGGAGATGCTCTAGATTCATACGGGGCTGGATTTATTTTTACTGATTCAGGTAAAGGTAATTTTAGTTGGTCTGATGATGTTAAAGTAGATTATGTTCCTGACGTAGAAGGAACTATAGGACATAGCCTCGTAAACACTGACAAATCTTGGTCAGTAACTTGGACATCACCAGACAGTGATCTCGGTGATTTACATTTTTCTTTAGTTGTAAATGTAGTAGATGGACAAAACGGTGCTAATGAAGGAGATAAATGGAATATCTTATCCTTTACAATTTCTTCACCTGACGAAGCAGTATCTCAGGAAGGTGAAGGATTGGAATCTAGAACTATTAGTGTAGGCGACTATGATACTTTATTTGTTCAAGTAGAGGATCCAGAAGCTGTCGAGCGTGAACACCAAAGAGAACTGGCTGAAAGTTATTTTAATAATGGAAATATGTATTATTGGCCAACTCTTGGAATATTAATTTTAGGTGCTATAGTACAGCGAGAGTTTTACGAGAAGAGATTCGGTGGAGGACCCCCACATTTGGCTAAAGAATTAGCAATTCCTCAAGCAATCAAAAGAGGCTCACTATTCCTAATTTTATTATTCGCTGCAGTTTATGGTTATCAAAATTGGGGCCGTACGGAAGGAATCCTGATTGGATGTTTAGCCCTTTGGGCTGCATATGGGCTATATCGTACATGGATACAAGCAATTGCTACTCCAAAAGTGAAGGATTTAGTCTGAATGCTCATTTAGGAAATATGTACTGGGTCAATTGTTAGCATGTCTTTGACCCTACCATCAGATAGAGATGCTCCATTACAATCACATCTTGATGAACTAAGTATTAGACTAAGTAGAATACTCGCAGTTTTCGTTATGTCTATGTTAATATCATGGTATTTTATAGATGGTTTATTAAATGAATATTTTTCTGTGTTAAGTCCATGCCAAGATTGTACATCCGTATATTCTCCCACTGAATGGGTTTCATTAAGATGGCTTTCGATTTTCTTAATTTCATTGTTTTTATCATTACCATTTTTATTTAGAGAAATAATTAAATTTTCTAATCCTGGTTTAATGTTCCATGAAAGAAAATGGTTAAAGCAATTATTTTTTATTGGCACAATTGTAATATCCATAAGTGTTTCACTAACTCTATTCTTATTACTGCCTAATTGGTTTTCATATGCGCATAATGCTGGTTTAATAGATGGAGTGACAGCAAAATATAGTGCATCATCTATGTTGAAATTAGCCATAGTAATTTGTTATGTTGAGGTGTTACTATTTCTATCAATTATTTCTGCAATTCTACTGAGAAATTCTGGAATTGCTCAAGATGAAAATAAATTTCCATGGCAAATGAGAATACATGGAATTACTATATTTTTAATGTGGATTATTGTTCCTTCGGAATATGATACTTTGTTATTTTTAGGTATTTTATTGGAATTAATTTCTGTAGAATATTGTTTTTTAAATTTTTATCCTGGAATTAATTCAATCCCACATCTCAAACCTAATCAGGGAATTTTAGATTCTGAAGCAAGACTGAGAAGAATTGCCATAGTTGGATGTAGTTGTTGTGGAATTGTAAACTTACCAGATGAAAAATCAATACCTAAAGGAGTATTATATTTTCCTATGTCAGATTTTTGTGTTAACGAAGAATCCCAGAATCTTGTTTTAGAATATGCAGTTAATGTGAGATTAACTGATTTGATTATTACCGGTTGTAGTCATTCCTTAATCAATAAAAAATTATTGGAAAGCCTAGAATTTTTAGATTGCCAAATCAGAACTTTATCATTAATAGATTTTCATTCTATAAGAACAGTGGAATCTAAAATTACAGATATTGATTTCCAAGTTCGAATGGCGGTAGAATCAGATCCTTGGGTATTCGGTAAATCATTTGATCGAGTAAGTGAAAAATTATCTAGAATTGATAAAATAATTAGGCCTGATGTGGCATATTGGACTAGTCTAGAGAAACCTCCATTTGGTACTGATATTTCACCAAACGAGATTATAATCACTTCTGTCAATAATCCTGAAGCTGAAACTATATTGGAATTTGAGAAACTTGGGATTAATTTACTTCATTTACCTGATTATCTGATAAAATAAATAAATATTTTCAAACTCCTATATTTTAAAAATATTATAATTTTAGTTTTTTTTGATGTTTTATCCACAACTCTTGAAGTAAAGTTATGCTGTCGGGTACTTGTGCGAGTTTGGATTTCTATTCCGATTGCTATAGTGTTATTCACCTCATCTTGGTATGTTTACTCTAACCCTGATTTAGTTGAAGATGTTA
>PBGP02000001.1 GCA_002720095.2 Methanobacteriota archaeon
AATTTCCTATGGATCCTTTCGAATGGATTGATTCGGATGGAGATGGATATGGAGATAATTCTGACGAATTTCCAATGGATCCTTTTGAATGGATTGATACGGATGAGGATGGATACGGTGATAATTCTGACGAATTTCCTACAGATCCAACAGAATGGATTGATTCGGATGGCGACGGATTTGGTGACAATTCGGATCAGTTCCCACTAGATCCATTAGAATGGATAGATTCTGATGGAGATGGATATGGAGATAATTCTGACAATTGCCCCAATCAATATGGAGATTCATACATTGATTTAGTTGGTTGTCCCGATTCAGATGGAGATGGATATGGAGATAATTCGGACCAGTTCCCACTAGATCCATTAGAATGGATTGATTCGGATGGAGATGGATTTGGTGATAATTCTGATAATTGCCCCAATCAATATGGAGATTCATACATTGATTTGGTTGGTTGTCCCGATTCAGATGGAGATGGTTACAGTGGTTTAGGCGATGATTTTCCATTAAATCCGACTGAATGGCTTGATTCCGATGGAGATGGATATGGAAATAATGGTGATGAATTCCCTAACGATTCTACACAATGGGTGGACGCTGATCAAGATGGATATGGTGATAATCATGATGGTAATTTCCCTGATAATTGTTTGATGACACCTGTAAATGAATCTGTAGATGAGTTTGGATGTTCTGATTCACAAAAAGATACTGACGAGGATGGAATTACTGATATTAATGATAATTGTAAATACATAAATGCAAGTGGTTGGGATATGAATCAAGATGGTTGTATTGATGATTCAGATAGTGATGGTTTGTTTGACAATGAGGATAACTGTAGATTTGAAGATGCAACATTATGGGATATGAATCAAGATGGATGTATTGATGATTCAGATGGTGATTTAATTAAGGATAATCTTGATGAGTGCATCATTCAAGATTCGTCAGGATATGATTCAGACGGAGATGGTTGTATTGATGATAGTGATAATGATAAAATTCCAGATATATTTGACAATTGTAGATTCACTGATTCATCAGGTTTTGATTTAGATGCAGACGGTTGTTTAGATGATTCAGATGGTGATAATATTACAGATAATTTTGATCAGTGTAATATGGAACAATCCACAGGTTTTGATTTAAATCGGGATGGCTGTATTGATGACAGTGATGATGATCAAATTAATGACAAAAATGATGTTTGTCCCAAAACACCTACAGCTATGTCTGTAGATGAAAATGGATGTTCAAATTCACAATTAGATAGTGATTTAGACGGAGTAATGGATGATGCTGATATTTGTAATGGTACCCAAACGAATGTTGATGTAGATAAAAATGGCTGTTCAAAATCACAACTAGATAGTGATTCAGATGGGGTATCAGATGATGAAGATCTTTGTAACAATACCCAAACGAATGTTGATGTAGATGAAAATGGCTGCACTTTACAATTACAATCTACAATATTAGAATCTTCAGGAGATGAAGATATGCCAGTTGGATTAATTTCTGTAGTTGGTTTAGTGATAATTTCATTTATAATAGGTGGTTTAATGTTTTTAAGTAAGAATAAACAAAAGAGTGATGAATTCGGTGTTTACGAAAAAGAAGCTGAAAAGATGTTGGAAAATTCAATTCAAAAAGACAATCAAACTTTTCCTATTGGTGAATGGGTCGATGATAATGGAGTACATTGGAGTAGGTCCGAAAACGGACCTTTGTACATGTGGAATCCTGAAGCTAATGTATGGGAACAGGTTCATCAAAACTAATCTTTGATTAATTCACCATTATTATCTAGCTTAAAAAAACGTACTGTATTAGTGGCTCCAGTTATTGCTCTGGGTGAGCCACTAACTGAAACTAATCTATCATTAGGTTTGATTTTCTCATGTATAAGTAACTGCTCAATTGCCTTAAGTATAGTTAACCGGCTTCTTTCCTCTTCTTGTACTAAGATTGATTCCACCCCCCAAAGAATAGTGTTTTTTCTCATAGTTTCAATTTTATTGGTCAAAACAGTAATTGGACAATTAGGTCTGTATGCTGAAACTAATCTTGCAGCATTTCCATTTTCACTAGCAACCAGTAATCTAGAAACATTTTCTTCGTTACTTAATGCAACACCTGCATGAGCTACAGCTCTAGTTGCCTTGTATTTTGAAAGTGCAGGTGGAGAATGTAGTGTGTCAAGACCCTGTTCAACGTGAGCACACACTTTACTCATTGTTCTTACAGCTTCAAGGGGATACTTTCCGCTAGCAGTTTCTCCAGATAACATCAATGCGCTGGTTCCCTGTCTAATCGCATTCGCAATATCAGTTACTTCTGCTCTAGTAGGTACAGGACTATTTGTCATCGATTCAAGAACTTGGGTCGCAACGATTACAGGGAGCCCTCTTTCAAGGGTTTTTGAAATTAATTTTTCCTGAATTAACGGAACTTCTTCATAAGGTATTTCTACTCCTAAGTCACCTCTAGCCACCATTACTCCACTACAATTATTTAGTATATCTTCAAAGTTATTAATTGCAGCTGGATGCTCAATTTTAGCAATGATTGGTGTAAATTTCCCAGCTTCTTTGATTGCATTTATAGCCGGAATTAGATCATCAACGTTCCTAACATAAGACACTGCTATGAAATCTATTCCATTTTCAAGCGCGTGTTTAATAGATGCTAAATCTTTTTCACCAACTGAAGGTAAACTAACTAACGTACCTGGTACATTGACTCCTTTCCTACTGGAGATTTTTCCGGGTTCTATGACTTCACATGTAACAACTGAGTTTTTTAATTTAGGTGATTTAATAACTTTTAATCTTACAGTTCCATCTGCGATTAAAATTGCGTCACTTTCATTTAGATCTTCTGAAAGTCCAGCATATCGAACAGGAATGTTATATTCATTAGTTTGACCATTATTGTCCATGATTTTGATTTCATTTTCCAATTCTTCATACCCACAATGTAGATGAACAATATTATTTTTTCCGAGACTAATTTCTTCAGGAAAAGAACCGAGCCTTAATTTTGGTCCAGGTAGGTCAGCTAGGATGCCGATAGGTTTCCCAGATTTTTTTTCCACTTGTCTTAGTTTTTGAATTAGTTCTGTTTTCTGTTCTAAATTTCCGTGGCTATAATTCAATCTTGCAATGTTTAATCCAGCTGCAACGAGTGCTTCCAAAGTATCAATATTGTCACTGGCTGGTCCAATGGTTCCTATTATTCGAGTTCTTCTCATGTTACTCTCCTGATAGTCATGTTTGATAATCTTATTATATATTTTTTTAATATTAGTGGACGAGCCGAGATTTGAACTCGGGGCTTCTACCATGCCAAGGTAGCGATCTTCCAGGCTGATCTACACGCCCAATGAGGCTACGATTTTTTCTCTTCATTTAATTTTTATCAGTAGTTTAATACTGCATCACTGATTATTATAACCTATTACTTTCAGGACTGTATGGTCCATAATAACTTTTATAGGCATTTAATCCAGGTGGTGTATTCATTTCAAATCATTTTGTGTCAGATCCAGAAAAATTTAAAGAATTTTTCAAGAATTTTCCTGTGCCAGAAGATTTACCAACGCTCAGTACTGATATTAAAAATAAAATCCTACAAATTGGAAAAAAAAATCCGAGGATCAAATTAAATTTCAAAAATATAAAATTTTATTGGCTAGATCCAACTGATAATAGGCTTGGAACCACAATTTTTAGTGATGATCTAAATGAACTTACGAGGAAAAGGATATTAAATCTACCATTAGGAAAAACAGTAATTAAACTACATCCAATTCTTTTGGATGATGAAAAGTTGTATAATCATACTATGGTGCATGAACTATTACACGCATTTGGACTAATTGAACATAGTAAAGAGCATAGTGAATTAACAAATAAGGTTGCTCCTGCGCCATCACTATCTGAATCTAATGTTTTGAGATATTTGCAAGCAGTGATGATTTCTTCCACTGGAATTTTGAGTTGGAATTGTGATTTTTGTGGCCATGTTTGGACTAGAAATACTGTTAAAAAACCGAGATATTGTCCTAAGTGTAGATCTCTATTCAGATAGTATGGTGGGGGCACTGGGATTTGAACCCAGACCAGCGGATATCTTCTACTAATCAGTCTTCAAACAGGTCAGCGCTCCAGTTGGTCATCAGCAAGCAGCTTTCCTTCTGTCTTCATTCCTGTTTGAATCCCGTGCAACTGGAGCCCGCGATACTACCAGGTTATACTATACCCCCATAGGTGACCATGCGAAATCTAACCGGCTTATAAGACAACGTTAATCAAAATTTCACTATTAGAAAGTTAGTTTAAATCAGATCTTAGCTTCTCTTCTAGCTCTTTTTCTTCGGCGAAGTTTTTTCTTTCTCCACTTCCATCTCTGATTACCAGTTTTCTTCCAAGCACGAGAACCTCTCTTCATGGTAACGAGTGGGCGACTTACTTCCTCTATATGAGTGTGCTCACTCAAAAAACTATGAATTAGTATCAATACGTCTAAACGGGCACACGGGGATTCGAACCCCGGTTGCCGGCTTAGAAGGCCAGCGTGATATCCACTACACTATGCGCCCAGTCTACATGGGGTCGTAACGGTCTTATAACGATGTGTTGCTAGTAATAACCACTTCCCGTCAATTTGAAGGTAAGAACCTGTTCGATTAGTATATGAGCAGAGGCATTATTGCGATTAATATTTTGTTAATATTGTTAATTCCTTCATTTGCAGCAGCAGTTCCAGTTTATGAAGAAATTCCTAAATGGCAGATAATTCCAGAAGGTCAAACTTTTGAAGTCCCAACACAGGTCGTAAACGAAAGATACGATAAAATACCTTGGTGGTTAACAACCTCTCTCGATCAAAATAGGAATAAAATTCATGATTCATTAGAATCAGTTTCAGGGATTGTTTATGTTGGTCTTTCTTATGATCATACTCCAAATGACGAAGATATTAATTCAATTATCAAATTAGGCTATACTGTAAATTTAGAGGTCCCTGAAATTGATGCCATTTTAATTGGTGCTGTAAATTCAACAGATATTTTTAAACTATCAAATTTAGATGGTGTGGTAATGGTTGAAAGATATGGAGAAGTGGTATTTTATGGGGATATACAAACACCTGCAGTAAAAGCTAGTAATTCAACAGAATATCCCGTTGGTGCTTGGGATTTTGGTGTTAGTGGAAAAGGGATAAATATTGCCTTGACAGACACAGGAGTAGATAATGAACACCCAGGTTTATCTGGAAAATTTGTAGCTGGATATGATGCTGTTTGTTTTGTACATTCTGACCCACAGTGCATACTTGCAGGAGGTCGGGAAGATGATGGGTCATTCGATCCTGACGATGGTAACCAGCATGGTACTGCATGCATGGGTATGGCTGCATCAACTGGAATAGAATCTGATGGTTCACAAAGTGATTTTTATGGTTCAGCACCAGATGCATCTCTAGTTGATGTACGTATAGGAACAGATGTAGGCGCAGGACCATTTGAAAACTATATAATTCCCCAAGATATTTATGAATCTGCAATGAATGGTGTACAGTGGATAATTGATAATAAAGATACTGCTTGGTCGGGTGTTGATGAATCACTGTATGGCATAGATATCATATCATTATCTTGGGGGATTACTAGTCATGAAGATGGAGGAAGTGATGGCGAAGATCCTTTTAGTCGCTTATTAAATGTTGCAATGGAAGAGGGGGTGACGGTGAGTGTAGCTGCAGGAAATGACGGTCCAGATAACGATGGTTTATCTGGAATGGGTTCCAGTAGTCTATCAATTACTGTAGGTGCTACTGATGATCAAAATACTATTGATAGGGAGGATGACACAATTGCTAGTTATTCAAGTAGAGGTCCCCGACGGGATAATGGGAATAACAATCCTCTTGATGAATTCAAACCAGAGGTCACTGCCCCAGGTACGAATATAATTCAAGCAGAAGGTTGTGTAACTAGTGGGGCTTGTTCAAATATTATTGATGATGCATCTGAAAATACTTACACAGGTAGAGGAAGCGGAACATCCTATGCAACACCTGCTGTTACGGGTGTAATTGCATTGATGATGGAGGCAAATCCTGAATTATCACCACTGCAGATTAAGGAAATACTGAAACAAACGGCTGAAAGAAAAGGTGATCCCTATGATACAAGTATAGACCCATTTTGGAATGAAGACTTTGGCTGGGGAATGGTTGATGCTTATGAGGCTGTTAAATTATCATTGGATCTTAAAAATTCTGGAATTCCAATTGAAAAGTACTCTCCTTATTTGCAGTTGCATATATCTTCTTTTTTGCAAGACATACAGAACTCATCAGTAATTATTAACGGAATTTCTTGGGCTCAACAAGGAGAAATATCTCGTGTGGAATATAATTTAGATGGTGGTCCGTGGTATCAAGCAACATTTGAAGAAATTAACGAGACCTCTCAAAATTCCCCGTTTAATTGGACAGTAGAACTTGACACAAGTCAGTTGGCGGATAAAAATTACACAATGAAGATTAGAGCGGTTAGCTCAGCGGAAGAAACGGAGGAGTATTCACTACTAAGTGTATTATCATTTAAAGGAACTCAGAATGAAAGCAATTCATCACAGAAAATTAATTTTTTCTTTATATTCATCTTAATCTCAATGTTAGGAATTGTGGTTTTAGCATTCATGTCTAGAACTAAAAAACCTAGATTACTACGTTCATTCGAAGTAAATGAGTATGGTGAATCACCTCATAGAAAAAATGAAATTCTAGATGCAGAACTGCTAAATGTAGTAGATGAATTCGAAAAACAATCTGGATGAAAATCCATTTTTTTTCTATTTTTAATCACACGAGAGTTTCAAGAGTGGGAGCGGACTCCCCCAACATGTAAGGATTAAGGATGTGGGAATTTTGAGTGATGATTTTACAAAACGAGTTTTGTCTATTCAACCGACAGGTGTTAGAAAAATGTTTGATATGGCAGGTGATGACGTAATTTCATTTGGATTAGGGGAGCCTGATTTTCAGCCACCTCCCGTTGCAATTGAAGAATTTCATCAAGCTATGCTTGATGGCAGAAACAAATATACTACCACAGCAGGTTTACCTGAACTTAGGAAAAAAATCGCAGAGTCTTGGTCAGACTATGATTCGAGTTTAGATGAAAGAAATGTTTGCATGACAATGTCAGGCACAAATGCACTTTTTAATTGCTTTATGGCCTTGGTAGAATCTGGAGATAATGTACTAATCCCAGAACCATATTTCCCCTTATATGGCCCCGATGTCAAACTTACGGGCGGAGAAGATAGGTATTATCCTTGTTTATTTGAAAATGAATTCATTCCATTAGTAGATGATTTGGAAAGACTTGTTGATGAAAATACTAAAGCTATTGTTTACAACTTCCCTTCAAATCCAACAGGAGCCATGTTGACAATAGAACAGAGGGACTCTTTACTTAATTTTGCAAAGAAACACAATCTTTGGATAATCTCCGACGAAGTGTATGATAGAATAATTTACGATGGTAAACATGTATCTTTTCTAGGAACAGGTTATGAAAGATTATTACTAATTAATTCGTTTTCCAAGACTTTTGCGATGACAGGATGGAGAATAGGCTATGTGCTATCTCCGAATCTTTTAGCAATGGAGCAAATAATTAAGTTACAGTATTATTTAGCAGCATGCTCTAATGACGGAATGCAATATGCCGTATTATCTGCATTCGATCACGCTAAGGATTATCCTGAACAAATGGCTTTAGAGTTTAAAGAACGAAGAGATTTAATTTGCGACAGATTGAACAGAATGCCAGGGGTAACGTGTCATATTCCAAAAGGCGCTTTCTATGTTTTCCCTAGGTTTTCTGTTAATGGAATGAATTCAGAAGAATTAGCACTTGAGTTACTGAAAGGAGGTGTTTTGTGCTCTCCAGGTTCAGCATTTGGTGAATCTGGTGAGGGTCACTTAAGATTCGCTTACACAATATCTAAGGAGGATATTTCAAGAGGAATGGATAAGGTTGAAGCAGTTCTAAATGAGCTTAGTGAATCATAATTGGGAGATGAGCTTTTGAATACTTTCGTGATTGGAATACTTTGGTTCGTCTTGGGGTGCATTATAGGGCATATTATCCCTAGAGTTCCAATATTATTTTTTACAAGATCGAAATCACAGAATTTTATGTTTCCTCCTCATCCAGAGCCAATTTCTATTAATCATGACTTACTAGCGAGGATTTTAAATTTAAGAAAATTATATTGGATGTCTATATTTTTCACATTTCCAGCATTATTTTTCGGTTGGATTATGATTACTTGGGCAGACTCTGCTATGGGTTTTGGTCTATTTCTAGCCAGTGGATGGACAATAGTCTCAAGATTGTTACCTGACAGTACGGGAAATAAATACTTGTATCCTTATTCTCTCAATCTTATTTTTGATTTGAATTTATTAATTAATAGCAGGAGATTGAAAGATGTACTGGTTGATGAGGATGTAGAAATTGATACAACTCTAATTTGCTGTAAATTGATTAATCCGTTATGGGAGGTTGGAAATGTGAGGTGTTCTAACTGTAATCGAATTTTATTGGATCACCCCAGACCAGATTTGGGTAGAGTTAGAGAAGAAGGCTTCATAAAAGGTTTAGCGCGTGTTTTGATTTTGGATGGAAGGCCTTTATTGTCTCTTAAGGATAAAGAATAATTTATTTTAAAACTCAATAATGAATCTACCATTCATCCAATAGGTCCTTAACTTCTGGGATAGGTTCGGGTTTATCCGGCCTAATCCAGTCATCATCAACTTTAAGCCACTGTGGAAGGCCTTTGTTGGCTCCACCCAAAACTGTTAGTGTAGTGAAAGCTGCTAACGGAAGTACGGATAGTGCTGTCATTAAATCTAAGAATGAATTTTGTGGTACTGTTGCCCCTCCCATTAAGCCTACAATAAAATCTTGCTCTGCCGTAATATCAATGCTACTTCCGAGTAAACCGACAACTAGTACTGTTGCCAATCTACCTAACATCCATAAAACAAGAATAGGGAAGAAAATTGATAGTTTTGTCATTGAAACCAGCCATCTTCGAGCAAAAGTTGCGAAAGTAATAAATTTTGAGGCTACCTTCGGGAAAATTCTTAATGAGATTATCAAAACAATGAGATAGCAAATAACTACTAATTCCAATAGTTGGCCATTATTTGCCCAAGGTAATAATAACATAAGAATTATCCATGGAATTACGACTACTGCGAATTGAAATGGAATCGCTAATAGTTGTAGACCCCCAAAAATTGCAATAATGCTTTTCCCATCCCCGTGTTGATCAGAAATTAACTTAATCATTTGTCCGTAGGGGGAATTTTTATGTTGTAATTTTGCTCTAGATATTAAATCTGCATCTCTTGGTTTATTCGACAATTTCAATGTTGAGAGCCATCCACCTCTCTTAACAACAGGGTTTGGAGAAAAACCTCCTACAATTAAAGCTAATGATAACGCTGTAATCCCAGAATAGAATGAAGCACCAATTATCCATCTGAATAAATCTTCTCTAATTTCAACAGAAAAAACAAACTCTGGATCGAATTGAATGGTAAAATCGAACATGTATGTGATGGTAAATGCTGCGATGGGAGTAAAAACAATTTGACCAATCGCAACCAAAGTTAACCAAATTCTTGGAAGTAGGTTTTTCGTTCCCACAATACAATACTAACAGTAATACATTTTTGCTTTTTACTTTCTTCCAATGAAATAATGTCAATTAAAGTAATTGATTTTGTACTCGGATTCTTAGAATTGTTTTGTTAATCAAACTTTTTACCTTCCTCCCTCTGGGATGTACATGACAGTCTTAGGCAAGCGCGTATTAACATTATTAGTTATTAGTGCTTTTATTTCATCATACCCATTGATTATAGCATCAGACGAATTAAAGATTTCACCCACTCCATCAGATGTTTCTGGAAGAGTAACAGTGGATTATCTTGTTGAGTCTGTAAAATTTGGCAATTCTTCATATCCAGCCGAAAATTGGACTCAACCAGACAAATCAGTAAGTAATTTTCTTATTCGTGGCGTGGAAGTAGAAATTGATATTACTATTCTCCAAAATGCAGGTTCATTAGGGCAATTTTCTACTGCGCTAGTCACTATTGAGGCATTTCATCCCATTGGTTATCTTGAGTGGAGTGATTCATACACTGAAACTATGACTAGAGGAATGAGAAATACAACTACTGTGAAGTGGACCCCAGAATCTGCTCATAGCGAACTTAATAATGGCAATTTAATTGGTGGGTATGACATCAGAATTACAATCTCTACCTCTTCGATTGATTCAGATGCCGATGAATCAAATAATATTTTACAGGTAAAGATGCCAGTAGCAGTTTGGAGAGATTCTTTAGATGACGACAATGATTTTTCATCATATTTCTCTATGCGCGCCTACCAATATTCCAAGAATACTGCTGATGGACCTGGATCTGTTGGTAAAGGAGCATGGCAGTTAGAAGAAGGTACTGGATTAGAAGGTACTGCAAGTTATAGACACTCTACTCCAGGTAATAATTACCCAGGTAATGCGTTTGACAGATTAGTATGGGGTTTTGCTACAGATGGACAATCTGGATGTGGGGAGGTTCTAGGAGTCAGAAGTTCTGTAGAAGATCCTTATGATGCTGATGGGTCATATTTTTGGCCGTGGTGTAGAGCAAAATTAGACGGAAGTCAATTTGTTTCACTAGATATTTCAACAAATGCATGGGGTACACTTGGAGCTGGAGATATGGTAGGCTTAGAACTTTGGAGAGCAGGAGCAGGTAATACTCAATCGCTAGTTAAAGAAATTTTGGGTATAAGCACATCAGACTCTGAATGGACAAAGGTTCATTGGAAAGTTTCGGATGAAGAAATGAATAAACTGGAATGGCACTTGGGGTTCATTTTTGAAAGCGACAATTCAATTGCAACGTCTGGTTATCATGTGGATGATTTTGTGATTTTCGCTGTTGAAAATGTTTCTAGATTTACGTTGGATGTCGATTGTAAAGAATTCGGATCCAATGAGTATCCTGATCTAGGTTTCAGCGTTATTCCAGACGATCCCAATCCTCCAGGAATGGAATGTCACGTAAACAATAACGGATACAGAGACGCGCAAGTAAGTGTAATCAGTGAAAATAATAATGAATCATGGTTTGAACCTAGAATTGACCATAGTTTATCTCAAACATATGGTTCACAAGTTTTTGTAATTATCCCGCCAGATGAAACAGCTATTTTTTGGATTAATCAATCAATTATCCCCTCGGCGGAGGTAACCAATCCAAATGATATTACGTTATTCAACATCTCAATAATTGGTTCTTTCAATAATGAGGAGTATTATTTCACATCGATTCCAGTTTCAGTTGGTTATCATGACAATGCAAGAATTTGGTCAGATGCTTCAAACCCAGCTTTTTATTTATTCCCTGGGGAATCATCTCTAGTAGACGTTCAAGTCACTAATACGGGAAATAAAAACGGTAAGTTCCAACTTACTGGAGCATTCCCAAATGAAAGACCTCAGTGGTTACCTTGGTTATCTTTATCATTTAAAGATCAATTCGGTAATGATTTACCTAAGGATAACAATGGATTTCAGTCAATTGAATTGACTAAAGGTCAATCAGCGGATTTAAGTTTAGAGTTGACAGCTCCTCTTGAAACGTATCCTGGTGAATTTAGTCTCGAATTACAGGTAAATGGAATAGAAGGTACTTCCACTCAAGCTACGTATCCATTATCCGTGGAAGTAAGAACAAAATTCGATTTACTAATGAACACAGAAAATCAAAATATTAGCTCACCCGCAGATGGTGTTCAAGAATTAATACCTGTAACGTTGATTAACAATGGTAATACTGAAGAGATATTTAATTTTGAATTATTGGGAGAAAGATACCTCTTGGGTGCGACACTATCTTCCGATCAGTCTCAACCTCTTTCTGCTTATGGCCTGGATTCATCTGGAGTGAACATTATTCTCCCGATGACTGAGGGAATTACACCTGGAGATTACACACTAATCTTAACTGCAACATCTATTAAAGATCAGACATTCAAGGAAGAATTGTATTTTGTGATTACTATAGAGGGTACACGAAAGGTTGAAGTTGAAAGTAGAGATTTAACTGAGCAAAGTTATAGAGGTGGGCAATCTCCTGAATCAATAAATATTCAAATAAATAACACTGGGAATACAGAAGATAAATTTGAAATTGAATTAGAAAAAATTCTGGGAATGAATGCATACATAGATACTATCGGAATGGACGGAGTTATCACTCCATTAATTCAGCCAGGTTCTTCATTCAATGTCACTATTTCATTCACATTCGATACACTTGCAGAAGGTGATTTTAACTTAGGAATAACAGCCAGAAGTGCCTTCAACGAGAATGTAATTTCTACTGGAAAAATTAAATTCTATGTAGGAAGCGTAGGTAGACTCGAATTATTACTAAATAGCGAGAACTTAGAAATAGATTTAAGTGCGGAGGAATCTGGTAAATCTTACATTTTAAGAGTTGATGATGATGGAGACTATGATTTCAATATTCAGATTTTCAATCGATTCTATGAAGATCAAGATGTTAGAATTGATTTTGACGATCAGGTTTCATCTAGCTATTTCAGAATAAAAATTGATGAATATACAACAGCTTTTAACATAGAGGAAAATAATAATGATAAAGTTGCATTAAAAATTACAGTTCCTAAATCCACTTTACTTTCTTTGCCTTCTGATAGCTATCAAGTTAACTTGACGATCTGGGTTGAATCAGATTATGATGTTGTACCCTTAGTACTCAAAGTCGAATTGATGAGGGAGTCTTTAGTTGATAAACAGGGCGAAGATAATTCTTCAGATTTATCTAATAAGATTTTCAATGGAATATCAATTGTTTTGCTAATCGGAATACTGGGAGTATTATTGCTAATTTTCTGGAGAGAATATTCCAAGAATGATGAAGAAGACCTTGATAAAAATTTATCTCCAGGAGTTAATTATCTAGAGACTGAAACTACTACCTCAACTTTGCAGAATAATATTTCATCTGAATTAAGTTATGAAGATTTGACCCAACATCTTCCACAGCCCGACTTGTCTGGTGCACCTCCTGTACCGGAGACAGGTTTACCTGATGGATGGACATTTGAACAATGGCAGCATTACGGTCAACAGTGGTTAAATCAACAAAAATAGATTGAGTTTCCAACCGTTGCGTTAAAATGAATTGACGTTTCGCCTACCAGTAAGCGATAGTAATAAGCAAGGTGATAATTATGAATTCAGGGGGACAAGGACAAGGACAAGCACCAATATTTATTTTGAAAGAAGGGACATCTCAAACTCGAGGTAAGACTGCTCAAAGCAATAATATTGCTGCAGCAAAAGCTGTGGCTAACTCAGTTAGAAGCACTCTAGGACCCAAAGGAATGGATAAAATGCTTGTAGATTCAATGGGCGATGTTGTGATTACTAACGACGGAGCTACAATCCTAAAAGAAATGGATATTGAACATCCTGCCGCAAAAATGATCATTGAAGTAGCTAAAACTCAAGAGCAGCATTGTTACGATGGAACTACAACAGCAGTTGTTTTGGCAGGGGAATTATTGAAACGTAGTGAAGATTTGATAGAGCAAAATGTTCATCCAACCGTGATTTGTGAAGGATTTAGATTAGCAGCAGAGAAAGCAATGAATATTTTATCTGAGCATGGGATTGATGTAAACTCTGAACAATCTAAGATGTTAAATGAAGTTGCTAAAACAGCATTAACAGGAAAAAGTGCTGGAGCCGTTAGAGAATTTCTTGCGGACATCTGTGTAAGAGCTGTTATTTGCGTAGGCGGCGAAGATGATGGCGAACGTTACGTTGACCTGGATGACATAAAGGTTCAGAAGAAACAAGGTGGTTCAATAAGAGATTCAACCTTGATTGATGGCATTTTATTAGATAAGGAACGGGTACATTCTGGAATGCCAAGAAGTGTAAATAATGCTTCTATTGCTTTGATTAATTCAGCTATTGAAGTTAAAAAAACAGAAGTAGATGCAAAGATCCAGATTACTAATCCAAATCAATTGGCTTCATTTTTAGATGAAGAAGAGAGTTACATTAAGGGGCTTGTCGAAAAAATTATGTCAAGTGGTGCAAATGTTGTAGTTTGTCAGAAAGGAATTGATGATTTAGCACAACATTATATGGCTAAATCTGGAATTTTTGCTGTTAGAAGAGCCAAGAAGAGTGATATGGAAGCATTATCTAAGGCTACTGGTGCTTCAATTATGACAAATATTGATGATTTAAATCCTGACGAACTAGGACACGCACAAAAGGTCGAAGAGAAAAAAATAGGGGATTCAGACATGGTTTTTATCACTGGTTGTGAATCGGCTAAATCTGTGAGTGTTTTACTGAGAGGAGGAACTGAACATGTTGTAGATGAAATTCGCAGGGCATTTGATGATGCCGTGGGAGTAGTTAGCGTTGCTTGGGAAGACGGAACAGTACTCACTGGTGGGGGATCTGTTCTTGCAGCACTTTCTAGAGACTTAAGAAATTATGCGGAAGGAGTCGGAGGTAGAGAACAAATGGCTATCGAGGCTTTCGCAGGGGCTCTAGAAGTGATTCCCAGAACATTAGCAGAGAATGCAGGATTAGACCCAGTTAATACAATAATCGATCTGAGAAAAGCTCATGCAGAAGGAAAAAGTACCTACGGAGTAAATGTTTATGAAGGCGGAGTTAAAGATATGCTGGCGGCTAATGTTGTAGAACCACAAAGAGTTGTAGAACAAGCAATCCAATCTGCTACTGAAACTGCAACAATGATTTTGAGAATAGATGATGTGATTTCCGCAAAATCAGCCTCTGGTGGGGATATGGACGGAATGATGGGTTATTGATTGGCTAATTCAATCATTCGGAACCAAATCATGTTGGCGTTAGGTTCAAGAATCCCGTTAATTTGGGGTTACTTGTTCAGTAACAACTGGACGGTGATATAATGTCTCGCCCCTTGTTAATTTTATTTGGAACACAATCCGGAAATTCCGAAGATTTAGCGTCTCAATTAGCTAAATCAGCAACATCTCATAACCTAACTCCAACGGTATTAGACATGGATGCAGCAACAGTAGAACAGATGGCTTCTTCGGAGAGAGTTCTTATCATTTGCAGCACTTGGGGTGAGGGTGAAATGCCAGATTCTGCTGAAGCATTATGGGATTCGGCTAGTAAAGACGATGCTCCAAGAATGGAAAATACTCATTTTTCTGTTTGCGCTCTGGGAGATACAAGTTACGAGCTTTTCTGCCAATCTGGAAAGGATTGGGATAACAGATTGGAAGAACTAGGTGCGAAAAGAATTTTCCCAAGGAAAGATTGTGATGTTGACTTTGATGAACCTTATACAGAGTGGGCCAATGGTGCACTTCCTGCTATTTCTGCTGTTGGAGGATCAGTATCAGTTGTCCAAGAATCCGAAAAAGTTGAAAAAATCGAAGATAAGCCTGAGTTAGTTTCGTCAGCTTCTTCCTCACGAATAGATGAAATTATGTCAGAGGGAGATAGAAAACTCGTAATACTGTTTGGTAGTCAGTCAGGAAATTCAGAGGATTTGGCATTTAGGACAAAATCTAAAGCATCACAGTTTGGCTTAAATGCAGAGGTTTTTGACATGGAAGGTTACGATTTAAATTCGCTGTCTGACACTTCTAGATTATTGGTCATCTGTAGTACCTGGGGTGAAGGAGACATGCCAGATTCAGCTGAAGCGTTGTGGCAAATGGCAAACTCGGAAAATAGACCTAAATTGAGTAAAACCCATTTTTCAGTATGTGCCTTGGGAGATACGAGTTACGAACTATTTTGCCAATCAGGAAAAGATTGGGACAGAATTATAGAGGAAATGGGGGGTAGCAGAATTCAAGATAGAGTTGATTGTGACGTAGATTTCGATCCACCATATGAGTCTTGGGTCACTCCAGCTCTTGCTAATTTAGCTTCAGTAGATAGTAGTGGAACACATCATCAAGAATTAGTTACAGTGTTTATAGAATCACTAATTGGTGGTGATGAAAAAACTGACATTGATTTAGATAGTCCTGTAATTCAGCGAGATCCTATTCAGATTTCATTTGAAATTTTTAGATTTAATCCAGAATCAATGGAAAATGGTTGGGATACATTGGAGTGCAGAATGCCAGGACATTTTTCTATATCTGATGCATTAAACAAGATTAGAAATGAAGTTGATCCAACACTTTCATTCAGAGCACATGGGCCTCTATCAGGAGTCTCAATTAACGGAGCTGTAATTAGAGCAGATATTACAAGATTAGAAGATTTAGCAAATTTATGTGGTAACCATTTGAAAATAGAACCACTCCCAGGTTGCCAGGTCATCAGAGATCTAGTTGTCAGTACCAAAAAATATGATACCCACAGAATCAATTCGAAACCTTGGATGATTCCAGCTACAAGGACAGGGGTGAAAACTGTTTCTGGAACCGTTATAGGAGTGATGGAAATGACAGAATCATTGGAAATACATGAATTAGGTGACATTAACAGTCCTCAATTATTGCAAAGCTTTTCCGATACTTTACCTTATGATTCAGATTATCGTGGTCCCGCAATAATTATCCATGCTTGGAAAAGAATTCAAGATAGCAGACTTTCAGATAAAGCAAGACAATCACTGATTGATTTACTTCAAGATGAGGGAGGAATTTGGAATGAATCCGATTCAGGAGTGTTCAATAGGCATGGAGACCTTGGAGTTAAGATAGCTAGCTTGTTTAATGAATGTCGTAGTGAACTAATTAGGAAAAAGGGTTTTTCAGGAAAACATGGTAGATTAGTTAAGTGGTATGGATTGTCGGTAAAGTGGTCAGGAAAAGTAAATGAAACCACATTATATCGTCAAGTCTTAGGACCATTGGGGTTAATTTCAAATCTTTTCTCTGGAGTTTCAATGAGAATGATGTTTGGTTTTACTAGAACTGGTTCAAAACCATTCAGAAGTCTACTCCCCTTGGTCGCACCACCAGCAGGTATAGGAAAAATGGCACCCATGATAAATTCTAAAGTAGAATCACACCATGAAGTAGTGAATTTGTTTAATAGGTTAGATAAAAGATTTTGAGTGATATTAATGGTGAAGTTCGCATACTACCCAGGTAATGTAGCTAGAGCAGCCTCTTATGAGGTTGAAGACTGTATACAACCGTTATGTTCTAGTTTAGGAATAGAATTAGTTGAGATTCCTAAGGCAACTTCAGATGGAGGCAATGTTATCTCTCAGGCTTCTCCAATTCTTCAGCATGCTTTGGTTGCAAGAAATATGGCTCTAGCTGAAAATATGGGGCTAGACATAATGACAACGTGCGCATCATCTCATGGTATTCATTGTGACACAATTAATCTAATGAAAACGGACAAGGTCAAAAATTCTAAAATTAATAGTGTATTGTCTCAAGTATCTCAAATAGAATTCATTGGTGAATCGAAATCTAGACATTTACTCCACATCTTAGTTGAAGATATAGGTTTGGAAAAGATTAGTTCTTTAGTCAAGAATCCAATTAGATTGAAGATTGCAGGATACTATGGCCCTAACATGCAGAAAAAAGGAGCTTGCTCTAAGGATAATGTATTTAATCCAACTTATTTAGAGCAATTAATTATTGCTTTGGGGGGAGTGCCAGTAGAGTATGATTTAAAATGCCAAAGCGTGGGAGCTCCAGCGTTGTTAACAAATCAGTCTAGTGTGTTGAAAATGACAGCTGCCGTACTTAGTGAGGCTAAAGAGAATGGTGCACAATTAATGGTTAGTTCTTGCACTCTCTCACATGCTAATTTAGATACATACCAAATTAAAGCCAGAAGGAAAACTGGTAAGGATACTACTTTACCTGTAATTCATTTGGCTGAACTGGTAGCTTTTGCTTTAGGACATCATAAAGATAGATTTGCGCTGTTAAAAACTAGAGCTTTGATTATTGGTGGTTAATGAAATCACTTAATATTTTCAAAATCCTCTAAACTTGATTGACCCTTAGGCCTCAATTTCTGTGATAAAGAATGGTTGTTTGTAGGTACAGAGATGTTGCTGTCTTCAGTGGTATCATTGAAGTTTTTTTCTGATGTTATTTTGTTTTTTCGAAGGATTCGTTCTTCTGATTCAATAAATTCTTTTGCAGAGATTTTTTCATCATTTTTGGTAATAATAAATCGTTTTAGCAAGTCAGAGTTTCCGAGCTCCCTAAAATAGAGTTTTCGTTGATATTTAACTCTGTTAAGAGTTTTGTGCATTCTCCTTTCTTTAGCTGCGGATGCAAATCTTATCCCTTCGTCCTTTGTATCTTTCGAGATTAACACAAATACGAATCCATCTCTATATCTTCCAGTTCTTCCTCTTCTCTGAATTGTTCTAATCTCACTGGCGACTGGTTCAAAGAAAATTACTCTATCAGCGGAAGGAATGTCCAGACCTTCTTCACCCACAGAAGTAGCTACAAGAACATTCAATTTCCCGTTCCTAAATTCATTCAATGTTGACATCTGTTTTTTTTGGCTCATCCCATCATCACCTTCGCGAGAAGATTGACCAATAAATGGAACTGAATTAATTTGGTTAATTCCATTTAATGCAATTGAGATAGATCTAACAGAATCCCTAAGTGAAGCAAAAACTATGATTCTACTTTTCGCATTAATTTCGAGTTGTTCAAGTACTAATTCACGAACTTTTTGTATTTTATTATGAATTTCTTGCATATCAAATATCTCGTTTTTTAAATTTATGAATTCCTTCCTTTGAATTATTCGGGATAATTTTTTTTCACCCTTTTCATATTGATTAATTGTCCTTCTCATGTAATTTCTAGTACTGGCAATTCCTTGAGTTGTCAATAAATTAATTATTTGCAAAACTCTGATACTATCTGCAGCGAGTTTAATTGAATTCCAACCGTGTTGACTTTTACGGTCTATTAAGAATTGTGATCTTCTCATAGCATCATTTAATCCAGCTGTAGTGATGACACCTTTGTGTAAATAGACACCCATTCGTTGTAATTTTCCAACCATTTCATCTAGCCATTTTTTAAGTGGTTCTGCCAACTGAATAATTTTTAATGGTAATTCTAGGATTATAAATTTTGATTCTAATTCGGATGTGTAACGACTGATTAAAGGATTACTTCTTTCCATTGAAAAAATATTTTTAATATTAAGTTTCTCGCTCAGATTAACTATAGCTTTTTCAGTAGATCCAGGAGATGCTGTAGCTCCGAGTATGGATTCACCGTCTGAATCTTTTAAGTACAGTTCTGCAACTTGAGACATTGCATGTTTACCTGTGGCGTGATGAGCCTCATCAATGACTAAAAAACAATAATCAGTCAAATTAATACTACCACGAATTACATCGTTTCTAATTACTTGAGGTGTAGCGAGGACCAACTTTGCATTCTTCATCATTTCAGCCCTCTTTTCCCAATTAATTCCTCCATTAACCATTACAATAGATTCTGTAGGTATGTTTAGTATCATATTTGCGTCATTAAAATGTTGTGAAAGTAATGGATTGGTTGGAGCTATGAGTAATGCTTTTTTGGAGGGGTTTTCCGCTAATTTCTCAGCAATTGCCATAAATTCTATAGGTGTTTTTCCAGAACCTGTGGGAAGTACTAATAAAGTAGAAGAACTTAAAATCGAATCTAAGGCTTTTAATTGAAATGCTCTAGCTTCAATTTTATCTGACGAGAGATTCGGGTGGTTAACTACAGCACTCATAATATTGCTAATACGGCATGGCTCAAAAGTTTTTCATTCTTTTTTCTAGCTTTTCTTAAACCGAACTACTCATATACGGGTTGTTTGTCGGCCACCTGCTTAAACAGTTGAGAAACCAGACACCTCGGGCAATCAAATGAACCCATAAGAGTGTTGAGCACAATTGTGGCTCGCAATCAGTGTCACGGTATCTCCACAAACTGTGAAGGCCCGTACGTGTACGGAATTAAGGAGGAATCCGAATGGCGAAAAGAAGTCACCCACGAAGAGGTAGTATGGCGTTTAGTCCGCGAAAGCGTTCCAATCGTCAATTCGGCAGAGTTAAATCATGGAACCAAGATGATTCTGGAGACATTAGAGTTCAAGGATTTGTCGGTTGGAAGGCTGGAATGACTCACGTACTCCTAAGAGATACTAATCCTAACTCAAATAGTGCAGGTCAAGAAATACGAAAACCTGCAACAGTTATTGAAATCCCTCCCTTGAAAATTCTTGGAGTAAGAGGATATGGAGAAGGAAGTTATGGTTTACAAACGCTCGGAGAAGTCTGGTGGGATTGTGATCAAATTAAGGAAAATTTTCCTGAGTTATTTAGGCGAGTACCTAAAAGAAACGAACATGACATTGATGCTCATAAATCTCAATTAATGGAAGCAGATATTTGCGAAGTAAGACTAATTGTAGCTACTAATCCAAATTCACTTTCTTCTATCCCAAGCAAAACACCTGAAATAATGGAAATGGGTCTCTGTGGAGGGAAAATTAGCACACAACTAGAATGGTCATTCGAAAAATTAGGTTCAGAACTAGAAATGGATTCAGTTTTTGAGGTTGGTTCTCAAGTCGATGTAATTGGAATCACCAAAGGGTACGGATGGCAAGGCGTAATCAGAAGGTTTGGTGGGAAACTACAATCTCATAAAAATTCTAAAAAAATTCGTCAACATGGAAACATGGGTGATTTCGGTACTGGATATGTCAGAAAGACAATTCGTCAAGGAGGTCAAACAGGTTACCATCAAAGAACAGAATTCAATAAAAGAGTTTTGAAGATATCTAACCCTGAAGAAGATGAGATAACCCCCAGTGGCGGGGTTTTGCACTATGGAGAGGGAAAAAATTCATACGTTTTAATCGAGGGCAGCGTTCCAGGCCCGGCTAAGAGATTAGTTAGGTTCCGAGACGCAGTTAGACCGAAGAAAAAGTCGTATCCAGTTGAAATCACCTATGTTTCAACAGCTAGCAAACAGGGGGCATGAGTTTGAAAACCACAGTTACTAACATTGTGAATCTAGTCACAGAAGATGAGATGGATGCTGGTAAGTTGCAAGAACAATTTGAGATAAATTTAGAGACTGGATCTAAGTTAAACTTGCCAGATTCATTTGAAACAGCATTCAGACCATCACTTATTCGTAGGGCGGTCCATTCATCTAGAGCGAACCGAAGACAACCATATGGAAGTAGACCTCACGGAGGAAAAAAGGCGCCAATGTCAGGAATGAAGTTTTCTGTGGAATGGTGGGGTAAAGGACGTGGTGTGTCAAGAATTATGAGAAAAACAGGTCAAAGAACAGGTGCACAGAATCCCCACACAAGACAAGGAAGAAGAGCTCACGGTCCCAAGGTTGAGAAGGACTGGAGCAAAAAATTAAATTCAAAAGAGAGAATCATTGCCAAAAACAGTGCTCTTGCAGCAACTATATCTTCGGACTTAGTATCATCTCGAGGTCACAAATTCAGTGATGAAATAGAATTACCCTTGGTCTTGGGTAAATATACCGAAGTACATGATGAGGGTAAGAATACTGTAGATATAGAAGACATGTCATTAAAATGTGCTACTAGAAAAATACATGCAATTTTTACCGAGTTAGGTTTGAGAGATGATTTAGATCGTGCGAAATATGGAAGAAAAATTCGCGCTGGAAAAGGTAAAATGCGTGGAAGAAGATTTAGAACTCCTAAAAGTATCTTACTAGTCGTTAGCAACAAAGGAAATTTAGCAAAGGCCGTAAGAAATCTACCAGGAGTTGATGTTGTATCTGCTAGAGATTTATCAGCAGAACATCTTGCGCCAGGAGGGGATGCTGGTAGATTGACAGTATTTACAGAAAAATCAATTAAAGCAATGGGGGTGGAAGATTGAATCCCTATGATATAATATTAAAGCCATGGATTACCGAGAAATCTATGGAAAACAGGTTGAATGAACCTAACAATTCAATTAACAGGTTGGAATTCATTGTACCAAGATCTGCTAGTAAGCACGTCATTAAACTTGCTGTTGAGAAACTATTTGATGTCAAGGTCGAGAAAGTAAATACTAGAATTACAAAGGCAGGAAAACATGCTAGTGTTAAATTAGCAGATGGGTATGATGCCGAAGAAACCTCATTAAAGTTGGGAGCATTTTAGGTGGGTAATAAATGGGTAAGAGAACACGTTCACAAAGAAAAGGGTCAAGCCCTCGATACAAAGTCAGTAGTCATAGATTCCCTGGTGCCAATCGTTTACCCTCCGTACACAATGAGGTCGTTGAAGTCACAGGCTTAGTGCACAGTCCAATTCATACTGCTCCACTTGCTAAACTAAAATCAAAAGATGGTAAAGAGACCTTAGTAGCAGCGACCGATGGACTATCTATTGGTCAACAAGTTGCAGTTGGTGATAACATTAGTCTTAAACCTGGAAATATTACCGCACTGAAAAATATTCCCGAAGGTACTCAGATTAACAATGTTGAATTACGTCCAGGGGACGGAGGTAAAATTGCTCGTTCTGCAGGTAACTCTGCACTAGTGGAAACACATTTAGAAGGTAAAGTAAGAATTAAACTTCCTAGTGGGAAGTCTAAAGATATCAGGTCTAGCTGTAGGGCTACTATTGGTGTTCTAGGAGGCCATGGCAGGAGTGAAATGCCATTAAGAACCGCTGGGGCAGCTCACTATAGAGCCAAAGCAAAAGGAAAAGCTTACCCAACGGTAAGTGGAGTGAAAATGAACCCTGTTGATCACCCCCATGGTGGAGGAAATCATCAGGCTGTACATGGTCCAAATTCAGTTGCTAGAGGTGCACCACCTGGTGCAAAAGTAGGTCATATTGCTCCAAGTAGAACAGGAAGAGGAAGAGGAAAGAGGAAATAATTAGGTGATTCAAATGGCTAAAAGAAAGAAACGTTTCATGACTCCTAAGGCGGCAAGAAGGAGAACTCGTAAACTTAAGAGTCAGATTGCCGAGCGCAGAAAGAAAGAATTTACTTACAGAGGATTAACATTAGATGAATTACAATCATTACCCTTATTCCCACCAGAATCAAATCCTGATGCAGATTGTGTACTGAAGTACTTACCATCTAGGGCCAGACGAAGCCTTGCTAGAATGAACGACTCCAATTATGCAGAAATGAATCAAAAATTTTTACAAAGGATAGAGAAGACTAAAGGAACCATTAGAACTCACAGGAGAGATATGGTTGTTCTACCGTCATTTGTGGGTAAAACTATTGCAATTCACAATGGAAATGGATTTATGCCAATAGACATTAAACCCGAAATGATAGGTCATTATTTCGGAGAATTTGCCATGACTAGAAGATCAGTTACTCACAGTGGTCCTGGTGTTGGGGCAACTAAGTCTTCAAAACATGTAGCATTAAAATAAGGTGAAAATATGAGTAGAGACAGGACAAAGCCACAAAAAGGGTATACTCAGTCACTAGACAGAGGTACAAGAATGGCCTCTGCGAGAGCTAAAAATATTGACGTTCATGCTAAACATTGTTTTGAAATTGCTAGAGAATTAAGACCCAAAGGAAAGGGAGATAATATGAAATTTTTAAGTGTCTCTGAAGCAATTAGCATGCTTGAAAAAGTATTACTAATTGAAGGATGGATTCCTCACCCTGACACCCCTGGTGGGTTTAAGAGAGTAATCAATCAAAGGCTTAAGAGACAGGCTAAGGCTATTCCCTTCCGTAAAGGTAGTGGAAATAAATTAAGGAAAAGAAATGGCCCAGGAAAAGTAGGTCATAGAAGAGGAGGAGTCGGACCTGGAAGATATCCAGTTAAAGCTGCTATGAATTTTATAAAATTACTCAACAGTGCTGCTGAAAATGCAAGACATCGTTATGATGATATCGATGCTAATGACATGTTCATTACCCATTGTGCAGCACATAGAGGCGTGATTAAGAGAGGTTGGATACCTAGAGCACAAGGTAGGGCCACCCCTAGAAATCATCATCAAGTGAATCTTGAGATATTTATTGAAGATTTCAGTCTTGATGAAATGGATGATGAAGATGAGTTTTAAGGTGATTTAATGGCAGGTCAACAAAGTATGGTCAGAAAAATAATCAATAGAAATATTGAAAGACATTTAGTAAAAGAATACTTAATGAGTGAAACTAAGAAATCTGGTTTTGGGGGATTGAATATACAAAGAACACCTCAGGGAACAATGGTTACTCTTAAAGCTGAAAGGCCAGGGATGGTTATTGGTCGCAGAGGAAAATTAATCAACGAACTAACTAGACAATTAGATTCACGATTTAACTTAGAAAACCCGAAATTAGAGGTGGATGATGTAGAAGAACCACGACTAAATGCTCAGATAATGGCAGACAAACTTGCTGGAGCATTGGAAAGAGGTTGGTATTTCAGAAGAGCAGGCCATAGTACAGTCATGAGCATAATGGAAGCTGGAGCTAAAGGAGTTATTGTTATTTTAAATGGAAAAATTACAGGTGCTCGACATAGAACTCAAAAATTTATAGCGGGGCACGTCAAATATTGTGGTGAGCCTGCATTAACTCTAATGGAAAGGGGTTACGGTGTTGCAATTAAGAAATTAGGAACAATTGGCTGCACAGTAGCAATTATGATGCCCAATACGAGGCTACCTCATGAGGTAACAATTCTTCCTAAAGAGTCGTCAGAAAGTACTGAAGATGTGGTGATAATAGAGGAAGTCGAAGAATCATCACAAAAAGATGATGAAATTACAAATGAAGATGTTGTAAAATCTGAAAATAAAGATGGAGATGATGAGAAATGACACATTTACATCAAAGAGAGATAAATTCAATGAGTGAAGAAGCTAAGATATCTCGATTAAGAGAACTACAAGAAGAGCTACTCCAGTTAAGAGCAGAATTATCTTTGGGTGGACGACCCTCAAATATGGGTGCTTTTAGAACGACAAGGCGTAGTATTGCACGTCTAAAGACAAAAATGCAAATGGATAAAAAGGAGTAGAATTTAATGGTTGATATTGATCCAATTACAGGACTACCAAAAGATTTACTAGATTTTGAAGAGATAGCAAAAGAGAATCAGAAAGTAATAATTTCTACGGTTAGAAGGAGATATGGTAAAATGGTAACAATTGTAG
The DNA here is from genome assembly GCA_002720095.2 of Methanobacteriota archaeon. Taxonomy (GTDB): domain Archaea; phylum Thermoplasmatota; class Poseidoniia; order Poseidoniales; family Poseidoniaceae; genus MGIIa-I. The sequence continues at coordinate 25,308 of PBGP02000001.1, forward strand.
ATGGAATTGATGACAAATCGATAGATATCGAAAAATTAGCTAAAACCTTGAAAGGAAAATGTGCTGCTGGTGGAACGATAAAAGGTCGTGCGATTGAACTTCAGGGAGAACATAAAAAAAAGGCCGCTCAAGTTTTAGAAGCAAATGGGTATTTAGTTGAGGTGATTTAATGACAGGAATATTAAACATGCCGTGGATTGGTAGAGATTTAGAAGTTGTAAAGTCTTTTGACCCAACCTATCATGGAAGAAGAGGCATAATAGTCGAAGAGACACAAAGAACTTTGATAATCAGTGAAAACGGAAGAAATATTTGCCTTCCTAAACAAGAAATCGATTTCAGACTTGATTGTGATGATATCATCATCAAAGGGAGTTTTGTTTTACAACGTTCTGAGGACAGGATTCATAGAAAATATAGGAGTTGAATGAATGAGAGATATTGGAATTGATGTTAAGATGCCTAGTGGAGAATGGGATGGTGATGAAAATTGCCCATTCAATGGTTCACTTCGATTGAGAGGACAAGTATTTGAAGGAATAGTTTCGAGCTTAGGTATGTCAAAATCTATTATTGTAGAATTGCAAAAGGTAAGATATATGCCAAAATACGAACGTTATGAAAAAAGATCTAGTAAGATACCAGCTCATCTACCAAGTTGTATTGGGAATTTGGATATCGGTGATAGAGTAAAAATAATGGAATGCAGGCCTATTTCGAAAACGATTTCATTTTGTGTAATTGAAGGGGGTGAGTGATAATGAAAGGAATTTCTGGAAGAGTTACAAGAGGTTTACCTACCAAAGCTAAATTAATTTGTGCAGATAATACTGGGGCAAAAATTGTAGAATTGATTTCAGTTCTAAAAATTGGAAGTACTATGCGTAGATATCCAGCAGGTGGTGTTGGCGATTTAATCAAGGTTAGTGTTAAGAAAGGCACACCAGATACTAGAAGACAAATTTACACTGCTGTTATTATTAGACAAAAGAGACCTTTTTTACGCATAGATGGAACGTGGGTACAATTTTCTGATAATGCCGCAGTTTTAACAAACGAAAGAGGTGAAGTTCAGGGTTCAGACATAAAAGGCCCTGTATCTAGGGAAGCTGCTGAAAGATGGCCAAGAATTGCTGCTACTGCCAAGCAGATTGTATGAGGTGAAAATATGGTAAAAAGTAGTAAACCAAGTAAACAACGAAAAGCAGCGGCAAATGCATCTAAACAGAACAAACGTAAAAAACTCAAAGCGCGTTTTGCTACCACAGATTCAAGGTTCGCTGGAGTTCGTTCAGTTACAGTCAGAGTTGGAGATACTGTCGAAGTACAAAGAGGTGATTTCGGCAATCCATCTAAAGGAAAAAGACTCGGAGATACTAGAGGACGTGCAGGTGTAGAGGCTAAAATTGTTGGAATTGATGCTTCTAGTGGTAAATTATTCATTGAAGGTGTTACAGGTTCAAAATCTGACGATAAAGAACAAGGCATTCCAATTCATGTTTCTAATGTGGTTGTAACTAGTTTGGACGAGAGCGATCCACTTAGGATGAAAAAAATAACGGAAAGGAGTTGAAATTATGGGATCAAGTCATCATTTGAAGAGATTGGCAATGCCGAGAAGTTGGCCTCTGCCTAGAAAAACAACTGTATGGATTACAAGGCCTAGACCTGGTGCGCACTCTATTGAAAGATGTATAGCACTATCAGTGGTGATGAGAGATATTCTCAAAGTGGCAGATACTAGCAGAGAAACGAGAAGGATTCTACATAACGGGCACGTCATGATTGACGGTAGAATTGTAAAAGATTCACGTCAAGGAGTTGGATTAATGGATGTATTAACATTAGGTGAGGAAAACTATAGATGCATTTTAGATGAAAACGGTAAGTTAAGATATAGACCAATAACAAAGAAAGATTCAACTTGGAAGGTTTGCAGGATTGATAACAAAACTACAATTAAAGGAGGTTTAACTCAATTAAACCTGCATGATGGAAGAAACATCATTGTAGATGATGCAAATAAATACAATACTGGAGATACTCTCAAACTAAACCTACCTGATCAGAAAATACTAGAACATATACCATTTGAAGAAGGCGCAATGGCTTATCTAATAGGAGGTAGCCATGTTGGTGAACTTTCACATATCAAACAACATGTAATTAAAAGATCAACAATGTCAAACGAAGTATTATTCGATGAATTCAGTACTATTGAAGGGTACGTTTTCCTAGTTAATAAAAAAACCCAATTACCTGGGATTGAGGTGAAATAATGTCAGAAATTAATGCAATGCTAAAACCTAGGATTACTAAAATAACTCTCAATATAGGTGTAGGAGAAGGAGGTAAAAGGCTTGAATTGGCTGAAAAAGTTATGAATCTATTAACAGATTTGACTCCCGTCAGGACACTAGGTAAAATTCAAAATCGAGATTTAAAAGTTCGTAAAGGAGCTCCTATCGGGTGTAAAGTTACCATGAGAAATTCATCAAAAATGAATCAATTCTTAAAAGATGCATTTTGGGTTAGAGAAAATAGAATTCCTTCTTGGAATTTTGATTCACAGGGTAACCTTTCATTCGGAATAAGAGATTACACTGATTTCCCAGGCCAGAAATATGACCCCGATGTTGGAATTTTTGGAATGGATATCAATGTTGTCCTAGAAAGACCAGGTCATCGAGTCTCTCGAAGGAGAAGAAACAAAAGTAGGATTGGTAAAAATCATAGATTAAGTAAATTAGAATCAATCGAATTCTTTACATCAGAATTTGGATTAAATATTGTGGAGGAATAAATTTGGCGAAGGATCATGGGAAATATATTGGTAGAAGTGTGGGATGCAGAAGATGTGGCAGGAAGCGAGGACTCATACGCCGTCATGGATTGAATTTATGCAGACAATGTTTTAGAGAAATAGCTCCAGATATTGGATTTAAGAAATATAGTTAGAGAGGTGTGATGAAAAATGCAATTTGACCCATTAAATGATGCTTTGATTAAGCTCTACAATGCTGAACAATCTGGTAAGTACAACGTTTCTGTTGCACCTGCAAGTAAATTATTAGGATCTGTGCTTGAAATTATGCAGAAATCTGGCTACATAGGAGACTTTGACAAAAACGAAGATGGTAGAGGTGGTTCTTTTAATATTAAATTATTAGGTGCAATTAACAGATGCGGGATTGTAAAACCTAGATATTCTGTTAAAAGAACAGATTACGATAAGTGGGAATCTAGATTTTTACCAGCACAAGATTTTGGATTGTTAATTTTGACGACAAATCAAGGGATAATGAATCACTATGATGCAAAGGATTCAAGAATCGGAGGAAAATTACTTGCATATGTATTTTGAGGTGGAATGAATGGCAGTAATCGATCGAATTATACATGATATATCCCTTAATGAAGGCGTTAAAGCCCAACTATCAGATGGGGGTATAGTGACAATTACAGGTGAAAAAGGTGCAATATCGAGGAAATTCGTACATTCTAAGGTTATTATTTCTTCTGATAGCGATAGTTTAACAGTTAGTTGTGATTTACCAAGGAAAAAAGATAAGGCTATTTGTGGTACATGGGCCGCCCACTTAAGGAATATGAATAAAGGAGTGTCTGAAGGATTTACTTACAAAATGAAAGCGGTCTATTCTCATTTTCCAATGACTATGAAGGTAGATCATGGAAATGGTAAATTTATCGTGAATAATTATTTTGGTGAAAAGGTACCTCGTGAAGCAAATCTTCCATGGCCTGAAAATGAAGTTAAAGTTGAAGTAAAAAATAAGACTGAAGTAATCATTGCTGGAATTGACAAAGAGAAAGTTGGACAAACAACAGCCAATATAGAAAGATGTTGTACGGTTAAAAAAAGGGATAGGAGAGTCTTTCAGGACGGAATATATCTTGTTGAAAAAAATTAAGAGGTTGTTTAAATGACTGAAGAATATGAAAATATGACGGTTTCCGAGTTAAAGGAGATTTTAAAGGAGAAAGGACTTCCAGTCTCTGGAACCAAAAAAACACTCATTGAAAGGCTTTCAGAAGACTCAGAAACAAATGAAACATTGGAAGATATAGAGGAAGAAATTCAAGAAGATGAATTTGATGAAGAATATGAAGATTTCGAAGACGATGATTGGGATGATGAAGAGTTGGGTATCCATGTGACAAAACAAAAACCAGAGTTAGATGCTTCCACGCTTTCAGCGTTAAAATTAAGAAATTTACAATCAAAATCCACACCTACATTTAGAAGAACTGAATGGTTTAGATACAAGAGATTATCAAAAAGTGGTTGGAGAAGACCTAAAGGTATGGATAATAGTCAACGTAAAAATTTGAGATATCGCGGTTCGAAAGTTAGAATTGGCCATGGGAAAATTTCAACAGCTAGAGGATTGCATCCAAGCGGTTTTAGAGAGGTAATGGTTCATAACCCACTTGATTTGGAAAAAATAAATCCTGCTAATGAAGCTGCTAGAATCGGTGCAACTGTTGGTGGAAGGAAAAGAGAGCAAATTCATCTTAAAGCTGATGAATTGGGGATCAGAATTCTTAATAGAAGGAGGAATTTATAATGCAAGTTACTAATCAAAAAAGAATGGCTGCACAACTTTTAACCAAGCAGGAAGGTAAGGAAGTTGGTTTGAATAGAGTTTGGATTCACCCAGCATACATAGATCAAGTTGCTACAGCTGTTCAAAAAGAAGAAATCAGAGAGATGATTGAAGAAGGAATTATACGTTCAAAACCAGTAAAAGGAACTAGCAGAGTTAGAGCCAGAATGGCTGCAAATCAAAAACTAAAAGGCAGAAGGAAGGGGCAAGGTTCTAGATCGGGTACTAAAAATGCAAGAGGCCCCAAAAAGCAAATGTGGATGAAAAAAATCAGATCACAAAGAAGAGTTTTGAGAGAAATGAGAGATTCAGGAGCCATGTCTGCTTCAAAATACAGGTACTATTATCGTAAAGCAAAAGGAGGGTCTTATCGTAGTGTATCTCATATGAAAACTTACCTTGTAGCGGATGGAATTAATTTTGAGGGTGGTGAGAAATAATGGCACACGGAAAAAGACAGCGTAATCAGTACAGAAGAAGATTGGAAGCTAAGACGGATTATCATCGCAGGTTAAGAATGCTCAAGAGTGGATTACCCCGAGCTGTTGTAAGAGTTTCAAACACACAAATAACTTGTCAATTAGCTAATTTTTCCAAAGACGGTGACTTGATAGTTGCAAGTTTTACAGGTAATGAATTAAGTTCACATGGTTATCCTGCGAACGCCTCCAAAAAGTCAATAACAGCTTGTTATTTAGCTGGATTTGGCTTAGGGCAAAAAGCAGTCAAAAATGGGTACAAAGAAGCAATTTTAGATATTGGTTTATCGTCATCTAGCAAGGGATCAAGAGTATTTAGTGCACTTAAAGGGATGATAGATGCAGGTTTAGAGGTACCTTGTAATGAGTTAGTATTCCCTTCAGATGAGAGAATAAATGGGGAACATATTTCAGATTCATTATCAGATGTTCTAGAAAAGACAAGACAAACAATCCAAGGGGCGTACAAATGACGGAAGAAGAAATTAGTGTGAAAGAAGATATTGATCAATTTGATTCAGAAGAAAAACCCCTGGCTCCAGGTCTCCGTGCAGCAGTAAATTTTGAAACAACTGGAGACTCTCCTAGAAGAAGAGGTGAGACAGATGAAGCTGGTAAGAGATTACGAGAATGGGCTCCTAAAACACGTTTAGGAAAGATGGTATCCAATGGGGAAATTTTGACCATGGAAAAAGCAATTTCAACTGGTTTACCTATAATGGAGGTTGAAATCATTGACGCGTTGATTCCTAATCTTGAAGATGATGTTCTATGCGTGAACATGGTTCAACGTATGACCGACAGTGGAAGGAGAGTAAGATTCAATGTTCTTGCCGCAGTTGGAAATAAAGATGGTTACGTAGGAATTGGTATGGCCAAGGGTAAGGAAGTACCAGCCACTATTCAAAAAGCAATTACAGTAGCGAAATTGAATATAATTCCAGTATTAAGGGGTAACGGAAGCTGGGAATCTGGTGTAGGTCCAGGAACAAGCATACCTATTGAGGTGACTGGAAGAAGTAGTTCCACGAGATTAACCTTGATTCCAGCGCCTTCTGGAAAAGGATTGGTTGTGGGACCTGTTGGAAAAAGAGTACTGACATTAGCTGGAATTACAGACATCTGGTCTCGTTCAAAAGGGCAGACTCGTACAACAATTAATTATGCAAAAGCTACATTTAATGCACTTATAGAGTTAAATAAATCAAGAATTTCTACTGAACAAAGAGACAATTTATTCATTGTGGAGGGAAGGGTGTTAGAATGACATTTTTGGTAGTTAGAGTCCGTTCAGATATCAACGTGAGGCACGATATCAAGAAAACAATGCACAGTTTGAATTTAACCAAGGTAAATCATGCAGTGTTAGTACCTAACCGTCCCGAAATAATTGGAATGCTTAAAAAAGCTAAAGATTATATCACTTGGGGAGAGCCTAGTAAGGATACAATAGAGTCTTTAATTAGGGAAAGAGGGAAAATGGTCGGAGATATTCCTATTACTGATGATTTAGTGAAGGAATATTCTAATTTTAAAGGTATTAAAGCCTTGGCCGATGCTTTAGTATCTGGTGAAGCTGAAATTAAATCAGTCGAGAATATGAAACGAGTCTTTAGATTACATCCACCGAGAGGTACTAAGGGGTGGGGAGGAATTAAGCGAACTTTTGTTACAGGAGGAGCTCTTGGAAACAGAGGTACAGAAATTAATTCTTTAGTAGAGAGGATGCTTTGAGGTGAAAAAATGGTTTCAAGGACAAACAAATTTAGGGGAAGAAATAGAACACATGGCCGAGGTAAAAAAGCGGGCCGTGGTGCTGGAAAACGTGGTGGAAGAGGAAATGCTGGTATGAACAAGCACAAAGTAATGCACCGATTAAAGTATATGCCGGGGCATTGGGGAATGCACGGATTCAATAGGGATCCAAGTTTAATTAATGTCCATATCACATGTAATCTCCAAGAGTTAATATCTCTATCAGATGGAAACAAAAGTATTGATCTAACAAAATTAGGTATTGATAAATTGCTTGGGTCTGGAAAAATCGATGTTCCTTTAGAAGTGACTGTAAACTTTGCTTCCAAAAGGGCTATTCAGAAAGTTGAAGAGGCAGGAGGTTCAGTTATTTTGTCCGATGATGATTGGGATGAAGATGACTGGGAAGAAGAATAATTTTGAAGAAAATTTATCATAAGTATGTATTCAGGTGTTAACAATGAAAAAACCAATTCCCTGGGCAGTTGCATTAGTATCAATAATGTACTGGGGTGCATTAATTTGGTGGCAATATGATTCATTATTTGGTAGTGTTACCGATCAAATGAATAAAAACGCAACTTACGCATTAATTCTGTCAGTTTTTTATGTAGGGATGTTGTTATTATTCTTAATGAAAGATACCCCTCAACAAATTTCTGAAATACCCTTAATTGGTAAATCAATCAAGTTTTATAGTTGGTTAGCATTTTCTTTAGGTCTAACTGCTTACTGTATTTGGGTAGATAAAGAAGCTGTTGCAGTAATGTTTGTAGGGGTTCTGTTAATGGGGCTTATTGCAGCAATGGCCTTGTGTTGTTTAATGTATCGAGGTGAAGAAAAAAGCCGATTGTACGCATTAAAAAGATTTGTGGATGTATATCCCAGTATTGCGAAACCTGAAGGTCATGTAAGATTTAATCAAAAATTATGGACTACTGTTCTAGTGTTAATTATTTATTTCGGAATGACCAATGTTCTAATTTGGGGGATGTCTGGATCCGCATTAGATATTTTTTCTGGGTTTAGAGCGATCATGGCAGGTGCATCAGGTTCTATAATGCACTTAGGAATTGGTCCAATAGTTACCGGTTCAATTATCATGCAACTGTTCGCAGGAGCGAAAATAATTAATCTCGATTTACAAGACTCTAATGATAAACAAATGTATCAAGGAGTTCAGAAATTAGTAGTTTTAATAATGATTCCTGTTGAATCAATTCCTCAAACTTATGGTTTTCTGACAGCAAGCCCAGAAATTGTTGAAAGTGTAGGTAGTGGTTGGGCTAATTTTATAATTGTTGCACAATTGTTTGCTGGCTCATACTTAGTTTTCTTACTTGATGAGTTAGTCAGTAAATGGGGTATTGGTTCTGGTATTTCGTTATTCATAGCAGCAGGTGTTGCTCAATCAACATTTGTAGGAACATTATCTCCTCTTCCTGCCGGTGGAGGTGGAATGGGTGACTATTCTCTACAGAATCCCCCTTCTGGAGCCTTACCAATGATTTTCTACATGTTTAGAACATTAACTAATGCAGAGATGGTTTCACAGAACGGATTTGAGGTTATGCTGTTAACTCATGTTAATCCTCTAGTAGCTTTATTTTCATCAGTTGTTGTATTTTTGGTAGTCGCTTATGCTGAGTCCAGTAGGCTTGAATTACCATTGACTCACGGTAAAGTACGCGGTCATAAGGGAAGTTATCCAATAAGATTAGTTTATGCTAGTAACATACCAGTTATTTTAATGGCAGCATTACTAGCAAATATCAATATGTTTACATTATTATTTTGGAGCCATCCTACACTAATGACTATCCCTGTACTAGGTGCTGACGGTGCTTGGAGTATTGCACCATATTTAGGAAGTTATGAACCTGGCTCTAGTACGGCGTCTGATGGTTTTGCGTGGTATTCTTCAATGGTGAATGGTGTTGGTGATTGGTTGTTACCTCTGTTAAATCAGCAAGGTGATTTGTATGGGCATTCACTATGGCAAATTATGCTGCATGTGATTACGTATGTAACATTAATGACACTCGGATCAATGGTTTTCGCTAAGTTTTGGATCGAAACAACAGGAATGGGCACTAAAGATGTCGCAAAACAAATTGAAAGAACAGGAATGCAAATACCCGGTTTCCGTAGATCTCCTAAAGCAGTCGAGAAAATTCTTGAACGTTATATTCCTCCAGTAACATTATTTTCAGGAGCATTTGTAGGATTATTAGCCGCAGGTGCGGATTTACTAGGTACTGTGGGTAATGCTACTGGGACTGGTTTACTGTTAGCCGTAGGAATTATCTTAAGAACTTACGAGCAAATTCAAAAAGAACAAGCTATGGAAATGCACCCAATGTTAAGACAATTCTTCGGTGCAGAGTAGTTAAAAAATTATTTACATCACATTTTAATTATTCTAAAATTAAATTCAGTGAGGCATTTATTGAATTAGCATGCGTCACTTTCATAAGGCCAACTAAAGTGGGAAGCCCGCTTGCGCTATCAAAGGCGTTGACGACAGAGCATTTCAGTGCTGTGAAAATCGTCATCTGATAGTGTTAGCCGAAGTTAAGCGGCTGCGAGTAAACTTGTGGCCAGGTAGGTGATTAAACGACTAATTGCTAGTCGTGTGCAATGGTGCAAAATAATAAACAGAGCACCTTGCCAATTAATTAAAGGTTAACAGTTGTGACTAATTTATGATAAAACACTTGAGAAATATACTCCTAAGGATCAGGAATTCCATTCCAGGAAATCCGGTTGATCCTGCCGGAGGCGACCGCTATTGGAATTCGATTAAGCCATGCGAGTCGAGAGTCGTAATGGACTCGGCATACTGCTCAGTAACACGTGGATAACCTGCCCTGTTCTAGGGGATAACCTCGAGAAATTGAGAATAATACCCTATATTCCACTACGCCTGGAACGGTGAGTGGATTAAAGCTCCGGCGGAACAGGATGGGTCTGCGGCATATCAGGTAGTAGTGGGTGTAATGGACCCACTAGCCTTCGACGTGTACGGGTTGTGGGAGCAATCGCCCGGAGATGGATTCTGAGACACGAATCCAGACCCTACGGGGTGCAGCAGGCGCGAAAACTTCACACTGCGGGAAACCGCGATGAGGGAATTCCAAGTGTCTGGGGTAAGACCCAGTCTTTTCTAGACTCTTAATAGGTCTTGGAATAAGGGGGGGGTAAGACCGGTGCCAGCCGCCGCGGTAATACCGGCCCCCCAAGTGGTCGTCACTTTTATTGGGCCTAAAACGTCCGTAGCCTGTTTAGTAAACCCGTGGGTAAATCAACCAGCTTAACTGGTTGAATTCTGCGGAGACTGCTAGACTAGGGACCGGGAGAGGTACGAGGTACTCTTGGGGTAGGGGTAAAATCCTGTCATCCCAGGGGGACCACTTGTTGCGAAGGCGTCGTACTAGAACGGATCCGACGGTCAGGGACGAAGCCTAGGGGCACGAACCGGATTAGATACCCGGGTAGTCCTAGGTGCAAACGCTGTGGACTTGGTGTTGGGGATTCCATGAGGGTTCCCAGTGCCGAAGCGAAGGTGTTAAGTCCACTGCCTGGGGAGTACGGTCGCAAGGCTGAAACTTAAAGGAATTGGCGGGGGAGCACTGCAACGGGAGGAGCGTGCGGTTTAATTGGATTCAACGCCGGAAAACTCACCAAGGCCGACTGTTAAATGAAGATCAGCGTAATGAGCTTATCGGATTATCAGAGAGGTGGTGCATGGCCGTCGTCAGTTCGTACTGTAAAGCGTTCTGTTAAGTCAGATAACGAACGAGACCCGCATCCCTATTTGCTACCCTCATGTCCGCATGAGGCGCACTATAGGGAGACCGCTGGTGTGAAACCAGAGGAAGGCGCGGGCAACGACAGGTCAGTATGCCCCGAATGTCTTGGGCTACACGCGCGCTACAAAGGACAGGACAATGGGAAGCCACGCCGAGAGGCGGCGCTACCCCGAAACCTGTTCATAGTTCGGATCGAGGGCTGTAACTCGCCCTCGTGAAGCTGGATTCCGTAGTAATCGTGTTTCAACATAGCACGGTGAATATGCCCCTGCTCCTTGCACACACCGCCCGTCAAACCATCTTAGTTGGGGATGGATGAGGCTGCGTTTTAATGGCGTATTCGAGTCTGTCTTCGACAAGGAGGGTTAAGTCGTAACAAGGTATCTGTAGGGGAACCTGCAGATGGATCACCTCCTAAGAAAAC
>PBGP02000007.1 GCA_002720095.2 Methanobacteriota archaeon
CCTTAGTTGAGGACTTAGATGATGATGGAGATGGATTAGATGACCTCAACGAAACAGGAACCAATGTTTACGTTGATGAATCAGATACAGGAACCGATTCATTAAACCCAGATACAGATGGGGATGGAGTTTGTGACGGAGCAAACTCAGTTCCACCATTCTGTATTGCCGGGCCAGATTCAAACCCATTTGGAACTCACAGTGCTGACAACATTGTATTAGTCGAGAATGTACAAATTGAGTCCCCAATACCTCCTCCTAATGAAGTTCCGGGAGCAGTTTGGGAGATATTCCCAGCTCTTCCTGAGGGCCTCAATTTGGATTCATCAACAGGAATAATTTCTGGAATGCCAACGGAAGTAAGCGATAATACAACTTACACTCTATGGGCAAACATAACCGGATTCGGAAGAAGCACAAGCGAAGATCTTTCTATTATGGTTACTTTTGGAATAACTGTATTAGAAGATACAGATGGAGATGGATTACCTGACGAATTACCAGAAGATTATGATGAAACATTAGGTACATTAACAGAAGATGATGATGATGATAATGACGGCATTTTAGATACAGATGAAGTCTTAAATGGAACAAATTCCTTAAATCCAGATTCAGATGGAGACGGTTTCTGTGATGGAGAAGTAGATGTCAAGGATACTAATAATGAATTGATTTGTTTCGGTGGACCAGACCCATTCCCATTAGATCAAAATTTACCATTGGATACAGATGGAGATGGAATGCCAGATAACTTATCAGACGAATATATTGGAAATCTAATTGTAGATTCCGATGATGATAACGATGGATTTTCCGACGATAATGAACTTGAATGTATGACAGATCCACTAAATTCAACAAGTTATCCAGTGGATGAAGATGGAGACGGGCAATGTGATACCAAAAACTCAGGTGATGAATTAACAAACATCGAGGATGAAGTGCGTGGCTCTTTTGGATTCAATTGGGTTTTCTGTTCAACATGCTTTTTGATTTTATTGTGTTTATTGTTAATTCCTCTAGTATTTTACAGGGATCAATTAATTTTGATGATGGAAGATGGTCCTGAACCAGAAAATACAACATCTAAACCAGCATTTATTTCTGGGACAGGTACTGTAGATGATCCATTTGTTTTGAAACCTTTGAAGAAGGTAAATCCTGGATCGATTCATAGTAGCAAAGAAGTAATTAAAATTGATAATATGAGTCCAATTACGGTAGAGATGCAAGATTTCAATGAAGATGTGAATGGAAAAAGATTTACTATGTATGAAAATATATTGGATGAGAGTTTCTCATCAAGAAAGATTGAAGTCGGAGAAAACGGTGAAATAATAATTCAAATGAAATTTGACGATAGTGACAATCCAACTTATGCTGGAGGAGAATTTGAAGCCAAGATAAAATTAGGTAAAGCTAGTGTTTACTTGACTTGGGTTGTAAATGTAAAACCAGATAAGAGGAAGTTGAAAGAAGCAGAAGAAGCAGAAGCCAAGGCAGCTAAAGAAGCAGAAAAGGCAAAAGCTGCTACTCCTAAAGAAGTTAAGAAACAAGAGGAATTACAACGAGTTAAATCGAGAGCTGAAAGCATTGATTTCAAAACAATTGGAATAGCAACTTCTAGTGAATTAAAATCAGAAATAAAAGAAGGTGCAACTAGTCTGGAAGTTTCAGATGCATCAGAATTTAATGAAAGTGGTTCTGCAGCAATTTCTGATTCTAATGGTAGTAGTATAATTTCATGGAGTGGTAAAGATGGAAACGTTTTGACTGGAGTTAGTGGTGTAACTAGAATTTTTGGAACAGCATCAATAATTATGGTTAAAGATGATTTACAAGTCATCAAAGGTATTGGACCATTCCTTGAAGAGAAATTGAATGCTTTAGGAATTACAACATACCGACAAATTGCTAATATGGATTCTAAATTAGAAGAACAGGTAAATGAAGCGATAGAATTCTTCCCTGGAAGGATAAAGAGAGATCAATGGGTTAACCAAGCGAAAATATTACTCGGAGAAGACGTAAAACTAGATAAAAAGGCCCTGAAAAAGGCTGAAGATTTAGAAAGAATCTCAAAGAATGCTGCTGGTATTGACTTTTCGGTTATCGGTGTTGCGGATGTATCTGAAATTGATGATTTACAAATTATCAAAGGTATCGGACCCTTTATTGCAGAAAAACTGAATGCATTGGGAATTTATACCTTTAAGCAGATTTCTAAGATGAATTCTGAACTCGAAGATCAAGTAAATATTGCTATTGAGTTCTTCCCTGGTCGTGTAAAAAGAGACAAATGGGCAGAACAAGCTAAGGAATTAGTAAAAAAATGAACTAGAAATTAATTTTTATTCTTCCTAACAAAATTTACGAAGTTAGTCATGATCTCTGTACCAAATTCTGTATCATTCACCTCAGGATGGAATTGTAATCCAAATCGCATGAGATTGACATTTTCCATAGCCTCAATTTCACAATATTTGCTTGATGCAGTAATTGTGAAATCTTCGGGCAATACATGAACTTCATCATTATGAGACTCCCAAACCATTTGTTTAGGATTTGTATTTTGGAATAAAATACCCCCATCTCCAGCTAATTCTATTTCCATTGCTCCAAATTCTGGATGAGGTGCAGCTCTACAATCTCCTCCATAATATCTGGCCATAAATTGATGTCCAGCACAAATACCTAATATGGGAATTTCAAGTTGTAAATATTCGGCACAATTACCCAATTCACCAGTTAATCCAACCCTTGCAGCCCCTCCTGAAAGCAACAAAGCGTCTAACTCTCTTAATTCAGAAACGGGAGTATTATTCTCGATTATCTTAGTATCACATCCTAAATATCGAAGCATCCTCCATTCTCTATGAGTCCATTGTCCCCCATTATCGATTACATCGATTATTAGCGGCTTATCTTCTCCCATATTGTTTAACAAAACATTACATTCTAAGAAAGTTGGGCGAGCCAAGACTTCAAGAAAGATGAAATTTTGGGTCGATGTCACAGGGGAACTAATAATGCAAGATCCAGTTGAATACAAATGTGCAGTATGTGGAAGTTTTGAGAGTTTCAGACCAACAGCTAATGGTATGCATTGTAAAAAATGCGGAGCAAGAATTTTTGTTAAACCAAGAAGGACATCTCACAAAGAATTAGATGCAATCTAAACAGATTATTGAATAACCTCGGCCTATTTGGCAATGCATGGAGTCTTGGCTAAACGCATATTCACCTAAGAAATTTACAGATTTAGCAATTCCGTCGAAATATATAGATACATTGATTAAATCTAGCTTAGATTCTAATCCACCTCATATTTTAATTGCAGGACCTTCAGGAGTTGGAAAAACCTCAGCATGGAAATTATTAGCCAGACAGGTTTTGGGCCCTTCTTGGGAACTATCAACACACATTTTTCAAGCAAGAGATATTTTAAATAAATCTGGGGCAATGAAAGCCTTTGAAAATTTTTTACGACCGTCTGGGAATGATTCACAAGATACTTTGGCTGGAAGAACGACATTATCATCATTTGATTCATCAATGTGGCAACCAAAAAATAATGACATCCCCCCCGCAGGAAGAGAATCAAATCATGACACGCCGATTAGTAGATTGTTTATTATTGAAGATGCAGACTTCTTGGGCTCCAGAAGACAAGCTTTTTTGAGAAGAATGATGGAAAGAGAAGCTACAGTTTCGAGATTTATTTTCACAGCAAGGGCCCCTAGTAGATTAATTGATGCGTTAAGAAGCAGATGTTTAATGATTAGAATGCCGATAGTATCGGATGAAATGATGAAAAAAAAATTAATTGAAATCCTGGAGAATCAAGAACTAATTATCAATTCAGAATTATTAGAAGATATTATACATATTTCGTCTGGTAATCTACGTAAATCAATTTTCTTAACTGAATTATTAGCAGAAAGAAATTTACTGAATGATAGGCAGATGTTGCATGAAGTGATAAATTCTACGATGTTAGTTTCTACCCGTAAAATGATTGAGAAAGCACTACTAGGCAATGTTATTCACTGGAAATGGGAGCAGAAAGGAACAAAAAATGTTAGAGTAATGAAAGGAGCATTAAATGAATTGGACATATTAATGAAAAAACATTTTTTAGACGCAGATGATATTGTTGTTCAGATTCATAATTTATTACTCTCTGGTCGTTTTTTTGTCAAACAAGAAGTATTAACAGACATACTTTCTGCTTTATCAGAATGTAAAATTAGATTGAGAAGAAGTACTCATCCCAGAATACAACTAGAATCATTTCTTCATGAAATTGCCACAATTGGCAGGGTAAGAGGAATAGCAATAAATTGAATACCCCAATTTAACGTGGTTATTTCATGGAAGTGAGCAAACCATTCAATATCCGAGAATTATCTGAAATTTATGACGAAAATAATCAAGATCTCTACCTTTCAGTATATTTTGATTTAGTAGATAAGGAACATAATTTACACATTAAAAGAAGAATAAATGCAAT
Source organism: Methanobacteriota archaeon (assembly GCA_002720095.2). Lineage (GTDB taxonomy): Archaea > Thermoplasmatota > Poseidoniia > Poseidoniales > Poseidoniaceae > MGIIa-I. The sequence continues at coordinate 4,517 of PBGP02000007.1, forward strand.
TAAAGCTACAATTAAAAAGCGCGATAGAAAAATTGCTTTTGAAAAAGCAGTTAATCTTGCTATAGAAAAAGCGAAAAATCTTGAGAAAGGATATCCTTCTGCGGCAGTCTTTTTACATCTTGAAAATGATTTTTGCCAAGTGGGAGGACTTGGGGCAAGAGTTCCTACAAAATTAATTCTTGATGCTAGCCCTTACATACTTCCACTAGCTAAATTTAATGATGACTATGAAACGTTTATTCTTGTATTAATTGATGGACAACGTTCTGAAATACATGTGATTGAAAATGCAGAAGCGGAGCAAGTTGGTGAAGATAGCCATACTTCTATTGGCCGACATAAAAAAGGAGGATGGAGTCAACAACGTTATGCAAGGATTAGAGAAGGAGTAGTTCAGAAATTCTACGATAGAACCTCCGAACAAGTAGATAATGTAATTAAAGAAAGTGGTAATCTAAGAATAATAATTGCGGGCCCAGGCAATGCTAAACAACAATTTGAAGATAGATTATCTGCACATGCAAAAACTTTGGTAATTTCTTTGGAAGATATAGACATGGATTCAGTATCACCAAATCAAATTTTTAGGAAATTTGTTGAAAAAGCGAAACAGGACGAGGCAGATAAAGAAATCGAATATATAGAGAAATTCCAGAGTAAGATTATGACAGGATCTTCTGCAATTACGGGAATTTATGAAGTTCTTGAAGCTGCTCAATCTGGTAGATTAGAAACTTTACTTGTTTTAGAGGATTTTAACATTGCAGGTAAAAAATGTGAACCTTGTAATGAGTACATGAAGAGTCCAACAATTCCTTGTCCTCAATGTGGGAGTGATGGAAACGAAGTAGATTTAGTAAATGAAGCAGTAGAAGCTGCAATAAGAATATCAGCACATGTAGAATTTACAAATAATGAATATCTTGAGGAAATTGGGGGTATTGCAGCATTATTGAGATGGTAGAATTATTTCCTTACCCAATAATTGAAGAGCTATAGGTATAAACGTGTTATGTATGGAAATAGACATTGATACAATTCTTCTTGCATCAACGTTATTATTTTTAGTTATTATTTCATGGAAATTATTTCAAAAAGAAACCAACCCCGAAAAAAATGAAATTAAAGAAAAAGAGGATTTTAGATTACTCGCATCAGATATCTTGAGAGGACTTCAACAAGAGAATAATGAAGCATTTTTAACTCTTGCAACAGAAAGGTTAGGCCAAACACAATCTGAGGTGAATAAAGATTTTGAATTGAAAACAGATGCTATCGATGAAATGTTGAAACCTCTTTCCAAAAATCTTGAAAAAATAACTCAAATGAACCAAGAAATAGAAAAAGCACGTGTTGGAGCTTATGAGGGTATTAGACAACATTTAACATCATTAGAACAAAATACACTAATGTTAGGTCAAAGAGCAGATCAACTTTCTACAGCTTTAACAAGTTCTTCTAATGTTAGAGGTAATTGGGGTGAAATAGCCCTCAAGAGGTTACTTGAAATGGCAGGATTAACAGAACATGCAGATTTCTATGAACAAGAAAGCGTTGGTAGTGGAAGGCCAGATGTAATAGTTAGATTACCAAATAAAGGAGCTATTCCTATCGATGCTAAAGCCAGTGCTAAATATTATTTAGATGCTTTAGATAGAGACCCAGGTTTAGAACAAGATGGTTTGTTATTGAAACACGCCGAAGTATTGAAAGATTTAGTTAAACTTCTAGGATCTAAAGCCTATCAAGAAAAATTAGAAGGAGATATCGATTACGTAGTGATGTTTGTACCTTCGGAAGCATTAATTTCTGCTGCATTTAATGTAGATCCAACTTTACATGAATTTGCGCTTGAAAGGTCTGTTTTAATTGCATCCCCTGTCAGCTTGTTAGCTTTATTGCGTAATGCAGCATTATATTGGCAACAACAGACATTAGCAGATGGAGCAAAAGAAATTTATGAAGTATCTAGGGAAATGTATAGTAGAACAGTAACATTTTTTGAACATATTGAAAAAATAGGTGAGGGCTTAGCTAATGCCGAAAAGTTTTATGAAAAAGCTAAGACATCATATAGGTCGAGAATTTTACCTCAAGGCAAAAAATTAGAGAATTTACAGGTTTCAGAAACATTGAGGAAAAAATTACCAGAATTTGAGAATTAAACGGGCACACCGGGATTTGAACCCGGGTTATCGGCTTAGGAGGCCAAGGTGATATCCTAGCTACACTATGCGCCCAGTAAACCACTCATCCCCATTGTTATTGATGGTTGCGGAATCAGAGATTTTTAACAAATTAACCGCTTAATCCTTAATTGAGATACTAATCGCGATAACGTGGATGACAATTCGGACTACAGGGGAGAATCATTTTTACCCAATCCATATGGTGAAGGTTTCGAAGAGCAAAATGCACAGTGGATTGATGGATTATTAGTCAGATCAAAAAATAGTGAAAAAATACGTCTTCAGTGGGGACGTTTTATTCAAAACACATACTTCTCAGTATGGAGACACATTGGGCCTTTCCTACTATCTTTGTTATACCTAATACCCTTATTCGTACCTATGCAAACTACTTTGAGAATTTGGTTAATTTGTTTAGCAGCCTTATTCGTAACATTACCAAGATTACCGACATTAATTACTTTAGAAACTACTTGGAGATCTGCTGTAGATCATTTAGAATTGATTAGAAGAGATGAGGCACATGAGGCAGTTAGACCAGGTGCTGTAAGAATGTTAGAGGAACTAGATGATCGTAGAAATGTACAAAAATTACATATTAATTTGGGATTATTGGCATTTTTTTGTGCTTTTATCGCTGTTTTACAATCTGAGATTTCCTTAGGTCCACAACTTTTGTTAATTTCAGCTAGTATGACAGAAATGATATTAGCAATACAACCATTTATTCTTAGAAATTGGGGACTTATTCCTGATTTAAAGTACCCTATGCTATCAATTTACAAACCTTGCCAAAGAAAAATGAATATCACATATCCTATTTCTGAGGTTTTAGAATCGTTTTTGGATCCTTGGACGAAAAGGTCTTGGCGTCAATGGAGCGAGAAATTCAAACTGAGAATTCGTAAAGGAGAAATGATAAAAAACTCTGATGAAGCCATTGAAAGGCTTTTGTTATTAGAGCATTTAAGATTAAAGAAGAAGCTGACATCTGAAGAAATAAAATTTGAGAAGCAATCATTTTTAAATGATAATTTAGAACTAGATTCCATTGATATTGAATACTTTTTGCTTCATATGTATGGGCAGTGCCCGGGGCTGTTCCATTTAATTGATCAGATGGTTGATGAGTTGATTAATGACCCAACTGAAAACGATTGGTCCCTCAATGCAAAGTTACACAGACATGACTATGGTTCAGGTGTGGACGTTTTTATTAGGTTGACAAATTTTTCAGATTTTCAGGGACCTGTAAAACTAACTATAACAACACCTAACTCAGTACCCCGAGAACAAAGTAGCACGATTGAAATTAAACCCTCAAGATTAGAGAGAAAAAGATATCCACTAGTAAATCCATTAGGCGAAAGTGTAATCGATACAATGACTAAATTAGTTAACGAAAGCCATATCTTCTGGATGTCTGCATCTTGGTCAAATAAGCCGGCAAATAAAATAATACTGACACTTGAAAATCAATTTAATGAGATTTTATTGGAAAAAGAAGTATCTGTGCCCACAACTTCAAACAAAAATGTTCTGTGGTTTAGAGCCTTGAATAGAATCGAAAGATTGGCTAGTAGAGGCGGTTTAATTCCTCTCTAGTTATCGCCGTATTTATGTTGTAATAAATTTTGGAGTGCTTGAAGGGGATTGTTATGGAAGCATGGGACGTGATAATAATTGGAGGTACAATTGCTGGAATGAGAGCAGCTATTTCAGCACATGATCAGGGCTCTAGTGTTGTTATCATTTCACAAAATGGCTTGGGTAATTCAGATTCTGATAGCTATTCTAGTGGTCTTGCTGCATCCTTGGATGAAGAGAACCCGATGTCTCATAGAGAGGATACTATCAAAGGAGGTAATTGGCTTAATGATCAAGATATTGTATCTAATAGGATTTCTTTAATTAATTCTGAAATTGCTAAATTAGACCAGTGGGGTTTAAATTTCAGAAGATCTCTAGAAGGCTCACCAAATTCGGAAAAAGGTTTGGGTCACAAATCTCCTAGAGTTTTGACTACGGGATATTCTACTTCGAGAGAAATTCAGCATATTCTCGAAGAACAGTGTATTAGAAGAGATATACTTCGAAGAGGTGATTGGTTTCCTCTGTCTTTGTGTAGTTCAAATGGACAGGTTACAGGAATTATAGCATTAGATTTAATCGAAGGCAAAATTGAGGCTTTACAGGCTAAAGCAGTAATTATTGCCGATGGAAGTTTCGAAAATGCATGGAATTCAAAAAAGCAAAATTCTCGAGGTTTATCGATTGCATTAGAGGCAGGGTGTCAATTAAGGGATCTCGAATTTATTTCGTGGAATCCCCTTGGGATTCCAGATACAGACATGTCTTTGTCGATAGATATTTTACAAAACGGAGCCAAAATAATTGATTCATCAGGAAAAGAAATTATCATTTCTAATGATACAACGCCGAATGACTTAGCCATTGAAATCAATAATGGAGGCGGTTCAGCATTACTAGATGCAACTCAATTGCAAAAGAATTCAATTTCATGGTATTCTGGATTGAAAAGAATAGTCGAGGAAAGAACGGGACTAGATATGTTTGAAACTAAAATACCAATTTGTCCTAAAGTCGAATTGACAATTGGTGGTTTACCTGTGGACGAACACGGACGAGTAATAAAGAACAACTGGGATACATGGTTTACAGGGTTGTATTCAGTTGGAAACCCTTCATGCAGTGGTTTGAATGGAACTGGTATTATTGCAGGAAATAGACTAATGGAGGATTTAGTCGGCGGATTTTCAGCCGGTATGCACTCTGGAAAATGGGCACAAAAAAATAAATTTAGTTCCACTTCTTCAATTAATGACGCCTTATTCTCAGCGCAAGCAACAATTGGAGATTTAATTTCAAATGCGGACATAAAAAATATTTCAAACGTCAATGAAATCAAATTAAAATTAGAAAAAATAATATCCTCTAAAATGGGTTTTGAGAGATCAGCCTCAGGTCTTGAAGAAGCTAAAAACCTCCTTGAAAAATTAGAAATTGCTATCGAAGGCGAAGAATTAGTAGATAATTCTATGATAATGAATAGTAATTTAACTGAAGTTTTAGAATTAAGAGGTTTAATCTTAATTACTAGAGCGTCCGTACTAGCTGCAATTTCCAGAACTGAATCGAGAGGTAGCCACCAAAGGTCAGATTTTAACAAACAATCAAATGAATCTATGTTAAAACATACATTAATTGATTCAAACCTTAATTTGAGTTGGTTGCCATTAAGGAAAAGTGGAAGTGATACTTGGATACTAACTCCAAGCGAATAAGTGCTTTTATACACCAATATTTCTATACCTTCTGTTTGACAGACATAAATATGAGCAACTCACCAACCCTATTTTCTAAAATTATAGATGGGCAAATCCCATCATTTGAGGTTGCAAGAGGAGAGACTTGGATGGCTTTTCTAGATATCAATCCAAGAAGAGATGGGCATACTTTAGTGGTTCCATTTGAGGAAAAATCACATCTTTCAAATTTATCCAAAGAACAGCTATCAGATTTATGGGTAGGCGTGACAAGAACCCAAAAGATACTGTCTAAAGTTTTCAAAACAACAGATTTTTTGGTAGGCATTCATGATGGTGCTCTGGCAGGTCAAGAAATACCACATGTACATGTACACGTAATACCCAGAACAATTGGAGATGGGGGGAAAACATTACTCGCTTGCTGGCCGGATACTCCCGCTATAGGTTCAATAGAACCTGATTTTGAATCCTTGGAACAATTACATAAAAAACTGATTTCTTGAATATTATTGAGGTGTGAAAAATGTCTAAGAAAAAAATGTCAATTGGTAAAGATGGAATTACAGACAAATATGGTGAAGAATTACCAGAACTGTCCAAACATGCATCTGTATTAGAATATGAGAAATTATTAGATGTAAAGCCTCCCGATTTCTCCAGAAAAACCCCAGGATCTCCATTTTGGACGAGATTAGCATATTTTGTCACTCAGCAATCCATAAATTTACAATTTAAAACATTCGAAATTTCAGGTAAAGAAAAAATGAGTACAGATCGTGGAAATTTGACAGTATGTTGGCATACAAATGGGATAATGGATGTAATGCCAATAATAAATCACCATCCAAATCACTTGGTGGTCGGGGGTCGACATGACTTAGTTAATCATCCAATACTAGGTTTTTGGGCAAGGCGCTTAGCAGTTCAACCAGTTGTACGTCAGGCTGAACTAATTAGAGGTGGGTGTACTAAGGAAGAAGCAAAATATTTGAATGGCAGAAGTTTACTAAGACTTTCTAAAGGAATTTCTTCTGGGTTTGGTGGAATATTAATGCCCGAAGGGACATCCCACCAAAATAGTCATTTAATAAGACTAAAAACTGGTCCTGCTAGAGTTTTAACTTCTGCAGCCACAATAGCAAGTTTTGAGGGTAAATTAAAACCTAATCTAGTTCCAGTTGGTATGCATTTTAGAAAAAGACATCTTTTTAGAACGGATATATGGATTGAGTGTTGCGATCCAGTAGAGTATAAACTATCACAAGAACTACTTGACATGGGTTCGAAATATGTTAAAGAAGAATGGATTGAACCTCCAGCACAAGATGTATATCAAGTCAGAGATTTGTTAAGGGAAAACTTGGACCAAATTACACCAGGTGCAATTAACTGGGATGTATACAGAGGATGGAGGCTTTTAGGACACCTTAAATCAAGATTTGAAAATAAAGCTTCATTAAGCTGGAGGGAAGAAGTCGTGTACGCCAGAGAATGGCGTAAATTATCTGATGAATGTATAGGAACTCATCTTGAGCAAAAAGAAAGTGGACCAAAGGAATCAGAACACATGGAATTATTTTTGAAAGCAGAAGAAGCGGCTAAAATACTTGATAAGAAAAACCTGGATGGCTCAGTCGTCGATATAAAAGGGGAACTTTCCAAAGTTTCATGGAAGAACATATTTGAATCAATTCCAGGTGTATTGTTGGGAATTATATTATTCCCATTCTTACTTTTCTCATCTGGGCTGATAATGGCACTGTGTTACTATTTAGGAAACGTAACTGATGAAGGTGAAGACGCTAGAACATCTGTACACTATGTTGGATTCATTACTACACCCTTGATTATATGGCCATTTATATCAATTCTTGCTGTATATATTTTAGCGGTATTTTTCGGCGTAAGGCCAGCTATAACTGGATTGGAACAAATTACATTATTCCATTCAATCCCATTTTATATGATTATTTGGGCAATCATGTTTCCATTATTTTGGTTAATTAATGTATTAAGTTTTACATTTTGTTTTGATTCTATCAATACTATTTACACTGAATACAAGATTTATACTTTAGGCGCAAGCAACAATGGTAAAAAATTAGAAAAATTGTTAAAATATCTAAATTCAACAATTAAAGAATTATATAATCAAAGTGGTCATAACTAACTGTTGTTACCGCTTGTACATATGGACCCATCAGAAGTGGAAAAAGAGATTAAAAAATGGTTCGCTTCTGAGTCAATAGAATTACAGGAGCATAAAAATGAAAAAGCACATTTTCACCTATTAATCAAATTCCCCCCTGGTCCAACAGGACATACATTTAACATTTCAATGCCTAAAAATCGCAATTTAGTCGCAATAAGTAGTGGTACCCGTGTTGATGGAGGACAACAAAAAAATATGAATAAAATGAGGCTTGCGGATAAGCGAGCATGGATTAGTTGGTTACATAGAATCAGAATGACTTTAACACAAACTGGTATAGATTGGGTAGTGCATTTAGGCCATGAGAATGGAGTCAGAGGTATAGGGCCTTTACAAGCATTCAATGTTAGTGAACCAATTTGGATAGATGGCTTATCCCAGAATGAATTAATGCAATCATTAAGAAGACTTTGGTTAGCAAAGTTGAGTATTATTCATGAAATTAAATTTCAATTCGGACCTGGAAACAGACAGCCAGGACCTGTTGATGACTGGGGCAAGAAGGGAAGTGTGAAAAAACAAGACAAGTCAAATCAAGATAATATTGTGGAAGGAGACGATTCAGGAGGTTTTGGTTCGGGTTTTGATCCTAGCGATTGGGTTTAATCCTCTTCTTTTATGGTTTTTTCAACTGATTCAAGTCTTTTACTAACATTTTGTAATCTATTGTATAACTGTAAACTAAACCAGCCTATTAGACCAATTAATGCCGTGTAAGCAATACCAAGATAAACGATTTCATTGGCCATTAGTTCCACCTTCGAGTGCATCATCTATCATTGTTTGCAATGTCTGTAATTTTTTTTCGCAGTTGTATACTTGAGAACTTAGGATAGCTTGCCCGGCCATTAAAATTAAAAATCCTAAAAATGACAAAAGCCAAATTTGTAAAATTATGGGGTCTACCGAATTAGGTTCTGCTGTAGGTCCAATTATTGGTGCGGGGTGTCTTACTTGCCAAGCTACAGTTGCAATAAATGTAATAGGAACTAGTAAGAAACCAAACATTCCAATTCCAGAAAAGACATCTCTAAATTCAGGAGTGTCAGGCTGACTTCTTTTAGACATTACAAGGTACAAAGCAACTCCAGACAGGACAGCATAAGTATTCAAACGTAGATCACCAAAGTCCCAAGGCACTCCCCATTCAGCCATACCCCATATGGGGCCTGAAATTACAACACATAATCCGAAAAGAAGCGATAATTCTGCAGAAATTACACATAATTTCCAAGCCCACTCTTTTCTTTTCAACATCCAACCTAAAGAGCCAACAAATAACATTCCAAATGTGATAAAACTGGTCCAAGCAGCAGGCACATGCCAAAATATTATTCGATATGCTTCAGGAGCATTCCATTCATTTGAGGATACGCTTGGAGCATAGAATAATCCGAGAAGTAAGCCGGTTCCTGCAACACCAAGTCCACTGATTAACAAACTTAGGCCGAGTTTGGAATTATCCATCAACGTACCCACCTAGTTCACTTTTTTGATAGTATTGGTGTAACCAAATAAATAAGTGTGGGAATAATTATAACTAAAATCACTTCATTAATAGAATTGCTAAATTGGTCATTTAATATTATATTGCTGGAAATAATAAACGGCCAAATTAAAATTATTGTGAGTAATGGAACATATGTAGCATTTTTCCGTGGTAGATTTTCTGTCAATGAATAAATTGAATTATTCGCTAACAGAACTAACACGATAGTAATTGAACAGATTGATAATAAAATCTTGTCATCAGGGATAGTACCATTTAAAATTAAAAAAGAAGTAATCAAAGGAGCTAGTAATATCATTATTATTTCTTGAATAGTAGTATGTAAAATTAAAGGTTCATTTGACATCGCTTTCCACCAATCACCACAACGATCTTCCTGTAAATATTCTAACTCTGCCGGCTTGACAAGTGAAGCTAAAAAACCAGGTAAAAGAATTAATCCGCCTGTGATATTTGCTGGTATTAAATCACGATTAATATTTAAAATTAAACCTAGAATAACCAAAATTGATGTTATTAAGGGCAATCCTCGTTTTAAGAGAGGTAACTTTGTACGATAACTAATTGATTTTGACCATTGTCTTTTTGCTACATTTATTTTTCCTATTTTATAAGATACATTCGGTAATTCATGATTTTCAATTTTCTTTAATTCATAATCATTAAATAGCGCTCCTCCGTCCTTAATAATACATTTTCTAGTTGCGATTTCAGTTATTCTAGAATCATGGGTCGCAATTATGAATCCGTGACCTAAATTTGCGAGGGCTAGTAAGTCTTTAGTTAGTAGCTCAACCGATTTTTGGTCAAGACCTTCGGTTGGTTCATCTAGAAGGGAAAAAATAGGTTTTTTAGAGCAATAACCAGGCATTAACCCTTGTATAATGGAAATCTTCCTCTTCAAACCGAAAGAGAGATGTGAGACTAAATCAGATTTTCTGTGGGTAAAATCCCAGTGTTTTAGCACAGAGTTTACGTCAGACGGATCACCATTAGCACTCATCATTGCATAGGTGAGCCTTTCACTTACTAATTCGTCACCATTAATTCCATTTTTTTGTAGAGTAAGTCCGAAAGAACTGTTTAAGTCTATTTTTCCACTTTGAGTAGGGATGATTTTGGCAATTGCCTCTATTAATGTTGATTTACCACAGCCATTTTCACCCTCTAGAATTAAGATGTCTCCTTGATTTAAATTGAAATTAATTTTATTTAGAATCTTTCTTGTTCCTCTTAAAACGGTAAGATTTTTTACACCTAAGAGCTGTTCTCCGTTACTTCCCACGATTACTGGCGAGTAATATTTATCGTTTCACCTTTGAGGTTATTTTTAGAAATTAGTGGTGACCCCAAATGGTTGCAATTAAGTATAATGATTTTTTATTTGCAACAGTACAAAGGCTTAGTGATTAGAATGAGTAAAAAATTTCGCAGTGTTTTTCTAGTATTAATTATGATTTTATCGAGCGCTTCTTTGATGTTTATACCCACAGCCTCTTCAGGTTCGGTAGTTATATCAGAATCTATTGAGATTGTAGATGATTCAGCGATTAATTTGAGGATGCCGACTGTGGCTTCCGACTCAAAAGGGAACGTGCATATTGTGTGGTCTGAAAATACCAATCACTTGTATTATAAGCTAATGGATGCTAGAGGTAATGTACTAATTGATGCTACAAGGATAAGTAATGCTGGCCAAGTAAAATCTTGGCATCCAGATATAGCTGTAGATTCTAATGACTTTGTTCATATTGTTTGGGCAGATAAAGGTGGAGGTCAACAATCAATAAAATATACAGCGCTTAATCCATCAATGGATGATCAAGATGGTTCTGAAGCCTTTGATAATGTGATAAGTATTATTGATGATACAATTGTCACTAAGAGGGAAAAAAACAGAGACTGGCCTGCTGTTGCTGTTGACTCAATGGGGGGGGTGCACATAACATGGGAAGATTCTTATGACGTTTTAGATAAATTCTACGCCCAACCACAGATTTACTACTCTATGCTTCTTCCTGATTTTCCGATGAACAGGGCCGAGATTAAAATTGGTGATACATTAATTACTCCTATTATTGGACATAAAGGTCATCCAGATATTGCTGTAGATGGACAGGATAAAGTTCAGATTGTTTGGGATGATACTCGAGGTGGCAAAGTAGAATTAGTGTTCTTAATTGATACTTCAGGTTCTATGAGTAATGAATGGGCAGATGTTTGTTCTGTTGTATATGGTGGTAACATTGGGGGAGGGCAGTTTGAAGGAATTAAACCAATGCTTGAAAAGGCAAATATGACCGTATTTGAAACAATTTATGGCTTATACACATCATGGGGTGCTCCAAGTGCTATGCAATCAGGTAATTGTGCTCCACATTACAAGAACGGGGCTGGTCCCAGAGCAACCCATTTGGGCGGAGCTGATGGAGAAGATAGTGGAGGCATCAGATGGGTAAACGATGCAATTTACAATGGAGGAACTTACATCACAGCCGAAGGTGAAGACTGGGGGCCGGGTAGTACATGGGCATGTCTATCTTGGAGGGATAATGCAGGGAACGTCCCTGGAGACCCACCTACCGCAGAAGATCATCAGTGGAACCCTAATGCTACGAAAATTATCATGCCAGTAAGTGATGAAGGTCCATTTAATGGCGATGAAGGTAGTCAGGCTCAATATACTACAACTATCAACGAAGCGCATGATTCATGTGTAAATGCTGGAATTATTCCAGTGGGGTTGGTTGGAGATGGATGGGGCAATACTAAAGATAATTTTCAGGATTTATCCTATTGTCCTGATTCCGATACGAGCGATACATCCATTGGAGCTTGTCCAGGGACTTCTGTAAGAACTACAGATGCTGGAGGAGCCGTATATGATTTCCCAGCATCTAACACAGGTAATCAAATGCAATTATTGATTGATGCACTAGTTTTTGTTGCAACTAACAATAGTCGTGAAATATATACCACTGTCTTAGATCCATGGGGGAAGCTTAACAATAATTTGGATCCCAATTGGCAAGTTGGAGATTCAGCAACTACAGCGTCAAATGGACGATATACAGAAGATATTGGTAGAGGAGAAGAAGGACATTTAGTAGTTGTCAATGACACTAGAATAACAAATGATGATGCTTTTTCTTTGCACCCTTCCATCGCTTTTGATAGTCAACAAAATGCACATGTTACTTGGATGGATACTCGCGACCATGGATTCAAAAAAGATGATAATTATGAAATCTATTATTCTAAATTAAGAATGCGCGGTGTTGGTGATTGGGATGGAGTACCTGAAGGACTATCTACATATCAGATTAAAAGAATTGATGACACTAGAATATCCGATATTGGAATTGAAACACAGGGGAGACCTTGGGGTCCATCAAGTACCCATCCAGTAATTATCGTAGATCAACTAGATAATGCTCATTTAGCTTGGTTAGATAATGAAAATATTTCTGCTGGAGAAGAGATACAATATACCAGATTAAATGCTACAGATGAAACTGGAGCAGGTAAGTTAGTTTTAGATCCTTGGGAAACCTCTGAATTGACTAAATGGAATTCAGATAAATTGGGGCCGAATTCTGGTAGGACCCCCGATCAAGGCACACCACCGGGATTTGCCAATGACTTGGGTAATGGAGCACATTTAGTTTGGTCAGATACCAATACTTGTAACGAAGAAAGTAATAATTACATTTACACAATATGTTATTCCCATGTCTTAACGGGTATTGTTGATATCAATTTCCAACCAGGTGAAACTTATTTCCACGAAATAGAGCCAGGAGAACAAACAATGTATAATCTGACTGTAAATAATTCTACTCCGGGACCGTCTGAAATTGTAGCAGATACTTACAGAATAACTCTTGAAGGTGTACCTTTAGATTGGTCGGCGACGTTATATTTTTCTAGTAACAACACAGCCATTTTTGATGATACAAACATATATCTTGCAGGTGGAGATACTGTAGACATTTTTATGAGAGTAAGAGCCCCTAATATATATCAGGCAGCAGGTCTACAAGATCAATTTGCGAATATCTCTGTTGTCGCAACATCAATCAAAGACCCAGCTATACGTTCTTCAAAATTAACAATTACTTTGATGGATATTGAATATGGGATTGATTTAGATGCAAGTCATTCACTGGTTGAAGTTGAACAAGGTAAAACTGCGAAGTTTTCGATAACAATTACTAATACAGGGAATGTTTTTGATACTTTCGCGTTTTATGATCCTCAAACAATAGAAGGGGGTGCTGCTTGGAATTTGCCATTTGGTTGGGGAGTCACGTTCCCATTAAATGTTTCATTAGACCCTCAGCAATCAGTAACAGAATCACTCAGCATTAGTATTCCAGCGTCTCAAAACCCTACAGATGAAGCAATTAATTTGCATGGTTGGTCTACTGGTGAAGATCCACTCAGACTAAGCCCGAATAGAGGAAATTGGGATACATTAGTGCTCAAAATTTTTGTAGAATTAAGAACAACAGGAAATATAGATTTAAATCCCGAGGAAACTAGTAAAACAATTAATCCTGGTGAATGTGCTAAATATAATATTGATGTATCTAAAAACTATCAGGATGGAAAATTAGTCTTTACTTTGCCAGACGCCCCGAATAAAATGCCAGATGGTGCAGACCCTAATGAATGGGCAGAAAATAACTGGAGAGTAACAGTTGATTTCGAAGAATTTAATGCACCATTGGGTAATGATGTAGACCTTTCAACTCCTCGACCGTGGATTGTTGGAAGAACTGAAACGATAGTAGTGGAGATTTGTGCTCCCTCTAATTTTGATTTTGCATCGGCTGGTTTAGGGCCTTCAATTACGATAAAGGCGCATTTAGATGGTTTTCCAAGAGTATCTGACTCAGTTATTTTATCTACAAGAGTCAATTCAATTTATGATCTTCAGTCAACTGTCAATCTGACAAGTTACGAAGTTGATCCGGGGGAAGCTGTTATTGTTCCCATGTCAGTAAAAAATCATGGAAATACTCCCGATAGGTATGATTTAAGACTATTATCGTTGAAAAACTCTACAGACGTAAATCAATTATGGGATATTTTTGTTCCTAGAAGCCCAGACTTGCTGTATCCAACAGAAAACGGGTTACAAAGAAATGATTTACAAAATTTAGAGATAATTGCCAACATTCCAGATAAAGTTGAAGCTGGAACTTATGTAATGGAGTTGGGCTTATTTAGTGAAGAAGCTTATCAAGGACCTTCGGACTCTGAAAAGACTCATCTAAGAGAGTTGATTACCGTTGAATTCATAGTAAGAGAATTCTATGACATGCAAATTTCTATTGATCCTACAGTAGAAAATTCAGTTAAAACGGCCGCACCAGGTAGAGCAGTTCAGTTTATCGTTAATGTAACGAACAACGGTAATGTGGTTGACGACGCATTTTTGAATGTTCATGTTACTAAAGAAGGTAAATTATCAGAAAGCGCAGGATTTGGAACATTACTAGACACTTGGTCGATTCGGTGGTCCGAATTAGAAAATTTTGGCAGTTCTACATCATCAGTAAAAGAATGTAACGAAGCAAATCAAATTTCAGAGGTTACTGAAAAAGGTCGTTGCCATTACGTAGAGAATGGCGGAGTTTGGATGATTCCTTCGATGGATGCATATGAGGTAATAACATTAGTTGTAAGTATTGATGTAGGTCCAGATGCACCCCTTACAGATCAAGAACTAGGTTTGAAAGTTACTACTCCAGTAGGATCATCTGAGGAAGGAGGAGATTATGACGAAACACCGACTTGGGACGACGCTCTAGCAGATTCTAATGAACAAGCTATCATGTTAAGATTACGTGCGTCTAATTTAAATTTAGTCGAGGTTAATCCCCCACCTTCTACTGAGGGTTCAGTAGGAGACACAATACCAATTTCAATAAAAATCACAAATGATGGCAACGCTCAAGCAGATAATGTTGAAGTAATAATGTGTCAAGATCAGTCAGAATCAGATGTTAAAGAGAATGGCTGTGATGAAGATAATATTGTATTTAGGCAGGTCCTTGGTGCAATTAGAGAGCCGGGTGATGATGGAGTTTTATTGTTTGTGGAAATAACTTTGCAATATCCAATTGAAGCAGGATATCATGACGTTGTGATAATTATTGATCCTAATAACGAAATTATAGAAATAAATGAACAAGATAATATTAGAGCCGTAGGAGATTTAAGTTCTAGTAATCCAATGATAGATGTGGCTGCAGAAGTACTTTCAGTTTGGGCATTACCAATAGGGGTACTCACATTAACCACCAGCCTGCTAGGAGTGGTATATTTAGTTGGGCGTGCAAGAAGGGCAGAAGCCTTAGGAAGAGTTGCTGAACAAAGTGTGTTGTTAGGTGAAAATGAAATTTAAGTACCTATATTTTGATTTAAATTTTATAGCCTAGGGACATAATAATTGTCTCCATCCATTTTAGCTTTTCACTTTTCAAATTAGTTTTACTTTTACCACTCCATGGTCCGATATTTTGACTGTTAAAACCCATTAATTGAATATTTTTTGTCAATTTCCCAAAAGAATGAAGTAAACAAACACCTCTATCGCCATCCGTGAAACCCCCAAAATTATGAGCGTCTTTTTCTTTTTTTGAGGTTTGGTGACTGATGATAATTTTAGGTTTTTTTTCCCATTTTTCCCAGATGTTTAACACATATTCAATATTGTCTTTTGCATGGCCGTGAGCATGCAATAATATTGTTAAATCATCTATGATGTTGTCTATAATATATGGAATTCCGTCAGCATCTGACACCAAACAAGTAATATTTTTTATCAAATCTCGTCTATATGAAATTATAGCTCCAATAGCCCCATCAGCTACAACTATATTGGAGTCATCAGAAATACTCTTAATCTCTTTTTCTGTAATATTGGCGCCTACAACAATAAAATTGTCATTAGATGTAATTCTTAATGCCAAATCCTCAAAATTTTTCCTTCTGGAATCTTCATTCCATTCGCTTATGTTTTGAGAAATCCTGTTTTTTAGCCATTTTAATATTTTTTCATCGTCTTCCAAATTCCAAGAAAAATAATTACGAATTTTTTCTTGAAATTCTATACAAACCGGTTCGAAATTAATAGACTGCACAGATGGTTCCTAAACGTTATAATTCAATAACCTTGAACATACAAGAACTAATGTGCCCGCCCCTATAGTACCACCGGAGATACATGGAAATGGTTTACTTGCCAGATATCCATTTTTGCCACAATCAAGGGAATGGTTGAAAATTTTGGGTGCGGAGGAAAATATTACTTTGAAGACATTAATTTCTGATCCTTACATGGAGCCCGCAAGGAATAGAGGAAAGTTAAGATTAATCGAAATGATTACTCATTCAGAGGGAGTAGACATGCATTCGATAAGTGATATTCATACAAGAGAGGGGCAGTTAATGGAAATTTACTCATTTTTATTTGCAAAATTGATAATTTGTTCTATTGGAGACGAGGTTTTGGTATCAAGGTGGGCTCAGGCAGAAGCAGAATTAGCTGAAAAAAGATTAGCAATCGAAGGAGATAAACTAGAACTCATAGCTAAAACCTACATTGAAAAATTAGTACATAATCCTTCAGATACCATTCAGAGATTAAAAATTTGGGATGGTAAAGGAAATGTTCGTAGATTTGGCTACAAAAGAGGAACTTGGGAACTTGGGATAATTGATTTTGTAGAATTATGTTCAAATATCTCAGGAGTAAGATGGAGATTATCTAATCACGATGTATCAAATGGTTGGGTAAAACTTTGGGATGAAGAAAATTATTGTAGCGATGCACAATTATCAAGGTTATTACGAGAAAGGATAAAACTTGAGATTCAAAACGACGCAATAATACAGATTGGGAAATTAGGTGACGAGAAGATTATAGGTCTTGAAAATTATATTAAAATGGTTAAAGAAACATTGGGAGACTTTCAAAAAAAGGAATTAGAGCTAAGTCAAGTTGATCAAGATGACTGGCCTCCATGTATGCATAAAGCAATTAATGAGCTAGCTAGAGGAGTAAATGTAAATCATACGGGTCGTTTTTTTTTAGCATCTATGGCTTCAAAAATTGGATTAACACAAAAGGAAGCAGTCGCATTTTTCTTGAATGCCCCAGATTTTAGTGAGTCTACAACATCTTATCAGGTTGGTCAAATATTTGAAATGGATTACACCCCCACAAGTTGTGAAAAAATGAAATTAGGATCGAATTGCGCAGTTGAATTCGGCGACAATTCACTTTGTGATAAAGAGTGGTTAAAAAATCCAGTTCAATACGTTGCAGTTAAACAAGGTTGGAAAGGAAAAGAAATTAGAAATAAAGAATAAAACCCATTTTTCATACACATCAGACAGAGATATCTTTTAATTAGATTAATTTCGGAGGTTTGAACCGCTATGGTAAGAAGGACATTAGTTTTGACAATTGATAGAGACAACGATCTTGGCTCTAAAGCCGGAATCAGAGGCCCAGTTGTTGGACGAAAACATGTCTTAACGGCCGCATTGAAGTTAGGAATTGCTGATCCAGAAGAAAGTGATACTAATGCTATTTTGGGTGCATTAAATAAACATGATACATTGGTAGACTCGTCAGAGGAAATCGATCAAGTAGAGGTAGCAATAATTACTGGAGACGAGAAAGTAGGTTTAAAAAGTGACAGGATTATTTCCAGTCAGTTGGAAGAAGTAATCAAAGATTTCCAACCAGATAAAGCTATTTTGGTCACAGATGGAGCTGAAGATGAATCTGTATTGCCGATTATCCAAAGTCAGGTTATGGTTGAACATGTTCAAAAAATCATAGTTAAACAGTCTAAAGGTATTGAAGGAACTTACTATATTATTGCTAAAGCACTCGATGATCCTAAATGGAGAGCTAAAATGCTAGTACCTCTTTCAATTTTTTTGATAATTCTGGGTTTAGGAATAATGATACCTGGAGGGGGAGTTTTGATAGGGGCAATGCCTTTCCTGCTTGGCGGATATATTTTAGCTAAAGGCCTCGGTGTAGATGACACTGTAGCTCGGGTTATGAGTGATATGAGAGAAAATGTTGATGCGGCAATGTTCTCGAGTTTATTTTGGCTTGGAGGAGCATTTACGGCAATTTTAGCTATAGTTTCAGGTTGGAATGAATATGTTGATTCAAATACTGAATCCGTATCAATCCCCTTGGTACTTAATGTGTTTCATTCTTCATTAACTTGGATTATGATTACATTTTTATTATTGATAGGTGGGTTATTATTATTAAGACTAAAACGAGGCTCATTCTCTGGCCGTATGTTAGTAATTTCAGCTTTTGCAATGGTGGTTTACTCTTGGACTGATGCTGCATTAACGATATTGACCAAAGCATTTACAGAAATCGATTATGATTTTTCAGTTCAAGATGTTTTACCTGAATTTTATTTCCCATTCTTGTGGATTATCATTCTTTGGATGACTTCAACAATCGTACGAAGCTTGAAAGATAGAACCACACAAGGCAATACTTATTGGGGCATTTAACCAATAATTCAGAACAATCTCTATTCAATTAGTTATGAAATGTAGATTCTTGCATACAATTTGGACACATTACTTTGATTGGCCGAGTGGCTGGAATGCCCAATGGCGCACTGCAATGAGGACATAATATCGCCTGATTTACCTGAGCCTGTTTAGCCATCGATTGCTCACTAGGATCGTATTTCATCCTAAATTTATCCGCATTTTGAAGGTAAGTTGGAGAGTCCAATGGTTGAGTATTAGAACCAATGGCATTATTATTTTTAGAAGGTATTGAGAAGTTATCAGATGATAAATCTCCATTTATTCCTTTATTTTTCAATGTCGAGAGTTGTTTTTGAATATTAGAAATACTAATACCATATTTTCTAGAAATTCTATCCATTGCTAACATTTGGTCATATTCATCCATTTTAGATAATGAGTCCAATTCATTTATTGGAACAGACGCCATAGAGTACCTATGTCGAATCTTTTTATGAATATAATCAATTTTTGAGTATCAAAAATAAGAATTTTCATATTACGGGGTCCCCCGGGAAAGCCCAGACTCGCATCATATACTTGATTAGACTTTGTCATAACATGGCAACGGGTAGTCAGCGTGAAGCAAGAATGAATCGCTTGAAAGAAGAAATAAGACAATATGTAGAATTAAATCCAAATTGTAGTGCAGCAGCAATTGTAGATTATCTATGTAATGAAATAAAAATGAGAAATCATGGATTGACAGCTAGAAAAGTAGGGTTTTTCATACCTAGATATTGTAAAGATATCACTTATGCTCTAGATGCATCAACGGGAAAGAGACTTTACGCATTAACGGAATAGTAGTCAAGGCTTTGACTTAATATCCTCTCGGGGAGATATGGCGGAGGCTAATAAGGTCGTAAACGCAATAAAATTATGGCCAAGTGTGGAAAAATTAAATGAATATTGGGATGAAAGAGACTGTGGATATCATCCTAAATTAATTCTTGATAATTTACCACCATGGGCTATACTTGATGAAAGTAGTAAATTTAGTTTAAAGAATCAATTAGATCAACTATTGTCATCAATAGGAAGTTATATTCCAGAATCTATTGAATCAGAAATTAGCATTGATGAGACAAACGGAGCTGTACATATTTCAGAAGGTGCAATCATAGGGGCATTTACGAGGTTTGAGGGACCATGCTACATTGGTCCAGAATCTGTAATTAGGCATGGAGCCTATGTTAGACAATACAGTTGGATTTGCCACCAGGCATTACTAGGTCATGCTAGTGAGATTAAGCATTCAATTCTACTTCCCAATGCTAAAGCACCTCATTTTAATTATGTAGGAGATTCGGTAGTGGGAAGTTTTGCAAATCTTGGAGCCGGAGTTATTTTAAGTAATCTCAGGCATGATGGAAAAGAGAATAAAATTAGGATAGATAAGACTGTAGTAAATACTCAGCTAAGGAAATTTGGGGCATTAGTAGGAGAGAGGGTGCAAATTGGATGTAATTCAGTTTGTAACCCAGGTACCATTATTTCTCCTAATTGTATGGCTTGGCCAAATACTACATTATCAGGATATTACGATAAAGGTGGCAGTAAGATAAGAAACTAGGTGCAATATATGCAATTATTTGGTACTGACGGGATTAGAGGTAAAGTTGAGATAGATGAGCAGCCTTATGACATTTCATTATCACAGTTTCTAAAAAATCGAATTTTAACACCTTCTTTGATGAGGTTAATCGGTGAAGCGATTGCAATCGATCTAAATTCAAAAAATAACAATAACAGTTTATCACCACGTGTAGTTATTGGATGGGACAATCGTCCTAACAATATTTTATTAGTTTCAGCATTAACAGAGGGACTTACTATTCAGGGTTGCGAGGTTCATTGGGCAGGAGAGATTGCAACCCCAGGATTGCATTATTGTATATTAGAATCTGAATTTTGCACGGGTTTAATGGTCACTGCCAGCCATAATCCTGCCCAAGATTCTGGTCTGAAGATTTTCGATGAATTTGGGTTTAAATCGTATCCTGAAAAAGAAAAAGAACTCTCTAAAATAATTAATAATTTATCAGAAAAATATAAAGGGAAAATGTATAAAATTTCTGAAAATTTAAGGACACCAACACATGAGTTTAATGGTCTTCAGAAATATCAAATTAATTTAGAAAATAGGTTATTTCTAATTCAAAATAATTGGGGGGTATCCTTGAGTCAAGCATCAGATTTGGGAGTTATTCCGCCCAATGCTTTTATCTTTGATAGCTCGAAAGGGGCAATATATTCTTGGTCATCATTGTGGTTTTCGGATATGGGATTAAGCACGATTGAGGTATCGAAAATGTGTAATCAAATTAATGATAATTGTGGGGCTGGTAATTTTTCACCAACTGATAGGTGGACATGGAAGAACTTAGAATCTGAACACGTTTTGTTACAAGCAATTAATAAAACATTCAAATCTGATGAGTCGCTTATACCAGGACAAATTTTAGCAGCTGCGGTAGATGGTGATGCAGATAGATGTTTATTATTCGAGGTAATGGATGATCTTTCAGGTATAAGGGTTGTAGATGGGGATCGGATTTCTGATTATATTCTTCAAGCTGCATCTATTATTCATCCAAAATCTAGTTGGCTTTTTGCCGCATCAATTGAATCAGATTTAAGTTTACTTTCGTCGTTAGATAGGCTTTCTTTAGAAATAGATAGTTTAGAAACCGCTGTAGGAGATAGGTGGTTATCTTTAGCATTGTGTGGCAACACTAATCCAAATTTAATCTCATGCTCTAAAATGCCTCTTTTATTAGGTTGCGAAGACTCTGGGCATATTGTTTTACCTGTCCAGCACCCCCTCATTAAGGACAGTTGGAGTTTAGTGGGAGATGGTTTGATGACATTTATTTATACAATATTAGCAAAGTCTGTAATTAATTTAAATGAAAAAAGTAATAATTTTTCATCTGGTTGGAAGTTAAGAAGATCGGTAAAAGAAGTCAATCGTGATCTTTGGAATGGGAACAACAATCTCAGTAATCAAGCTAAAAAGATTGTTGAGAAATGGTTTGCAAAAAACTCCAATTTTTCAGGTATTAGAATGAAAAAGATTACGGGTGCAACAACTCTATTGTTGTTAGAAGGTGAAATAGATTCTTTACCTTTCAGCTTAGGGATTAGAAATTCTGGAACAGAGGCTAAAATTTCAGTTTCATTGAGGTTGTCGTCAGGTTGTAAAGAAAAAATATTATCGGATCCTTCAACCTTAGTGGAAGAATTATGTGATTTCCTTTCAATAAAAATGTCATGAATTATTTCCAGATAAGATGTGCTTGTTACTTTGTGCAAGCCACGTAATTATTCCAAGTAGGATTCCAGTCGCTCCTAATATGGTTAGTAGGTTTGATGGCCTAATTAGGATCTCCACTGAAAGAATAGCTATTATCCAAGCAACCAGCAAGTCTACAGCCCCCCAAACTCTGTATGTTCTCAAATCCAATAAGATTCCAGTACTCCATACGGATAGAGATAAACCTACTAATACTAGAACGAGAACAATTAAACCTATCTCCGTTGAGGAATACATCAGTAATATTATTGAAATCAATCCTATAACGTGGGCATCCCAAGACCAACACGATACCCATCCAGCAAACTCTTGTTTAAGTGTTGAAATATATAGTAAAATACAACAAGAGACTGTTGCACCTGTAACGCCTAATATTGATACTAAAATCAATAAATCTGCATTTATCCAAGATATAAAAACATAAAATCCAATAAATAAGATCATATTACTTATAGAAATTACAGATGGTTGTTTCCATTTTAAAGATTTTTGAATCATTAATATTGAGGCAGTAATTGTTGCTAAACCATTTGAAACAGTTGCTATAAATAGCATCCAAATGATTCTGCCATTGGGTCCTCTATGGTCATTCATTTTTTTCAATAATCTAGTAGAATCAATTTTGTCCCAAATTAAAACTAAAATAATTAAAATAATTTCTAATGTAAAAAGTGGCAATCTGTAAATTAAAGCTTCAAACTTAAGAGGATTAATCAAGAAAGGTGGTGGTGTTGCAGCGAAGATAAAGAATCCAATTAGTCCTGAACCTCCTAAGCATAGAACAATTAATTCTACTGCTGATGGAATCCGTCTTCCCAAATCTTTTTTTCCCCATATTGCAAAGACTCCAAAAATACATAATACCACTATTAAGATTAGTAAAGCCATCTGATTTTCTTGTGTGGCACCAGATGAGAATCGACCAAGCAAATATACCATAGAAATACCACACATTGATATGAATACAGGCATTTCGATTCCTAAAATGTCTGCCATGTTCAATTCTAAATCTTTAGTTCTCCATCTAGAAGCAGAAATTATCAAAACTGAAAATATCGCAGCAATCAACAACATTGAATTAGCTAAATTTCCAGTGTTTGAGAAAAGCGGTGAATAGCTGAAATAACCAGTAATCAAAAATATTATACTAATGAATAATAACATTACGATAGGTCTGTAATAAGCATCTTGTAGTAGCAAATCATTTTCACTAATTTTTGAATTAAGTCTCTTCTTTTTTCTTTTTTCCAACAGTTCAATTAATTCAGGATCAATTACCTCTATTCGCCCCCTTTCAGAGTAATTACCTGAACCATTTTCTGTATTAGTTTTAGATAAATTATTCAAGTCTTCTAAAGTCTTTCCGCTATCAAGATATTTCTTAATTAGTTGTTTTCTTTTTATATCTTCGATTTTAGCTTCTTTTCTCGCAATATCTTTGAGTCCTGAGCGCACTTCCGTTTGCATAACTAGAATTATTGATGAAAAGAACAACATTATGAATGAAATTAATAATTGCCAAGAACTATTATTTGCCGCTAAAACAATACAGGAAAGCAGCATGATTCCATTAGCAATTGCAGGTTGTAGAATATGTTCAAATTTCCCAGCACGTGGAATATATCTAGTTAAAATTGTAAAAACACAAAATAATTGAACCCAAACAGACAAATTACTTTCTGGCCATTGAATTGTTATTTCTAGCGTATTTTTTCCAGGAAATAGTGTCGCTAAAATAAGTGAAGCTGCAGTGCTACTCATTAAAAGCACCATAATTTTTTCATTATCTTTATTGGAAAACTCAGAAAGAATTAAACCAAAAATTGTGATTAGAACTGTCCAAAATGCATCATATCCAAATCGAAATTGAAATATTAAACTCACCAATATACAAGCGTACATCAGAAATAGAGGATTATTTTGGTGCTCACTTCGTATCTCAGCAATTAAGTGAATTCCAAATAAGACGATCAGTCCGACAAATAATCCCTCAGCGTACATTCCTCCATAGTAAGTTATTGCCATCCATCCAGTTAGAGACAATATCAGGCTCAAATTCCATAATTTTAAAATTCCCGAGTCTCTCGTAAAAGCTGAAAATTCAGTAATTCCTTCGAGTTTTGAACCGATATTAAGAGAACTATGGCCTAATTTTTTATTTACTGGGTATTGCAAAGTCACTGTAACAATGCAAAATACTGTTAGATACCATGGATTCAAGTCAATTGGAATCAGTTCTGATTTAACCAGCCTTTGATCTACAGAGGTAGCAAAAAAAAGACACCATATCCAAGGACCAAGTAATGCGACGCCTCCTAGGCTTGGTGATTTCCTAAAAACGCTAAGTATTGCCAGCCCTCCGAAAACAATAGAGATCCCAATGAGTAATCTTAATCCTTCATCTGAATTTCTATTTGTCGGTATCAAGATTGTTAGTAAAGTAACAATAGCAACACCCCCTGTCCATAAAACAGTATCACTTACAGCTGTTTGATTATTTAACAGCGTAAAGGAGATTACTAAAGTAGAACCAAATGAGAATAATGAATAATTAGCTAATCCAGAAATTAATCCTTCAGGGAATAATGATTCAATTATGAATAAACTAACAATTAATAATATTCCTGGGAAGTATAGGCTGGCCTGTAATTTTGACGACTTAACTCCCCTCACAACTAGATATGATCCACCGAAGGAAGCTAATAACATGCTGATTTGTGCTAATGCATATCCAGTTTCATATCTATTAGCAGCAATGGTCATCAAAGCTCCAATCATACCAATACTTACTGAGACACCCCATAAACCTGGTTTTCCAATACCTAATACTTTAGATGCTTGTGAAAACCAGTTATTCTCTTTGTAAAATTTTGTTGCTATAATTGCATTTGTTATGTTGACAGTACTGAATAGTATGAATAATAGCAGAGCATCTTCAAGTTTTATTAAAACTAAATTAAAAATCATCCAATTATCCGAAAGTGCATGAATTCCAATCCAAAGATTTGATGCAACAATACCCATAGCAGCTAAGTTTCCAGATTTTCTTTGTATCGCTAATCCATGTAAAAGTAAGGTTGCCATTAAAAGTAGTGAGGCTAATAATATTCCCGAATCGATTCCGATTTCGCTTGAAGTTGCACTTGCTCCAGAAGCAACCACCATTAAAATCAATGTTGCTTGCACGGCTATTGCGTCAGAATTATGCCAATTAGCAATAAATATATTTAGACAGACTAAGATTAGTAAAATTAAACCCAGAATAATATCTTCATTGATGTTAAAATCGTCTAGCCATCCCCAATGATGTAGGTCAAGTGCAAGCCCATAAAGCAACTTCATTGATATTATTACCCAAGTTACTCCCAATACATTCATGTCATTTTTTGGAATCCACTTCCCTCCAAGCCAAAAACCAAGTATAGAAAGGAAAAGAAGTCCAAACAATGCAATAAGCGGGTTAAGAATTATTCCAATAATCAAACCAATTGCGCTGTAAACACTAATCATTGTAATCATTAATGCCCAGTGAATCCTATTTTCTCCTTCCTTTGCAATTTGGGTGACGATAGAATCTGTTGGTTTTCTATTACTGTAATCCTCATTTAAATCATTAGATTTTTCTGATTCTGAGAACACAAATGGCTCATTAATTTGTCCTATAGCTTCATCAATTATTTCCAATTGAACATTTTGGTTTTCTTTACTATCTTCAATACGGGCATCTTCCAAAAATTTTGAGAGATCCAAATCTCCACTTGAAATGAACATTTTTTCTTTGAGAAATTGATCAGAATCTTCTTTCTCAGACTTGCTCATATCTAAAGCAATAAGCACTCCCGCTTGAATATGTCTATTGAACGGGTAATTTTTTTACTATTTAATTGAATTTTTTTTATGAGGAGGTAAAAAGTTAAGAGATAAGCGGTTGGCCAGATTATATGGAGACCTCTTCTGATAGGGCCGAAAAAAATCCTTCAACTCCAACATTGTTAGAACAAGGTATTAAGACATCTGCGAAAATTTTTTACAATTTAGATTCTACTGAATTAATAGAAATGGCAGTTAAAGATAATCATGGTTTTTTTACTAAGCATAAAGCATTGGTTACTGAAACAGGGAGTAGGACTGGTAGATCTCCAAATGATAGGTTTATTGTCGAGGAAGAAAGCAGTAAAGATAAAATTCATTGGGGAAAAGTCAATGTATCTGTAAGTTTGGAAACTTTTTCTAATCTTAGATCTAAATTGTTAAAACATATTTCAATGAGCGAAAATCTGTTTATTCAGAATTTATATTGCGGCGCTGATAAAGGAGAGTGGTTACCAATTAGAGTTATTAGTGAAAGTGCTTGGCATTCAGCTTTCGCTAGAAATATGTTCATTCGTCCGAACGAGGAAGATCTTTCTCACCATATTCCAAAATTTACGGTTTTTCACTCACCTTCTTTTTTTGCAGAACCTGAAGTTGATAACGTAAACAGTGAAGCATTTGTAATAATCAATTTTGAAGAAGGGCAAGTGATAATCGGTGGAACAAGTTATGCTGGTGAAATTAAGAAATCAATTTTTTCGGTCATGAATTATTTACTGCCCTTGAGAGGAATTTTACCAATGCACTGCAGTGCAAACACGAATGGTAATAATACTGCTGTATTTTTTGGATTATCTGGAACAGGAAAAACAACACTCTCCGCAGATCCTCTTCGTGAACTAATCGGGGATGATGAGCATGGATGGGGGCCAAATGGTGTTTTTAATTTTGAAGGCGGGTGTTATGCTAAATTAATAAACCTCAAGGAAGAAGACGAACCAGAAATTTTCGGTACCACTAGGAAATTTGGTTCAATATTGGAAAATATTGTCGTAGATGATGATGGCACTCCCAATTTTTTTGACACAAGTAAAACACAAAATACCAGAGGTTCATATCCAATAGAGTTTATCGAAAATAGATCAGAAACTTCTCAAGGAGGACATCCACAAAACGTGATATTCCTCACATGTGATGCATTTGGGGTCTTACCACCAATTTCTGAACTCACACCTTCACAAGCCGCATATCATTTTATCAGTGGGTATACAGCTAAGGTTGCAGGAACTGAAATAGGTGTTGTTGAACCAACACCTGAATTTAGTGCATGTTTTGGAGAACCATTTATGCCCATGCATCCTGGGATTTATGCAGATTTACTATCCCAAAAAATAAACGAACATAATGCAAAATGTTGGTTAATAAATACAGGTTGGTCAGCAGGACCATATGGTATTGGCAGTCGAATAAAAATCAAACATACGAGGGCCATGTTAAATGCTGCAATGGATGGTAAGTTAGAAAATGTCGAATATGTTGAAGACCCGAGATTCGGATTTAAAGTACCATTAGAATGTCCTGGAGTTCCCAGTGAGTTACTTCAGCCTAGAGACACTTGGCATGATAAAAATGAGTATGATGATACAGCTAACAAATTAGTGTCCATGTTTAAGGACAATTTTACAAGGTATGGTAGTGGAGTTTCTGATGAGGTAAATTCTGCTGGGCCGATTTAGCATTCCAGATTTAATTCTTGTATTACAATAAACTATGGAACAATGCAGTGATTTATATCCTAAGCTAGAGGTTGTGCTTCATGCTTAAAGCAGATTATTGCCGTCCTAGCACTATTTTCAATTGTTCAAAAAAAGTAGTTGGTGAGGTTCAATGAAAATTGCAATTGTTTGGTTGAGGAATAATCTTAGAATACACGACAATCCAATTTTTAATATAATTGAAGAAATTGGTGATTTTGATCATGTTATTCCGATTTGTATAGTTAACAAAGAAAAGTTAGAAAAAACATACACTCACAATAGAATACGATTTTTATATCAGTCAATTTTAGATTTAAAAACAACATTTAAATCAAAATATAATGTAAATTTATTAAGTTTTTCAGGAAGTGTGATAGAAATATTTTCACTATTGATTTCAAGTCTCAAATCAGATTCTATTGAGATATATTGCGATTACTGTACTCGGCCAGAAACCATAAGCGAAAATTTAGAAATTAAAGATCTAATTCATGACATGAATGATGTAAACTTTACGATTGTAGATGCAGTAAATACGATTTTAAATATCGAAGAAGTAATATCTAGTGATTATTATTCTAACCCCAAATCGATGAAAGATATGCAACATATATTTGAAAAAACTTTTGGAAAATACCTAGATTTTTTCAATGTACCCAAACCTTTGACGCCAGTAATAAATATTCCCCAAATCAATATGTCGGTAAAAAACTTGCTAGATGAAAAGCTATTTGAATTCTTAATGTCAGATATAATACTAAAAGGTGAAATTAAAAAATTTTCAACAACTGTGGATTACTTTCCAGGAGGAGAGACCGAGGCACTATCGAGATTGAGGCAAAAAATAACTGAAAACCCTGATTATGTCAATAATTTTAGCAAACCCTCCACATATTCAACTAACGAGAATCAAAATCCGCTTGAACCATCAACTACTGGACTTTCACCTTATCTATCCAACGGCTGCTTATCCCCAAGATTACTTTGGCAGGAATGTGTCAACGCTAACAAAAAGGGTGAGCATACTAAACCCCCAGTTTCATTAATAGGACAGTTAATGTTCAGAGAGATGTTTTATCTTCTATCAAGAAGCGTTGATAATTGGGATTCAGATATTGGAAATTCTAATTGTAAGTACATCGAATGGGATGAATACAATGAAGAAAAAATAACTTTATGGGAAGAAGGTAAAACAGGCTTCCCACTCATTGATGCGATGATGAGACAACTAGAGGTTACAGGTTGGATGCACCATCTAGGCAGACATGCCGTTTCTTGCTTTTTAACTAGGGGACAACTATGGCAAAATTGGAAATATGGTCGAGAGGTATTCGATAGGAAATTAATAGATAGTGATTGGGCTGTAAACAATGGTAACTGGCTTTGGCTTGCGGGGGTAGCTCCATTCTCGATGCCATATTATCGAATTTACAATCCATGCCCAAGTGCAGGCACGAGTCTTAATGTTGAAACAAAAGAAGCTAAATTCATCAGGCATTGGGTCCCTGAATTACGGAATTTCCCTTCAAAATATATATTCGAACCCCATTTAGCGCCAGAACAGATTCAAAATGATAGTGGATGTATCATTGGAAAAGATTATCCATTCCCAATGGTGGACAGAAAAATCTCTAGAAAAGAGAATTTAGCTAAGTTTAAAGAAAGCCTTAATCGGCAGAAATAGGTTATTAAGGTAAGATTCTAAAATTTATAGACACTGAAAGAATTTTATGTTTGTCATGAATTTAATTTTTAGACAAACTCATAAAGTATTGATATAACCACTGATGCAATGGTTACAATAGCAGACGTCAATGAAGCTCAAAAATTATGGGGAGAAGGTATTGTTGCGATCTCAACAGCATATAGTTCGGGTAAAAATCACGTCGAAATAGCTCGTGAGCATATAGAATCATTATATGGTTATGATAAAGGGCCAGTCTTATTCAAACCTACATTTGCATCAAAAAAACAATTTCGATCTACCTTTGAAGGAGCTTTATCATATTTTGTGGCATCAAATGGAAAATATCCTGAGGATACAGGTTTTGCGATTAAAAATTGGAAACAAGTTCGTTTCGAGAACGTAGATATAGTAATTAATGGAAAAACCGCTATGGCAATGGGTAATTATTATTTCATAAAACCAGATGGAGAGGAAGTGAAGGCAGAATTTTCTTTTGGATATATATCTGATGATTCCGATAAATTAAGAATTCATCTACATCACTCTTCGATACCTATTATTTAGAGTAATTATATTTCCTGGACCAATGAATTGTTTATACTTGTTTACTCAGAATTGTACAGATTTAATTGTCTGAAATAACGAAATATCTTCTCACGAGATAATTAGGTTCAATAATGTCGAATATCACAGCGTTTTGTGGGAAAGAAATCCTTGAGGTCTTTAAACTGGGTTAGTCGTTTTCTCGACCAAACACCAGGAGATCCTATAATCGGAGGTTTATCTAGACAAGTTCCTGGAGCTTGTTGGTCTAGGGTCCTCCCAACACCAGTTCCAGACCCAATTGTTAGACTATGGTCTACAGAAATAGCTGGGGAAGTAGGATTAGATGTTAGAGATCATAATTTACTCGGAGGAAAGGAAATCACTTACGGCATGGATCCTTATGCTCAAAGATATGGTGGCCATCAATTTGGAAACTGGGCAGGTCAACTTGGAGACGGCAGAGCTATTACTTTAGGAGAGGTAGATACGGGAAAAAAGGTTTTAGAGTTGCAACTTAAAGGTTCGGGAGTTACACCATATTCCCGATTTGCTGATGGTAAAGCTGTACTCCGTTCTTCAATACGTGAATTTTTATGCAGCGAAGGAATGCATCATCTTGGAATACCTACAACCAGGGCTTTATCATTAGTTACCACTGGTGAGGAAGTGGTTCGGGACATAATGTATGATGGACGACCAGAACCTGAACCAGGCGCAGTGGTATGTAGAGTTGCAGAAAGCTTCATTCGTTTTGGGAGTTTTCAAATTCACTCTATGACTGGAGATTTTGCAACTTTAGAGAAGTTAGTTAATTATACGATTAAACAATATTTTCCAGAATTTAGTATTGATAACGATGATGAAATAATTAACTGGTTGAAGAAAGTTGCTGAAGACACAGCGCTTATGATTGCTCATTGGATGAGAGTGGGGTTTGTTCATGGTGTAATGAATACTGATAATATGTCTATACTCGGACTTACTATAGATTATGGCCCATATGGCTGGTTGGAAAATTTTGACTTCAATTGGACCCCTAATACCACAGATGCAGTGTCAAAAAGATACAGATATGGTAACCAGCCACAAATCGGAGCATGGAATCTAGCACGTTTATTAGAATCTATCAGCCCTCTAATGGAAGAACCCCAAAAATTACATCAGGTTTTAGAGTTTTATCGTAATGTATATGAGGATTATAATAATACTATGTGGGCTGATAAACTTGGGTTATATGGTTTCTTGCCAGGAGATGAAAATTTGATACTGGAACTAACCTCAAATTTAGAAAGCTCAGAAATTGATATGACTATATTTTTTAGGTTATTATCATCAATTACCGAGCCGAATGTAATTGAATTAAAATATGCTTTCTACAATAAAAACAATATTTCAATCGATATTTGGAATTTATGGCTCCAAAAATGGTGGGATAGAGTAAAAGGTAATCCAGACAGAGATAAAATGAAGTTAGCTAATCCAAAGTATGTATTAAGAAATTGGATGGCTCAGTTAGCTATTGATGCTGCAGAAAAAGATGATTTTTCTGTAGCAAATGAAATTCATGAAGTATTAAAGAGGCCTTATGATGAATGGCCAGAGTACGAAGAAAAATGGTTTAAAAAACGACCAGAATGGGCTAAGAATCGGGTAGGATGTTCAATGCTTTCATGTTCTAGCTAAATTAAATATCATGTTAGATAACTAAATAATCCTTATAATATTAAAATTCAATGTTTTTTCCAATGATCATTAGAACCTTCGAGACGATAATAAAACTCAGAGCTCCCTTCCGGCCAGGTTACCCATTCAAAGCCATCTGAAAATTTACTTGCAGAAAGTGATATGGGAGGAATTGAATCTATGTGTTCAACAGATTCCAATGTATTATCTACCTCAACCAATTTAGGAAGTAGGAATAACATTATAATAGAAATTACACCAATAAAGATTAACAAAATATTTAACCAACTTGGGGCAATTATTGCTTCGTAAATTCCAAGTGAAAATGGTAGTAAATCATATAGTGACTCATTTCTTGTGTACTTTCCACCTAAGGTTGCTACTAATGTAGTGATAAAGTAAGCAAATAAACCATTTATGGTGTGCACAATTGCCATTCCTTTGGTTTCCCAAACACTATCACCATGCCGAAATCTAGCTACAACGAATGCAAGCCATGCTCCAATGCTGATTGATGACAAAATAATTTTGTTTAACAAAATTGGATTAGTTGTTGCCTCACCTTCCGAAGCAATTATCCCGCTGACCATTGCAATTGGAATGAATATTAGTCCAAATGACGATGAAACCATCTGGGTATTGTCAAATGCTTTAACCAATCTTTCTTTTTGTTCTAGTGTGATGAATGGAACTTTTGGAGATAATCTAAGAACACAAAGTAATACCAGAGATATAGCAGCCAAGGATAAAATTCCTACAACTAGTTCTGTGTGGATCACATGAAATGTTCCAGCCGAAATAGTTGCCATCATTGCCCCTCCTTGGTTGCCTTGACCGATAATAAAAACTGTACAAGCATGAATATTGCCATTGTTAAAACCCCGTATGTAATACTTTGAAGGTAGGCTTCAGCGGTGAAATCCTTCAATAATTCATCATCAGCAATTAAGTCTGGGAAAATTGTTACTGGTTCAGTTGAATATGTTGTTAAAACATCTCCGTCTCCTACTGTTATATTTGCATACCATATTTCACTAATTTTGGTATTATTTGAGTCTAAATTGAAAGGTGCTTCATTAGAATTAACTACGAATGTATCGTTCTTAATCCACTGCACCTCAATATTTAAGATATCATTATCTAAATCGATTGCAGAAATATTTAGAGTCAGATTTGTATTGTTACTAGGACTACTAGGGAAAATCTGAGCAGAGACTTCAGGAATAGAGTTGTTAATTTGTACACTTAAGGATTGATACCATTCCGAAAATTCAATGCCATCAGTTACTCTGGCCATAAAAAACCAAATATCTCCTTTTTTGGTATTCGTAGAATCAATTGTTAATAAATTGTCTAATTCTATCTTATGATTATCATTTTTATACCACTTTGTTTCAAATCCAGATTGTTCGTCTCCATCTCCATCTAAAAAATTCCAGTTAGCGTACAAATCTAGATCTGTCGTGGGTTTAATATTATCAATACGAATATTTTGTAGGGTAGGAACGTCATTAACCATGTTCAAAATTACTTTACTTGAGTTTTCTATTTGCTCTTCAAATGTGTCATTTGATGTGATTTCAAAGTACCATTCCTCATCTACCTCAGTAAAATCTTTACTAATCGTAGTTAGCCCATCCAGTTCTAATTGACGTACATTATCTTTATACCATTTTATTGAACTAGTTACAGCATCTCCATCTTCATCGTATTCATTCCATGTAGCACTAAGGTCATTTTTTTGAGACGGTCCAGATGGATTTATTGAAAGATTTGAGATTACAGGTTTGGAATTTCGAATTATAAATTCTTCTGTAATGACTTCTCCTAAATTAATTCCATCATTGGGAATTATCTGTGCTTCCCAAACTTCTCCTCTTTTCGTGTAAGAATAATTTATTTTCAATATGTCCACAGTCTCAGAATTGCCTTGAAACATGATTTCTCCATCCTTAAGCCATGTAATTAAACTAGAATCGGGTTCATTTCGATCATCGAAATAATCATAACTCAATTCAAAAGAGTCTGATGATGTAGGATTAGTTGGTAATATCTGTAAATTAGTTACTTTGGGCGGGGCGTCAATTTCAAGTACATCTATGGAGATTGTAGACCATCCATCATTTGTTCTTCGCCCATTACCGTCTGCAGCCAATCCTGCCAATGTAAATGTAACAGTTCCAGAACCTTGTGGTGGTGCCATCCAATCTAATGTCCAAGAGTTCGTATTTGCGTTAGAATGTACGGCTTGTCCAGATTGTATTTTTGCATTCGGATCATTAGTGGATAAACTACCATCAGTCACAGCCAAATTAAAACCACCATTGGTATAACTCCCACTAGTTACAATGATATCGATAGAATAAGTTTGTCCAGGTGCATATTCCTCAGGGAGTTCAATTGCAATTTCAGCATTTCCTTGTCCGCCACCATGACAACTACATCCATTTACTGATTTGTTAATTATGCCATCTTCATTTGCATTAATTGATGGTACAGTTAAGAGCATTACAAAAATCATAAAAATTGTAATTACTCTTGATTTCATAGTGTGTCCAATAGTTTATTCAATATGACTTTTTATATAAAAAATTTGAACAAAATCAGAAAGTAGTTTAAGAAATGTATCTCTACCCACTCTTGTGAAGAGAATCTGGTTGAGCCGTAATCGTGGTGACGAAGAAGGAAGATGGGTTGATTTATCTGCCTTTAATACACCTGGAGTAATGAGAATTCTAGATATTGTTTCAATTAGTGCTGCTGTGTTGTTGATATTATCTGGAGTTTGGCTATATCAAGGTACAATAGACTTTTTAGATTCACTGGAGAACATGGATAACGCCTCTGAAGAACAAGCACAATCACTACCTAATATGATAGAAGGAAGGTGGCCTTGGGAAGCTAAATTATTATTCGATACCTGTGAACCTTTAAATGGTACCTGGGAAATGCCAGAAATATTACATGATCAAGATGGGATTTTTTGGTATCCTGGTGAGGTAGAATGTATTTGGGAACACAATGGAATAGGAGATCGCTCGGTGATTGCAATTAGGAATGCAGCGACTTCAAATCAAGATTTTACAGTTAACTTATCTACTAATAATGATGGAAATTCTATTGAGGAAATTGGTTTTGGTTCCACAGGGAACTCTTTATCAGTTGAGGCTAATGAGTCAGGATTAATATCCCTCGTGCTAAATGCAGAACCTCAAACAGATTATGTATATGCTACTATTGAATCTTCAATTGACTCAAATGTGTCGATTATGTTGAAAATAATCCTCTCTTCAGGAGATCAACATGGAGTACATATTGAAGAAGGACAAAGACTTGATGTACACTACAGAGTATTTATTTATGACACAGGGCAATTATTGGACGAAGGAGATTTGTTTGTTACTGCAGGCGAAGATCCAATGTGTGAGACAGATGCACCTTGGTTCTGCTATATCAAAGGGTTCGGTTGGGGACAGGTAGGTTTAGATTGCATTGATGCTGCGAGTTGTAGACTTGATTTTTTGGGTAGTGTGACGACCAACACGGTCCTCTTGCCGCCAGATTTAGCTTACAAAAACAGAGACGATAGGCCGGAAGCAAATAATCAGTGGTTACAGTTTGAATTAAATTTGAATAGGTTATACGTTTGATTTGAAAAGGTCAATCTCAAAAACCCCCTAGTGTTCGAGGGGTCATGGTTGGAACAAACGTACTAATGAAAACCTCTGCAGGCGACATAACAATTGAATTATTTACAGACACCATGCCAATAACAGCTGGTAACTTTCTCGAACTAGTAGATAAGGGATATTACGATGGATTACATTTCCATAGAGTTATTCAAGGTTTTATGTTACAAGCAGGATGCCCACACAGCAAAGATCCAAACAGCCCTAGGCAAGGAACTGGAGGCCCGGGATACAATATCAAAGATGAGCATTTAGAAAACGCCAAATTCTCAAATGAAATTGGTACACTAAGTATGGCTAATGCTGGACCCAATAGTGGAGGTTCACAATTTTTTATCAATACAAAACACAACTCATTTTTAGATTGGTGGGATAGACAAACATCCTCACAACATCCTGTGTTTGGAAAAGTTGTTGCAGGTATGTCCATAGTAAAGAAAATTGAAGGTTGTAGGACTGATGGTAGAGATAAACCTGTAGAACCTCAACAAATTATTTCTGTAACTAGAGTAGACGCATAGGCATAACTTACTACATTATTTTGTAAAAAAGAGTATTTATTAATTAAAAACTATTGCGTATTACATGGCGCAACATAGAGCAGGCGACCGAAGAATTTTGAGCATCAGTATTCCAGAGAATTTAGCGATAAAATTAGATGGCCACACTGGAAAAGGAAGAGAAGAAGGTCGTTCAGCAACAATTACTAGATTACTAAATTTAGGAATCGAAGCAGATATACAAGAACCAACTATAAAGAAATCTAAACCCCCTAAGAAATTAAAAACTAATTCAAAAGTAAGAATTGAAAAAGACACAATGGGAGATATTAAGGTACCCTTTGATAGATATTTTGGTGCACAAACTGCTCGCTCTTTAGTAAATTTTGACATCGGAGAAGATAAGATGCCTCGAGCAGTAATTAGAGCATTTGGAATATTAAAACAGAGTGCTGCCAAAGTAAATATGAAATTAAATCAATTAGACCCTAAAGTTGCTAAATTAATTATAGAAGCTGCAGAAGAGGTTATTTTAGGAGATTTAGATGATCATTTTCCCTTAAGAATTTGGCAAACAGGTAGTGGCACTCAAACTAATATGAATACTAACGAGGTTATTGCAAACAGAGCTATTGAGATATCAGGAGGAGAATTAGGAAGCAAATTTCCTGTGCATCCAAACGATCATGTGAATCGAGGTCAATCTTCGAATGATACATTTCCAACTGCGATGCATATTTCTGCTACAGAAGAAATAAAACATAACTTATTGCCGGAATTAAAAAATTTAAGGGAAGAGTTACACAAGAGAGCAGCAGAATTCAACACGATTGTAAAAATTGGAAGAACACACTTAATGGATGCAGTACCCTTAACCTTAGGACAAGAATTTAGTGGATATGTTTCTATGTTAGATGCAGACATTCGTAGAATTGAATTCGTTTTGCAAGATCTTTATGAGTTAGCTTTAGGAGGTACAGCAGTGGGTACAGGATTGAATACACATCCTCATTTCGCAGATATGGTAGCAAGTAAAATAGCACAAAAAACAGGATTGCCTTTTATTTCCGCAAAAAATAAATTTGCACAATTAGCTGCACATGATGCAATTGTTTCTGCTTCTGGATCACTAAATACTTTAGCCGCTAGCCTGATGAAAATTGCTAATGATCTACGGTGGCTTGGTTCAGGGCCAAGGTGTGGACTTGGAGAATTATCTCTCCCTGCAAATGAACCAGGCTCTTCAATAATGCCAGGAAAAGTGAATCCAACACAATCTGAGGCCATGACGATGGTCTGTTGCCAAGTAATTGGCAACCACACCGCACTAACTATTGGTGGTACACAAGGTAATTTTGAATTGAATGTTTTCAAACCAATGATGATTTATAACCTATTACATTCAGTTAGATTATTAACAGACTCTTGCCGCTCATTTAGAGAGAAATGTATTAATGGGTTGAAGGCAAATGAAGAAGTAATACAAAATCATTTAGAAAATTCATTGATGTTAGTTACTGCATTAAATAATCATATTGGGTATGATAAGGCTGCAAAAATTGCAAAGAATGCCCATGAAAAAGGCTTGACATTAAGAGAATCAGGAATTGAATTAGGATACTTAACAAATTCTCAATATGATAAATGGATTAAACCTGAAAAAATGATAGGCCCCACAAAATAGTTATTTCCTTAAATTTCTTAGTTTTTCTAGCATACTCTTCCTATTAATATTATCGATGTTATTTTCTTTACCATCGTCTTCATCTATTCTTCGAAGTAGTAAATCTGATTCAATGGTAATTATTTTACCATTACTTAGTCCAATTAGAAGCATGTTTTCGTTATTATCAATTGTTCTTATAGAAAATTTTGAAAACGATTCCAAAATTAATTCACCGTTACTCAAGTTTAGCAGATATATCTGGGAGCCATTATCAGTTCTCGTGCATGCAAACACAAAATTAAAATTTTTAGAGGTAAAGCAACTCACTAAAGCCAGTTCTCCATCTGCTTTAAATTTCCATTTATTTATTTTATCCACTAAACAATATAATTCTCCCACCTCATCAGAAATTAAAATAAAATTATCCTTAACATGGATTGTACTAATCCTTGAATTTGAAACATTCATAGTAGTTATTTCATTATCTTTTGTTAATGTAATTGAACCATTTGCATGACCAAAGATATTTTTATAACCACAGCAAATAGGACTATCTGGGGTATTGAGATAATCGATCTTATCTTTATCGATTTTTACTATTTTATTACTAGGCCTACCTAACCCTAGAAATATCCCTTCATCATCAGCATGTAAATGCCATGTTTTCTCATCCATTTTCTGAGTTTTCAGTAATTCACCTTGAAAAGAAAAAATCCAATACGACCCTTCTAGAAAATCACTATATTCAATATCAAAAACAGAGCTAGTAGCGACAACAGTTTCATTTATTTTATCTATTTCTACCCAATCACTAATGCCTTCCAATTCATGCTTCCAAATGATTTTTCCAGATTTGGTATTCACGCCAAAAATCTCTAAACCAGCAACTAAAAATAAATTTGCATCATATATTGTTTCGTGTAATCTAAAGTTTTCAACTCGATTTCCAAAAGACTGGCTCCAAACTTTCTCTCCCTCATGATTCCAACATACAACATTTCCTTCTTTGTCTCCAGCTAAAATTAAATCTTTATCTATCAATAAACCTTCTATACTACTCGGTAATTCTCGAATAGCCCAAGCCCACTCTAAAAGTTCCTGAAATTCAATTTTTTTCATCCGGTTCACTTATAGCATGACACTCTACATCAAAAGCCTTCATTTTTGGGAATTAGAAAACTGACTAAAAACACCAACAATCCGATGCAACAAGATGAATAAAAATGTCCTACTGAGAAAAATACAAGTCCTGAGGTACTCCTAATTAACCCTAAATTCCCTGTTTTCAATGAAATTAAAGTTAGTATTAAAGCTAGAGTTGATAATCCAACAAATGCATATCCAAACATAGTAAAAATTGTGCCAGCAGAGGGATCAATTAACGGGTATTTCATCTCTTCATAATAGTGAATCCAGAAGACCCCAGTTCCATTATCAGTCCCAAATTCATTTTCATCAGGAAAAATAAAATCAATTTCAGTAAATCCATATGGTTCAAAACCTGCGGGGGGACTCAATAGTATCTCATGCGTAATTCCGTATGTATTATTTCCAGATATTGCAATATCTACCATCGATACACTTGGAGTTAAATTTTCAAATCTGAATTTACCGTTTGAATCTGTTGTTGAAAAATGATTACCGCTTTCTTTTGATCTGATATTTATTGAATAATTTTCAGCGGGACTACCGTCTTTCAACGTTACGGTGCCTAAAAAAATTGCAGATTTTTCAGGGGCACCCACTGTTTGTGAATAAATTAGGTTATGTGGTTTGTTTAGCCCTGAATTAGGCGACATGAAATCAATTCCATTTAGAATTCCAGCAACACATCCAAGTAATAAAACTAAGGCTAGACCTTTAGCGTATGGGTTATTATTTTTTTCAGAAGTTAGTAAAATCTTTGAAGAACTACTCGAGAAAACATACTCCTCAACAGGAGGCATTGTTATTTCAAAATTATTCTCTTGCTCATCAGACATATTTTCACCATTAAATTCAAATTTTTAATTGATTATTAGATTTTGCAGCATACCTTATTAATGCAACATCATCTACCCACATAGTTACTTGTATTTCTCCTCTTGTATCTATCTTTGTTTCTGAGATAATGTATCCTAATTCATGTAAATGTGAAATTATGGCCAATTGAGAAATATGATTATTTTCCGTTGGAGGAAGAATTGAAACTGTTTTGGGTTTTTGGAATAATTTTGTTAAAATCACTTCTCTCAGTAGTTCTATACCGTGGTTACTGACACTTGATGTTATGATCGGTTCTTTCAAGTTATAATTTAACAAAGCTTCAGAAAAAGATAATACCTTTTTTTCATTTACCAAATCACACTTTGTTAGAACTGGTTGAATTAGATTTAAATTAAAATTTTCTTTATGACTCTCTAATTCTGTTAGTGTAGTTTGTAATTTTCTTTTAAATTCTTTCTTACTATCACTAATATCAACAACCAGCAAAATTAAATCACATGATATACTTTCTTTGATTGTTGATTTAAAGGCATCAAGTAAAATTGTGGGTAGGTTGTCGACAAATCCAATGGTATCAACCATTAGAATCCTTGGCGATTTTTGCATTCTTCCTATTGTTGTTTCTAAAGTAGAAAACAATTGGTTTTGAATTAAAACAGGTTTTCCAGCCATATTTTGAAATAAACTTGATTTCCCAGCATTTGTATAACCTACTAGACCAATTGATTTAATGCCATTTTTAATTCTATGTTTCCTTCTTTCTCTTTCGGATTTTTCTCTTCGACTTTTCTTTTTCAATAATGTTGATATTTCTCTATCAATAATTTTCATATTACTTTCGAGTGCATGTTTCCCACCAGCTCCCCAGCCTAATCTTTCTCCTCTATTTTGTATATTTGCATATTCTCTCATAATTGTTTTATCAGCATTTAGTTTTGCCAATTTTACTTGTAATTTTGCTTCCACACTATTTGCTTGCGTAGTGAATAAATTTAATAGTAGGCGTACCCGATCCCAACATTCTAATTTTAAGATTTTGTTTAGTTCAACTATTTGTATAGGACTTGCATTGGTGTGAACTAAAACTAAATCAACACCATACCACGGATGTGTAGGATTTTTCATTTCGAATTCGGCAGAAATAGAATTCAGTTTTCCAGTACCAAAGAAAGATTTTTGGTTTTCTTTTCCCGATTGAAATACACATTCTACAACATCTAGACCAACAGCTTTTGCTAGTTTTAGAGTTTCATCAACATCTTTTTTTTTATGTAACAATATACATTTTCGACCTTGATTTCTTAATTTTGTTGAATCAATTGTACCTCCGCCAGAGCCGGGTAGAAAAGTGTCAATATTGGTGATATTTTTCCCTCCTTAATTCAATGAAAACTTTTTGGCTATAAATCTGATAGTATTTTTTTTATGCACAACTAGAAGAAAAAAATGTAAATCTTACGTAATCCTCAAGGATAGTTTGTTTTAACGCGTATTGTGTCAGACGAATATAAAGCTGTACTTTGCTGGACGGGTGAGCAAACTGAGGTAGAAATTTTAGCGAATACACTAAAAGTTGATGATCCAGAATCATTTATTCTTGAGAGTATTACATTTGACAATATGAGTGCAGAATTAAGAGTAACAGTCATTTCAAAATCTCCATCTAGTTTACGTTCAACGGTTGATGATATTTTGACTTGTTTAATGGCAGCAAATTCTACATTATCTACAATTGAATTTAGCAGTGAATGATGAAAGGTGATAACCGATGATAATTGATAGAATTTGGGCTATGCCTAATAAGTGGACTTTCACAATCAAACCAATACGTAATTTACTAAATGAGGAAATAGATTCTGGATTATGGTGTGATCCGTTTGCGGGCAAAAATAGCCCAGCAGATATTAAAAACGATTTAAATGAAAAAATGGACGCAGATTATCATATGGATGCTTTAGAATTTTTAAAGTCATTAGAGAGTGATTCATTTGATGGTGTACTATTTGATCCACCATATTCAATCACTCAAGCAAAACAGTGCTACGAAGGGTATGGAATGGAGCTACTTGAGATAAAACCCACTATGATGAATTATTGGTCAGGATGTAAAAATGAAATTGCCAGAATTTTGAAAGTGAATGGTAAAGCAATTTGTTTTGGATGGTCTAGTATGGGGTTAGGTAAAAATAGAGGCTTTGAGATGAAAAGGATACTTCTTGTTCCACATGGAGGTTCAAAAAATGATACAATATGTACAGTTGAAATAAAAAAATGAGGAGAATAATATGGTTTCTGCAAAATCAAAATCATTAAATATGTACATTGGTAGAAAATTTAAATCTTTTTTTTTAATTTTCTTATTTCTAACAAGTCTTATCTTTATTGATGTCAATACTACTGATTATGGGATCGAAGGATGTGAAAAAAATGTAGCAGTAAATGATGAGAATACTAATTCAACAAATATAACATTCATCGCTTTCGGAGATAGCCAGCACTGGGATTCCACTAATAGTCAAAATGATTATCAAGTTGAAGCGCTAAATCATTTTACAGAAAAATTATCCTGGAGTGATGCGGGATATGAAGAATTAGGTGAAATATCGGATATCAGAGGTGTAATAATGGCCGGAGACATAACTCAAAATGGTCGTGATGGACGTGTATTTTCAGACGACGAATATGGTGAATTCATAGAAAGATATGGTTTATGTGGTAATAAAAAATTGAAATATCCAATTTATGAAGGCTACGGAAATCATGATTACTATCAGTGGAGTGATATCTTTTATAGGATTCCTCAAGATCATCCTGTCATTGAATCCGTATCAATTAGAAATGAATATCGTTCTAATTTAACGAATACTGCTCCAGGTATGGACGGGCATTATTCATGGGAATGGGACAACATTCATTTTATTCAGCTTAATTTAGCGCCCTCCGACATAACTCCTACGTATGAAGAGGGTGGTTATAGAGACCCTCACAATGCTTTAACTTTTATGAAAAATGATATGGACGAACATGTTGTTGGAACGAGTAAAAAAGTCATGTTAATTGCTCATTATGGCCCATGGGCATGGAGAGAATGGGATGAAGCCCAAATTACAAACTTTTGTCAAGCGATAGAAGAATATAAATCATATATCATAGGTTACATTCATGGGCACTCTCATTCAACTAAGGTTTATAATTGGTGCGAAATTACAATTTTCAACTCTGGTTCGCCATATCATGATGACAAAATACATACATCATATAATGAAGATTTCAGAGGCAGGTTTACATTATTTAGAATCACACAGAATATTACTAACGATATAAGGTTAATTGCAGTGGATGTTTCATGGTCTGTGGAAAATTATGTTGAGGGAGACATTGATACTCTCGATCTAAAAATGAAAGAATGGAATGGTTACCCATATGTTGAATATTTTTGAATATTAAATTTCTAATAGATGAATTGAAATGACTAACCTTGTACAGGTGCTGTGAAACCGAAGACAATAGTGCTACCTCATGACCGCATTTCGGAATTAATCGATAAAGAAGGGAATTTCTCTGAGCGTTTGAAGAGAAGTATTGATTTGTGGGCTGCCGCGCTC
Source organism: Methanobacteriota archaeon (assembly GCA_002720095.2). Taxonomy (GTDB): domain Archaea; phylum Thermoplasmatota; class Poseidoniia; order Poseidoniales; family Poseidoniaceae; genus MGIIa-I. Next base: position 47,563 of record PBGP02000007.1, read on the forward strand.
ATGAATGATGATGGTCTAACCCATCCAGTTAGTGATGACGGAATTGTTTTAAAAGCACAAATTAAGGCTAAGGAAAATGGGGTTTTCGTGGGACAAAAAGTAATTGAACACATATCTAATTTTTGGGCACCATCTTTAATTTTTAAGTGGTTTTTTAATGAATCATCAGAGGTTTCAAAAGGAGACATCTTAGCTGAAGTTACTGGAAAGCAACTACAATTACTAAAACTTGAAAGGCCAATATTAAATATTCTTGGTAGGTTATCTGGAATCGCTACAAGTTCTAGAAGATGGACATGTTCAAGTCAAATCCCTATAGCCGCAACAAGAAAAACAACTTGGGGTTTACTTGACAAATTAGCAGTTAATTCAGGAGGGGCATTAACACATAGATTGGACAGAGAAGATGCTTTAATGATAAAAGAAAACGATTTATGTGCTAATTATTTTAACTTAGATCAAGAAGATAGGATAAAATATGCTTTAGAAGATTTATTAATCGAAGAATCCAGTTCATTCGTTATCATTGAGGTTACCAATAAAAAGCAAGCCATAATGGCCGCAAAAACATGGAAAAAGCTTGATATGAATCAACCTTTGACAATAATGTTAGATAATATTGACGTTATCAATTGCAATGAAATTATCAACACAATTAAAAATCTAAACTTAGATGAAAATTTATTTTTCGAGGCAAGCGGAGGAATAAAATTTGAGAATATCGACCAATGGAATGATTCATTAGTAAATGTAATATCTACAAGTAGTATTCATAGGGGCACTAGACCATTAGACATTTCATTATTAATTTTGGAGGATTCAAATGTCTAATTTCATTCCTAATTCACATCCCAGAAAAGAATCACTAGACCGCCGCTATCAATTGGAGAGAGCTTCAGAAAAAGGGCTTCTGGCGGGAACAGCTATGATTGCACACGGAAGGGGAGAAGCATTTGATTATTTATTAGGAGAGCAGACAATCCCTATCGCTGAAGAAGCAACTATTCAAGCCGCAATAATGTTGAAATCTGCAACTAGACCAATAATTAGTGTTAATGGTAATACAGTAATCTTGGCGGGTGAAGAGTTAATTGCATGTGCGGCGTTATTGTCTTGTCCGATTGAGGTAAATATTTACTACAGATCTAACGAAAGAGTATCAGGTTTAATTGGATATTTAGAAGTCTGCAGGAAATTTGTTTCAGAACACCCTCCTTCAAACTGGCAAAGATCACCAGAAGAATGGATGAATTTAGTTAACGATGTTTTGATTCTAGGTGCATATGCAGATGGTTTGATTCCAGGTTTAGAAGGACCTAGAGCTACTTGTGATGTAAATGGAATTTTAGCTGCAGATGTGATTTTAGTTCCTTTAGAAGATGGTGACAGATGTCAAGCATTGATTAACATGGGACTAAAAGTAATAGTTGTTGATTTAAATCCAATTTCGCGTTCTTCTTTAATGTCAACTATTGCAATTGTAGATGACGTAACCCGATTTAGTAGAAATCTAAAAAAGAATTTATTGAATTTTCAACGATTAAAAAGGAAAAAATGGGAAAATAAAAAGGCGTTACAAAATGCACTTGATAATATTAATAATCGCTTGCAAAATCTAATCGAGTAAAACTTTCAGCCTTTTTACTAAATCGTCACCAACCTCAGAAGTTGTTGCATTACCACCTAAATCATAGGTTACTACTTTCCTCCCTTTAATTTGATCACTGACAGCATTATGTACTATATCGCTAATTCGAACTAATTCTTTACTATTTTTCGTATCTCCTAACCACTTTAACATCATCTGTAAAGAATTAATTGTAGCGATAGGATTAACCATATTTTTTCCTGCATATTTTGGAGAAGAACCATGTACTGGCTCAAACAAAGCGTTTGAGTCTCCTATATTTCCACTAGCGGCCATACCCATTCCTCCTTGTAAAACACTCCCTAAATCTGTAGCGATATCTCCGAACATGTTGGAAGTGACAACTACATCAAATTCTTCTGGGTTCCTAATCAACCACATTGTAAAAGCATCTATGTAAGCATAATTGGTACTAATGTTTGAATATTTTTTTGACTCCTCATCGAAGATTCTTCGAAATAACTGACAACCTCTAGCAACATTACTTTTATCTACACATGTTACACTTTTTTTCTTATCATTGGGCGCTCCATTTCTTTTAGACGCTATCTCAAACGCTTTTGATACAATTCTTCTAGAACCATTCTCGCTAATTGGTCTAGGATCCCATGCAATTTCTCCGGATAGTCCAGGAAAATCAAGTTCAGGGGATTCAAAGAAGTCTTCTCCAAGTGATCTTGCCCTAGACCTTTGTAAAGCGCCGTAATATAATCCTTCAGTATTCTCTCTTAAGATACACATATCAACATTCTTAGAATCCCATACTGTACGATACTTACCGTGGATTTTATGTTGTACTCCTTCAAATAGTTTAATTGGTCTTACGTTAGCATACAAGTCTAATCCTGATCTCAATCCTAGAACAACTTCTCCACCAGCTAAATCACCGTTTTTTCTTATTGCACCAGGCCAACCAATTGCACCTAAGAGAATAGAATCTGCATTTTTGCACCTTTCAAATGAGCCTTCTTCCCATTCTTTACCAGTTTCAAGAAAATATTTTCCACCACATTCAATTGTCTCGTAATTAAACCCAATAGAGGTTTTTTCATTAATCAAATCTAAAATTTTTCTTGCCTGATTTATCACTTCTGGACCCGTTCCGTCGCCAGGAAGTAACACCACGGAATAATCAGCCATAGGACCTCCAAAGATAACCTGTACTTGAATTAACTTATGTCATTTAATGGAAAAACAAGAGGAGAGTTCATCAACCCCCTAGTATAAGTCTGTTTAATGAAGGACAGTCATCTGCCAGAAGATCACGGTTCTGGAGAAGTGGAATCTATCTCTTTGCCCGATTCAGTTATGCGGATGTGGGACCTGATGTTAGCTGTAGACCCAAAATGGGATTTCAGAGAATGGTTACATGAAAGGGCTGTAGACGAGTTAGAACTTTTAGCAATCGATTTGAAAAAAGAAAAATTACGGGCCAGTCAGAAAATATTCCGCTTAGATAATTTGAGTCGTAGGCTAAGCCCTCCCAAATTTCAAAAAGACAATTATCAAACAAATTTATTTGATGTATTTGATTTTGAGACCAAAAATATTGACGATACGGAGAAAGAAGATGAATCATATGAACCAAGTTTTTTAAGGCATTTATCTGAACTTTTCAACACAAATAAAAATATCGAACTTCCAGATGACGATCCTTTACTCGCCGTGACTAGCCAAATAGTTTTAATGGAATTAGAAAAAGCTAAATCAAAGGATAAAGGAGCATTGACAATAAATCAGATTACAAGTATTTTAGAAAAAAGAGATATTAGCATTGCTGAAATTGAAGAGGCAATAAATTTTCTATTGTGCCAAGAAAAAATTGTTGAAATAGATGATGACGTATTCATGGCGACTTAAACTGTTGATAGGCTTCTATTAATTTTTTTGATTGAGAATCCCAATCTAAAATATTTTCAAACTTACCGTAAGGGAATTTATTTTTTTGATCCTTTTCTGAATAATTTGTCCAACTGTCACTTAGTTCTAAGATTATTTTTGAGATTGCATCGGTATCATTGTCACTAACATCCCAACCCCAATCATACTTTTCACATACTTTTGACGCCAGGGAATTTGAATTTACTATAGCCTTTTTACCACAAGCAACTGAGGAAAACAATTTCGCAGGAATAGTATGTTCAATATTACCTCTTTTACTTGAATATACACAAAATTGAATACTGCATTCGTCCATTAAACCTTTTAATTCAGTGTGAGAATATCTTCCCGTAATGGTAACATCGATTTCAGGATTTTTTTTAAATAATTTTTCGATATTCTTCGCTTCAGCACCACCTCCAGCAATTCTCAACTTAGGTCGTACAGATTTGTTGATTCGTTTGAGAGCCATAATCAAAGATTTGAACATATTAATGTCTCTTAAATTTCCGAAATATCCTAATGTAAATTCTTCTGGATACTTCCACGAGTTAGGATAATTATTCTCTGCATTCATTATTACAACGATATCATTTCTCCAGCTTTTGTAAATTTCCTTAAATCCTCTTTTGTTTCCAATACCTTCAGTTGCAACAATCAATAAATCAGCTTTTTGTGCATATTTCTTATCTCTTATCTTTAATATTTGTGAACCTATCTTTCTTATTATTGAATTTGGATTAGGTAGCATTATCCAAGTCCAATATAAGTCATGTGCATCAAAAATAAATTTCCCTTTTTTATTTTTTTTCCACCATAATCCTACCGAGCAAGTATCTTGATCGTGGCAGTGAATAATATCTACAGGTTTCTCAATCAATCTTTCTTTAACAATTGATCTAAATTTACGCAATCCAATACCAGTTTTAAAAATTTTACCATAGGGAACAATTTTGGTTCTAATCCGTTCAATTTTCACTCCATTAAGAACTTCTTTTTGCTCTTTAATTTCGTGTCCTCTATCATATGCATAAACTTGTACATCATATCCAGCTAATACCAGCGCTTCAGCTTCTTTTTGGACCCGAGGGTCTGGATCATAGCGGTTTGAAACAATCATAGCGATATTCGCCATTACCACTTCCAAACTTTCTTGGGAAATCAACTAAACGGTTGAATTGAACAAAAAATTGTTTTTTATTGCGATTCTCTTATGGGCATAAACATTTGAGGAGTGTTTAATGCTACCAGATAAACTACATGAATTATCAACAGAAGATAGGTTTTCTTATGCTAAGTTACTAGCATTTCTATCTAGAATAGATGGAGAATTAACGTTTGAAGAAATGGCTCTATTCGAATCTAGATTAGGTACTGCAATGCTTCCACCTTCTAAAAGAAAACAAATTAGGCAATATCTCAAACAACCACCTTCACTTGAGTCTGCACTCAAAGATATGTCGCAAAAAGCTGGAAGGCTAGCCTTACGTGATTCAGTGCTAATGTCTGCTATTGACGGAGAGATAGATGATGATGAGCTTGAGACCTTGTATGTAATTGCAGAAAAGTTCGGTTTGGAAAAATCCTCAATTTCAGATTTAGTTGAATGGTGCCAAAGAGGTTGGGCTTGGATGAAGGGTGGCTTTGAAATACTTGAAATGGAAGAGTAAATATCTTAAGTATCTTTTTTAATTAGAACCTTTGTCATTAAATTGTCAGAATGGCATTTCGCAAAAAAATGGGGTATAAAGTATGGGAATACAACCAAAAATAGGGATTACTGGATTACCAAGAAGTGGTAAGAGTGGAGTTCTACAAAAAACTGTTGGTATGCTCATAGAACAAAGAAAAGCTCAATTAATTTCTAAAGGAGAGGAATATGAGAATTATAATATTGTAGGCGGCATGCTAATGGAGCCTATAAAAAATGAGAAAGGAGAGAGAGTTGGTTTTGAATGTGTTAACTATCAATCAGGAGAACGCGGAGTAATTGCTCATAGGGATATTGATTCTAGAATGAGAATTTTAGGTTATGGAATCGATGTAGAAGAGTTAGAAAAAATAGGCGTTCCTGCTATCGAAGAAGCTGCAAGAAAATATGAAGTAATAATGATAGATGAAATAGGAAAATTTACGGTAGAATCTGATTTATTTGTCCGCACTGTTCGGGCTGCACTGGAAACAGATAAACCCACTTTAATGACATTGCATAAAAAAAGTCGTCATCCATTATTACAGGATGTTAGAAGACGTGATGATGCTAGAGTGTTAGAAGTGACGCCTGTAAATAGACCTCTTCTACCATACAAGATTCATAAGTTACTCTATGAGGTATATTGAGGTATTATTATGAATACGCCTGCATCAGCAGCGCGAAGAATCATATTTGGAACTGGATTGGGACTAATTGTAGTTTCAGGTTTATTATTTACTATGAATTTTTTACCACCTGTTAGTTGCTCTTCAGAAGAAATAGATTGTATTTCAACTAATTTTTTGGGTTGGCTAATTCCAATTTTTGGTATTTTATTTTTTAATATTGGTGTTTTGATGTTTTTTAAACCCAATTTATTTGGTACGTTTATACCAGACACAGCTTATGAGGAAAGAAGAAATAAGTTTGAAAAAGAGTTATTGGAAGAAGAATCAGAAGACTCCAGATCAAATGAAACTTGGGCATCTCTTGAGAAAAAATTACTTGCTAGTAAGATTGAAGAAGAATAGTCATTTTAATCTTAGGGGTGGGGTCCAAAAACCATTTTTATGATTAAAATCCAATAAATGCCAATAAACGGTAGTAATCTCAGTTTTAGGATCTAAGATTTCATGTTCAGTCGCAGATTTAGAATTAGACATTTTTCGCCATCTTTGTCTGGCAAACCCTCTTAAAATAGGAATATGCAATGCTGGCCCGCATGTTGGGAGAAGTGAAAAAAACGTTGTTAACCATGGCCTTTCCACAATATCAACTTTTTTTATCGCTTTGTCCACTGATTTCCAACCGTTAAATCTAAATTTAGTATTTGATTTTCCAGATTTAATAGATAGAAGTATTGTAGGGTTTATTGAAGTATCTAATTCAAATTTTAATTTTTTTAGGACTTCAGCCATCCAAGGAGCAATATAACCACCTGGCGCTCTAAACCAAGGTCTCCAAGAACTTCCAGCAAATTCACTTAGTATTTTTTTAGCTTTCTGGAGGTCTTTCTCAAATAGTTTTTCATTTGGTTCAAATGCAGACCAGCATTTATGTTGATACCCATGACAACCAATTATTATTTTTCCATTATTATTTTTACTTATTGTCATTACATTAGCTATTTTTTCTTTAAAAATCCGGCATTCTAGCTGTTTTGCTATTACGAATATAGTTATTGGTATGTGAATATTGTCTAAATGCCATTTCTTGAATCTACTAATAGCAGAAATCAACTTTTCACTTATCTGCGAATCGTCAATTTTTTTTTTACTTCTCGTAGGATGACCTTGATATTTCGGATGATGAAATACATCATCAGAATCAATAGTTAACCAAATCGGAGGAATCTTTCGCATTTTTTTCATCTCTATGATTTATCTAGTTGAATCAAATATGTGCGATAACATATTTCTTTCCCATTATGGTTTAGTATTGTGTCCAAAAACTCATTTTGATTTAAACTTAGGTGTCTTAAAATTTGCTTACATGTTGCCAACCCAGGAATATTATCTGGTTTTACAGTGATTTCTATGTATTCTTTATCATAATGTTGGGACAGCCATTTAATTGCAGAAGAGATTGATTTTGAAGCCACTCCTTTCTTCTGATAACTATTTTTTACCCAATAACCAAAATTCCAAATTCCACCATGATGCGTCATTTGATCAACACCCAACAATCCTACTAATTCTTTTTTAGAATTATTTCTGATAGTCCAAAGATGAATTTCACCCACTTCACTTTGAATTTCTGATTCCAAAACGAATGTAATAATTTGATTTTTGATATCTTTTTCGACTTTAATCCATGGCATTGCATTGATTAAATCCTCAGGTTTCTCGTTAATGGCGCCCATAATCCCGTTTATATCAGAACTTTTAATAGGGACTAAAGTCAGTTCATTATCGATAATTATTATTTCTGTTGGCTGGACTTTTTCCAGTTTATCACGACCTAAGTTAATTTTGAAAAAGCATTTTCTACGTCTTTATTACCGGGAAATTGTATTCTTGCTCTGGTTAACATTTCTATTAATTCATAATTTCTACCTATTTTTTTAAGTAATAGTCCTACATGAAAGATTAGATTAATATTATTTCCTAAATGTGGTCCTATTTTTTCTAAAATTCTTTCAACATGTTGATTGTTGTTATTTTTTGCAGCATTTATCGCTTCCAATAATTCTTTGCTCAAACTCTGAGAATCCCATTCTTCTTTAGATGCCCAAGGCCAAACAGGGCCGTTGGTTAATTCCTTTTCATTAGCAGGTGAGACCTCAAGCTTATCCATATTGTTGGTAATATCGTATGGAGACGTATCTTCCCTTGGTATAGAAGGGCTAGGTAATTTTGGAGGGGGCGGTAATTCTGGAGGTATAGGAGGGCTGGGTAATTTTGGAGGGGGCGGTAATTCTGGAGGTTTAGGTGGACTAGGTAATTTTGGAGGGGGCGGCAATTCTACAGGCACAGGTGGTGTAGGTAATTCAAGAGAAGGAGGTGAAATATTTTGGTTTTTTACTTCATTTGGCGTTAAAAAACTTGTATCAATTAAATCTTCAGAATCAATATTGTTTTCTCCAGTATCATTGATTGTTTCAGTATTATTTTCTGCGACACCTTTGGGAGTCATTCTCTGAGTAATAAATTCAGGAGCATACTCGCTTGGAACGTTCATGAGATCATCAGAATCGTATTGAGCTTCTATTGTGACTTCTGAAGCATTTAGATTTATAACATCTTCAACTTCGAGAACCTCGTCATCTTCTTCTGGCTCAATCTCAGAATTAAGTAACCCTATCAAGGTTTCTTCTTCATTCTCTGTGATATTTAATGCTTGGTGCCTAGGGCTCAATTTTAATTCATAAAAACAGAGAGGGCAGACATCATCATCTTGGGACACAGGTGTTGCACATAAAGGACATTTCTGTGATTCATCTTTTCCTTTTTTCTTCCAAAACGCCAACGACTCCCCCGTCTTAGCCGAAACATTGTCTGATATAATACCAACCTTATCTTGTTATTACATGAATTAAATCAAAACAGCCATAGAGCAATCACAAATCCGCCAATTATGGGCAAGGAGAATAGTACCAAACCTTTCCGTGGAAAAGTAAGCCGTATATCTCCTAAAATACCGTCATCTAAAATAAATAAACAAGAATCATCTATTAATCAAGCATTAACAAAATGGTCCAGAAGACAGGATTACCACTCATATTATAAAATGATGATTGATTGGGAATTAGAAGATGAAATAAAAAATATTGAAGATCGCTTGAAGACTTGGAGTAACAAAAAATTAGAAGATGCGGGTCTAGCAATTTTTAGATTAAAAGGAAGGACATCAGGTTGGCTCTTTGGTGAGCGGATTTTAACTTTCAAATCAGAGAAAGACGATGAATTACCTTGGCATAGATTTGGCCAGGGGGACATAGTTACTATTTCGCGTAAAAGACCGTGGACAGAGAAATTCACTGAAGGAACCGTTTTAGACAGAACCAGAAAAAGAATTAGAGTTGTTGTAACTGAAACCCCTGAAGATTTGAGAAGAGGTAATTGGAGATTAGATAGAGCTGCAAATAGAATTGCGCACGATAGAATGAATGATGCATTAGATTCATTCGCATTAAATGAGTTTAGTCCAACTCCTCTAGATGAAATACTTATGGGTTCATTACACGATATTAATACATCGAGTAAAACACCTCCTGAAATTCCAAAGAAAAAGCGAATTTCGAACAATGTAAATATTTCAGATTTAAGATTAAATAATTCACAATTTGAGGCAGTAATGGGTGCGTTAACTCAGCGTTTAACTCTCATCCAAGGGCCACCTGGAACTGGTAAAACATATACTGCAATAGAGATTTTATCGGTTATGGTAAAACATAAAGTCGGTCCGATATTAGCGACGGCGGATTCTAATGTTGCAGTAGATAATTTGTTACAGGGATTACTTCAGAAAGGAATAAATGCAGTACGGATTGGACAGCCTGTGAAGGTTCGCGAAAAGCTTAGAGAATCTACCTTGACAGCCAAAATGTCGCACCATTCTTTGAACGAAGATATAGATGCAATATTCTCTGAAAATAATCAAATTAAAAAAAATATCAGCAAATTAAGAGGAAAGGAAAAAGGACTTGCACATAGAGATATGAACAAGAATTGGAAGGAAATCCGCATGATGGAAAAAAGAATTATTGAGGACATTATTGATGATTCAGAAGTTATAGTAGCTACTTGTATTGGAGTAGCTCATAAATCAATTGCAGATAGGAAATTCCCTGTAGTTTTAATTGATGAAGCCACCCAAGCCACTGAAACAGCAACACTAGTACCTATTGTGAGGGGTGCTAGACAATTGATATTAATCGGCGATCATCAACAACTTCCACCCACAATAATTTCTAGAAGGGCAGAAGAAGGTGGTTTTTCAAGAAGCTTATTTGAGAGATTAATTGATGCAGGTATCGAGCCTTTAATTTTGAAAACTCAATACCGAATGCATCCCTCAATTAGCGAGTTCCCATCATTGAAATTTTACAAAGGTCTACTAGAAGACGGAGTATCTTCTCATGATAGGATGGCTCCTTCGGGTTTTATTTGGCCCAACTGGGATCTTCCCGTGGCTTTCATCCCTGTTGAAGGTATAGAAGGTACAGATACTGAAAACGCGTCTAGATTTAACTCTGAGGAAGCAACTAAAGTAACAGACATTGTCTGTAAATTAATTGAATCTAAAGAAATAATGCCAGATCAAATTGGTGTAATAACACCATACAACGGACAGGTTCGTCTAATCTCTGATTATTTTGAAAACCTAGGTGGGGTGGGCAAGAATGAACCGTTTTCAGGTTTAGAGATTAGGAGTGTTGACGGATATCAAGGAAGAGAAAAAGATGTAATCATCTTTTCAACAGTTCGTTCAAATGAAATGGGAGAGGTGGGGTTTTTATCTGATAGAAGAAGGTTGAATGTAGCTTTGACTAGAGCTAAAAGAGGCTTGATAATTATCGGTAATCCAGCCACATTAAAAAGAGATGATGTTTGGTCTTCATGGTTAAAATGGATAGAGGAAAAAGAACTTATGGCATGGCATTATAGGTAACCATCTTTTAGGAATAAGTAACAGGTGTATATTTTGTCACAGAATCTCGCCAAGGATTTAGTTTCTGAATTATCGCAGGAAAATATTGTGATTGCAATATGGTGGAAAAGAGCTGTAGCGTTTGTTTTAGATGCGATTTTCATTTTGGGAATATTGGTTGTATTTACTAGAGGTGCAATTACCTATGCGTGGGAGTTCATGATACTTGTCGAGAACCCATCAGAAACATTTGTATGGTTCATAATCAATTGGTGCTTGATTTTTGGTACTTTCTGGCTCTATTTCAAATATTCCTGTAAAACAATGCAAAGATCTCTTGGTCAAAGATTTATGAAATTAGCTATTATTTTTGGGGATCAAACTGCGGTTCCTCAAGAAAATTGGGGTAAAAGAGCTTTATACAAACTACGATATGTATTACCAATCGTTGGCCAAATTCTAGGGGTGATCGACTTACTCAAAATAATGAACGGAGAAACTCATCAGTCTAGAATCGATTGGTATAATAATACGATTGTTGTAATGGATTGGTCACTACCAACTGAATTAAGGTCAATACTAAGATGACTCGTCGTAACTGTGTTAAATATTACATAACCTACGCGTGTACTGATTCCAATGTCCGACGAACTGGCAAGTAGGTCAAACTCATTATTTGCTGAGTTAATTTCAATAGTTTTGGATGTTGATGATGATGACAGAGATATGATTCGGGTGATCATTGCAATTACCAATGAATCCTCATTCCCGATAAGTAATATTGAAACGTCTATCCAAACAATTGGAGGGGAAACACATCAGGCTGAAAAGAGTGTTAGCAGCATTGGACCGGGATTAACAAGAAATTTTCATTTTGCAATCACAGGAGAATTAGGGCATTGGGTATTTTATCTAAGTCACGGTAATAATTCTCAAGAAGAGATGCTTGAAATAGGCCCTATCAAATCTGATTTTAGAATAGGTGAACTATTTGACGAAGAAGTAGAATTGGCAGGCTCTTCAATCGGAGGTGGTGTTGGTGGCGGACTAATTGCTGACGTCTTTTCTAATGCATTAGGAGATTTCGGTAAAATAAGGGAGACAATTAAAATCGAAATGGAATTGGAAGCCACACCCCAAATATCTTCTCGAGATGCAGAAAACCAAGATGTAATCGTGGAAGAAAATCATAAACCAAAATCTAAACTAAAACCACCTTCACCTGTCTCTAAATCTTGGGATGAATTACCTTTATCATCTCCTGTTAACTCTACAAGTTTACAGGATTTAGATTCCAACCCAGAAGTAATTTCTAGCGCACTGACATCAAATAGTGAGATTAAGGCTAGACCTTCTCCGCCAATACAAGGAAATGTGGTACATGGACCACCCCCAACCAATATTTCTAGAGTTTCAGAACCAGTAAAAGCACATTCTGAGTCATCAAATTCTGTTCGTGAGGCTCCGCCCGTAGGTTTAGCCATGCCTGACAAATCTACAGCATCACCATCATCGCCCTCATGGGTCGGTGATCTGCACACACTGTTACGTTCTGTATACACATCCACCTCAGGCCCTCCATCCAGTTCTCCCTCAACGAAACCACCATCAGGTTCACCACCAAGTCCCCCCTCAGGCCCTACTTCAGGTCCACCATCAAGTCCTCCCTCAGGCCCTACTTCAGGTCCACCACCAA
>PBGP02000022.1 GCA_002720095.2 Methanobacteriota archaeon
ACGTCAGATTAAGAATATAAATGATTTAGAGGTAGAAATTTTATCTTCATATGTCCTCGAAGAAAAGGCATCAGGCATCATTAAAACACTTATGCTTGATATTGGAGACATAGATTCACTAGGCACCCCAATGATTTTTTCAAATATTGGCAAGGGGGGATTATCAATTTTAGGTTTTATGTTTTATGAAAATAACTTAGATAATATAAATGAACCCTTGTTATTGCAAACAAAGTGGACTGGTGATTTAGTTGTTGAATATTTATTTAATTTAGTTAAAGAAAAATCAAAATATAGTTTAAAGATATATTCATCGATTTTTGATAGAATCTGTAGTGGTGATGTTTCAATGCCTATTAATTTAATTACAATGGAGAACGGGATTCTTTCAAATCCAGTCCCTATTAGTTTCTCCCCAAAAATAGCAGAGGAGTTAGGAATAAATACAAATACAGAAATAATAATGTTTAGAGATGAAAGTCAAATAAACATAATTATTAATGAAAATAGTGAGGAAAGATGGATTAGACTTCCTTTCAATAAATTAACTGATGCCAATGGAAAAATAAAATCTAAGAGGATCTTCACAGCAGTTGAAAGAAATTTGGCAATTGCTAGAGATAAGAAATCAATTTCTATGTCTTCATTAACTACAGCAGTTAAAAAATGGGATGGTGAGTTAAATCGTGAGTTAACTAATGTTGGAATTTGTATAAAATTTAAGACCCATGGAGTAGAACTTGAACACGGGAATGAAATATCATTATTGGAGGAAGAAAATTTAATACTTGCAGGCATTATTCCGCAGTTGTTAAATTTACTGTTTGTAAAATATTGTAAATCACCGGAACTTTGGAATAAGTCTGAGTTACGAAAAGAAGAAGTTCAAAATAATAGAAAAAATAGAATGAAAAAGATGTATAGCAGAGTTTTTCATTGGGGCACTGATAATATTCGCTATGTTAAACTTTCAAAAGGAAGTCCAATGGCTAAACATTGGGTTTCTCCACACGTTAGGTTGACACCTTTGAAGAAGAAAGAAACAATCGAAAAGTACAGGAAGAAAGGATGGGCAATATACAGAGAGGGTACAAAAATAATAGGTTCTACGTATGTTATTGCACACATTAGAGGTAAAGCAAAAACATCTAACTGGGATGGGACTTATAATTTTGGTAAAAAAGGTTTGGGGCCTTATTCTCAAATGGCTATATCTTGGTTAAAACATATAGAAGATACCGAAGGAATTGTAATCCAGCATGCAGAATCAGGTGGAGAACTTAGATTGCCTCTTGGAGATACATGGATTAATCTTGATGGTTGGTGTGAAGAAACTAATACTGCATATGAATTTCATGGGGATGTTTGGCACGGCAACCCTAAACTTTTCAGTTCTGGAGAGTTTTGTCATCCTCATTCTGAAATGACTGCAGGAGAGTTATATGAAAAAACTCTTCAACGTGAAAAAGATATTGTGAATTTAGGTATTAATTTAGTGACAATTTGGGAGTATGACTGGATAAAATCTCAAAATTAGAGGGGCGTCTAGACCCCGGCACGAGCACTTTTCTAAAATCGCAGTACATAGGTTAACCGTAAATTTTGGTTTGGATTATTGGATGATTATACCTGTGTGAGTAGCATTCTATAGAAATTAATTTAATTATTAACTAAATAATTATTAGATATTCTCACTCAACCATTCGTTCCATAAAGGCCAGATGTATTCCCAATCTTGGTCAGAAGTAGGTCCGTTAATTGAATTGACGAACTTAACTCCAAGCACAGGGATTAATCTACCACCCAGACTAATTCTTCCGACAGATATCTCAGTTCTCTTTGTTGGACCAATATTCTTACGTTCGAATTTCTGTCTTGAGAATAAAGACTCGATCATTCTTGTCGGTGCATTCCCATTGAGAAAAATCCATTTTGGCATCGTACTGCTCAATAAATTCGAAATAAAATCCTTGTAATGGATTAGCGCAGGGTGATTTTCGTATGCATTCTTGAGTAATTTCTCGTTGAAGTTCGCCTTAGCCGAATAGTATGGGATTATATCCAGCTTCAATACATGTTTGTGGAATGTCGTCCTTGCTCCTGAAAATTTTCCAGACTCCAACCAAGTTTCTCTAAATTTTTCCTGTCCAAGAATATTACCAAGCCTAGTAAAGTATCGTCCATAGTATGCATCACTAACAAAGTAATTCTTTATTTTGTCAAGCCATGGTTCTAAATGTTTCACCTCATTTTTTCTTTTCCATCTTTCTAAACAATCATTGGGTAGTTCAATTTCAGTTTCGTAGAATCCTTTCATGTTTGGTCTGTAGGCTGGATTGATCCCAAACATTGCTATGCAGTTGCCTGGTGACAATAATTCAGGGTTTCCAACGAATGGATTTGGTGGAACTTCGTTTGCTAATTTAGCATTACCTTTTAGATTGAGTAACTCGTTTAGCTCATCGACATCATTGGTATAATTACGTTTCAAAAATTCGTACAATTGATTATACATATATATTACAACTACAAAAAACAATGTACATATAATTTTTGTATTTTTATTCAAAATATACTACCGTGGTATTTGCAGATAGTACCCTGTACGAGCACTTTTTCAAAAATTCAAATTTCCAGTTGTATGAGTTTGTATATATAATTATAAATTATGTTGTTTTCCCTACAATCATATAAATATCACTAAAACATCATTAAGGTATGGGAGTATATGAAAGTATAAACTCAAGGTTAGAAAAAATTGACATAATTATTACATCATTTATGAACAAATGGGGTGTGACTTTGTTACGGTATTCGCTAGGAATCATATATGTCTGGTTTGGTGCATTAAAGCCACTCGGTCTAAGTCCTGCACAGGAACTTGTAGAAAATACAGTATATTGGTTTGAAGATCCAAAAACGTTCGTTCCGATTTTAGGAGTTTGGGAGATTGTTATCGGCATTACAATATGTATCAAACCTTTAATCAGAGTAGCCTTGTTTTTGCTGCTAATTCAGATGCCTGGAACATTTTTACCGCTGATTTTATTTCCTGAAGTATGTTTCACTAATTTCCCGTTTGGTTTGACGCTTGAAGGTCAATATATTGTAAAAAATCTTATAATAATCTCTGCTGCTATTGTCGTTGGTTCGACTGTTAGAAAAGATATCTCATTTAGCAATTAAGACAATAATGTGCAATGTAATTTTTTACTAAATTAGAGTATTTTTGTTTAAACAATTATTCATTAACGCTCGAATGTAATACCACAAATAAACGTCGATTAAAATAGTAATACTAATTGTTACTAACATGAGGAATATTAGGAAAGACTATCAAAAAGGAAAACCAATAGTGATAACAGACAAAACTAAACCTCTTGATCTTCTAGAAATTTGGATTAATGATGCATTAGAAAATGGAGTGACAGAGCCTAATGCTATGAATATAGCCACTGTTGATTCTAACGGGCATCCTCGAAATAGGATGGTCTTAATTAAGCATTTAGTGAACGACGAAATAGGTTTCTTTACAAATTTAAACAGTGATAAATCTATTGAAATCCAAGGTCATTCCAGAATTTCATGTACAATTTGGTGGCCAGAAATGGAAAGACAAGTTAGAGTTGAGGGAGTTACTCAAAAAATGAAAAAAGATCTTGTTGAAGATTATTTTTTCTCGAGACCAAG
Organism: Methanobacteriota archaeon; assembly: GCA_002720095.2. Lineage (GTDB taxonomy): Archaea > Thermoplasmatota > Poseidoniia > Poseidoniales > Poseidoniaceae > MGIIa-I. Next base: position 3,691 of record PBGP02000022.1, read on the forward strand.
AAAAAGTAGGATTGCCGCATGGGCTTCGGATCAGAGTAAGAAGCTAGAATCCAGAAAAAAATTAGAAGATAGATTTGATTACTACAATTCAAAATTTGAGGGCGGTGATGTTCCACTACCTCCGTTTTGGGGTGGTTATATTATCACTCCTGAAAGAGTAGAATATTGGGAAGGAAGACCGAGTCGTCTTCACGAAAGGGTAGTTATCAAAAAATCAGAAAATAGTTGGAAGACAGAAAGATTATACCCATAAACATACATTGACTATATGGATTTCTTAGGTCATGCGGATTGAATCATTGTGAATTTCAACTATCTGTAATCTGTTGTTACCAATTGTGTACACAATTAGAAATAATAACACTCAAAAAATTATTTGTAAGGTATACTAGTAATTGTTTCCGACAAACCTCGTGAATATGTTTAAAACACACCCGCACTACGCAATGAAAAAAACGCTATAACACTACAAATAACGTAAATGACGATCCCCATGGGACTTCTTTTGAATTTTGAAGACGGTTTAAATCCAAGAATTGGTTCAACTTTTTCTGCAAGATCTTCTTCTATCTTTCCAATTGGCTTCATGATTTAATCCACCTCTGTTATAGTTTTGAATATTTGGTGGGGGTATTAAAAAATCTACAAGTAATTCATAAAAATGAGAGAGGAGCTTAAATTAAAATTATCCAAGTAAAGTGTTTATTTTCGTTTTTCCTCCCATATTAAATCCGATAGCAAAATCAAGCATTAGGATAAATCTAAAGATTAACCCAGAGAACAATTAATCATGAAAATATTCAAGGAAACAATGAGTCTGTATGTTTCAATACCCTAAGGCAATGCAATCATTATTGAATTATCATGGAATATGCAATAATTGCAGATGTAAGCATCATCTCCTCAGTTGAATTTGTCAGGATTATGTCACAAACTTGTCTACAAGATGTAATTAATTTCAAAAGTGGGCGTACTAAGTAGGAGAATACTATAATGAGAATCTTCAGGATGTATTGAGGGTATAAGTGTCAGTCAGTAAATATGGGGGCCGCAGAGTCCTTGACTTGTCAGATTGGGGGCGACCGATAGCCAGAGTTATTGCTCGGTATCTCAAAGAAAAACCAGTATCAGTAATCCAGGTTACTAACCTTCATCTGTTACTCACGATATATTGTTCATGGTTGATCCTACAAGGTTCGACAAAGATTGCATGTACTTTACTGGTGGTTAAGGGGGTTATTGATGCTGTTGACGGAGAATTAGCGAGAATTCGTGAACGTCCTTCGCACACAGGTAGGTTCTGGGATACCATAGCGGATTCTATTGGGATGATTGCAGTCATGAGCGCATTCGGGCAGCTTTATAGTTGGGGACCAGTACTTACATTTGCATTAATTATGGCGATACTTTTCCAATATTCTTTGTTCAATCATTATTCAATATTAATGAGGTCTTTGACCTCTGGCGATAGTACAAGTCGCATGGATGAACGCTCTAAGCCAACGGCTTATGCTTGGGAGCGACAATCCATGGTCAATATTTTCCACTCATTCTATCTAGTATTTTTCAGTTGGCAAGATCGTATTATTGCCGCTTTATCAGGAAAAGGTTCAAACAATTTAACATTTGAATTAACAATTTCATCAATCCTTGGCTTTGGACTGCAATCATTAATTATTTTAGGGTTGGCGATTTTCGAAAGTCTTGCTTATCTACCAGAATTGATTTTAGGTGTAAATATGGCATTATTAGCGATAGTATTGTTGCGCAGCCACATTTGAAAAAATAATGAAAAATATTGTTTTATAATATTGAGAATTAAATAAATGTATTTATTAAATATTAAATAGCATATTATGAAAAATTTGAAAGAATTCAAAAAATAAATTGAAAAAACGAAAAACTGTTTTGGATTAGTAAAGAGGAGGAGGAGTTTCTGAAACGCCTCTGAAATTATAAAGTACATTCATCGTCTTTTTTAATGCAATTAGATCCATAAAATAGTATTTCTAATTACTAGTAATAGCGCTTGCCTCAATCTCAACCAGAAAACTGTCATCTATAAGGGCGCTAACCTCTAAACCTGTAGAGACAGGTCTTATTTCGCCAAAGAATTTCTCATGCACCTTTGCAACCTCAATCATGAATTCCCTATCGGTAACAAAAATACGAGTACGCACAACATCCGACATCATGCCACCCGCCTGTTCTATAACTTCCTGGATTTTTTCAAGGACGTATTGAGTTTGGGCGCTTACATCTCCTTCGCCAACTAAATTTCCTTTGTTATCCACAGCAACAGTTCCAGCGACCTCTATAAATTGGCCGACTCTGACTGCACGGGAATATCCAGCAATAGGCTCCCAAGGGGCCCCTGATGAAATATTAATTCTATTACTCATAACTTTACTAGTGCTCATGTTGTATATCATACCATCGGATAAGTTGCAAGAGATTTCTAAAACCACTTTGTATTTCATTTTTGATACAAAGAGATTAACTGGGCCAGTTAAGACAAGTATGAAGAATCTTTACACTGGAAATATTAATTTCGGAGGTAAATCATCATTGAATAACAAAACAAGTATGTAAATTATCTTATTCGAGTAATCTTCCATCTACAGATAGGTCTTGATATGCATTAACAGGCCCTTCTAGCTCATCTGGGAGTGGCGTTACATTATTACGCGTCACTACTTGCTTACTTTCTACTAATTCGACAATGTAGTTCACATTTTCTGTTGTGTCGATTTCTGTAAAATCACTTCTTTGATGTGCCCCCCTACTTTCTTTACGCTCAATCGCACATCTAATTGTTGCCTCAGCACTATCAATTGAGCCTAGTAAATCTAATGCTAGGGCAAGATCAGAGAAACCTTCAGCACTTGGTCTAACATCTACATCCTTAGATGCCTCTTTAACCTTCATCAATTCTTCAAGTCCTTTTTGCAGACCCTCTCCAGAGCGTAAAACACCGCAGTAATTCCACATAATATCTCTAACAGCCCTTTGTAATGGGCGTGCTAATTGTTCTCCATTCGTTGTTAATTTGTCTAGCTCCTCAATAGCTTCTTGGATAATACTTCTATTTCTTGTCTGAAGATCTAATGTTTCAGAAAATTTTGCAGCTTCGTCACCTGCGATTTTTCCAAATACTAGAATTTCAGCTAGAGAATTACCTCCGAGTCGATTCGCCCCATGAACTCCAGATGTACATTCTCCAGCAGCATACAATCCTATTACGCCAGTAGAATGAGTCTCAGGATCTACCACAACTCCCCCCATACTATAATGTGCAGTTGGAGCCACCTCCATTGGGTGTTTAGATATGTCAAGCATTTGTGATTCCATGAATTGTCTGTACATTCTGGGAAGTTTTTCAAGAATAATGCCTTTATCAACATGGCTTATGTCTAGATATACGCCGTTGTTCTCGGTTCCACGTCCTTCTGAAATTTCTGTATAATTTGCCAAAGCAACACGATCTCTTGTTGATAGTTCCATTCTTACAGAATCATAATGTTTCATGTAACGCTCTCCTTGAGAATTAGTCAATCTACCTCCTTCACCTCTGACAGCTTCAGTCACAAGAGTGCCTGCGAGTGACTCAGGGTGGACCATTCCAGTAGGGTGAAATTGAACCATCTCCATATCAGATAGTTTGCAACCTGATTTAAGTGCTAATCTCATTGCATCACCTGTATTTTCATCCCTCCGAGATGAACTTCTTCTCCAAATCCTAGTGTGTCCTCCTGCAGCCAGTACTACAGAATCTGAAAGAAACACAGTTCTTTCTCCAGAATTAATGTCAAATGCCATGGCTCCAAAACATTGTTTCTGGCCATTTTGTGTATTTACTAACAATCTAGACACATAAGTCATATCAATTATTGGGATTTGCAACTGCTCTACTTTTTCTACAAGTGTACTGAGAATTGCTCTTCCAGTGTAATCTCCAGCATAGCAAGTCCTTCTGTAAGTATGGGCGCCAAAATATCGTTGGTCTAATTCACCATCTTCTGTTCTAGCAAATGGAGTGCCCCAGTCAACTAACTCTCTCACTCTGTTGGGGGCATCCTTAACTAAAATTTCAACAGTCTTAGGATCTCCGATGTGATAACCTTCTTGATAAGTGTCAACAAAATGTTGAATCCAGTCATCTTCAGGGTCTACAGTCCCAAGAGCTGCATTGATTCCACCAGCAGCTAAGGTGGTATGAGCGTCGTTTTTAATTCGCTTTCCAATCACCATCACCTCACATCCGCTTTCATGTGCTGCGATAGCAGCTCGAAGTCCAGCACCACCTGAACCAATTATCAGTACATTGCAAATTTTTGTTCTATATTCTTTCATTATAATCACATTTTTATCCTAAGAGGAATAGGCTTAGTTGCATAATTGCGGCCCCAAATAGCCCGCCAACAATCATGTGTTGAGGACGATTTTGCTGTAGCGCCTGTGGAATTAATTCTTTGTATGCAACCACGGTCATAATTCCACCAACAAAGGCTAGAGAGCATCCTACCATAATCGGTGTTAGGATTGATCCAAGTATTAACAAAGCAAATAATGCGCCCAATGGCTCTGTAAGGCCTGTAACCATTGCGATAAGCGTAGCCTTCAATCTTCCGCCATTACCTGCTTGTATAGGAGCTGCGACAGCAATACCTTCAGGAATATTGTGTAGAGCAATTGCCGCCATAAGAACTACGCCATACTGAGCTGATTCTAGAACAGCAACACCCATTGCTAAACCTTCTGGAAAATTATGTATTGCAAGTGCTATAGCCGTTAAGATTCCAGACTTGTATAATTTTTTCTCATTACTCAAATCAATATTCTCAATGTCCCTGTTTGCGTAATAACTCACCGCGTAGACTACTAGTATTCCTAAGGTGAAAGAAAGAGAGATTGACATAAATCCAAATTCTAAAGCTCTTCCTAACCATAAATCAACAATTGAAACTAGTAGCATGACACCTGCAGCCATAGCTAGCATAAACGACATTAATTCAGCGGTTATTTCTTTGAGGATGAAAACAATTAATCCTCCGATACCAGTTGCTAGACCAGCCATTAAGGCTAATACAAATGGGAAAACCCATGATGAAGATTCACCTTCAAGCCCTTGAATTTGGATAATTGGTTTATTTTCATCATGTCCATTTTTTAACAAAATAATCTCTAAAATTATTTCAACAGTTAATCCAAGACTTTCTTCATGAACTATACCTGCAACATCATCCTGTGTGTGGTACTCTTCATACTCCCAGCCAAAAAACCCTAAAGTTTTAATGCCCTTGTTGTTGAAAGATCGATGATCACTATTTCCTCCATTTTTAATATGATTTACTGTAGTAGAATATCCATCCCAACCACCATCAAGAACCTCTGAAGAGATTTTAATTATTGGTTCAACCATTTCTAATTCTGAGGACTCGATACCTAAAGTTCCCAAACCTTTGTTTGGATTGAGATTGGTAGAATCAAGATTAATATATAAATCTAAATTCTGAGATTCTTCTAGATTCGCATTTATATACGCTTGACTTCCTAGTAAACCTAATTCTTCTCCACCCCAAGTTGCAAATTTAATTGTAGTATCTAGCTCCAAATAACTTAGTTGGGTGGCAATTTCTAGTAATTGAGCAACACCAACAGCATTGTCGACTGCTCCAGGGCTGATATATGCGGAATCATGGTGAGCCCCAATCATTATCTTTTTGTCGGAGTTACCTGTTAATTCTCCCGTTACTACTCTAACAGTGCGAGTACCAACATTATTTCCTTCCCAAAATCCGTCTAGGGATGGGAATAATGTTGGATCTTCTTCAGCTTGTTCGATATATTCATGGAAAGTAATTGCTACGCTCTCCGAGATATATATGAAAGGTATCAATAAGTCTGCATATTCACCACCATATGCATCTGGGAAGGGTACAGTTTCTCCGTTTTCTTGCACAGTAACAGTTCTGAATGGGGGTACTTCAACACCTTCTGTGTATATCATAACTACTCCAGCATTTTGATCTATGGAGTCTTTATAAATATCAGATAAATTTCGCTGGTTATCATAATTTATCATTACCGCTAAATCTGTCAAATCGCCAGCTGAGATGAAATTTTCACTTGAACCATTACCTAAAAATGTGATTATATTGTCATGTTTGTGGTTAGAACCTGAATACCCAAGATAAGTAAATTTTTCAATGTGGTTTAAACTTCCTGTAGAATCTAATTGGACTCTTGCAACACCTCCAGCGCCATCAGGAGCACCTGGAATATTTTGAGCGCCTTGCTCCAATTGAGCATGCATCAAAATTTGATGTTCTTCTGGGTCTGCATCTACAAACCATGCACCAGTGACTTGATATTCTTCGATTTGAACATTATCTAAACCGATATCAGTAAATCTGTTTTTGATATAATTTGCAGCATCACTTTCTTCACTAGATCCGGTAACACGTGGACCGAAAGAAGTTATGTTTTCGACATCATTCATAATTATGTCATCTTCAATTGAAAATGAAATTTCTTCTTCTCCTAATAAGAGCCCTGCAGTCAAACTCGAAACCAGAACTATAGCGGAAATAATTCCGGTGATGACGAGTAGATTTTCCTTCATGCTGACAATTAAGATGGCGCGAGTCTTCGTATCTAAATTTTAGGTGTGCCTAAAATTTTATTAAATTTCAATAATTCTTAAATATAGGCTTTTTTCTCTTAAAATCAATATTTAATAATTAAAATAAATTAATTTTAGTCTAAACCTAGCCACCAGGATATTTTCCATTCCCCTTCATCAAATGATATTACCATTACAGTTGGATCATCCCAGAACCAATTTGAATACTGGTTTTGATTATAATCATATTTCCATGATGTAAATGCTAAATAGTCATTGTCTCCAAAATGAGATTCCCAATTACTATTTTCGACTACAAACTCAATACAAGCATCTCTGATTCCTTCGTCACTCATGCCATCATCCATGAAAAATCCACAATCTCCATCTAAAATTTGAGAATTATCCTTTATGACAAAATTATAATCTGAGATCAGATTGTCCATTGTATAGTCTGAATAATCACTTCCTATTGGATGACAAAATTCATCCGTTGAGTCAGGGCAAAGGCTCTCTTCATTCGTCCTAATAGATTCAATGCTTGTATCAAAATTACATATTTCGCCATTATCGTATAACCCATTTCCATTTGTGTCCTCGTATTCTAGACATCCTGTAAGTCCACCCCAAAGAACAACATCATCACCTTCAAAGTAGCTGTAAAATGTATCTCCATCACCAGTGATAAAGGTCTCCATTAATAATCTAAAGAATTCTTCTGCCATTTCAGAAGAACTTTCAGTTGACGTGTAAGCACTCCAGACTAAGGTTTCATGGTATCCTCCGAAACCCCTCCAAATAAGATTTGAATCCGAAGTAGATGGTTCATCAACATTGAAGGACGTTATTTCTCCTTCTAAATCGTACAGGACACCTTTTGAAGTATCGACAGCAACACCATCTATAGATGATGCATCGGCTAAATCTTTTCCGTTACATCCCATGCAGGTCCATACTAAATTATTCTCCCAGAGTTCATTTTCATCACCGCCTGGACCATTATGTCCATAGTTGGTAGTTTCAACTAATTCTTCAATATCTCTTAGTGTTATTTTTTCCACAGTGAAGTACAGAATTCCTTTTGATAATTCAACACTTACTCCGTTTATTGAAGTAGCATCTGCTAAATCTTTTCCATTGCAATTCTCACAAGACCAGAATAGATTAGGCTCCCATATTTCAGAATCGTCTCCGCCAGGACCATAGTGTCCGTAGTTAACAACCCCTGACTGAGAATCATCATCGGAAGAGAAAGCCCTCCAGGTGGGTTCATTAGAATTAAAGATTGTTTGCTGTAATTCTGTAATGTAAATTATTCCTTTCTCAAGATTGACATTAACTCCGTTAATATTTGAAGCATCGGATAAATCTTTTCCGTTACAACTATTACATGTCCATTCTAACTCTTCTTCCCATAAAACAGAGTCATCTCCTCCGACTCCATAATGTCCTAAATTTGTAGATTCAGTTCTACTTTGCCATTCGTAAACGTTACCTGCACCCACGATGTAACATCCAGTGGAAATTCCATGGGAGTTCGCATCATTGAATGCTCCATCCCAAATACCACCAGCTTCAATGGAGGCTTGTTCACATAATTCAACACTTGTGGCGCTAGAAACAAACTGACCATATTGCGAGTTTTGCCATTCATAAACATCGCCTGCGCCAACTATGTAGCATCCAGGTATGATTCCATGATAGTCTGCATCTTCAAAGACTCCATCCCAAATCCCATCAGCTTGTATGGATGTATCTTCACACAACGTGGGGGTTGTAGCTTCTGAGACAAATTGTCCATAGCTGTTATCTTCTGATAAGCTGTATGTTCTCCAGGTTGGTAAACCAACATTGACAATTGTCTGTTTAGAATCTAGGAGGTATACTATGCCTTTGCCAGAAATTATATTTTCACCGTTTATGGTTTCTGCATCTGCTAAATCTTTACCATTACAGCCATCACAAGTCCATTGTAAGCTTTGTTCCCAAACTTGAGAGTCATCTCCACCAGGACCATAATGCCCAAAATTTTCATTGAGCGTAGAATCTGTTGTAGACCCATCGTTAAATGAGATTGTACATAGCGGGTTATTTTCGCAATTTTCAGCAGCTTTCTTAGTACTCAAATCTTTGATACTTGTGTCTCCAGCAATACTTTTACCCTGATATTGAATGCTGACAACTAAATTACAGTCATTACCGAAGATACAAATGTCTTCGCCATTTTCAGATATGGTAATAATTTCATTACTAGCCCATACGCTATCAGGTGTTTCTTCGGTAATTAGGCATTTGTCGCTAGTTGGGCTACATTTGTAAGATTTAGAGTCAATTTCTTCAAAAAGTGCGATTGTAAGAAAAGACCATTTTAGGTCTTCAGGTCCACTTGGGAATGAAAGCCTCAAGAGTCTATCCTCAGTCCCACTTTCGCTAGGTTCGTAAATATTCTCTACGGCATAATTATTCAGTGGAACTGCACTTGGTTGAGTACTGGCTAGTTCACTCGCCCATGTATACAAAACTCCAGATAGAACCACTGTAATGGCTACCATTAAAATTGTTGCAATGACAGGACTGACGGCTTCTTCATCTTCTTCATTCTTTAAATGACCTAATCTGCTCATGAATCCTCCGTAATTCTAATATCTAAAAAGGTAACTGTCTTTACTACTATGTAAACAGAAAGCCGATATTCGAGATAAGCATTAAAATTGTGAGGTAAACGCTTGTTTTATGTAGAATTTTAAACATCTTTTCGTTTTTTTGATCAGTAGCTCTATTAGTAGCTGGAATAATAACATAGCACGTAAATGAAAATATTATTGTCGAACCTGCAATAATATACTGAATGATAGATGGATCATTGTGCATGAGAAGAGTTACCAGTGAACCAATTCCAATTACTCCGAGGAAAATAAAAAATTTGGGCCATAAAGATCTGATTACTACACTAAACTCTTCTTTAGTTAATAATTTAAATAATGTGGGTGCAATAATTGCACTTTGGATTAGAATGACACCGACAGCCATACCTGGAAAGTAATAATGCATGATAAGCCCTGATGCTAGAACTAAATATATTTTTAGTAATAGTAATTAGACATGCGTAGAATAAAATAAGAACTAAACCAATGTCGATAGATATATGAACAGACTTATTTATTTTGCAGTACCTGGAAGGGCGGAAGCTTGTCGGATTGCATTGAGTCTATCAGGGATGAACTGGGAAGACGTGGAAGTAAATGGAGAGCAGTATAATCAAATGAAAAACAGGGGAGAACTTCCGTGGGGCTTTTTACCTATACTCGTAACAGATAAAGGTACTATAGCAGAGTCTTCGGCAATATTGAGGTATGCCGGAAAGATGGCAGGTTTTGTCCCAGAAGATTCATATGAGGCAGCTAAGGTAGACGAATTCATAGATGGAATGGGGCCTATTGCCAGAGCAATGGACACAACCTTTGGAATCGTTGATGTTGATGAGCGTATTAGACTGAGGAAAAAACTATTCGAACCAAACGGGGAAGCAACAAAGGCTCTAAACCTATATGAAAAAAAAATTGGGGAATCAAAAACTGGGTGGGCAGCTGGAACGAGAGACATGAGTATTGCAGATTTGAAATTATTTACAGAACTGTTTGCTTTTTTTTCAGGAAATTATGATGGTATTGAGAAATCCATGATAATGCCTTATCCAAACCTACTGAAATATCATGATAAAGTCTCGAATGATAAGAGAATTAAGGCACATTATAGTAAAATAGGTCCTGATGATTTACGTTGGACTTTTTTACCACTTGCTTTTAGTAATGATTCAGGGTAAATATAATCATATAATATTTACTAGAGGCTCTAGTGAGAAGATGGTGGTTCAGACAGAATTTACTGAAAATGAAAAAAATGAATTATTAGATTCTAACACCGAATTAAACAAATTAATCAATTGGTTGGATGAAATTAATTCACGTCCAAGTCTTAAAGTAGTTGAAGAGAAGTTACTAAATTTAAGAATAAATTCTACAGAATTATCCAAATTTTTCAATTATACAGACGATGGATATCATAGAAATGTAATTAAGAAAACAGACAATTATGAATTGGTTTTGATATGTTGGAAGGCAGGACAAAAAACACCAATTCATGATCACAGGGGTAGTGATTGTGCTTTTTTAATTCTAGAAGGAGTTTCCACTGAAACAATCTTTGAAATCAGTGATGGTGAACTAAAAGAAAAAACAGAAAGAAGATACTATCCAGGAGAAGTTTGTGCTGCTGATGAACCAGACATTCACAGGATTTCAAATAATGAGGATGGAAATCTGGTCAATCTACATTTGTATTCTCCTCCATTAAAAAAATATAATACTTATTGATGAGTGAGTATTTAGTTACTGGTGATTATATGAAATACTTTGTCACTGAGAACGGGATATTGATAGAAAAATTGAAAACTATCTACCCTGATTATTCTGTTAATAAGTTAAGAAATATGTTGAGTAATAACTGTATTTATTTAGATAATGAAGTAGTTCATAAAGCAAAGAAACCAATACATAAAGGGGATATAATAGAAATAAAAAATAATAAAAATATTGGGGGAAAAATAAATTTTAGAGTAATATTTGAAGATAAATATTTGATTGTCGTAAATAAGCCTTCGAAGCTGTTGAGTGTTTCAACTAATAAGTTAGAAAGAGACACAATGCATTCAAGGGTACTAAATTACGTCAGAAGAGCGGATATTAAGAAATGGATTTGGATAGTCCATAGACTAGATCGTGAAACTTCTGGTGTAATGGTTTTTGCCAAATCCAAAAATGTGAAAATAGCACTTCAGGAAATGTTTGCAAATAATTTAGTGAAAAGAATTTACTATGCAATAGTTGAAGGTGTACCGACAAGAGTAAAAGGTAGAATTGAGAGTTATTTGCACGAAAGTAAAAACCTTTTTGTCAGAGAACTAAAGAAACCAAATCACAAATCTAAAAAAGCCATTACTTGTTGGAAGAAAATAGAGGATAATGGAGATTTCTCTCTTCTACAAATTTCTATAGAAACTGGCAAAAGACATCAGATTAGAGTTCAAATGTCTGGGATAGGCTTTCCAATAGTTGGAGACAAGAAATATGGTAACACAAAAAATAAATTTTATAGGATGGCACTCCATGCTGGAGAATTAGAACTTATTCATCCCATTACCAACGAAAAACTCAAATTTACCTGCGAACATAATTTTAAGAAGATATACGATTAGAAAAACGGATATAACTAAGTCTTTAGCGTGTAGTATGACTAGAGAATATATTCGATTGGTTGATATTCACAAATCCTTCGGAGCTAAACATATTCTTGAAGGAATTAATCTTAGAATAGATCAGGGAGATAGAATTGGAATTGTTGGCCATAATGGTTCAGGAAAAACAACCCTTCTCAATACGATTAGTGAACAAAATCAGGATATTGGAGAAATTATTTTCTCACCTGGACTGAGAATCGCTTTCCTCACACAAATCAGGGACATATTAGAGGATTCAACACTTGAGGAAGAGCTTAACAGAAGGGGCAGACAATTCTCAGAAATTGAATCAGAAATTAGTGAAATTGAATCTAAAATGGAGGATCCAACATTTTATGAAGGAGATTGGGAAAGTTCTATAGAAAGATATCAAGAATTACAATCAATGATTACCAGAAGTGGAGGTACAGATGTATCAGGTCACGCACAGAATGTTTTGAAGTATTTAGGTTTGGGAAAAAAAAGAATGGATGTAAAATTGTCTGAATTATCAGGAGGTGAGCGAGCAAAGGTTGCTTTAGCAAGACAATTGGTGGGTCTGGATGAGATTGATGTTTTACTTTTAGATGAGCCTACAAACCATTTAGATTTAAGGACAATTAATTGGTTAGAGAACTTTATTTCGAAATTTAAGGGTACAATTTTAGTAGTCAGCCATGACAGATATTTTCTAGACCTTGTATGTAATAACATCTTAGAGATAAGACAGGGTGGTGTATGGGGATACAAAGGAAACTATTCCTCATACATTAAACAAAAAGAATTATTTTTACAAACTTTAGATGATAGAATTAGTAAAAATGAAAAGGAAGTAAAAAGAATAACTGGGGCTTTACAATCTATGAAAAGAGCAAATAAGTACGATAAATCAATTTCCCAAAAGCATCATATGCTGATGAGGACACAACGAGAGCTAAAATGGTTGAAATCAATAAAACCTAGAAAGAGAAAGAATATGCAGTTTAATCTAAAATCAATCGAAAAAAGTAGTATTGATGTAATATCATTAGAGAATGTTAGCTTACATTTCGATAGTGGTGAGAAGTGCATTCTCAATAATCAAACATTTGGTATTTCTAGAGGTCAGAGAATTGGAATTCTAGGACCTAATGGGGCAGGTAAAACCACGTTACTGAATATTATATTAGGAAAACAAGATCTTGATTCAGGGCATATCGAGCTTTCGAAAGGAGTTGAAATAGGATATTTTCACCAAGATCACAGAACACTAGATTTTTCATTGACTCCGATAGAGCAAATTCAAAAGTTAAGGCCAAAAATGGAGTATGGTGAAATTAGAGCATTACTAGGGCGTTTTCAATTTTCTAAGGAAATGGTCAATACTAAATTAAAAAATTTATCTGGCGGAGAGAGAGCTCGAATAGCCATGTTGAAATTACTCTTAGACGAGAACAATTTACTATTGTTAGACGAGCCAACTAATCATTTAGATACTGATGCGAAAGAAGCGCTAGAAGATGCATTAGCTAGTTATGGAGGTACATTGGTAATTGTTAGCCATGATAGATGGTTTCTAGATCAATTATGCGATACGATATGGAATTTAGATGGACTCGGTAGTTTAGAGATATTTCCAGGAAATTACAGTGATTTTGCAAAAATTAAATTATCCGAATGAAATGCTTTAAATTCTAAGTTATTTCCAGACGGATCTTCAAAAAACATAGTAGCCTGTTCTCCTGGCTTACCTTTAAACCTAATATGTGGTTCTACAATAAATTCAATATTCTTATCTATTAACATTTCAGAAAAATTTTGCCATTCATACCATTCTAAAATTACTCCGAAGTGGAATGATGGAATTTTTTTCCCATCAACAATGTTAGAGGAATTATCCACACTATTATCAACTAAGTGAGCAACTATTTGATGTCCGAATAAATTGAAATCTATCCAATCTTCTGATTCTCTACCAACCTCACATCCCAATATTTCAGTATACCATTTCCTAGTATCGACCAAATTTGTAACTGGAAAAGCCAAGTGAAAAGGTCTTAAAGTGTTCATGGCAACTCTTGAACAATAAAGTTATTGAAATTTGTTAGTTTCTGTTGCTTCTAACTCTAGGTTCAAAGAATACAACGTTATTGTTTTTGGCTAATTTTGCGATATCAATTAGTAATGATTGTCTTGCATTTCTCTCTTCGATACTGCTATTTACGTCCCAATAAAGATTGAGTTTGATATTCATTGACTGCGATGATATTGCATCTAAGGAAGCAAAAGATGATTCTTTATTGGTAGTCTTGGAGTCTTCGATTATTCTTTGATGGATTTCAGAGCACAGTTTATCTATAGAATCGGGGTCAGAATCTAAATCAAAATGTAAAACAGGTTGGTATCTTCTCCACCTCCTTTTACCAAAGTTTTCAACACTTGAATTTACTAATGAAGAGTTTGGAAGTGTAACAATCGTATCTATACCTGTCCTTAGAAGTGTTGTTCTTACACGAATGTCAATTACTTCACCTTCCATTCCAGACGCAATAATCCAATCTCCAACTTTGAAAGGTTGATCAACCAATACCGTAATTGCTCCGAAGATGTTAGAAATTGAATCTTTGGCTGCTAGGGCAAGTGCTAGACCACCTATACCAAGACCAGCAATTAAAGTTGTTATATCAAAGCCAAAAGTTTCTGAAATAAACAGAATTCCGAATACAAAAATTATGAATCTCCCGATTGATTCCAAAGCTGAAATTAATGTTTTTTCTGTTGTATCTAATTCCTCATCTCCGTCAATCATCCCTACAGCAATCTTGATTCCATCAATCATTTTCAGTAAAGCCCTGACAATAAAAATTAAGAAAATTAACTTAGATATTGTAATCATCCAAACAATAATTGTTTCAGCAAATCCATATTTTGGCAGGCTATCTAACAGTTTCCAGTTTAAAATTCCAAATAATGATATTGAAATGCTTTTTCTAGAGTTAATCTCTATTTGTGCTATTTTTTCGGATTTTTTAATTGCACGTGAAAATACTTTTGGAAGTAAGTAATATGTTACTAACCCTGTAAATAATGAAAAAACAATAATTGAGAATAATAAAATATATATCCCAAATTGATCACCAAACTGTGAATTTACATAATCCAATATAGTCTGCATGTGTATCCGTGATGGTTATACATCAAAAAACCAACTATGGAAATATTTCATAATCTTCTTCACAATGGAATCCTACATGGAGATGACATTAGATGAGGTATTATACCCTGAATTGGGAATTAATAGCGAAGGTGAGTTAAGAGTTTCAGAATTACATACAATTTATTGGGAAGAATCTGGCAATCCTGATGGTCAACCTGTTATTGTTTTGCATGGGGGTCCTGGGGGTGGAAGTCAACCAATATATCGCAGATATTTCGACCCTATGAAATATAGAGTTATACAATTCGATCAAAGAGGTTGCGGGAAATCTAAACCTCACGCAGAATTAACAGATAATAATACCATGGCTAGTGTGTCAGATATAGAAAAAATTAGATTACATTTGGGTATTAGTAGTTGGATAGTATTTGGAGGATCTTGGGGTTCAACATTATCATTAATCTATGCTGAAACTCATCCAAATGTAGTTGATAGTTTAATTTTAAGGGGAATTTTCATGTGCAGGCAATCAGAACTACTTTGGTTTTATCAGGAAGGTGCAAGCCATATTTTCCCTGATGCATTTGAATCATATAGAAATCATATCCCTGCTTCCGAAAGAGATGATTTAATTTCTGCTTATTACAAGAGATTAACGAGTGATGACTCAGTTGTACGCAGGGAAGCAGCATTCCAATGGACAAAGTGGGAAATGTCTACAAGTAAACTTATTCCAGATTTAGAATATATTAAAGCGGCTGATGATTCACAATTTGCCGAAGCATTTGCTAGAATAGAATCTCATTATTTTATTAACAGAATTTTCTTAGAAGAAAATCAAATCTTGAGGGATATACATAAAATTAAGCAAATTCCGACATGGATAGTTCATGGGCGATATGATGTAGTTTGTCCAGTGAAAAGTGCATGGGAGTTGAAAAATGAATTAGAGGACGCTAAACTCATCATTGTGCCAGACGCTGGTCATTCTGTAGCTGAGGTAAGTATAGCTAAAGAATTGATACGTGTGACGAACACCTGTATAGATATTCTTTGAAAATAATAATAGTAAGGTTTTCTTCGGAGATATGATGGTCGAAGACATGTTGACGAAATTTGATCTGATTAATCCTTCAGAATCACATTTTATGCTCAGAGAAATGGTGAGGGATTTTGTTGAGAAAAAAGTTGAACTACAGGCTCTAGAACACGATAAAGAAGAAAAATTTAATTTAGAATTATTTAGAGAACTAGGTGAACTGGGTCTATTAGGGATAACAGTTTCTGAGGAATTTGGGGGTTCTGGCCTAGATGCAATTTCAGCATTGATTGTTCATGAAGAATTAGCTTCATCTGACCCTGCTTTTACATTATCATTCTTAGCTCATTCAATGCTGACAGCTAACAATCTATATTCAAATGGTTCTGAGGAACAAAAAAAACGTTTCTTGCCGGGGTTGTGTTCTGGAGAGTTGGTGGGTTGTATGGCAATGTCTGAACCTGATTACGGTACTGACGTAATGGGGATGAAAACTTTTGCAAAATTAAACTCAGATGGTAATTGGGTGATAAATGGTAATAAGATGTGGATAACTAATGGTTCTATAGATGATAAAGGAACTCCCGCTGATCTGGTTTGGGTATACGCTAAAACTGGCGTAAGTGAAAATGGAAGGCCTCAAATTTCTACATTTTTGGTGGAAAAAGGAATGGATGGTTTTAGTGTAGGTCAAAAAATATACGATAAGTCTGGGATGCGGGCATCGAATACAGCAGAATTAGTTTTTGAGAATTGTATAGTTCCTAAAGAAAATCTTGTTGGAGAAGTTGGAGGTTCAGTTTTACACATGATGAGAAATTTGGAGATAGAGCGCATTGCATTAGCCGCAATGAGTCTAGGAATTGCACGCAGGTCTTTAATGGAAATGAATAAGTATGCTACAGAAAGAGTTTCTTTCGGCAAACCAATTAGAGAATACGGACAAATTCAAAGGCATATTGCAGAGAGCTATGCAGAATTTAAAGCCATGCAAGCTTACATCTACAACACTGCTAGAATGATCGACTTGGAATCAGGCGGTTATCGATTAGATACTGATGGGGTAAAATTATTTGCTACTACAGCGGCTAAAAATATCGCAGACAGAGCCATACAGGTAATGGGTGGTTATGGGTATGTTGGAGAATATGTTGTTGAAAGATTGTGGAGAGATTCAAAATTATTAGAAATCGGTGGAGGAACTCTAGAATCCCATCAAAAGAATATGACTAAAGAATTATACAAAAACCCAGATTTTATTATGAAATAACGGTTAAATTAAAAATGGCTAATAATAGCTATATTTTTCATAACTTTTCAATAAATATTATAACACCGACAGAGAGCCTGAATTTTGTTTGGGATGCGTTGTAATATAAATAGTGATAACAAGAATAAAATGATTGAAACTGGAATAGCTTTTTGTTCAGAAACTGGAAAAAGATTAGATAATGTAAGATACAATCCTAGAGATTTAGTCAGAAGTAGTGCATGTAAAAATACTTGGGCACAAGATGTAGTCAAAGCCTTGTTTGAAAATGAAGCGAAATCCTACGATACGTTGATAAGTAGTGCCGAAAGTGTTTTGTCAAATTTACATAGTAGGGCGAATAAAGATATAGAAGTAGAAAATAAATTCGGTTACACGCCTGAAAATTTTTATAATTTGGAGAAGAGATCAAAAACTACCAAAGTTCGAAAAGTTAAGAAAGCAATTACTGTGAATAATCCTGATGGAGATTTAGTTTCTCTTATTGAGAACCTTATTGAACAAAAATTAGCAAAAATTTGAGATGTGAATTTTTTGGGCTTACGTGATGAATTGATAGAATGCTTCAAATTGAAAGATTTATCTAGATCTGGATGGATAAACTCTGGATTAAATGATGTTGAGTCTGTGGCTGCGCATACTTGGGGAGTTTCTTATCTATGCTACGTTTTATGTCCAGATGGCCTCAATAAACTGAAAGTACTTTCAATGGCTATCGTTCACGATATTGGGGAAGCAATAATTGGTGATATTACACCGCATGATTTAATTTCACGCGAAAGAAAATATCAAATGGAACTTTCTGCTATTAAGCAGCTGACTAATTTTACAGATAAACAATCTGAAATTATCGATTTATGGCTTGAATATGAATCTAATGAGACTGAAGAATCAAAATTTGTCAAGGCTTGCGATAAATTAGACATGGCCTTACAATCATCAATTTACGAATTAAGATATAAATCATTCAACCCAGAAGAATTCATCGATTCCGCTTTGGAAAAAATTGATGATGAATATATGAAATTACTTGCAACTAACACCGTTAAGAGTAAGAACCCAAACTAATTCGGGCGTACTGCTCAGCCCCTTAGTGTAGAGGTCCATCATTTTGGCCTTTGGAGCCAGAGACCCCGGTTCGAATCCGGGAGGGGCTATTTAATTTCAAATAACCAGATTATGGTTAAAATCAAAACCTAACATCTATTCCGGTAAATATGAGCGTAGAGAGTATTGCTGTAATTGGCTCTGGTCAAATGGGGTCAGGAATAGCCCAAGTAGCATCATTGGCAGGTTATTCTGTAATTTTAATAGATGTCAAAGATGAATTTCTGTCCAAAGCAATCAGTACGATAGAATTCAGCCTCGAAAAATTCGTTTCGAAAGGTAAAATCAGTGAAGAAGAATCTAAAAATGCTAAAGGTTTAATCACCACTTCAGTAAGAATGAGTGATTGTTCGGACGTAGATTTGGTGATTGAAGCTGTACCAGAAATTCCACAATTGAAATTCAATTTATTTAGAGAGTTAGATGAAATATGTAAAAAAACGACTATTTTGGCTAGCAATACTAGCAGTATCAGTATTAACGAATTAGCCTCTAAAACCAATCGGCCTGAACTTGTAATTGGGATGCACTTTATGAATCCCGTACCAATTATGAAATTAGTTGAAATTATTCGCGGAGAAAAAACGAATCAAAGAGTTTGTAATATAATTACAGAAATAACGGAAAAAATGAATAAAACAGCATTATTTTGTAACGATTCTCCCGGATTTGTCTCCAACAGAATATTGTGTCCAATGATAAATGAGGCAATACTTACTTTACAGGAAGGAGTAGCAGATCCTGAAGCTATTGATGGAATAATGAAATTGGGAATGAATCATCCAATTGGTCCTTTAGCATTAGCAGATTTAATTGGTTTAGATACTGTTTTACACATAATGAACGTATTATTTGATGGTTTAAGTAATGAAAAGTATTCACCAGCACCACTGTTAATCGAGATGGTTGAACAAGGAAAATTAGGTCGTAAGAGTGGTGTAGGTTTTTATGTCTATTCTTAATCTATAAGTGATAAGATGACCAAAAAAGAAAATATGAAAAGATGGGTGATAAATAGATTCTTAAGGACATTAAAAAATACAAAGGAAGAACCCATCAAAGATAGAAAATCTGCAGATAATAGATTGGATAAATTGTGTTTACTAGCAGTTATCAGAGCTGGGTTAATAGGGGCAATTTCAGGAATGTCGATATCATTACTAGCATATTCATTAGAATCTTGGGAATCTATAAATGATTCTAACCAAATTTTTTCTGCAGTAGTCATAGGGGTTGTAGGAATAATAATTACATCTATAGAATTACTTATCCTTTATCGTGACTCATTGAATACAGCTGCTCGAATGTCTAAAGTTTTAGATATTCCAGAATCTGAATTGAGTAAAATAGACATCGAGCAATCATTACCTAGATGGCTGATATACGCAGCTATGGGAGCACCAGGTTACAGAGGAAAACTGTTTGGTATTAACCCATTAGAAAAAATTGGTAAATATGGTTTATTTTTTAGGAAAATACTAACAAAAATTAGAGTCGTGGGAAGTGCATCTCTTTTCAAAGCTATCATTAGAAGAATTTGGGTCAGAATGATTGGGAGAGTGGCGACTAGAGCAACAGTTAATTTATTGGCTCTACCAGTATTTATTTTTCTAAATATGTTAGGTATGAGACACACCATGAATGAAATGAGATCTAGATTAATGGGATATGAGTTAACTCCTAAAATAATTAATCATGCTTTTCCAGAAGGTTTTGAGAATTTACCTCGGCATCTTAAAAAAGCAATTCATGAAGGATTTTCTGAGCAGATAATGATTTCAAGGTATATTCATCCTAATCAAATTCGAATATTAGAATTGTTGGGAGACGATATAGAGGGTACTAAAAAAATTACAAAAATGGAACAAAAGAGAGTAGATCGGTTTTTAGTCGCTATTTCCACAATGTCTGGAAAAAGAACTTTAAGGCATTCTAAATCAATTAAGAAAATTGAAAATAGATTGGGTTTAAAAGAAACAGAATTAGTAAAAAAAGAGGTGTGGGATGCTATACATGATCTAAAGTCATTTGAACGTGAATGGACGTAACCTTCATTAAAGATTACAATTTTTAAGCAAATATTGCACAACCATCATAAGACTCTACCAAAGCCAATTAATCATGCCGGGGACCACAAGAGTAGAAATTAGAACATTAAAAGTAGGACGTTATGTTTCTGTTGACGATAAAGCCTACAAAATACTGAGTATTTCTAAATCAAAACCAGGTAAGCATGGAAGTGCTAAAGCTAGAATTGAGATGGAAGATTTGTTTACAGGACAAAAAAAGAGTCACGTGGGCACGGTAACAGATTCAATCCATGTCCCCCTAATTGAGAAAGGTTCAGCTATTATAACCCATATCGAAGGACAAGAAGTTCATGCAATGGATAATAAGACATATGAGACACTAATTTTACCTAAAGATGATGAAATGTCATTAGAATCAGGAAAAGAAATACTTTGGATGGAAGCATTAGGGAGATATAAAATTACCCGAGATCACTAATTTTAACAGTTTTTTGTGTTACTACCTAGGGGTATGATTTAGTGTGAAAATTAGAGAAGCTAAGTTGAGTGATTTATCTCAGATCAATAATTTTTGGTGGAATTTAATTTTTGAGCAGGAAAGATACGATTCAAGAATAATAAGAAGCAATTTGAATGAAAATCGAAGTAATAACTTCCTGAGGGAACGAATCATTAAGCGCGGATTTTTTATTGCCGAAGATGAATCATCAGAGATTCTAGGAATTGGTTCAATTTCCCAAGAATTTCATTTTTTACAAACTAACAAAAATATTTGGAACATTTCAGATATTTGGGTAAAGCAAGAATTTCGTAGAATGAAAATTGCAACAAGATTGGTTAGTTTCTTAGAAAAGCTAGCACAATCTAAAGGGGCTGAAGAAATTAGACTCACCGTATATTCGGAGAATTCTAAGGCAAATTCACTGTATGAATCACTAGGATATGATAACTTAATCTCCACTCTTTCTAAAACATTATGAATTAAGTAATGTAGACGACGTACAAGCGCAACAGTATTGAAGCGGCTATGTTTAGGATTAAGAGGACGAGAATATGGGTGTGGATAAATCAGCGTATCGTCAACCAGTAACACCTGAAGGTTTGAAGGCAATTGAAAAGAAAACTCTAACATGGCTGGATGACGACATGTATAATAATTTCAATACTGGTTTATTGGAACAGTATTTAGAAGAAAAAAACCTTGAAGATTCTTACGAAGTAAGTCATTGGGATACTAAAAAAGTTGCCATTGGTGTCTTAGTTGGTTCAGTATTTGCTGGAGTAACAGCTTACATTGGTTTGAAGATTGGCCTCGCTGTTTCTGCAGCATGGTATGTTGCTTATTTACTTGGAATGGCATTAAAATGGTCTCCCTCAGAAGTAAACATTGCCACATCTGCAACAACTGGAGCAACTCATGCAAGTACGGGTTTTATTTTCACATTCCCTGCGATATTTCTTTTAGCCCAAACAGGAAATAACGCCAAGTATATGGTCGGAGATGGGACACTAATTACCGACCCTAATATCTGGCAATTAGCATTTATTGGAATTGTGGCTTCAATGTTTGCTGGTTTTTTAGGTGTGATGTATTTCATTATTTTTAGGAGAGTATGGTTAGTTGAAGATCCGTTGCCTATGCCAGGATTTGAGGCAACAATGAAATTACTAGACATTACTTGTGATATTAGCACTGGAGCGCAAGAAAAAGCTAAAGATTCGTTAGTAACTGTAGGAGTTTGGACATCAATTACAATGCTTGTATTGTTTTTAATTGAGTACCCCTTAATTTGGTATAAAGAAACGAAAACAACGGTATTAGACTGGATTGCCAACAGTTTAAGTGGTGAAGATTGGGGTGTGGCGAGTTTCTACAGTAATGGAATAATTCATCAACCCAGTTTAATCAGTGACGGTCCATACACAAAATATCATGTTGACGGAAATCCAGTTATGAATGCTTTTTCACATACTTACCTAGGAATATATTTGTCACCTTCGTTGTTTGCAATAGGTTGGTTTATGAAATTTAGAACAGCACTTTTAGTTTCAATGGGTACCTTGATGGCTTGGTTCTGGTTAATTCCATTAGCAGTAATGACTGATGTGACGGTCTATGACCCTTCTAAGCAAGCTTCTTTGCAATTATCTGACTACCTTTCACTTGGAGGTGGATCTGCTGCACTACAACAAATTGCATTTTCTAAATATGTAAAGATAATTGCTATCGGAGCAATTCTAGGTGGCGGATTATTCGGTTTATTCAAAATGTGGAGAACTTTTGCTACTATTGGTGCAGATATCAAGACAGCATTCAGAGGTGGAGATGTGCAAGAGTATACAGAAGGAAAGGGTTGGTATGAGTGGCCTTTGACACACCTCCCAATTTTTATGTGTATCACATTTTTATCAATGATAATTGTTTTTACTTTAGGTGGTTTTGGAATTATTCCAAGTTTAATTTTCACAATTATTTTACTCCTAACAACATTCTTCTTAGGGGCTATTGCGGTCAGAGTTATGGGAGAAACAGGAATCGAACCAGTATCAGGAACTTCATTTATTGTTTTACTAATGCTAATGGGTGTATTTTTAACATTTGGAGATAGTTTTGGATTGTCACAGCAGGATGCAATATTGCTCGGGTTGGTTGGGACTACTGTTTTTGGTAGTGCTATTTCAATGAGTGGAACTGTTGTTCACGACTACAAAGTTAGTTTGTATATCGGTAATAGGCCGTACCATATATCTAAAGGTAATATTTTTGGGGTTGTTCCAGGGGCTATACTAGGAGCAGGAGTGGCTATTTTTCTTTCAATGTTACTAGCGAACGGTAGTATTAATCTTGAAGCACCCCAAGCCAATGCATTTGCTACATTTACAATATTGTTAGCTGAAAGACAAGGAGATCTTGGTTTATTATTCTTGGGAGTTTTACTGGGTGCGTTTATTGAATGGGCAACAGGGATGGGAACTAGTTTCGGTTTAGGGATGTATTTACCCGCTTACTATACATTCCCATTCTTAATAGGTGGATACGCTAGAGACTACTGGGAGAAAAATAAACTTCAACCAAAAGTTGACAAAATCAAAGTCAATGAAGGAAGCAAAATTGCTGAAAGAGCTCGAGCTTTAGCATTACTTACAACCTTCATGATTGCAGCAGGAATGTTAACTGGCGAAGCATTCTTCGGTACTGAGGGTGCATTAATGTCTTTCATAGACACTTTTGGTGCTTCTCCAGCAAAGTATGATGATTTAGGTAATTTAGTAGAGGCAGAATCCTTGGCATTCGTAGATAAACAGTTTGGAGATTCATGGCCATTTGTTAGACTGGGAGCTTTTATTGCTCTTAATGCGGGATTAGCATATTTGATATATACAATGTTTAAGAGAATTGGTGTTTTTGGAAATAAAAAAGAATTAATCTCAGAAGCGTGAACATATGTTTGTGCAGAAAAAAAACTCTGTAGTACCTGTATTCGTTTGGTTTGTATTAGTTCTTTCCATACTTGCAGTTTCAAGTGCTGGTGCTGTTTTCCAAATGATAGAAGTATCTCCACTTTTGAAGGCTTCGTGGAGATTACAGGCAACTTCTATAGTATTATTTCCCTTGGCAATTTATCAATATGTAAACCTAGAAAATGATGTTAAAACAAAATTGTTTAACAGTAAAAATCAACTGGCATTATTATTTTCTGGAACCTGTTTGTGGTTACATTTTGGAAGTTGGGTATGGTCATTAGATAATACTACATTACCTAGAAGTTTACTTTTTGTTACTTCACATCCATTAGTTATTGTATTCGGGCTGTGGGTTTTAAGAAAACCAGTTCAATCAAAATCAATGATTGGGGCTATTATCGGTTTTTTAGGTGCTTCAATAGTGATTTTAGCGGGTGATTCTGAAGGAAAAGCAACATTAATTGGTGATTCATTTGCATTCTTAGGGGCTGTGACAGTTGTAGGATATTTCACAGCAGCTAGAGTTTTAAGGTCTTGGATGCCTTTATTTGTTTATGCCTTTCCAGTTACATTAATTGCAGCTATCTTTCTCTCAATTTCATCATTTATCGCAGAAGGTTCAGTACTTTCATTGAATAATCCTGAAATATCTTTATTCGGATGGATATTAGATGCAAAATGGTTTTTACTTGTATTGTATTTAGCACTCGGTCCAGGACTGATTGGACACACTGGGTTAAATGGTATTTTAAAATGGGTGTCACCACTGCTAATATCGTCATGCTTGGTAATGGAACCGTTATTAGGTTCTATAATCGGGTTTTACTTAGTTTCCACAGACATACCTGTTATTGAAACTATTTTGGGTGGGTCAATAATGATAATAGGTACATTAATGGTAACCACCTCTCAGCAAGGAATATCTGCAAAGGAGAGGGAATAGTGGATTGTGTATTTATCACGAATGATGATGGATATAACGAGGGAATGGAATCACTAATTAATTACTTGCATAATCTACAAATTCCATTGTTAGTCATTATACCTAAAATTAACAAGTCAGCTTCATCAATGTCTATATCTTTGAGAAAGCAAATGAGGATCTCACGTAAGTTTGAAATTGAAAAAAAACTGAAAAATAATAATTCAGAACTTAAGATTTACACTTTAGATGGAACACCTACAGATTGTTCGTTATTTTTAGATTTTGCCAAAGATTCCGATTTCTTCGGAGGGATGAATCCAATATTTGCAATCAGTGGTGTTAATCATGGTGCAAACTTAAGTCATGATATTTTACATAGCGGAACATTCGGTGCAGCAAGACAAACCTCCATGAATGGACTTCCCAGTATTGCCTCAAGCTATTGTGATTATTCGGGTAATGGTATAAGAAAAGCTTCTAAAATTACAGCAGAAATATGTAATTTACTGTGGAATAAAGAATCAACTTCGAATAAATTATTACACTCTTTTTTCGACGGAAGCATTCTATTAAATTTAAATGTCCCTAGTGATTTTAATGGGGAGTTAAAATTGGCTTCTTTAGGCATTAGAGATTATAAAAATGCCCTATCTTTAAATTCTATAGATGGCTATTCTGAAGTTGATATTAAATTTCAGGGGCCGAATATTGTAGAGGAAGAAATTCAAAATACAGATGTAACTTTAGTAGGGAATAGAGTGGCGTCTATTTCATTAATTCCTACTTGGCCATTTTCACACCCAAGATATCCAAATGAAGTAATTATTAATGCTATCAAAAAACTTGATTCTATAGAAGAATTCTTTAATCCCTTGTTTATTCAAGATAATGGTGAATAATCGCAATTACACAATGACCTTGAATCCATTTTTCGCCGACTGAAACTTTGTTGTAATTTGATAATATGCTTTCTTCTTTTTCAGAAAATGGTTTATCGTCAGAAAGAATAAAACCCAAATTGTCATAATTTTTCAATTCAGAGCTAATTTTCTTACCAGATTTATCTAGTTGAAATATTGTCGTTTTTTCTCTTTCCCATTCTTTAATTGTGTTCTCTAAATCTCCTTGACCATGGTAAATACCATTTTTAACCATATTTTTCATTCCAATTGGTGGTAAATGTAATTCCAAAATTTTAGATATGTGTCCAGCAATACTTCTCTCATCAGAATGAATACCTCTAACCGATGAACTATCAAACCAAATTCTCCTAGCTGGTCTATCTCCTCCCTGTAAATGAAGAACAACTTCAACATTCTCCCTAATACCGTGTGATAAGAAAAGTGCGGAATTCAATGATCTAAGAATCACGTCCAAACGCCCACATGAGCCAGCTAGATCATTAAGATTTAACTTTCCGTGACTGGGGACCCTATGTCCAATTAATGCAAATTTAATTGTCACCAGTACACCTACATTGTAAGATCTTCGAATTCTCCCGACTTCATCATTTTTCGCATTTGTTTAGACATTTTTCTATTACCTTGTATACCTTTCATCATTTTTCGACTTTTATTCCATTGCGCAATAAGCTCCCTAACATTTTTTTCTGTCACACCCGAACCCCTAGCAACTCTTTTAATTCTGTCAGATTTTAATATTTGAGGATTATTTTTTTCATTTTCAGTCATTGAATCCATTATAGTACGATATCTTTCTAAATTTCCTTGCATTTCTTCTTTTTGTTTTCTTCCCATTTGACCCATGCCACCTAGCATCCCTGCAGGTAAGAATGAGAGAAATTTGTCGACAGTTCCGATTTTTGACATCATATCCATCTGTGTATACATATCGTTTAATGTAAATCTCCCGCTCATCATTCTTTGAGTTAATCTCATTGCCTCAATTTCATCCATATCTTCAGGTGCTAAGTCAATTAAACCTTGGATGTCTCCCATTCCTAATAGTCTACTAATGAATCTATCAGATTCAAATTTTTCAATATCACTGACTTTTTCACCTTCCCCCGTAAATAGTATCGGCGAACCTGTCGTGGCTACAGCCGATAGAGCACCACCACCTCTTGCAGTACCGTCTAGTTTAGTAACAATGACTCCTGTAACATCTACTAATTCATTGAAAGAGGCGGCTACGGGTCCTGCTGCTTGTCCTACTTGGGCATCAATAACTAATATCCTTTCATTGGCATTTACTAAATAACTCATATCTTTCAATTCATCTACTAAATCTTCGTCTAACTGATGTCTTCCAGCAGTATCAATAATCAGAATGTCAGCGTTAGAATGCTTTTCAATTCCTCTTTTTACAATATCAACTGCATCTTTTGATTCAGGATCACCAAAAACATCTACCTTAGTATTTTCCAGCAGTTGAGAAAGTTGTGAAAATGCACCAGGTCTATGAACATCAGCTTCTATTACAGCAACATTTGCCTGCATCTTCTTTGACCACCAATTTGCGAGTTTTGCAGTGGTTGTTGTCTTACCCTGTCCGTATAATCCTACCATCATTATTGTTTGTCCCCTCGGAGGTATTTCTCTAGGAGGCCCGAGTAATCTAACTAGTTCTGTGTATAGAATATTCATTGCATGTGTTTGGAGATTAATTCCAGGCCTTGGCTCCTCTTCTTGCATTTTTTGAGCAAGTCTTTCGGTTAATTCTTTAGTTTGTCTGACATTAAAATCAGCTTCTTGTAAAGCGCGCCTCAATGTTCTAATCATTTCCTGTAATTCTGCCTCGTCAAGTCTTCTTTTACCTTTGATTTTAGATAGTGCTGAAAATATACCTTTTCGGAGACCTTCGAGTGCCATTACATTTGCTATAGCCTATACATTTTCAAACCAGCGGCTGAAATACTTCAAGTTTCAATAAATTGTTTGAGAATTTTGCTGAGGTTTTATCGACATCTACTAAATGATTCAATTCAATAATATTCTCTCTATTATTGATTCCTACGAATAATAGATTCCCTTCTCCTCTAAGTGACAAATCACTCTTGACTACTCCTGGTAAGTACAAATTAACTATTGTTCTATCGTCCAGTTCCTTAATTAATTTTGATCTTCTAATTTTAATCGGTAGATTTTCACTGATAGAATTAATTTCCATATCTTGGGGAAATTCGATATGATCCCCATGTAATTTCAAACCTATTTCTTCTAAGAGTTTTATACCATGAATGTCTGAAATACCCAATTCCAACTTAGCAATACTTATCCCTGCAAAATGTTTTTCAATCTTTTTTACGTATTTATCTTCTATTTCTCTTCTAGAAATTAAAAAGTCATGTTCAAACCTCGGTGTAAGTCTATTAATAACTACTCCATTGACTTCAATATTAAATTCTGATAATTGTTCCGCAGCCCTAAGAGTTTCTGAAACACCCATTGATTCAGGAATGGTAACCAGAGTGAAACGAGTAATATCAGGATTGCTTATTATTCTTCGAATGTGAGCTACTCTTTTTGAGAATTTTTCTAATTCTTCTTTTATTGCTTTCTCTTGTTTACTACCAAAAAGCATAGATTTAATACCTCCCATGGCTCTAAACAATTTTAAAGCTCTAGATGTCCAAACCTCTAATAATTCTGGTAGAGAAAGAAATCTTATCGTATGCCCTGTGGGAGCAGTATCGAAGACTATCAAATCGTAATCAGTGTTTTCTACGAATTTTAATAATCTGTCAAATGCAAGTGCTTCATCCAATCCTGGGAGCATTAACTGAGCGCTATCCAAACTTGACACTTCGTCCTTTAATTCGTTGATTTCGTCATTTTGCATCATAAATGGTGAAAAACTTGTTCCAGATTTTTCAATCGCCGATGACAAGTTGGGCATTAAGTTATCTAATGAATCTTTTAAATCGAGTTCTAACCCCCATAAATTTGGAATCCCCTCAACTGGTGTGGGTGTACTGTTTAATTTGTAATCTAGGGAATCACTTGTACTGTGAGCGGGATCGCTAGAAACTAGCAATGTGTTAATTCCTGATTTTGCGGCCCAAATTGCTGTTGAACATGCTGTTGTTGTCTTGCCGACACCACCCTTTCCACCGAATAACCATAATTGACCCATCACTTCACCAAACTATTCTAATGTAAAGAGACTTTTATTCATTTTTACGCATACACTATTAAATTTAATTATATGAGGGCATATGTGAGCGAACAGTTCATCATCTTTACAGCATTCACATGTGGCTTAATTGGGATGGGATTAGGTTGGAAATGGGGTTTGTCAAATGTTGCAGGATTTTTTGATTCTACATCTGCGGTGAAATACTTAATGTTCGGTTTTTTACTAGGAACGATATATGCTATGTTATCTGATGAATTAGTGTTGAGAGATTATCTAGCATTCATGAGGCAAGAACAAGAGCTTACGATTTCAAATTTCCTAGCTACTGTTCTAATTAGTATTTCAACTTCATTACTTGTCATGATATTATTGACGAGGAAATCTGTAATAGCCACCAAATCAGGTCCTACTTCTGGTTGGACGTTAGGTTTAGGAATTGGAGCTATGTTTTCATCTAGGTATTCTTATTTATCCTTGGAATATTTTGGTATAGAATTTCAATCTATAATTCAAATGTTGCTATTTGTGGTAATGCTTCCACTTTTCGAAGGTGCAATATGTTGTTTTCAAGGGCTTCTGTCCACGAATGGACAAAGATTCAAGTCAACTTTAATAGCTTCAATTTCAAGATCATTTTTTATAATGATGATACCAGCGATTTTTACGTTGATGTTGTGGTGGGTTGTGTTAATACCAGTTGTAATGATTCTTTACCGTAAATCAGTAACAGAATGGATACCTAAATCATTAACCCAAGATGCTAAAAGAAGATATAGAAGAATAATGGCGGATAATGCAAGAAAATTAAAAAATTTATAGTTTATTCGTATTCGAGTTAGAATTTACGCAACTGTTATGATGCTACATTGTTACGTAGTGTCAATGGCAAGATGTCCTTTCTGTATGGCTCCCGTCTCAAAATTTGATGAAATTTGTAGGACATGTGGTAGAATTATTACAGGTTCAGCTGGTTCTGAATATAGAACTTCGGGACAATTCAATACAGGTTCTTATTCAGGGGGGGCTTCAATGGGTAGAGCTCCGCAAATGATGAAACCCCCTAGAAGAATCCAACACAGAAGGAGAAAGAAGGGAAAATTAGGAAAATTAGTATTTGTATCAATAATTGCATGTGTATTTGTATTTACGCCGGCTAATGAATTAGCAATGAGCCAATGGGCAAATGTTTCTACACAATTACAAGATTTAACAGCTCCAGTGTATCCCAAAGAAGCTACATATACTGTGGATAGAACTCTCACAATGTATAACAAAGATTCTGATAATCACACATTCAAATATAGTTTCGCTGTTCCAAAAGATCGAACTTCAAAGAGTATGGAAACATCACAATGGTTAACAGATACGGGAGCCGAAGATGCTTCAAGAATACAAGAAATAATATCTATGTACATAATTCATGAAGATTTTAAGTATGAATTGCCAATTGAACGAATTACTAGCACTTTAACACCTGAACTCAGAGGAAAAGACCAAGCGATTCAAATTGGTTCTTCTCAAACAGAGATGTACTGGCCGGGTGAAGGTGATTCTTCAGATAATTCATTTTGCAGTTTTGGACCTTGTATCAAATGGGAAGGAATTAGTCCAGCAGATGGCGAGGTGTCGATAACTGTGAGATATACTGTAAAGTCCACAGCGTATTCATGGTGGTCTGATTTTTCAGGTAATGTTGAAGGGGCTAGTGATGGAATTTCTTTGGAAACATCTGGAACTTACTCAGATATAAAATCTAGAGGTCAACATTATGACAGGTTTGCTCAACATTCAGAATGGTTCAAGAGAAACGATAATTCATACGCAATAGATGCTACAGATTCCGCTATTTTAAGTGCGGTTAATGCCATAGATGGTGAAATCCCCGAGGATCATCAAGAAAATCCATATGCTTTTGCTAGAAGGGCTTTTGAATTCGTCCAAGATCAAATTACTTACGGCCGCGGAAAAGATATACCAAGGTCTGGACCTTCTTGTCTAAGTGATAAGGTTGGTGATTGTGATGAGCAATCAAATCTTTGGATGAGTTTACTTAGAGTCAAAGAGATACCAACTTGGTATGAATTTGGAGCTCTTACTGGTTACACGTTCAAGACATGGGAACCGCACGGATGGTCCAATGTCATGCTACCTTATGACTCTGATTGGTGTGCTGCTAACAATATAGTTGTCAGTACTTGTTATGTAGAAGCTTCAGTTGATGTTACTAATAATATGTGGTTATTTAAACCACCAACAGCTTTAGGGTTATGGATTGAAGTTGATGACAGAGATTCTAGTATTCCTGGAGAAGGCCTATATGATTATTTCTATAGAATTTGGGCCTGTAATTCTCTATGTGGATATGCTGAAACATGGGAAACAGTTGGAGAAGCGGTTATAACAGGTGGTACGTTCACTAACCCCCAAATAGTAGAAGAGTTTTAGACTACAATATAGATATGCTGGAGGTGCATTAATGCGAATCCTAATTGGTGGAGCAGGAGAAGTGGGAAGAGGACTTGCTGAAGTACTATTGAAAGAAGGAAAAGTTGTTGTTTTAATTGACAACGACCCAGAAGTT
Source organism: Methanobacteriota archaeon (assembly GCA_002720095.2). GTDB lineage: Archaea > Thermoplasmatota > Poseidoniia > Poseidoniales > Poseidoniaceae > MGIIa-I. The sequence continues at coordinate 35,242 of PBGP02000022.1, forward strand.
ATTAGAGAATCGCAGTCAATTAATGCATTGGTTATTCAAGGAGATATTAAGCATAGAAAATGCTTAGAAGAAGCAGGCATTTCCGATTCAAACATGTTTATTGCTGTAACGGATTCAGATGAGCAAAATCTAATTGCCTGCGCTCTAGCAAGACATTGTGTTGAGAAACAAAAAGGCTCAGAATTTGATTTCATGGCTATTGCTAGGGTCAATGACCCAGAGATGTTAATAGAGGCACAAAACGGATATCTAATGGAATGGGCAGGAATTAAACACGTAGTTAGTACAATTGATGATTCAATAAATAGATTACAAACTGGTTTACATTGTACCGCATTTGAAGAGGTTTTAGAGCTGGGTAATGATGCATATATTGTAGAATTGAATCTAACCAAAAAGGCAACAAATTTAGCATATTCAAATTTAAGAGACGCTGGAAAGAATATAGCTGGCTTACCAACAATTGTAGGCTTAATGAGGGAAGATAATACCTCTCTTGTACCTGGGCCTGATACAGATTTAGTTCCAGGTGACAGACTGGCATTGGCTACAATAGGAACTGGTTCATTTCACAGAATAGTTAGACTAACTGGCAATGAAGAAGAAGAATTTCCAAGTAATCCAAGAGTTCTGATATTTGGCGCTAATTTATTAGGTAAGAGGTTAGTTTCAACTTACTTAAAAAATGGTTGCAGGGTGACAGTAGTCGAAGAAGATTTAGAATTAGCTAATAATTTAGCAGGAAGTTCTCTTGGAAGTCACAGATTACTTGATATAATTAATGGAGAGCATCGTGATGTAGATTTATTAAAGGATATTGATGTAGAAAGTCATGATATCGCATTAGCAGCCTTGGAAGATGATCATGCAAGTATTGCAGCAGTATTGCTGGCTCAAGATATGGGGGTTGATAGAACTGGTTTAATTTTAAATGATGGAAAACTGGTAAAAGTGGTCCATAGGATGGGAATTACTTATGCAGTCGCCAGAAGGAAAGTTGCGATAGATGCCATATTAACTACAATTCATAGTTATTTACCCGGTGCGTACAACATGCTTGAAAGTATTCCAAATATTGTTGGGATGAGTGTACCTGTTTTGGAAGGACATAAGTTCATTGGCAAGACTTTAGAAGATTGCAAGTTCCCTAGGGGATGCAAAGTAGTTTTTATCCAAAGAACTGTTAATAATAATAGAACTATGACATTGTCAGCTGACTCAAACAAGCAATTACTTGTTAATGATAGGCTGATAGTATTTATGCCTACAGAGAGAGTATCTTCATTTGAAAGAAGTATGGGTGGTTGACTTGAGAAAAGATGTGATAGGATTAATTGTGGGTATCACATTAATCGCAATTTCAATTCCAATGCTAATAGCATTTATTTTAGGTTTAATTTTAGATAAAAATCTTGAAAACACTATGAAAGCTTTCCTAATACCTCTAATACTATCTGTTTTAATAGGTTTTTCCTTATTTTTTAGAACTAGATATAAGGTAAAAGATAGAAATGTTAGAGATCGTGAAGCCTTTGTTGCAGTGGCTTTGGCATGGCCAGCTGTAGTATTAGTTGGTGCATTACCTTACTGGTTAGGAGGAATGTTTTGGGGACCATTTAATGGTGCCCCAGGAGCTCTGGAATTAATTAGAGGTTTCGTCAATTCTTGGTTTGAATCAATGTCGGGTTTTACAACTACAGGAGCTACTGTTATATCTCCGCAAACTAGTCCAGTATGTATGACTGGAATTGTTGATGATTGTATATATTCACAGTCAAAAGGGTTGCTATTATGGAGGAGTATGACACAATGGTTGGGTGGAATGGGTATAATTATGTTGGGAATGTTAATACTTTCCAGACTCCTTGGTGGGGGAATGAATATTGCTCGCGCAGAGTTGACTGGTCCAACATATTCTAAAATTAGGCCAAGGATTCAAGAAACAGCGTTAGTTCTTTGGGGCATATATATCTTATTTACTTTTTTAGAAGCTTTAATATTATTCGGATTAGGATTCCATCCAGATATAAACATGGATTTGTTTGATGCAGTAAATCATGCATTAACTACCATGCCGAGTGGAGGTTTTGGCACACATGATGCAAGTATCGGATATTATGACAGTGCGATTGTAGAAGCAGTAATTGTATTTTTCATGTTCCTCACAGGTGTCAATTTCACGCTAATATATTTCGCAATGATTAGAGATTGGCAAAAATTATGGAGTGATGAGGAATTAAAATTATATGCTTTTGTATTGATTGTAGCAGCATTATTTATGGCTGTGAATTTAGCACTTTCTTTTGAAATTGGTTTAGGTGAGTCTTTTAGAAGAGGTATTTTTCAGGCTGTTTCAATAGGTACCTCAACAGGTTATTCTAGCGCAGATTTTGCAGCATGGCCTGCTTTTTCCACTTTAATACTATTATTCCTGATGGTTATTGGGGCTAGTGCAGGATCTACTTCCGGTGGATTAAAAATGCTTAGGCTGAACCTCGCAATCAAAGCAGGCATGAGAGAATTGTCAAGGATATTTAATCCTCACCAAATTAAGAAAATTAGGCATAATGGAGAAACAATTTCTGACGAGAGGTTGTGGAATATATTCGGTGTTTTGATATTATGGGTTCTTCTATTTATGGGTAGTTGTCTAATTATAGCTTTGCTAGAAAGAGGAGAAAACTTTGATATGCAGACAATCATATCAGTCGTAGCAGCTTGTTTAGGAAATACAGGTCCCGCATTGGGATCTTTCGGTCCAAGTAATACTTACGCAGAAATGCACTTTTCAACCTTAATCATGACATCTGTGTTAATGTGGTTGGGAAGATTGGAACTACTAACAGTTCTAATTCTTATACACCCAAGAACGTGGTCAGACGATAAAACGGGGGAGTTGACATTCTTCAAGAATATCAAAAATCGTTTCACAGACGTATTAAACAAATTTAGGAGATAATGTTAATACTTCAATAAACTCAATTAATCTATCTCAAGTAGATGTCCCATTCTGGTTTTCTTTGTTTTAAGATACTCAATGTTGGATTTACACATTCCGCTGATGTGAGAAATGCGATCAGTGACGATAATTCCATTTTTACGAAGGCCGTTAATCTTCAGAGGGTTATTTGTCATCAAACGCACTCTTTTGATACCTTTACTTTTCAGCATATCAGCAGCAATCTTGTAATCTCTGGCATCAGCCGGTAGTCCAAGAGCTAAGTTAGCATCAAGTGTATCGTAACCTTCATCCTGTAGAGCATATGCTTTAATCTTAGATTCTAAGCCTATTCCACGACCCTCTTGACGAAGATAGACAATAGCTCCTGCTCCTTCTTGTTGAATTAATTGCATTGATTTTTTCAGTTGTGCTCCGCAGTCACACTTTAATGATCCAAATGCATCACCTGTTAGACATTCGGAATGAATTCTTATTAACGGGTTGTCTGACTTGGTAAATCCTTCAGTATACAGTAAGGAGTGCTCCATACCGTTTTCATCTGAGGTTACTGCAATTCTAAAATTTCCACTTTCTGTTGGCAAATGTGCGTCTGATTCAATATCACTACTTTCTCTAACACCAGTTTTGCTTGTATTGTTTGGCATGTTACGAGGTTCCCTGGTTAGCTTATGAATAAATGTTTGACTGAATTAAACAAATTTGACAAATTTGTTGGCATCATTAGATTAAAATAAGGTTGATTGGCCATCTGGTTTTTCATCATTCGCATTCTTAATTTCTTCATTGGATTTTATTTTTGGGTTAAAATCTCTTTTTTCGTACTTTTCAAGTAAATTTTTAGTAGATTTTTTATTTGGATCTAGTTTTGAGATAAATACGTGTTGATTGAAATCTAAACCTAGTTTACGGCTCAAATATATATTGTATGGCCATTCTTTGTTAATTTTTTCATTATAGAAACCTTGAATTAGTGGGTAAATTTCGTTTTTAGATGTATTGAGTCCGATATCAAATTTTTTTGAGATTTGGTTGATTATTTCATGTCTCTTTACACCTTCATTACTGCGTCTAAGAAAATCTGGAAAGTTTAAAAAAAGTTTATTTCTACTGTTTACATTTGCTAGGATTGTACTCAGTGCACAAATGTTTGAACCCCAGTACCAACTTCTGTACGCCTTATTTTCATAGATAACAGGTAGTAAATTATCTGCAAATGATAGTAACTCTGCCGACTTCTTTATTGTATCTATATCTGATAGAATTCTTGGATTATTCCAAGAGATCCATGCTATCATTTCATCAGGTGTTTTATCCAAATTAGTCATAATATTGTGTGATAATTTTGCAGAACTGGACTTGTATAGTTTCTCCAAACCTGGAAACAAATCGATAGCATGATCTCTAGAACCTATAGAAATCTGTCTTTCTACATCAGCCATCAAAATTTCACCACTAGATATTAATGCGACTGACTGTAAATCTTTAATCAAAGCGCGAATATCCCCTCCATTTACAGAGATTAATTTCTCTAAAGCGGATACTTGGATTTTATATCCTTCTGATTTTAATATTCTATTTGCTATTTCACGAAGCTCGATATTACTCGCTCTTTTGAATTGAATTAAATCCATATTTTTCATAAAGCGATTCCTTCTTTCTTTCCAACCGCTTCCGAGCCCCCAAAACCTCATTGCGTCGTTACATGCAAGAATAATTGGCTCCCTTGTATTAGAAATTAAGTTGATTAATTCTGCCTTACCACCAGAGTCACCAGATAGAAGGGTATTTGGATTCTTATCTGCTGATAAATTATCAAAAATTCTTTTTTCACTAATTTTTGAAATTTTGCCAGACATATGGTCTACTTCATCTAATAAGATGATGCTTCTTTTAATTTCTCCTTCGTAACTAAATAGAGAACTATTAACTGCACCAGAAGTAGCCACCTTTCTTATTGCAGCAGCATTTCTTTCTTCACTAGCGTTCAGTTCTATAATGTTCCAATTTTTTTCAAAAGCAATGGCCCTTGCTATAGATGTTTTACCTACACCTGGTGGTCCAACCAATAAGATGCATTTTTTTTTAGGTATTCCATTTTCCCATTCCTTAATCCATTTCTTTACACTGTTGATAGCATCTTTATTACCAACAAGTTCACCTTCATGCCTAGGTCTGTATTTTTCTGTCCAGTCGGAGTGTTCAGAAGCAGGCCCTTGCATTACCCACTCCACTTATCTGTGCTCTTTTAATATAATGTTGTTAAACTATTTTTGTGGCAAAATCTAGGAGTTCAGAAACCGTAATTCGTTCCTGTTCCTGTGAATCTCTGTATCTGATTGTAATAGTTTCATCTTCGATAGTTTGAAGATCCACAGTTACGGCGAATGGAATTCCTATTTCATCACCTCTTGCATATCTTCTACCAATAGATTTACTACCGTCGTAAATGACACTAATTCCATCAACTTCTCTTAATAGCTGACTGATTGAATCAGCTTTTTGTTTCATACCATCTTTTTCGTACAATGGATACACAGCAAAATTAAGCGGAGCAATTTTTTTATTCAAAGATAATATTGTATAATTTTCATCGTCTTTCTTATTAATTTCATTGTAAGAATGTTCAAGAATGTGCCAAATGATTCTGTCTATTCCGAATGCAGGCTCTACAACATGTGGTATAAACCACTCACCTCTGTCAACTGTCTTAATATCTTTAATTTCTACCATTTCTTTTTGTATCAAAAAAGTTTCTTCTCCTACCTCTAACTCAAAAGGAAATGATTCTGGTATATTTTTAATTTTTAATAGTTTTTCAGATATTGCTTTACTATAATTCTTAAATTTTGGTCCAATGACAGACTGAACAGGAGAACATACTGTTTTTTCAATAACTTTTTCAGTTTCAAAGTCTCTCCAAATTTTTAAATCATTCGTGTTAATAAATTTATCATGTGCTTCCAAATCGTAACTTCCCCTATGCGCTATCCCTACACATTCAATCCACCCATAACTGCCAAAAATTTCTAAATCCCAACAATCTGTTGCATAATGAGCCATCTCATTTTTTTCATGCTGTCTAAATCTAAGAAATTCTGGATTTAATCCTAAATCAATCATTAATTCGTACGTTTTTATCATAAACCATCCTACTGTTTCGTGCTTCACAATTCCGTTTTTAACAGCATCAAAAATTGTTGTTTCCAATTCTTTTTGCTTGGATTCACTGCCATCGGGGATTAGTTTCAGCAATGTATCGTTCCAAATTTCCAAATTGTGGGAAGTAGACTTTTTAGGATCTATAAAATATTCTAATTCAGCCATATTGAATTCTCTTAATCTTATTATTCCCTGTCTTGGACTAATTTCATTTCTATAGCCTTTACCTAATTGTACAGCTCCAAATGGTAGCTTGCCCCGAAAAAATCTGCTAATTGTTGGAAATTGTAGAAACATACCTTGAGCAGTTTCAGGCCGCATGTAAGCTGTCCGACCATTTTTACTAGCACCAATTGTCGTTGAAAACATTAAATTTAATGGCTGGGGTATTGACCATTTGCTACTTTTGCATGTAGGACACTTGATTAAATTATTTTCAAATTCACTGAATAAATCTTCCTGAGATAATGAATCAGGATTAGGATGTATTTCCTCTAGTAGATGGTCAGATCGGAAAATAGAGTTACATGATTTACATTCAGAAGCAAAATCATTGAATGCCCCGATGTGGCCACTAGCCATCAAAACTTCTTTTGGGGTAATCGTTGGAGAGTCTATTTCTACAATGTTTCCTAATGCAATCCAATGATTTAACCACATCTTATTGACGTTTGATTTTAATCGGCCTCCTAATGGCCCATAATCATAAAGTCCAGCAATACCTCCATATAATTCAAATGCAGGCTGAATATAACCTCTTTTCTTAAGTAATGACATGAGCTTTTTACCATTATTTTCCATTTGAGCCATTTGTTTCAACATGTCCAAGTGTTTAGAGGTTATCAATAAACCCATTTGGATACAACTTATGATACAAATTGGTTACAAAGTGATAATTTTCCGTCCGCTGGTTTTATAACTACATATCATGGCTGGCAACGCATCGGTATTGATTAAAATGGCAATAATTAATTATTTAGATAGGTTCATCGAATCAGATGACATCTATCAAAAATTATGTGAACCTGTCAGAGAATGGTTTAAGTGGAAATTTCCAGATTTCACTAGACCTCAAAAAATGGCAATACCAGCAATAATGAACGGCGAGCATCTATTGTTGTGCAGTCCTACTGGAAGTGGGAAAACAATGACAGCATTCCTTACTGTAATTGACAAGCTTATACGTGCTTCACTGGAAAATAAGTTAGAAAAAAGAATATATTGTATTTATATTTCACCAATAAAAGCTTTAGCAAATGATATTCAAAAAAATCTCATACAACCTTTGAGCGAAATCAGATCAAAATTTATCAAAGGAAAGACCTCTGAAATTAGAGTCGGTTTAAGAACTGGAGATACTCCGCAATCTGAAAGACAAAAAATGATAAGAACCCCGCCACACATCTTAATCACAACCCCAGAAAGTATGGCTATAGCAATCAGTTCAAAAAAATTCCAACCCATTGTCGAGAATGTTGAGTATATTATTTTAGATGAATTACATAGTTTAGTTCCTACCAAAAGAGGTACTCATTTGGCATTAACTATCTCTATGCTGGATACACTCCTGCAAAGACCAGTGCAGAGAATAGGAGTTAGTGCTACAATGGAACCTCTAGAAAATGTAGCACAATATTTAGTAGCATCTGATGATAGAGAAACAAGAGGAGATTCACTTAAAGTGTGTATAGCTAAGGTTTCGGGTTCGAGAGAGTTAGACTTAGATATTGTAATTCCTTCAGAAAGAGATACAGAAGGTAATGTTAGATTTGATGCAGAAGGAAAACCAATCCCAGTAAAATTTTATAACCTATCGGATAAAGAAATTTTAGAATACGAAATTCTTGAAATTTTAGACTTAATTCTATCTCATAATACGACTATCGTATTTGCTAATACGCGTAAAATGACGGAGTTAGTCGTTAACAAACTACAAAAAGAATTGAAGAGAATAGATGTTCAAAAACATGGTTACGCAGATTTAGTTGCTGGGCACCATGGTTCTATGGACAAAAAAATTAGGTTCGATGTAGAATCAAAGTTAAAAGAAGGTAAGCTTAGAGCTGTAGTATCATCATCATCATTGGAAATGGGAATAGACATTGGAAGTGTAGATTTAGTTGTGCAAATAGGTTCTCCTGGAAGCATAGCTACAGCTTTACAGAGAATTGGTAGGGCGGGACATCATGTTGGAGGGGTACCTAGAGCTCGATTTATGCCATTAAATGTTGATGACTTGGTTGAGTTAGCTGCTCTTCAAGCATCTATTCAATGCGGTGATATGGACAGATTAACATTCCCACAGAATAGTTTAGATGTGATGGCACAATTTATGATAGGTCTATGCATAAATGAAAATATTGATATCGATGAGGCCTTTGAAATCATCAAATCTACTTGGTCTTATCGAAATTTAGATTATGATGATTTTATAGACACTCTAGATTTATTAGAAGATGAAAAGAGAGTATGGATAGATTACGAAGAAAATATTTACGGTAGGTTAGGATATTCGAGAATGATATATTACACCAATGTCGGTACAATAGCACCCGACAATAGTTATTTAGTTTTCAATATGGAAGGCACAATTTTAGGTAATTTATCTGCATCTTTTGTAGCTAAACTTAGAAATGGTGATGTGATATTACTTGGAGGACAAACATATCGGATTAACTCTGTCGATGGAACTAGAGTCAATGTTAGTCAGGTCACCGGTCACAGGCCCAATGTCCCCTCATGGAGTGGTGAGTCCAGATCAAGGGCCAGAGAACTGTCTTCACAATTATCAAAATTACAAAATGCTTGTCTCAGTGTAATTAGAAATGGTTTCAATCCTAGGAAAATGCTTAGGGAAGTATACGGGTTATCTACTCCAGTTGCAATTTCTATAGCTACACACATGGAGCAACATGCATTTGATTGTCTAGAAGCTCCAAACATTGACAGTATTTTAGTTGAAAAAGTAGAGGCTCCATATCCTACTTATGTCATTACGACATCAAGAGGAAGAGGATTTAATGTTGCACTAGGTTACTATATTTCAGGATTAGCTGAAAATGAAGAAAACCACGTCCATGAGTTATCTTTTGATGAAAATTGTTTATTGATTAAATTAACCAACGAATTTGATTTTGGCGGATTACATGAGTATCCCGCAGATAACTTCCAAAATGTTTTAGAAAAATATGTAATGAATACTGAATTATTTTCTAAGAGGTTTAGGGAGGTTGCAGGTCGATCAATGATTATTCCCCGAAGAATTGGTTCCGATGAAGTAACTCCTCAGCAATTTCAGCAAAAAGCAGATGCACTTTTAGCAAAACACAGGGGCGAGCAATCCAGTTTATTGATGAAGGAGGCTATGAATGAAATATTCGAGCAAGATATTGATAGCTGGGCATTGAGTAGTTTTTTAGCAAGATTAGAAGCAGGATCAATATATATTTCAATGATTAGAACTAAATTACCCTCTCAATTAGGAATGGGATTGTATAAATCATCGTTTGAAGATTTGCTGTCAATGGGTACCAGAGCGTATTTAATTAAAGATATTGATCCAGAAGTTCTTCGTCGTTTACTAGGCAGAAGAGCACTTGCTACAGAATTGGATGTCGAACAAATAAAAACATTTTTTGAAGAAAAAATCCCTGAACCTGAAAATGCGGAAGATTTGCTCTTACTGATGGAGATGGGTGGTGGATTAAGTAGTGATCTAAAGAATCCTCTATATGATTCAAAATTGAAGGGAGTTAGTGAAGATAAAATTTCAGAATGGGTATTAGATTTGGTTGATAATAAAAAAATTACCAAGATAAGAAATACTGGGAGCGAGTTGCTTGACGGAAAATGGTTTGGAACTTGGATGGCAGAGGTTCATGGAACACTTGGAAAAATAATGGATAAATCTGCAGAATTAGAAAATATTAGAGATATAAGTATTCAAGGACTTACTTATGAAATAGGATTAGAATTTGATGGTTTTGAAGTTACTAAATGGAAAGAAAAATCAATTACTGACCCTCATGAAGCAATGAGGTTTAAGATATGCGAATTATTAGGTAGTGAGGGTCCTAAAACTCTAGATGAGTTGTCAGAAAGATTGCCATTTCAAAAAAATCATATTGAATCATTTCTACATGATTTAGAGGTTAGGAATATTATTTCTGTTGGTTTCTATTTACAAACAAATGAAGCCGAATTCATACTCAGGGTTGATGAACATAAGATTACCGGAGGAGAAGGTGATATTGTTTCATATCGAGGGTTACAAAACCTCATTTTAGAAAAGTCTTTCAAATTTCACAAAGATCCATACATGGCTTTTTCTTCTCATATTATGTTCCAAAAACCTCAAGAAATGCTAGAACGAGTTCAAGATTTTAGATTTGCCGATTGGAAGGATTTACAAATTGATTCAGACGTAATCAGAGGCAGATTACTGCACAATAGAGTCGGATTTACGACTTTGGAGAATATTCCTATGCTACTTGGTTTGAGACCTGAGCCTTTTATGAATGAACTAGAAAAAGAATTATTCGATAAATTTGAAGGCGATGAACTTATGACTAGAGCAGAGCTATTCAGTGAATATCCTTCACAGACAGAAAATAAGATCTTACACAGGCAATTAAGAAATGCTTTAAACAACCTAGAAAGAAATTTATTGATTGTGAATCAATTCGAAGAGGTCCCAGGTAGGAAAAGAAGGGTAACTCTATATCGAACTACCAAAAACATTAATCCATTTTCTTTCACAGATTCACTGTTAGAATTAATCCGAAGGATTGGTCCAATTAAGCCAAATACACTCAGGTTATATACCACAAGAAGTGTAGATGAATTAGTAGAAACATTAGCTAAATTGGAACGCCAAGGACGTATTACCAAAGTACTTGCTTTACAACCAGAACCTACAGAATTTTATTGTATACCTGCTGATAAAAAATTACTAACCCTTCACAAAAGAGAGGACAGGAAAATCAGAGTCTTGACTCAATCTGATCCATTTTGTTCTAGATTTATTTGGGAGGTCAGAAATATCTTAAAATCTGGATGGTATCTTCCAGTATTCAAAGGCACAGATGCAATTGGTAAAGTTTTAATGTTCAAGATAAATGATTATTTAGAAATCAAAGATATGCAAATTCCATATTCTTACTTGGAAGAATTTATGGATGCTTTCGAAATCTACTTAGATAATTATAAGGATCAGTTAGTTGATATCGCACTAGTAAGCAATTTTAATGGTGAGCCAATAATCGACACTGATGAAATTGTTCAATCTCAGTTTAAGAGAATCGGTTTCGCAATTTCAGGAAATAGGATGATAAGAGGTGGAGTCATATCTCCAATTTCAAGAGAGAAATCGGAGAGGGTGTTATTCCACAATCACAATTTACATCAAGATTCTAGATATCCTAACGAAACCGCTGCTCTAGAATCAATTATGGAAATTAGAGATGATTTCGCTTTAAGGGGTAGATGTGAAATGTACAGAGTTGACTTAAAATCGATGGCCGCATCTCAAAGACTACACACAGGCATAAATTTAAGAAATCATAATACATATGCACCCCTCAGCTACTTTAAAAAATTATTAACAATCAGAGATATCAACATTAAAGATTTAGACGGTGTTGATTTTGATAATATTGATAGTCTTCTAGAAGCATTAGAGTACTTTGAAACTAATTCAGATCCAAAATTGTTTATGGACAGAAACGATATGAAAAGATCAGAATTTAGAAAACTAATAAGGCCTCTTGTTAGAAATGGATACATTTTACAAGACTTCAGAGAGGGTTTTAAAACCGTAAATAAGCTGAGTGGTGTTGAATTATGGGATTTAAAAAAGAATTTTCTGATTGAAATTCTTAAAGATTTCCCTTCAATCACATTAAAACAATTTTCAAAGCTAGCTGGTCCTATTTTTAAGCCTGAAGAATTAAAAAGTGTACTTTTCGAACTCGAAAATAATGGTGAAATGATTAAAGGATTTTTAATAAACGACCTAAACGAGGTTTGCTGGGGTAGAAAAGAAGAGTTAGAAAAATCTAGTGAAATTAGCCCCATGAGAGACTTTGTACTGCCACCCTCAGATCCTTTAAATCCATATTTCACGGATATTTGCAGACAAAAGTTCGGTTTTGGAACTGCATATCTTGTATTTCATAACGGAGAACCAATTGCGGCTTTCAAAGCAAATACTCGGAACGCTAGAATTGATGTTACTGATTGGGAAGCAGGTGGGAATGAGAATCTTGCTTGGAGAATAGTTAAAGAATTTGCATGGGAACATCAAATGCCATTATCTAGTCAGGTTAGAATCGCTGGTAGAATAATAAACAAATGATAGAATAAATTTATTCATTTATTTAGTTGAGGAATAATTTTAGTGAAGGATTCAACAACTTTCAAGACATTTTGATGTAATTTTGGCATAATTTCAAAAATTACTAGCGCCATTAAAAACATTGCAAATAATGATAAAACCTTTGAGGCGTATGAATGACCGAAATCAAAAATACTAATCCCCAACCATTCCCAATCAGGGTAGTTAGCGTGCATCCAGATTAATCCTGCATTTCTAAATAAATTGAGAATGTGTATTAATGGTATCACAATAATTAGTGTTCTTACTTTTAACTTTTTAGATGTATTAACAGCCAGAATAGCACCCACAAACACAATAATTGATTGAAGGGCCGTGCATGCTAACACAAAATTAATACCTATGCTGCTACCGTCTGAGTTAATTAATTCAACAAACATTCCATTTTCTGGGAGTTGTTCTATTAGCCACCATTTATTCCCATCCCAATTATCCCAGTTTACTTTTCCAAATCTAGTTCCATCTGTATTAACAATAAATTCGCCTAATTTAATGTCACCTGAACCAGTCCACCTCATAAAAAATACTACTTGTGTGGCTATAAAAATTATCATCAATCGGTTTAAATGAGGTATTTGAGAAACCAGTAAATAAGGAGTACCAGCAAAGAAAATCATTCCTCTTAACCATATCAAGTGGTCGGGAATAATATTTTTTGACTTATTTCCATAAATCAATTTATTACCTTTAATTTCGTAAATAGCTAGATAAATTCCAGCAATAGGGGCTAGTCCTGTCATCAATATTAGGATCGGGTCTTGAATCTCGATGTAATAAGGGCATGATAATCCAAAGTATATTCCAACTAAAACCCAACCGAGTGGTGCTGAAAAATCACCGATTTTATTGTTTAAAAAGTAGGAAAAACCTAAAAAAAAGAGACCTACCAATCCAATAATCGGTCTAATTGTGGAAGCATCAAATTCCATCGAATTAATGCTGGTGGTGGTAATATGTAAATATGCCACTACTACTGCCCGCAAGCAGGGGATTGTTTGGAGTTTAAACTAGATAGGTTTGTGAATACATATTTATCTGACTTAAAAAATGCTTTTTCTGAAATAGACTTAGATATGATTTCTAGTGTTATTGAACTGGTAGAATGTGTTATGGACTCAGGAAATACGATTCATTTTATCGGTAATGGTGGCTCGGCGGGAACGCCTAGCCACAGTGCTGGAGATTGGTCTAAAGAATTAGGAGTTGCAACTATTTGTCACACGGATAATGCCTCATCTTTAACTGCATGGGCAAATGATACTTCTTACGAAGAGGTATTTAAAAACCAGCTGAAAGTATACTTAAAACCTAACGATATCGTTTTGGCATACAGTGGATCAGGCAATTCAGAAAATGTAATACTTGGTGTTAATTATGCAAACAAAATTAACTGTAAAACTGTATGTTTTACAGGGGATTATATGAATGGAGGAGGAGGGAAATTAGCCAAAATTGTTAATTTCCCAATAGTATTTAGAACCAAGTCAATGGAAAGAATCGAAGATTTACAGTTGATTATTAATCACGTCATTAAAGAATCAATTAAATCTAAAAGAAATATTAAATCAAGTTGTTGATTAAATGAACTCTCGACTTCTTCCTTACAGACATAAATCAAAAATTTGGGACAGACTAGTTCTTGAACCATTGCCAAAGAAATGGAATGGTGCTATAATTTATTTAGACAGAGATGGTGTGTTGAATAGGGGTAGCGAAAATTATGTTAACTCAGTAAATGAACTAGAAATTTTGCCTAATGTCGCTGAATCATTATCAATACTAAGAAATAATGGATTTAGACTATGTTTAGTCACTAATCAGTCACCAATTAATAGGGGTTTATGGAGCCACAAAGTGCTCGAGGACATCCATGAAAAATTAATTAATGAACTTCAGAATGAAAGTGAGGACGCTATATTAGATCTAATTCTTTATTCACCCTATAAACCAGATGAAAATTCTATATCTCGTAAACCCAATCCTGGAATGCTAATGGCGGGAAATTACATAATTAACATGGCTGAGAGAAATTATAAGGATTCTAAATTAATCATCGATGACCTATCAGAATGTGAATTATTTGATGAAAACCCATTGAGTTCCATGGTTGGAGACAGAATCGTAGATTATGAGGCAGGTAAATTACATGGAGTCAGGACTTTCCTAGTAGATCCCAATATTGGATTACCTGATGTAATAGATCGTTTATTAGATAATAACGATAAAGGTGATGTTCTGGAATAAACATGGCCTGGATAGGTTTGGACGATACCGACACCCTATCTGGAGGATGTACTACATTTGAGTTTCATCGTTTGGTTTGTATACTGAGTGATTTGAGTATGGATGGCAGTTTATGGAGACTTAAAGACCCTAGATTGGTTAGATTATGGCCTTTTGCTTCAAAAAGAACAAGAGGCAATGCTGCTTTAGCTGTGAAAATTGATATTGAAAAGAAAAATGAAAGTATTTTGTTTGAAATACTTCAACAATGGTTTTCAGAACTAATAATCAGAATTTCAAAATTAGACGTTATTCAAAGTGATCATTCTGGAAGACGACAACATAGTCCAGAACCGTGTCTTTTGTATCTTAGAGAGCAGGTCCCTGAATTCTATTGGATGGCTGTAAGAAAAGAGATTTCAGCGAATAAAGTTCTTAAACAAATCTCAGGTTTAGATGGATCAAAATACTGGCAGATAGGAAAAAAAATATCTGGACTGGTAGGCGCATTAGCTGCAATATCGTGGATCGGAGATTTGGATTATACATGGGAGTTGACTGCATACAGATTTAAAGAGAACTATAGAACACAGAGAATAATTTCAAAAGAATCAATTAAAGAGATTTCAGAAAAATATCCTGGAACATTTTTAAACAGAGATCCAAATTCTGAAAAATCTATAATTTCACCTAATACCCCTTGTCCCGTACTATACGGAATTAGAGCAGAATCTGAAAATGATGCACAATTAGCCCACTTGTACTTACAATCTATAGGGAAAAATGAAAAATCTAGTGAGTTTCGTATTTGGAGGACTAATCAAGCTACGGGTGATCATATAGAAAAGACCTTTACAAGCACCCTTATGTCAAACCCTAAAATAATCAAGGGTGGGCATGTCATACTGAACGTTTTAGATAATGGGAATCATTTAAATCAAAAAGAATTGGTAGCATTTAGTGAATCTGGAAATGTAAATACATTAGCTCAAAAATTGACAGTAGGGGATATAATTCAATGGGAAGGTATGGAAGCTAATTCAAAGACAATACACTTAGAAAAATTAAGATTAATGAGGGCTAAACTCAGAAATTGTAAAAGACCTACCTGTATTTGTGGTTATAAATATATTTCACTTGGGAAAAATAAACCCTTAAAATGCAAAAAATGTCATACATTATCTCCAAGATTATGGAACGGATCATGTGACATACCCTATATTTGGGTTGAGCCAGATGCTTCGCAAAGAAGGCACTTAGCTAAACCTATTGAAAGAATGACTCTCCGTTAATTATTTGTTGCCTTTATTATACGGATGGCTAGGTGGAACAGTGATTTACATTTACATAATTTTTATTTTTTTACTGATGGCTATGGCTATTTGGATTGCATTAAGAGTCAAAACAAATAGAGAAAAGATAATTCAAGAAAATGCTCCAGCCGTTGCAGGTAGAGATTTCATTAGGGGTTCTGTGGAAGATGATGGAAGATTTGACGAGCCTACTGAAGATGATTTAGAACAAATGGAAAAAATTCTCGAAGAGGCTTTAGATTAATTCATTGTATGAATTCAATACCATTTTGTATGATCTTATAATTAATCGTGTGTTTTGGATTAATTATAGAATAAGTCCCCCCTTCGGCAGATTTGCATACAATATTGTTTTCGAAGCCAATCTTGCTCAATTCATTAGATGATCTTGCAATTAATTTGTTTAATTCACCCTCATGACTATCATATCCCTTCGATGTTATAATCAATTTGATATCATTTTTACTGCAACAATCGACCAGTCTAGAGATTGATTCAATCCGACCTGATTTTTCATACCTCTCCATACTATAATCCCAATCATCAATTACAATTAACCTAGTAGATTTCAAAACATTGCACATATTCGTTACCTGTAATATTATAGTTTCGAAGTCTAATTTTATTTGTTCCTTATTAAATTTCATTAAATGAAATTTGGATGCATTTGAGATAGATAAATCATTCATTATTTGCGAAAATCTTTCGGGATCAAGATTTTTTCCAGAAATCCAGAAAACCCTGTCACCTTGGTTTAAGTGATGTTTACATTCCACTAAGCACAAACTAGTAATCCCTGATCCGGGAACTCCAGAATAATGAATAAGCTCCATTGTCAAGTACCGTTAATTTAACGAGGTGTAAAATAATTTTGAGCATAATCGCTATACACTGTTTAATTATGGGTAGAACATGAGCGGAGGTAGTTTGCCTTTAAGGAAAGGAGAACGAATACCTAGACGACCACTCCCAGAGTATGATGAGGTCGAAGGGGGAGTGATTGAGGGAATATCCGCACACGGTTTTAAAATATGGAAAGTGGCACTTGATGATGGGAATCAATATGGTCCTCATGCTATGATTGTGTTACTGATACTTATGGCTACATTAACAGGAGGAATTCTTGGATTTATGTGGTCTATATTTGCTTAGAGATTTCTTTCATAGCTTTTGTAACACATTCTTCTACCAGTTCAATACTAACTCCAAGATGGTTTTTAGGTTCAAAAACCTCTTCTAATTCAGCTGCGGTTAATTTAGTTGCAACAGTTGGATTCCTGGCACATATATCTATTAACTCTTCATTTTTAGATATAGATTCCATGGATGCTTCTCTAAGTACTTCATGCGAATCTTCACGTGTTACACCTTTTTCGACTAATGCCAACATAACTTTTTCAGCCATCACTAGCCCTTTCTGTGAATTGATATTTTCTATCATCCTATCTTTATCAACCCATAAATTAGTCAAAACAATGGTAGTTTTTCTGAGTACATCATCCAGAAGAGTGGATGCGTGTGAGAGTGTAAATCTTTCACTGGAAGAATTCGCTAGATCTCTCTCATGCCATAGTAACGCATTTTCCCATGTAGGCATCATAAATGATCGAACAATTCTGGCTAGTCCACATGCGTTTTCACTCATTATTGGATTTCTTTTGTGAGCCATAGTTGATGAACCAACTTGTTTTTTAATATCAAACCCCTCTCCAACTTCACCAATTTCTGTCCTTTGTAGATTTCTAATTTCCTGTAATATTTTTTCGCAACTGGTAGAAACATTGCACATCCATGACATGAATTCGGTGTATCTGTCTCGTCCAACCACTTGAGTAGTGACTAGTGGTACACCCAAACCTAAATGAGTCAAGACCAGTCTCTGTAACTCTCGAGCATTTTCCCCTTGTGCTGCTCCAGTGCCAACGGCTCCCAAGAATTTACCTACACAAATTCTTTCTTTAGATTGATCAATCCTGTTTAACTGACGAACTAATTCATCAGTCCACACAGCAACTTTTAATCCGAATGTAATTGGAACGGCGGCTTGACCATGAGTTCTTCCTAACATAACAGTAGACTTATGTTTCAGGGATAAATTAGCGCAAACCTCAATCAGTGAAACCAATCTTTTTCTAAGTAAGTTAATACTATCTTTGATTTGCAGAGCTACCGCAGTGTCGACTATGTCGTTGCTTGTAGCCCCTAGATGTATACACCACCCTGAATCTCCAGCTTTTTCTGACATTGCTTTTGTTAAAGCCATTATGTCATGCTTAGTTTCGTCTTCTATTTCCTTAACTCTTTTAGCTGTGACAATTTCGGGTTTTGCTATAGCTTCAATTACTAGGTAGTCTTCCTTGGAAACTTTACCTAGTTTCATGTGAGCCCATATTAGAGCTCTCTCAACATCCAACTGTCTTTTATGTCTTCCTTCTTCTGTCCAGACGGATTTAAATTCTTCAGATCCATATCTATAATCTAGTGGTGAAAACGGCATCACAATCATACATCCGAAAATGACATTGTGTTTGAGATTAACTATTATTTTCCATTAATATAGATTTAAATTTTATTAATCCCCTAGATTTTAACCATTTTTTCTCGATGTGTACATTAATTTTACTATTAAAATGCGGAGCATCTAAAACACTAGTTTCAAATTCTCCCCCTTCACCATCTACATTAAATCTGTATTTTTTAGAAATCTGGATTAATTCATCAATACTTGATTTATCTATAATCCTGCCCAACCATTTTTCCCCCAACCCTTCACAAGATACGGCAGTAATCATTATTTCAAATCCGTGAGAAATTAATGCAAGCATATGTTTTTCAGAATCATTATGCCATAGAGGTGAGAAAGATTTCAAATCAAGATTTTCACACATTCGTTCAATCCTAGTTTTTTGATAATCACTTCTCAAGGCGCCGGATATCAGAGCTTCTACTCCGAATAAGGATTCTCCACATTGCATTTTTGTTAAAATCAATTCTTCTAATTCATACATTTCTAAATTCTCTTCTCCGGAAATTATTAATTCGATGTACTCTGTATTAGTCACTTTCGCCTGTGTTTTGACGATGTCTATACAAGGTATCTGAAACATAAAACTATCATTATTCTTAATCTTACAGGTTATTAAGGCTACAACATCCCAACCTTGCATAATTGACCACCAATGCGCATATGAGGAATCTTTTCCCCCAGAGGACAATACTGCTACCCGCACGTTGCACCTCAGAGTGTATTTTTTCATGAATGTCTCGGTAAGTTGCCATTCAACAAGATAGGTTGATAAGACTCTTTTATCAGGGATAGTCGGTGTGAAGATGCAACCAAGCGGAAGAGGATACGACCACGGAATCACAACATTCAGTCCTGATGGAAGGTTATTTCAGGTTGAATATGCTCGTGAATCCGTTAAAAGAGGTACAACTACAGCAGGATTGAAATTTAGGAACGGAGTAATATTAATTGTAGACAAAAGGATTAATAGCAGGCTAATTATACCCGATTCTATAGAAAAAGTATTCAAAATTGATGAACACATTGGATTCGCAACTAGTGGATTAGTGGCCGATGCGAGACAACTAGTACAAAGAGCGAGAGTTGAGTGTCAAGTTAACAGGATTACATATGCTGATTCTGTGCCAGTCACCACACTTGCCAAAAAAATTTGTGACTTCAAACAATCATTCACTCAATATGGTGGCTCTAGGCCATTTGGTACAGCATTACTTATTGGAGGTGTAGATGATGACGGAATTCACCTTTTTGAAACAGACCCTAGTGGTGCTTACCAATCATATCATGCTGGAGGAATCGGATCAGGAAGAAGTTCAGTATGTGAATTCTTTGAATCGAACTGGAAAGAGAATATGACCATGAACGCTGCCATAAAGATGGGATTGGAAGCTTTAAGGAATAGCTTGGATTCAGAACTCAATAGAGAAGCAGTAGAAATTGCTATTATTGATTCAGACGGATACAGGACTCTGAACAGAGAGGACGTGAATAAAAATATAGATAAATTAAAACCACTCGATAATGAAAGTTAATGAGGGGATTAATTGGTTAGTCTAGACGATGCAGTTATCGCCAGATATGAAAAATACGGAATGAGATTTGAAATTCTTGTCGATCCAAATTTAGTAGAATCTTGGAAGGATGGGAACACTGATATTAGTTTAGATAAGATTGCTGCTATTGACGAGGTTTTCATCGACTCAAGAGCTGGTGAGAGACCAACATCCAGTGACTTAGACAAAGCTTTTCAAACTTCCAATTTCAATGAAATTGCATTTAAAATATTATCTGATGGAGAGATTCAATTGACATCTTCCCAAAGGAAAAAGATGACAGAATCTAAAAAAAGGCAGATAATTCAGCATATTCAATCTAACGCAATTGATCCAAAAACTAAAACTCCTCATCCTCTAACAAGAATAGAAATAGCCTTAGATCAGACTAGATTTTCTATAGACCCTTTTAAGAATATAGACATTCAGATTAAAGAAGTAATCAAGCTCTTGAAACCTCTGATACCTTTATCATTTGAAAACTCTAGATTGGCATTCCGAATTTCTGGTAAAAATTATGGTTCTGTATTTAAGATATTAAGCAAATATAAAGAAAAAGATGATTGGCTTGAAAACGGTGATTGGGCATGCATAATTGATATCCCAGCAGGATTAAAGGGAGAAATAATTTCCAAGGTTATGAGTAAGGATTCTGAAGCAGAATATAGAGAACTTTAGTTCCGCTTTACTTAAACGCAAACATGCTCTGGGTGTGTTCGAGGAGAAAGATGAATGAAGTATATTTTGGTGCTAGGGAGCGCCTTGTCATACCAGGTGACAAAATTGAAAATGAAAAAGGACATTCCGCTGGGAGTGGAATTGTAAAAATAGAAAGAGATTTAGTTGCTACTCAGGTTGGACAACTAATGGAAAATAATGGAACTATTTATGTTCAGGCTTTTAATTCAGCATATATGCCTAGATCAGGAGATTTAGTTATCGGTAATGTAACATCAATGAAGTCTAATATCTGGATGCTAGATATTGGAGGCCCATTTGAAGCTTTATTGCCGATGAGTTTGTCTCCATGGAATGTTCAGTTTGGAGATTTAGAAGAGCATATGGTTGTAGGTGATTATGCCTTGTTAAGAGTTCAGGAAATTGACAGTCAACACGGAGTTGTTTGCACTATGAAAGGTATTGGTTTACGAAAGATTTCTACTGGTGTCGTTGAATATGTCGGCTCTAATTCAATCAGGCAATTCATTGGGACAAAAGGTACCAATTTACAAAAAATAAAAGAATTCAGCGGTTGCAGGATTACTGTTGCAGATAATGGAAGAATTTGGATTGAAGGGGAAGATGAAGGAATTTTACAGGTCAGGGAATTTTGTCAGAGCCTTAATAGTAACTCCAATTTTAATCATTCAAAGACCGATAAATTATTACAAAATAGAATGGAGGAGATATAATGGGTGGTTATGGAGACGTTGAACTCATCAAAGAAAATGGAGAACGACTAGATGGACGTCTAGCTGATGAATTGAGACCAATTAAAATCGAGGTGGGGGTACTGCCAGCAGCTAGAGGTTCATGCAGAATGACATGGGGGCTTAATATTGCAGAAGTCGCTGTTTACGGCCCAATGGAAGCACACCCAAGGAAAATTCAGAGACCAGATAGAGCTGTTTTGGATGTTAGATATAATATGGCACCATTCTCAACTTCAGATAGAATTAGGCCTGGTTTTAATAGGAGAAGTAGAGAAATAAGTAAAGTAACTGCCGAAGCATTGGAAAGTATCGTAATGGTAGAGATGTTTCCTAGATCTAAAATTAGAGTTGAAATAGAGATATTGTGTGCTGAAGCAGGGACTAGATGCTGTGGTATTACGGCCGCAGCTGTAGCTTTAGCTGACGCGGGAATTCCAATGAAAGATCTTTTAGTTAGTGTTGCTGCTGGTAAAATTAATGATGTTGTAGTTCTAGATTTAGATAAAGCAGAAGACAATTATGGACAGGCAGATTTGCCAGTCGGAATAATGCCAAATACCGAAGAATTAGCGTTTCTACAAATGGATGGTGATTTATCTCCAGAAGAATTTAATCTTGCGATGGAGTATAATATGAAAGCTGCTAAAGAGATACACAAATTACAGGTAGAAGCTTTAAAATCCAAATATACAGGAGGTTTAGAATAATGGTAGAAATAGTACCTAGACTATTGAGAGATCAACTGAAGAAATTAGCAGAAAATGACTCTAGAATTGATGGCAGAAATAGATTTGAGAGAAGAGAAATTAATTTAGAAACAAATATTCTAACCAATGCAGAGGGTTCGTCTAAGGTGTCGTGGGGTGGTACCGTTGTCTATGCGGGAGTGAAATTCTCTTTGCGGGAGCCTTATTCAGATCGCCCAGCTGATGGCTCTTTGATGACTTCTGCAGAATTAAGACCTGTGGCGCACTTAAGATATGAACCAGGACCCCCAAGTCCTGAAAGCATTGAATTGGGAAGGGTCGTAGATAGGGGAATTAGAGAATCAGGGTGTATTGAATTGTCTTCTTTATGTGTCGTACCAGGGGAAAGCGTTTGGAATGTAAATTTAGATATTCACGTAATGTCTGATGATGGAAATATTTTTGATGCCTGTGCTTTAGCTGGTATTGCTGCATTGAGAACTGCAACCGTTCCTGCAGAGAAACATGATGTGGGCGAAGATCACCCACTACCAGTAAGTAAAACACCTATAATGTGTTCTTATAAGAAAGTTGGTGGGCGATTCGTTTATGACCCTAATGAGCAAGAAGAATTAGGGGGAGATGAAAGAATTCACATTACATTGGGAGATGATGGACATGTACATTCTCTTCAAAAGGGATTAAAAGGAACTTTCAGCACGGCTGAATTTGCCGAGATATTTGACAACGCAAGTACTCAAGCAGCAGAATTAAGAAATCTAATAGAAGAAAAGGTGAATTAATATGGCAAAAAGAACTCAAAAAGCAGGCGCTACGGCTAAGTTTGGTGCTAGATATGGTGTTAGCGTCAGAAGAAATTCAGCTGGCGCTATGAAGAAAAAATCACAATTATACACATGCCCAGTATGTCAATACAAAAAAGTAAAGAGAAAATCTGTGGGAATATGGCATTGTGATAAGTGTAATCATACCTTTACAGGTGGTGCATGGGAACCTTACACTAGAGCAACTACTGCTAATCAAAGGATTACCAGAAGAAACATGGAAGGAGCTAGCGATACAGATTTATTAGCCCTAGCAGCTCAAGCAGCTATTGATTTCGAGGCTATGCGTGCTGAAGAAGCAGGTGATGATAGTGATGAAGAAGAATAAATCTTCAATCACAATATCATTACCTAAGAAATTTTCTGAAACAATAATCGCAGCACTGACTGGTGAAGAAGTTATTATCGAGAGCAAATCTGTAAAATTAAATTCAGAATCATTGAAAGATTTGCGATCAAGGTGGAACACGGTAATGAGGAGTATTGAGGTTTCACATAGTGTAATAGATAAAATGGAGTTTTAATTATGAATAACAGCGAGATTTTGCAAAATATACTTAGAGATATACAATCAACTAGACAACAATTAATGTCAACAAGTTCACAGATACGTGAGTTTGAGGTTACTTTAGACGCACTGAAAGGTCAGGATGAGGATAAAAAAGTATATCGTCAAATTGGCGCTTTATTATTTGAGATAGATGATTTAGAATCAATGAATACACAGTTATCTTCTAGTATCGACACATTAAAAGAACATTTGAAATTACTCGAAAAACAAGACAATGAATTGAAAAATAAATATGATGAAGTCGTGTTAAAAATAGAAAAGTCCGAAAGCTAGGTGATAGAAATTCAAGCGATGGAATTAGTAAATTTATGGATTGAAAAACCCATTCAAATTGATAAACTAGACGACTTGATTGAAAAAGTAGAATCTAGCAATCCATATTTAGAAGTGGCCGAATGTTCTATTTCTTTAAATATAATAGACCTATATGATGTAGTTTTTTCAAAATTAACTGACTCAGAAAAACTAATTTTGGAATTAATCACACTTAGAAATAAAGGCGACTATGAGAAAATGTTCTTCAATATTGAGCAAGGATTAGAGTTGGTTAGAGATAAAGAGAACAGAGATTTGGTATTAGAAGGTAGATTAAGAATGGAACTCGGCTTACTCAAAATACAGTCAGGTTCTGAAGAGAACCCTGAAAGTGATTTTGAATGGGCTTTGCGAAGACTTTCATCCGTTTGTGAATTTTCAAGGTTACACGGTTTGGCTATTATCAATAAAGCAGCATATCATGAGAAAATTGATGAAAAATTGATGGCTCTGCATTTATACGGCGAAATCCCACTAAATGGAAATTTTCCTTTAGAGGTAGTTGCTTTTTCTAGAGTTGGAGCAGCAAGAATTCTAACACAAATTGGTCACATTAGTGATGCATGCAGACATTTGTACAATGCACATAAGATTTTCACCAAATCAAATAACACAGAGTTAGCTTGGCATTCAGGTTTTCAATTCTTGTCTATCGCATCAAAATATGTAGATATTAATGCCGATTTAATTGATTTTCAAATATTGAACGCTAAACCGCGAGAACTGGGAGATGAAATACCCGAACCGAAAATTCACCCTAAAGATTTAATGATTATTGCAAATAATTTGAAAAAAAATGAAACAATATACAAAGAAGTTGATGAATCAATTAAATCATTCGTTGATTCAATCATTAAGAATACATCTGGCTTATTTTAATTGGAACGAATCTAATATCGTTTCTAATTCATGAGCCCCCCATGCTAGATTTTCTGGGGGTGTGTTATGCCATTTCACTTCAGAAATCATCGGATCCGATTTTGAGCTGAAACTAGAATTACTGTCGGAAGGCTTCATTAAAAAAACAACTCCATTATCTATTGAAATTGGTCCAGACAGTATTTCTGCTCTTATTCCTGTTTCCTCGCGTACTTCTCTTATTATGCACTGTCTGGGACTCTCTCCTTTTGCTAATTTTCCACCAGGAAGCTCCCAACCCCTATTTACATGCTTTACTAAAACCCATTCCCAATAATTGGAAAAACTTTTGGAATTAAATTCTCTAATTATCAATGCTAGTGCATATTCAACCATTTAATAAACCATCCTTACAAACCAAGAAATATTTTTCAGCCCATGTTTCTCCCTCGGAAATCAACCTTCTTGAGATGAAAAAAGCTTCCTGAAATTCCTTATTTTTTATTAATTCAACTAGTTTTACCTCTAAAGGATCCAGATTATCCTTAGGAGTTGAGTTCATCGGTATTATTTTTGAATTAATATCTTTATTTTTTGATAATTTTTCTAACTTATTATGGAATGAAATCTTTTCTTTTTTACTAGGAGTGTAGCTTGTGATTTTATCAAATTTTTTCTTTAAAATCAGCCCAAGTCGTTCTTTATTCTTATCATTTGGTTTGAAAGTTAACACCTGTTCGTAACACATTAGTGCTTCTTTAATATGATTGAATGACTCGTGATGTTTTCCGAGTTCTATCCATAATTCATGATTATCTGGTCTGTGTGCAAGTAAATAAGGCATTAATTTGAAAAAAATTTCGTCATGACCGTTTATTCTTAATCTTTCTAACCTCCTTCCAAAAATTATGTTAGATCTTCTATCTCGAAAATCCATCTCTTGGCACCTGAGTTCAAATTCAGAGAGTTTAAATTCACCCTTCTCTATTTTATCCCACCAGATATTAGCATCCAACGGCTCCCGCTTCAAAATAGAGTAAAACAAGTCTTGAGATGTGGCTAACAAATTAATACTTTTTAACTGTTTGATTAAGAATGGTTCTTTCCCCAAGACCGATAGTAAATCTTCTAGAACGATGTATACTCCTTTTGAATCTCCTGATTCTACCTTCAGTTTAAGTAAAAATTCCCAATTCATATAATTCGTGTAGTCATACATTATCGATTTTCTAGCACTCTGTTCAGCCCACTCAAAATAGTCATCAGAATTTGTTTGATTATTGCAGAATAAATTGTAAAATTTTAATGCCTGTGCTCTACATCTATCACCTTGGGATTTTTTTGGATAATTAAAACCTAAATTGCCATTTTTCAATATATTACCTACCTGTGACTTTTATATTCAGATTCATCATCTCCATATGGTATGGTAGCGTCAATACCAATTTTACTAGTTGTACCATCTGGGTATCGAGTTGGGTCTAGACTACTTCCTTTTTTATTTCTAAAAATAAAATAGTCTCTGTCTGGTTGTGATCTCGTTAGCACAGCCCACTCCACTTCATCTCCATCGTCAATATTTATATCAGAGTTAACAATTACTACCTTTTTCAATGATGGATGTCCAATAAATGCTGCATCAATAGCCTTTACAGCATCCCTAGGTCCCTTTGGATTAATTGAAATTGTTGCAGAAAGCCATCCAGAACCAGCCTTCATTAGTCTAACACCAATACATTCAGTTACTTTGTTAACCTCTCTCTTTATAGTAGGTGTCCTAGGTAAACCCATTAATGTTTGATGTTCAATTCCTGCTGGTATTAATGCGTGAAAATAAGGATTATTTCTATGATATATTTTCTTAACATTTACTACAGGCTGTGTTCTAATTTTGTCTTTGGTACCAGTGATGTCTACAAATGGGCCCTCCACGGTATCTTTCTCTGTAATTTCAGCTAAAAATATAAATTCTGCGTGTGCAGGCACCAATACACCGTTTTCTAGCTCAACAACTTCTAATCTTTTTCCATATCCTTTTTCGTGTAGTGAAGATGCTACATGCAATTCCTCTGAATCAAAATCAAATGAAATTGCGGCACTAAGCAGAACAAAAGGATCTGCACCTATTACTATTCCAACTTTTGTAGGTTTGCCTAGAGAGCGATTTTTGGTCATTATTTTATGCAAATGTCTTGGAACAATTCTTATTGCCATTTCGTTATCATTTAAGATAAGCATCCTGTGAAATGATGCATTAGATACGCCTTCATCCATAACAAAAACCATTGCCGACGTTAGATATTTCCCTGCATCAACGGGGAAGTATTGTGGTACAGGAAGTTCTGATAATTTCACATCTTCTATAGTATTCTCGAGGGTGGTTGAAAGTTCCCTATTCACCACAACAGGTTCAACGGGTTCTGAAATTCCTTCTCCAATTAAATCAATTAATTCGTTTTCGGTGGTATTCAATGTACCAGCAATAACAGAAATCTGGCATACATCTAGTGCAATTTTGCAGTTTAAATCCGACTCAAATCCGCTTAATATAACTGGTTTTTCTGAGTGGTATTTTGAAATAGATGGCAGATTATTAAAATTCTCCAATTTTCTCGTATCAATTTTAACGTTATTTAGGTGGTCTCTGAAAGCCATTGAACGACTCTATGCAGTTCAACCTTTGAAGGTTCGTACACATTCGTGGTCAAATCTACATGATTTAGATGATATACTTGCCGCTACGGATATAAAGGAAGGGTTTGTGGGCCACTTGCTTCAAGGTGAATATATGGGTCGAGGACTTTATGCAGGACGTAAAATGAAGACAGATCGGCAGAAGTTTAGATGGAGTGACAGATACTATAAGAAGCGAGTTTCTGGCACTAGAAAAAAACACGATCCGTTAGGAGGGGCTACTCAAGCCAAAGGTATAGTTATTGAGAAAGTTGGAATTGAAGCTAAGCAACCTAATTCAGGGATAAGAAAGGCTGTCAAAATTTCGTTAATCAAAAGCGGTAACAAATTAACTGCATTCGCTCCAGGGGATGGAGCAATAAGTTTCATCGATGAACATGACGAGGTCATGGTAGAAGGTATTGGAGGAAGAATGGGCAGATCTTACGGTGATATTCCTGGTGTTCGTTACAAAGTGATTCAAGTCAATGGAGTAAGTTTGGATGAAATGGTTAGAGGACGTAAAGAAAAACCAGTTAGATGAGGAATTACAATGGTGGATGAAACTACAGATGAGAATAACCAAGAGGTTGAAGAAGTAAAAAATGAATCACCAATCGCAGGGTTAGGAACTCTAGTTTTTGGAAAATGGGATACTACAGAAATAACTTGTGCAGACCCCGGGCTCTCCAAATATATCAATCTAAAGCAAGTGGGAACACCCCATACTGGAGGCAAGCATGCTAACACTTGGTTTGGCAAATCCAAACTATCTCTTTCTGAAAGATACATTAACAATCTAATGAGAACTGGTAAGTATACTGGAAAAAAACAAAGTGCTGCTAAAGCATTTATGGCTGCCTTAGATGACATCAATAAGAAAACAAAAATGAATCCATTGCAAATTTTTGTTGATGCGATAATAAATTCCGCTCAACGGGAAGAAATAACAAGAATACGATTTGGTGCTGTTTCGCAGCCTAAAGCTGTTGATTCATCGCCCAGTAGGAGACTAGATACTGCAATCAGAAATCTTGCTAAAGGCGCCACACAAGGAACATCTAAATCAAAAAGAAGCTTGAAAGATTGCATTGTGAATGAATTAATTAAAGCGAGTAACGGAGATTCTACGTCATTTGCAATATCAAAAAAAGAAGAAATCGAACGTATTGCTGCATCTGCTAGATAGGCTTGATTATTAGTCAATTCATACGTCGGATTTATGAACTCCAATTAAGTCGCATTAGTATTAGACATATTGGTGTTGCAAATGGGTAGAAAAGAAGACAATATTAAAAGAGCAACTGAAGTAATGCACGAACTTGATCAAATACGTAATCTATGTATTGCTGCGCATATCGATCATGGAAAAACTACGCTCTCCGACAATCTGATTGCTGGAGCCGGTATGATGAGTGAAGAGTTAGCTGGAAAAAGTAGAGTTTTAGATTTTGACGAGCAAGAGAGCGCAAGAGGAATTACGATTAATGCTGCAAGTGCATCCATGGTTCATGCAGTAGAAGGAGATGATTACTTAATTAATTTGATTGATACTCCTGGGCATGTAGATTTTGGTGGTGATGTCACTAGAGCCATGAGAGCGGTAGATGGTTGCTTTATACTTACGTGTGCTGTTGAAGGGGCCATGCCACAAACAGAAACAGTCGTTAGGCAAGCACTGAAAGAAAAGGTTAAGCCTGTTTTATTTATTAACAAAGTTGACCGTTTGATCAACGAATTACAAGTTACTCCTGAAGACATGATGAGTAGATTTCAGGAACAAATTACGAGAGTCAATAAACTAATTAGGCAATTTGCACCAGAGGAACATAAAAAAGATTGGCAGGTCAATGTCGGAGACGGAACCGTAGCTTTTGGTTCTGCATATCACAATTGGGGCATCACCGTACCATACATGAAAAAATCAGGAATTAATTTCAAGGATATTTTTGAATATTGCAATAATGAACAGCAAAAAGAATTAGCCAAAAAAGCGCCAGTTCATGAAGTTCTATTAGATATGGCGGTTTCTGAATTACCCAGCCCTAAGCAAGCACAACCTTACAGGATACCTAATATTTGGACTGGGGATTTAGAAAGCGAAATTGGAAAGTCTATGATCTCATGTAATCCTGAAGGTGACCTTGCAATGATGATTACCAAAATTTGGATGGATCCACATGCGGGAGAGGTTGCGGTCGGAAGATTGTACTCAGGATCAATAAATCATGGCGAGTCAGTATGGGCAATTGGTGCTGCTAAAGCTGAAAGAGTTCAACAAGTATCTATGATGGTAGGAGGTGACAGGATACCTGTTCCCTCAGTAGTCGCAGGAAATATTGCTGCAGTAACTGGAATTAGATCTGCCGCTGCAGGAGTTACTGTGGTAAGAGACCCAGAAACAACACCTTTTGAGGCAATTAGACATTATTCAGAACCAGTTGTCACAGTAGCTGTTGAACCCAAAAACATGAAAGACCTACCTAAATTTATTGATGCACTTAGATCATTAGCTAAATCTGATGCTTCATTAGAAGTTTCCACTAATCAAGAAACAGGTGAAGCACTATTGGCTGGAATGGGAGAACTTCATTTAGAAATTACAACTTACAGAATCGAAGAAGAACAGGGGATTCAGGTTAAGGTGTCTCCACCGATTGTTGTCTATAGAGAATCTGTAGAAGGTAATAATCATGGTAGAGCTTTCGAAGGAAAATCCCCAAATAGGCATAACAGGTTTTATGTGGAAGTAGAACCATTGCCAGAGGAAGTAATCAAAGCATTAAGGAATGGAGAATTTGGTGACGGCACAGTTAGACAAGGAGATAGAAAAGAAGTAGGTAATAAATTCGCAGAATATGGTTTAGATAAAGACATGATGAGAAATATTTATTCTATCAAAGGTACAAATGTTTTAATTAATGCAACTAAAGGTATTCAAAATCTTCATGAAACTCGAGAATTAATTATTGAGGCATTCAACGAAGTATGCAAAAAAGGTCCATTAGCTGAAGAACCTGTAATGGGTATGATGGTAAGACTCGTAGATGCAAAACTTCATGAAGATGCCATCCACAGAGGTCCCGCACAAACTATTCCTGCAGTTAGAAACTCCATAAGAGGAGCCATGTTAAGAGCTAAGGCGGTGATGATGGAACCAATGCAAAAAACACATGTTAGCGTTCCTAATGATTGGCTAGGAGGGGTGACTAGTGAATTAACACAAAGAAGAGGCATTATTGAAGACATGCCGTCAGAAGGTGAGACGACTACTGTAATAGGTACACTACCTGTCGCTGAAACTTTCGGTTTTTCCAATGATATTAGAGCAGCGAGTCAAGGTCGAGCTATTTGGAATTCTGAAAATAGAGGTTTTGACATGGTTCCGCCACAACTTATTGAAAAGGTAATTGGAAGTATCAGAGAAAGAAAAGGTTTGAAGGCAGAGAAACCAACTGAATCATATTACACCGATTAAGTAATTCTACTAATATGATATTCAGTTAGTTCAGACAGTACATCATATCCTGGATTATCACAGAAATAATCTAGTGATTTCTTAGATTTATTGTAATATTCTGTAGCTAGATCAATACAATATTGAATACTTCCAGTATTCTCTAATTCATTAATCGCAGAAATTATTTCTTCTTCTTTAACTGACGTACCTCTTCCAAGTATTGAATTTACATATTTTAAATCATTTTCCTTGTTGCTCATTGCGTGAATGACCATACAAGTCATTTTTCCTTGAACTAAATCACTTCCAAGCGGTTTACCAGAAAGTTCGGTGTCTGAAATGAGATCAATTAGATCATCTACAATTTGAAAGCACAACCCTAAGTTTAACCCCCATTCGCCTATTAAATTTATTTCTTCGTCTGTAGCTCCAGATAAAATTGCTCCACATTTAGCACAAGTTTCGAACATTACAGCTGTTTTCCCTTCAATCATTTCCAAATAATCATCAATCAAAATACCTCTTCTATTTTCATTATCAATATCCAATTGTTGGCCTTCTGAAACTCTGCGAACCATACTCCCGATAATATTTACTAATTTTGGAATATTTGAAACTTCTATTTCCTTAGATGAGGATATTACTTCAAAAGCAACAGCTAACATTGCGTCTCCAGCATTAATTGCTGTAGGAATATCATATTCCATATGTACGGATGGTCTACCTCTTCTTATGGCATCGTCATCCATAATATCATCATGTATTAATGTGAAATTATGAATGATTTCAATAGCTGCCCCCAAATCATAATGAGATTCTCCAGCATTACTGAATAACTCTCCAACTAAAAAAGGTAAAGATGCCCTAAGTCTTTTACCCCCACTTTTTAGCAAATATAACATCGCTGATTTTAATTTATCTTGTTTACTCTTAGAAAGAGCATCAATAATCTTAAATTCTATTTTTTCTGAATGCTTAGATAAAGCAGTTGTAACTTCTTTAGGTAAACTCAAGTAATCACTCCCGCCTTAATGATTATAGAGTTGTAGTCTGGGTAATCGGTAGAATTTTCAGGCCACCAATCTTTCAGGTATATATCTATAATAGTCGAAAACCAAGGTGCAATTTTGTTATCATTGTTGGTAACGAACTCAAATAATTCATTTCTTGATACCCATTTATATTCCATTACCTCATTAATATTTATATTTGGTTCTGAATCATTGTGAATTCCAATCACATAATCTATCTCATGTTCAATCCACTCCGTATCGTCAGTAGCTTTATACTGAAACCTACCAATTAAATTGAAATCATTATGTTTAAATTCATCAGTATTAATACCTAATTCTTGTGGGATTTTTCTTATTGCTGCTCTAGCGACTCCGTCAACAACACCAGAAAATGTCTCACCCTTGTCGAATAAAGGATGACTACAACAACTATTTGCCCAAAAACCAGGGAATGTAATCTTATCCATTGATCTCTGTTGTATCAATAGTTTATTCTCGGAGTTAAAAATTAGAACACTAAATGCTCTGTGTAAAATTCCAATACCTCTGTGGGCAATATATTTAGAAATTGAGCCAATTATAGAATCATCTTCATTTACTTGAATACATAATTCTTCCATCATTTTAGCTTGATGTGAATCATAAGTACTCAACACTCCATTTTCGCTCATCTGGTCCAGACATGCTAGTACAATAAAGCATATAAATTTACAAAACTAAATAAATTCTGTACCTAAGTATTCAACCCCCATCACAGCCTTTAATATCATTTCAGTATTGTTCCCATTTATTATAGATACTCTTGATCCCTGTCTAAAACAATTAACACCTCTCTTAATTTTCAAATTCATCCCCCCTGTAACATCAAATTCTAGCTTGTTCACCACAACGGGATGGTGTGAAGAAAACTGCTTAATTAATTTGCCACCACTTTTTGAGTTTGGATTATCGATAATTCCATCAGCACCATCTATAGCAAAAATCACATGTGATATTTTTAGTCTTTTACAAAGGATTTCGCATATATCATCACCTGATAAAATTCCGAATTCCTTATCTCCATCTATGTCTACCACATCACCATAAATAACTGGAATCTTGTTTGATTTTATGATCTCATCAATCTTATTTGAAAAAACATAATTCATTCCACTGCCTTTACCTTCCAAATGAGGAATGTATGTCTCTGGTTTCAATTTATATTTTAGCATCATATCAATTATTTTCTCATTTAAGGACAACATGTCACTTCTTATTTTTTCTATCCCCAAAATTTGTTTTTCATATATTGATATTATCTTGCCCTCGAAAATTTTTAATTCTTTAGCCTTAATATGTCCAAAACTTCCTGCACCATGTACAATAATTAATTTTTTATTCAATGACGTAATATTGACGCATATTTTAGCCAATTTATCTATAATATCAATCCTCTCCGAACAAACTTTGCTTTTGTTAGTGATGAGACTCCCGCCAAATTTGATTAGTACGACCTCTTCGGGCATTATGTACGCGTCTAACGCGACATATATTAATGTGCCAAAATTGGGGATGATATCTTGTCAAATGAAAACGAAATAGATCAATTTATAAGGCACTTACAAGCAGAATTAGAGGATTGTAGTTCAATTGTAGATTTACAGTTAAGAGAACAGAGACAGTGGCAAATAGAAATTGCGATACAGGAAGGTTTGAAATATCTAAAAAAAATAGATGAAAGAAAACTTATTGGAGACTCTAAAATATTCAGAGAAATAGACCCTGTCAGGATTATTAAAAAGAAATCTGACTTAGTCGTAAAAAAAGTAAATCCTGATTCGGAGTCAGATTGCCCCAAGTGCGATGAGGGAGTAATTGGAGACCTAGGATTTTGCGAATCTTGTGGATATAGGAATTAACTATTCTTCCTCTAATTTTTCTAAAATTTCGATTAAATCGGGGTCATCCGCAGAAATTTTGAATAAATATTGCGGAGGGATTTCTTCTGCTAAGAAGACTAATTTTCCAGCTCTAAAAATTTCAACTCCATCTGCTATGGCTCTAACAGAATCAACTTCTACTATTGAAGGTGATTTGATTCTAACACTGCCTGCTTCATATGCTTTAGCAATGGATTTTGAGAGGTGAACATGCCTTCTATCCCCACCTTTAATACCCAATTTGATAATATCCTCAACTTCATCAGGATTAACTGGATAAAAAAGGACATCGGGAATATCATCTGTAGGTAGGTCTATTTCGATTTCTATGCTATGCCCATATGTAGCTCTAATTCGCTCTCCCTCAACTTCGTATCTGCCTTTTTCTTCAGTGATTGCAACCGCTTCAAAATGCCATGGCTTCAACCAATGGAAATCACGTCTTTGACCTTTGATTCCGTCACATAGTGAATCAACGGCAACCCATCCATTAATATCCATTTCTACATTAAATTTTTCTGGTGCATGTCTTAACACCAGTGCCAGGATACGCCCTAACTTATCTGATTCTTTATCACTCATGATAAATTTTCCTTCTTCGTTACTAACTGGGCAATTGGAACCCCGGAAATATCCGTGTTTACTTTTCCTCAACATATAACCACGCGACAATGGACTTATTCATAATCGATGCGGTTACAATTTGACCGAGGGGTTCACAAATATGATGCTTCTCCGACATTTATGGGCATACCAGTAATTGCAGGTTTTTTACGTACACCATTTGCAAGAGCGCATAAAGGAATGTTGAAAGAAGTTCGTCCAGATGACTTTGGATCAGAAGTCATAAAAAAATTAATTGATAGATTCCCGATGATTTGTTCTGATTTAGAAGATATTCTTGTTGGATGTGCTTATCCAGAGGGTGAACAGGGTAATAATATTGCAAGAATCATTACATATCTATCTGGGTTGCCTGTTAACATTCCTGCATCTACTACCAACAGGCTTTGTGGGTCATCTATGCAAACAATACATATGGCAGCAGGCTCAATTTCAATGGGCTCTGGTGAATTATTCATTTCAGGGGGTTTAGAGTCAATGACAAGAATTAAAAGAGGCGGTTTTAATTTTTCTCCGAACCCCAAATTCGAAAATAATTTGAAATATCCAGACGCATATATTTCCATGGGTATGACTGCTGAGAATGTAGCGAAAAAATACTCAATTGGCAGAGAAGAGCAAGAATTGTTCGCATTGGAAAGTCACCAAAAGGCGGCAGAAGCTCAAATGAACGGGAATCTTAATGATGAAATAGTACCTTTAAACATTGGAAATAATATTTTTAACAAAGATGAATGCATTAGAAGTAATTCCACTTTAGAACAAATGAGTAGATTAAATCCAGCATTCACTGAGGGGGGGTCTGTAACAGCGGCAACTTCATCACCTCTTACAGATGGCGCAGCATTTACTCTAATATGCTCAGAAGATTACGCCTTGAGGAATGATATTAATCCAATTGCTAAAATCATTGGTACCTCTGTAACTGGCTGTGAACCAGAGTTGATGGGTCTGGGGCCTGTAAAATCTGTAAAAAATATCTTAAAAAGAACAGGACTTGATTTAGAAGATGTGGATTTAATTGAATTAAATGAAGCTTTCTCGGCCCAATCATTGGGTGTAATTAAAGAATTAAATCTAGATCAGGATATTATTAATCTAGACGGTGGAGCCTTATCAATAGGTCACCCATTAGGTGCAAGCGGTGCTAGAATAGTTGGAAAAGCTGCAAATCTACTTAAAAGAAATGATGATAAATACGCTCTATCAACAATGTGTGTCGGAGGAGGAATGGGCATCTCAACATTATTAGAAAATTATGATTAATGCTTTTTTACCGAATTAACTACGATAATATCTTAATAGATAAATAATTAAAGCCTAACATGCCAATCCGCAGAGGTCGCAAAGAGTCCAAAGAAAATCTGGAAAATCATGACTCGATAAGTAATGCTTTCGAGGAACGTAGAGCCTTGATGGAGTCTGAAGGGCAGTTACCTCAAAGAATCAAAAGAAGTGATGATATAGATCAAGAGCGAATTCGCCGAGAACTAGAGGAAGGCGGTGATTTGCAAAAAATGTTAGGCATCGAACAAAATCTTTCAAATCAACAACAAGAGAGTTTGCAAAGATTGGAATCTAAATGGATGTCTGGATTACAAGGTACATACAATGCTGCGGAAGAAGAGAGAAAACCATTAATGATTTCTTTTGATGATGAAGACAACTTACAACATACAGATATTGGAAGTGTGTCGATTCTAGGAAACGATTTTGATGGTGGTGAGGAAATTAGACTAGAATACCCTGGAAAAGGAACTGAATTTTACACACTAGATTATGAAGATGATTCGGGTTGGAGAAAAGGAAAAACTCCTGAACACACTGCTAGAAATATAGCATCAATAATCAATAAAAGAAGTTCATTAGTACATGCATTTTCTGAATCACATAAAATTATTTTTGAATTACGGGATTCGTCATTAAATCCAGATTCACTCGTAATTTATGTCGATGACCCAGGAGGCAAGGATATGATTGCAGAAAAACAAGGAATTCAGTTAGATTCCAGAGGAATAACTCTCCAAGATTATCAAGAGGTGATTAAACTAGCGCTTGCAGACGGAATAATTACTCCTAGTGAAGATCAAATGCTGTGGTCAATGAGAGAAGTTTTAGGAATTTCTGAGGACGAGCATGTGCATATTGTTAGGGCTATGTTTGGTGACGATGTTTTGAAAGAGTGCACTTATTGTAACTCAATGGCTTCACTATATCCAGAACATAAGGCTTGGTTCTGTGATAGTTGTCAGAATTGGGTTTAATCTGTAAATTTAAAATTTTAATATTTGAGCAAGTTGATAAACCTACACCGTTAGGAGCGTACGGTAGAGATGGCGAAAGAAGAAACATTGTACATTGGTGTAGATTTAGGTACGTTTCGTTCAGTAATGGTTTCAAGTGCTGGACACGAAGAAGAATTATTAACTGTTATTGGGACACCAAAAGATGCTATTGCTAGAAATTTTTTAAGAAGAGATGTGCTATTTGGCGAAGAAGCACTCAAAAATAGATTGGCCTTGAACTTATATCGCCCATTACAACATGGTGTCATTAAAGATAGTCAAGAAGATAAAAAATTCATTGCTCACTTTATACACCACATGATTGAGTTGGCTAACCCAGAAGAATATGACAATGTAGTGGCCGTTATAGGTGCTCCAGCTGAAGCTAGTTTTGTAGATAAAACAGCAATTTTTGATGCAGCTGCTGGTTCTGTGAATGCTTGTATGATAATTTCAGAACCTTTCGCTGTAGCATATGCTTTAGATATGATAGAACATACATTAGTTATAGACATTGGAGCTGGAACAACAGATATCTGTAGAGTATATGGTACAATTCCCGAACCAGATGATCAACTTCACATGTCTTATGCTGGAGATTATATTGATGATCAACTCATCAAAGAAATTCAAAAGAAGTATAACGGTGCTCAAATTACAAAGGACATGGCTCGCAGATGGAAGGAAGAACATAGTTTTACTAAAATTGCAATGCCGAAAAAACCTGTTTTAGTCGATTTTAGTGTCGAGGGGAAAGCCATGCGATTAGATATTACCGATTGTATAGCTATTGCTTGTGAAACCATAATTGAGCCCATTGTATCTAATGTCAAATCATTAATCAGTTCTGCAAACCCAGAATATCATGACCAATTCAGACAGAATATGATACTAGGTGGGGGCGGCAGCGGAATTAAAGGACTAGGTGCTATGATAGAATCAAAACTGTCTGATTTAGGTGATGTTAAAGTACATACTGTTGACGACCCAATTAAACTAGGAGCCTTAGGTGGTTTAAGATTAAGTATGGAAGTCCCACAAGATTTATGGAAAAATTTAACATTATCTTCCAGATAGTTACTATTCTTCTTCAGTAAATGAATTTATTGTTAATTCCGAAACGAGGTAATCGTTACAAGTGGGACATTTTAAATCAATACCAAATTTTGTTACATCTATTGCTAAAATTGATTCACAATTGTGACAACTAACAACAGTCTCTCTGTTTAATCTCATCGCCTCATAATTAATTTTGAGTCCTTGATACCAACCTTTAAAGATTGGATCTCTTAAAATCCTGAGTCTTTTCCAGCTAGAAGACGTTGCTAATAAAAATAGCACACCAGAAAGTAAATATGAAAAATCACCAAATGATAAGCCGAGAGCTAGACAAAATACAGACATTGAACCAAACAGAACAGAGCAAATTAGTAAATTCAACATAGCTGGCATAATTGCATTTTTTGACTTCTTTTTGAATGATGACCACACAGTTAATTGTGTGGCAATGAAGAAATATACGATTCCAAGAATAATCATAGAGTTTATGTTCAAAATCAAAGTCAAAATTATGAATAGAATTGCGGTAAAAACTAGCGAAAAAGATATTTGTCTATGCAAACTTTCCATAGGACCTTCCCATTGATGTGGATTAGTCCCTGCTGGAATTAGTTCTTCCATACTACACACCCAAAATGTCATACTTTCTGAACCCATCGAGAGTTATGTAGACCGTTTTGCTTTTGATAGATGATAATCACGCTAGTGCATGCGCGATAATGATGACCTTGCTGTTGACATAAAAGGAGATTGTTTTAGCGGTAAAAAAATTTTATTTGGTATTACAGGCGGTATTGCAGCTTCTGAGAGTATCAAGTTAATACGAGAATTGAGGAGATTTCAACCAAATATCACCATTATTATGACGAAATCCGCTCAAAAAATAATCACACCATTAGCAGTTTCTTGGGCTGGAGATTGTGAAATTATTACAGATTGGGAACATCAAATGTCCGGATTATCAAACTATGACGGTATTCTTGTTTCACCTTGCACAAGAAATTTTTTATCAAAATTAGTATCTGGTGTTATCGACTCACCGCTGATGATGGCTATTGCAGCAGCCGAGTACAATAACATACCTGTAATGATCGTCCCGAGCATGCACCAATCACTTGCAGATAATGAAAAAACTCAACATTTATGCAATCAAATAGAAGGGAGATATTCAAAAATTCTATGGGGCGAAAAAACAGAAAATAAGTATAAACAACCAAATTCTATAGAAATTGTCGCTAACTTTGCTAACCATGTCAATTCTTACTTAAAAAATAGAAAAAATATTGTTGTTACACTTGGGTCTACAACTACTATGATTGATGACATAAGATATGTTAAAAATACGTCAAGCGGTGAAACTGGTTATGAAATTGCCTCAAGATTATTCAGATGGGGGCATGATGTAACAATCGTGGCTGGGGAGACAAATCATAAACCTGAATTCAACATACCACTAGAAATAAAATGCCCTAATCCAGAAGAGATGCTAAAAGAACTGATTGCTCTGTCTAAATGCTCGATTGATGTTTGGATTCATGCTGCTGCCGTTCTCGACTACATACACAATGAACCAATTATTGGAAAAATAGCAAGTGGTAGTGACAATATTACTTTTTCATTAACTAAGTACAAAAAACATTTAATTGAATTAGAGAAAATAGTTAAAAAATCCTTTAGGGTTGCATTTAAGTTAGAGTCTAATATTACATTAAAACAACTAATTTCAAAGTCATCATCGTTCGTAGTGAAGAATAACCTAGATGCTGTAATTGCCAATAGGCTAGAAGATTTAAATCAAACAGACAAGAATAGAGCCCATTTAATTTTGAGAAATGGTGATCACTTCGCCATCCCTAACTTAAAAGAATTATCTAATGCAATCAGGCAACTTATAGATAACAATTAAAATAAATTCAATTGAAGGTACATATGAGGGAATCGAATGGTAAACCAAAAAAATAAAGCCAAGAGTGGAATCCCTCCTAAGTCTGACTTTAATGACTGGTATCCATTCATTGTTGAAGCATCAGGCATGATAGACAAAAGGTATCCTATTAAAGGAATGGATGTATGGAGGCCATTCGGATGGAAAACAATGAAACTAATAGACAGTCACACACACAAGGAAATGGAGGATACAAATCATGGTGAATGCAACTTTCCATTGTTAATTCCCGAGGATTTATTAGAAAAAGAAAATAGATTAGTATCATTACTTAAGAGGGCAAGGGAGCAAGGTGTAAATCCTGAAGATTTAAGAAATGACGAAGAAGAAGCAGGTTTCAAAAAAGAAGTTTATTGGGTTAAACATGCTGGAGAGAATAAATTAGATATCCCCATGTTTCTAAGGCCGACCTCAGAAACCGCAATGTATACAATGTTTCCATTGTGGATAAGGAGTCATGCAGATTTACCATTAAAAATTTACCAAATTGTTAACACGTTTAGATACGAAACAAAACAAACAAGGTCATTCATTAGGGTAAGAGAAATTCATTTCTTCGAAGCTCATACTGCACACGTTGATGAAGAGGATGCGACAAAACAAATTAATGAAGATTTAGAAATAGTGTCTAGATTAATGGAAAAATTTGCTCTCCCCACAATTATCTCACGCAGACCAACTTGGGACACATTTCCTGGTGCATGGTACACTATTGCAATAGACGTTATTATGCCCAATGGTAGAACTCTGCAGGTTGCTAGTGTTCACCACTATCGTGATCAATGGGCTAAAGCATTCAATATTAGATATGAAAATATTGAAGGTGGACAATCTTACGTTCACCAAACAACTTATGGGATGTCGGAAAGGCTATTGGGAGCAATTATTGGTGTCCATGGAGATGACTCTGGATTAGTTCTTCCCCCCGACGTTAGCCCATTTCAAATTGTACTAATTCCTATTATTTCAAAAGACAATTCAGAAATAATCATGAATAAGATAAACGACATCTCAAATAAACTGCGATCAGTAGGATTAAGGACACATTTAGATGAAAGAAAAATCAGACCAGGTCAAAAATATTACGATTGGGAGTTAAAGGGAATACCACTAAGACTAGATTTCGGAGGTAGAGATCTCAAGGCTAATACAATTATGTGTACCACCAGATTAGGTGATAAAGAAATAATATCACTCGACAATCTAGAAGACAAAGTTATTGAAATAATAGAAGATTTTAAACAAAAACTTATCATAAACTCTAAAATTAAAAATGAGAAGGCTATAATTCGTTTACCCTCACTAGAGCATAGTTCTGGTAAATGGAAATTAACAGACGAAATTAGCGCAAATAAAGTATATTGGGCTCCTTTCGAAGGCAATGATTCAGATGCAGAAATTGTAGAGAAAATGACTTCATTGACATTCTTAGGTGAATCTCTTGAAGAACTATCAAACGAAATGGAGTGTTGTATTACTGGAAAATTAACTAAGAAGAAGGTATTTCTAGCTAAAACTTACTAATTTTTACTGTACATTCTCAATTGAATTCCAATGAATAATAATATAACTCCAAATATTATTAATATTATAGTCGGAATACCAAAGCTACCAGAATAAACCCACCCTTCTGTGTGATTTAACCTACCAATTGCTAACCAGCTTAATCGATCAGCACCTTCGATACATACCCCATTATTTGCTACTATTTTTTCGCATGATTTCAAGAATTTAAAAAATCCGAAAAT
This sequence comes from Methanobacteriota archaeon, assembly GCA_002720095.2. Taxonomy (GTDB): domain Archaea; phylum Thermoplasmatota; class Poseidoniia; order Poseidoniales; family Poseidoniaceae; genus MGIIa-I. The sequence continues at coordinate 76,807 of PBGP02000022.1, forward strand.
ATTTAACAGACCACATAAGCTAATAACAGGCCCAGATATCATCATTATTAGTACACTGATTTTTAGCGTTTTGGGTGTTTCATTTATTTCATCGGGTTTGGGTATCTCAAGAGGAGGTAATTCAGGTAATTCAATTTTTAAAGCATCAGGACTGTCAGAGTGATGTAGTTCAAATGCCAAATTAGATTTTTCTAACACCTCTTTATTGTTATCTTCAGCAGGTTCGACTTCAGACATATCAATATTATAAATTCTTGATGCTAAACTGGATAGAATAGGATCATTTGCTGCCTCGGATAAATCTAACTCGCCATCTAATAGTTTTCTCAATTTTTCATTAGACATTGCTCTCCCCCTATTCACTCCCAATCAATCATTACTGAATAACTTATCACATCAAAAATTAGGCGTTCCCAGCATCTTCAACATCAGCCCAATCAGATAAAAACCTTTCAATACCACTATCTGTCAGAGGGTGTTTCATTAATTGTCTAAAAATATTAGTTGGCATAGTGGCTGTGTGTGTTCCTAATTGTAAACATTGTAAAACATGCGTTGGATGCCTTATAGATGCTGCTAAAACTTTAGTTTTAATTTCGGGATAACCAGACCAAATCTGCATTATTTGTGAAATGAGATCAATGCCTTCATGCCCAATATCGTCTAATCTACCCACAAAAGGTGAGACGTACATAGCTCCGGCCTTTGCAGCCATTAATGCTTGTGATGCGTTAAAAATTAGTGTTACATTCACTCCTATACCCATGCTAGATAGTTCTTTAGTTGCTATCAAACCCTGTGGTGTACAGGGTACCTTAATTATTACATTTTTTGGCAATGCATCTTTTAATTCAATACCTTCTTCAATCATTCCTTTTGCATCCATTGCAGTAACTTCTGCTGAAATTGGCCCATCACAAATCTCAGCAATTTCTTTAATTACCTTTTTGAAGTCTCTACCTGATTTCTTTATCAATGATGGGTTTGTTGTAACACCATCTAAAATTCCCCAAGACGCAATTTCTCTTACTTCTTCAACTTCTGCCGTATCTAAAAATAGTTCCATTATTTCACCTCACTAATCACTTCGACAACTGTATCTACTATGTCATTTGTGGAAATATTCAACAATTTTAACATTTCTTCTGCCTGTCCCGATTCTCCAAATCTATCCTTTACACCAATTCTTCTAAGGATCGTATTCGATTTTTGAGACAGATATTCTGCCACAGAACCTCCAAGCCCACCTATAATGTTATGATCTTCGACTGTGATGAGTGCCTTATATCTACTCGACAACTTGTCTAATAAGTCAGTATCTATTGGTTTAATTGTATGCATGTCAACAACTGCAACATCGTAACCTATAGAATTCAACAATTCTGCAGCTTCAATTGATTTGGAAACCATTACGCCACAAGCGATAATTGCAATGTCACCTCCTTCACGTAAGATAACACCTTTGCCTATTTCTAAACGACTGTCATTTATTTCATATATCCTAGGAGTTTTATTTCTTGCAGTTCTGGTATAAGAGGGTGAGTCCTGTTTTAGTAGTTGAATCGTCAATTGTTCAGTACTATTATCATCACAAGGATGCATTACAATCATGTTTGGTAGGGAACGATAGATAGCAATATCTTCTATAGATTGGGCACTCGATCCATCTGTGCCAGTATGAGTCCCCCCATGACTACCGCATATGTGTACAGGCAAATTTGGTCTAGCTATTCCGTTTCGTACTTGTTCGAAAGCCCTCTCTGTAAATATTGCAAATGTACTAGCGAATGGTCTGTATCCGCTTGATGCTAATCCAGCAGCTACTAGCATCATATTTTGTTCTCCAATACCACAGGAAATTGTTCTATTTGGATACTTCTCTCTAAACCAGCAAGATTTTGTAGACTTTCCTAAATCTGCTTCGAGAACTATAACTTTCTCATCTGTAGCCATTGAAAGTAGTGCTTTTCCATAACCATCTCTGGACGCTGCGAGTTCAGTCAATTATCCACCCCCAATTCAATTAGTGCTGACTTATACTGCTCTTCATTTGGAGCAGCTCCATGAAATTTAGGATTATTTTCCATAAATGAAATCCCTTTACCTTTAACAGTATTTGCAATTAATACAGAGGGTAAATTATTATTATTTTTCAACCAATTAAGTCCATCCAGTATTTCATTCATATTATGGCCATCAATTTCCTTAACTTCCCAACCAAAACTTGACCATTTCTTAGGAATATCGAACAGTCTCATCTGAGTATTGACGAAATCGTCATTTTGTATTCTGTTACAATCTAAAATTACCTTCAAATTACCAACTTCATGGTGCCGAGAAGCCATGATAGCCTCCCAAACTGATCCTTCTTGTATTTCCCCATCACCAAGCATAACGTAACAATTTCTTGTGGAATTGTCCAATCTTGCTGCCAGTGCACACCCTAATCCAAAAGACAAGCCCATGCCAAGTGAACCCGCACTAAAATCAACTCCAGGGGTGAATTTCATATCTACATGACCTTGGCAAATACCACCAAGTTCCCTGTATGAAAGTAAATCTTTTTCTTTGATAAAACCAACTTTTGATAGTATGGAGTACAGTCCTGGGCTAGCATGACCTTTAGACAAAATAAAACGATCTCTGTCTGACCACTCAGGGTCATCAACCCTAAATCTTAATTGTGTACAGTATAATGCAACTAAAAGATCAATTTCTGATAATGATCCACCAGGATGGCCAGCTTGTGCCCTGTAAACCATTTTGAGAATGTCAATTCTACATTTTCTAGATATTTCCTCTAATTCGACTACTAAATCTGATACGTCAAGTTTCTTCAACTGGCTTAAATCCATAACAAACATTACATCCTTGACTGTAGAGCCTTTGATTCTTTCTTGAATGCATTTTGATTTGAATTCTATTTTTTAGCGATTAGATTATCTTTTATTTGCTTCATGGATGAATTAATTACCGTTAATATTTCTTTACCAGTGGATAGTATTCTTTTGGGTAGTGTAAGTGTAGTTAAAAATATGAAGACTCCAACAAACCATAGGAAAAATATGATGGTAAAACCTTGACTCAGTCCAGTAATTGTAAACCAGTCAGACGGTTCTCCAACGGTTACAATTAACAAAGCAATTAGAACTCCTATCAAAGATTCACCAGCAATGAATCCAGCGCCAATTAACACTCCACGAGATGTTACGTCATCTGCTGCTCTTAGAGCTTTTTTTGAAGGTCTTTTTATTAACTTTCCATCGGTCCTCAGAATGGCCACATTTGTAACATAATAATGAATTAAACCGCCAGCAAATATTGGAGCTGATAATTCCAAAGGCAAATAAATTCCAATTGCAACGGACATGACAGGTAACTTCCTCCAAACTAGAAGTGAAGCTATGATTCCGCCTAGAATTAGCATTTCAACATTAGCTCCACCACCGAATATACTTTCTATTATTGTTCCTATTAAATCAGCTTGTGGCGCAAGCAATGCATTAGAACAGTCTATTAATTCATCACCCGAATCTGCTAGTTTAACATTAGATGCCTCACAATGTTTAACTGTAATCTTAAATGCCCTGTTCAATAAAAGTAATACTGGACCTATTACTGCTGCACCCACAATCACACCTATAGTTTCTGCAATTTGTTGTCTCCAAGGCGTGGCTCCTACCATATTCCCGGTTTTTAGATCCTGCATCACATCACCTGCGATTGCAGCATTGACTGCTACAACTGATGCAATAATTAAGGTAGCAAACATCATTGTAGAATTATCAATTCCTGCAATTGTTCCAACAATATAAACCAATGCCGCCGTAAACATCAATGTTGCAATAGTCATACCTGAAACGGGAGAATTGCTAGATCCAACCACGCCTGCTATATATCCTGCGACAGCTGAAAAGAAAAAAGCAACTGCAGCAATAAATAAAGTACCTGCAATAGCTAATAAGAAACCTAAATTAGATACAAAATATAAGAAAGATAAAACTAAAATAGTCGCACAAACAATTAACACTAACTTCATATTGGTATCCTTATCAGTTCTCAGAACTGATTCTTCATCCGATGTATTTCCAAAACTTAGAGCTTTTGAGAAACCTGTAAAAATAGTATTCCTCATTGACCATAAAGTCCATACTCCTCCTACAACCATAGCTCCAGCCCCAATATATCGTACTTGAGCACTCCAAACAGCGTAGTATGAAGGCCCCGAGTGCCATTCCCCCATTGTTAATGAATCCCAATTACTTGGTTCAGGAGGAAAACCATGTAGAAGTCCATAAATTGGCACTAAGAAACCAAAACCCAAAATACCTCCGATAAATATGAAAGAAGCAATTCTTAGGCCAACAATATATCCTACAGACAGTAACGCAAGAGACATTTCACTACCAGCATAAAATTTTGTACCCAGAAAATCTGCTACAACATGAACTCCCTTTTTAGTCACTTTCAATCCTTCAACTACCCAACCATACATAGCTCCAATAATTAGGGCGTAGATTATAGCAACTAACCCAGAACCTCCTTTTTCTCCAGCAATTAAGACCTCTGTGCACGCCACTCCTTCTGGATATGGTAATGCCTCTTCAACAATGAACACTCTTCTTAATGCGATAGTAAACATTGTTCCCAAAATACCACCCAAAAACGCTATTATGAAAGTTTGAAGTGGGTCTATGTCTTCCCAAATCCCCATCACTAATAAAGCAGGAACTGTAAAAATAACTCCAGCTGCTAAGCTTTCTCCAGCAGAAGCCATAGTTTGAACTGCATTATTTTCAAGTATAGATACGTCCTTAAATCTCAATCCCCTTAATATTAACATTGACATTACTGCAGCAGGAATTGAAGCGGATACAGTCATACCAACTTTCATACCCAGATAAGCATTTGCAGCGGTCATCACAATTCCAAGAAAAATTCCTATAATTATGACCCTGAGTGTTAATTCTGGCAGTTCTTTGTTGTGTGGTATGTAGGGCCATTTTTGTGCTGCCATGCATACCCGTTAAAGTTTTGATTTGTGAAGTTTTGGAAAAATGAGGTAAGTGAACTATTCATATATTGAATCCCTGTCCGGTGGATAGGGGTGTTTAAATCAAGGATTGGTATAATACTGATATTGATGATGTGTTAGTAGAATTAAGAACATCTCTTCAAGGATTATCGGAAGATGAAGTCGAATATAGATTAAACCGCGACGGGAAAAATAAATTAATCGAACCACCGACTACACCAGAATGGAAAAGATTCCTGAAGCAGTTCTTGGATCCGATGGTATATTTGTTGATGGCAGCCGCAGTTATTGCAATTACTGTCGTTAATGAAATTGGGGATGGTGTGTTTATAATCTTCGTTATCACCATTAACTCAGTCATGGGTTGGTGGATGGAAAGACAGGCAGATCAGGCTATGACGGCACTTAAAAAAATGAATGTTGATACTTGTGTAGTAATCCGAGATGAACATGAAGTAATCGTAAATAGCGAAGATATCGTTGTGGGAGAATTAATCAAGCTAGAAGATGGAGATAATATTCCCGCAGACGTCCGTATAATATCTAGCTATCAGTTTTATACTAATGAATCTTCGATGACAGGAGAATCCAAACAAAGAAAGAAAATCTCTGATACAATCAGCAGTAAAAGAGTTCTCGCCGAAAGAGATAATATGTGTTATATGGGCACTGTTGCCACCAATGGTAGGGCTTTAGGGGTTGTAGTAGAAACTGGGATGAGTACAGAACTTGGTAAAATTGCTGACAATATAACTTCAGTTGAAACACCTAAAACACCTCTTGAAATTAAGTTGGAATCCTTAGGTAAATTCTTAGGAGGTATAGCCTTATCAGTAGCCATACTACTACTAACACTAACATTACTCTTCTCTTACATCGATGGAGAATTTAATACACAGGATGGAAGTGGTTTGGCTTTTGAACCAATAAAAGAAGCTTTAGTCGCTCAATTTACAATAGCCCTGGCAATTTTTGTAGCAATAGTTCCAGAGGGTCTACCCATCATACTAGTTATCACTTTAGGTCTTGGTATGAGAAATATGGCACGACATAGGGCTATCATCAGGAGAATGAAGGCTGTAGAAACACTTGGCTCAACAACTGTAATCTGCACAGATAAAACTGGAACCCTAACTAGAAATGAAATGACTGTAGTTCAATATTTCTCAAATGAAATCAGATATAATATTAAAGGAAGGGGTTATGATCCAACAATTAAAGGAGTGACTATCAAATCCTCTAACAAGAAAATTGCTATTGAAAGCTTGCTAAACAATAAATCTGATAAAATGGCTTTCATGTGTTCATCTCTGTGTAGTAATAGCCAGGTTAGCAAAGAAGATGGTGCGTGGAGTGCCATCGGAGATCCTACGTGTTCTGCTGCAGCCACATTTGGATGGAAAGCACTTGGTTCTTCTCAGGAATTGAATAAAAAACATGAAAGATTACACGAGTTCTTTTTTGATGCTGAACGTAAAAGAATGACTACTATAAATAACTTAGATGGTGAGAAATGGGCATTTACTAAAGGAGCTCTTGACCCAATAGAAGGAATAATTACAAAGATTTATGAAAATGATGAGCTAGTTAATATTAATGACTCACACCTTGAAAAAATTAGAGAAGCAAACCATTCCATGGCTTCTGGGGCTCTAAGAGTTCTGGCTCTAACCTGTAAAAGAATAGAAGATGATGAAGATTACAATGACATAGCTGATGTTGAAAAAGATATGATTTTCTTGGGTCTAATAGGTATTAGAGATCCACCAAGAAGTGAAGCATACGAAGCAATTGCTACATGTCACGAAGCTGGTATTAGGGTGATAATGATTACTGGAGACCAAGAATATACAGCTAAATCTGTAGGAATTGAATTAGAAATATGTGATGAAGACTCTGAAACAATAAGTGGATACGAATTAGACTCTATTGACGATTTCGCACTAATAGATATCGTACAGCAGGTAAATATTTTTTGTAGAGTTACACCTGACCAGAAAATGAGAATAGTTCAAGCATTACAAAAAACTGGAGAAGTAGTCGCCATGACAGGTGATGGAGTTAATGATGCTCCAGCATTATCATCAGCTAATATAGGAATTGCAATGGGTATATCTGGGACCGATGTGGCCAGAGATGCAGCAGATATGGTATTACAAGATGATAACTTTGCTAATATAGTTCATTCCATAGAAGAAGGAAGAAAAATTTATTGGAATATAAGAAATTTCGTCAGGTACCAAGTTTCAACTAACGTTGCAGCTGTAATAATTATTGTTGTTTCATTCATGTTTGGATGGATTCCATTACCTCTAACTGCAACACAAATATTAGTGATAAATATCTTAATGGATGGCCCGCCTGCAGTGGCTTTAGGAATGGAGAAGAATCATGGTTCTGTTATGTCAAGAGCACCAAGGCCAGTAAAGGAAGGACTTCCGAATCTAATAGATACTGTTATGATTGCATTTTTAGGGTCATTTATGGCTATAGGAAGTTTGATGGTTTTTTATGCGGTAAAAAGTCAAGCATCTGTTGAGGAAGCAATTACAGCTACATTTGCAGTATTCGTGATGTTCCAACTTTTTAATGTAATGAATTGTAGAAGCATAGAAAAAAGCATATTTACTTTAGGAGTATTATCCAATAAAGCAGTTGCATACTCATTCTTAATCTGTACGACATTACTACTAATTATTATTGAGTTTTCAGCGTTTGAAATTCCTTTTACATCTCTGAACATTGGAGATTTCTTATCAGTTCAAAAATTCAGTAATTCATATGCATGGCCAGTGATTATGTTACTTGCTTCATCAGTTTTGATATTCGAAGAATTTAGAAAGTTCTTAATGAAGAATGCTAAGATATTTCACTAATCATTTTTTGAAAAATTTATCTAATGCTTTATCCATCATTTCTTCTTCTTCTAAGTCTGATACATCCGACTCTTGAGTATATTTTTCAAGCATCAGATTTTTAATTTGAGTTGATGAATCTAAATTGTTGACATTATCCAAATCATCCGTTTTATCTCCAACAACCTCTTCCACTTCAAGATTATTAATGTTGGTAACTTCCGTAGATTGTTCACTGCTATTATTTTCTGATTTTTTTAATATCTCAGATTTATCCGTTTTCTTTCTGATGACCCTTCTTCTATTCTGCCTATTTTCTACAGGTGTATCAGCTACATCTTTTTTAACCTTGACCTTACGAATTTTTACTGGGTTTTGGACAGAATCTGAGGCTTTTTTATAATCTGTGTAAGTCTCTGAATAATAAAAACCTCCATCATCTCCATAATTCCAGTCACTTTTGGATCTTTTTCCAGGATTGTAATAATCGTATTCTTTTGATTTATCTCTTCTTGAGGGGGGTGGCGATTTCTTTACAATTTGTTTTGATTCTATGGATGGAGGAGTTCTCTTAGTCTCTGGAGAATAATCTTCAATTTTAAATCTGTTATTGTAACGACTAATGACTAATATAACTAATACTATTGCTGAAATTGAAACCATTACGTATGAGCTGTACTTTAAAAAATTAATTAGCGTATTAATTTCAATAGCAGGTTCTTCTATTTCCCTGGTGAACTCTAGAGAGAATGGTGCAGTTGTATCAAACCAAGTGTCCACTGCATATGTCTTTATATCCTCTCCTGTAACCTTCAGATTAATTGGATAGCTGTGTACTAAATTTGCTGGGGATCCATATTTTAATGCAGGTGGTTGATTAATAGTTAAGTTATAACTATTTGACGTTTCATGTGCTAACTCGAATGACATTTCCCAACCCAGACTCAATCTTTCAGCAGAGTCATGATTCAGATTTTTCAATCCATCACACCTAAATACAACAGATGAAGATCCTGCTAAAATTGAATTGTTATCAAAACTAAAGACGGGATACCATGATTCAAAAATTAATGATTGATCAATTTTAGAGCAAAAAGAATTCTCGATTAGAATTCTTTCATCTGGTTCAATGTAACCGTTCTCATTAATTGCCTCGGAAGTAATCAATCTTAATGATTCACTAAATTCACTTGTGAAAAATATGTTTTCTGTTAAAATTAATCTATTATTTGTAATTTTAACATCAACATTTCTAATAAAGTTAGTGTCAGGTACTAAATTACATGGATTAGTAGATTCACAGTCAACGTCATAAACATTCAATATTCCATCTCCGTCTCTATCTTCATCTTCTTGATCGCTAATTCCATCGTGATCTAAATCATTTGTTGTAGAATCTGAGATTCTAGGATCTAGCCATTCAGACGCATAAACAGCAACATATTGAGAATTGGTTGATGCTGCAATATCTCCATTAGCGGGATTAATCTCCAAATCATTAGTAGCATGCCCCAACAATAAACTATCTATTAAATCCCAACTTCCATTGGTCTCATAGGTTGCCAGTTCATTTCCTTCTTTATTAGTCAATAAATGCATTTTATCTAGATTCTTATCAAAGATAATTTTTTTAGCAGATATACCATTTGGAAATGAATAAGAATGCAGAAAATCATGATTTGAGTCTCGAATTTTTACTCCATCTTGTGATGACCAAGCATAATAACCTTCTTTCGAGAATTTACAATCATAAATTTCCATACCAATTTCATCAATTTCTTCTACTAATTGTCCATTTACAGAAAATAATTGTACTTTTTCATTCGAACCAGATATAAACAAATTATTTACGGGGTCATAATCTAGACAAGATATTTTGGAAGTGTGATCTGTTTTAATTTTAACCAAATGTTCATCGGTATTAGAGAATAAATATTGATTTATGTATTCATTGTTACCACTTCTAGTTGCGTAAGCAAAACTGTTACCTTCTAAATCGTTTATTGTAATAATTGATGTTACGGAAACTCCATCTTCAGTCCAAGTATGCCCCCAGTTGGAAAGAGAATATATCGATACTGCAGGTGTATTAGTTAATTCGCTCTCCCGACCAACCAATAAGTAACCTGAGCCTTGGTTTGATGAATCTTCAGTAAATTCCAGACTGCGTACTTCATCATTAAGAACAATTGGTGAAATTTCTAACTCTTCTCTTGTGATTGTATGAAATAGGTATACCTCATTCCTGTTTTCGTATGAAATCGCTAATAGATTTCCATCTCCAGAATACGCGATAAAAGATGATCTATCCAATGTACCATCATTTTCAGGTTCAATTAACTCACTTAATGGAATCTCAGAAGATACAATTCCGAACATTGGTGATAATAATAGGCACAACAGAACTAATGAGACTAAATTTACTATTTTTACCATATTCTTCAAGCATCTGTAGAATTATTAGTATTAATAATATATGTTGAATTGTTCTACTAGATGTCTTTTTGGAGCGTTTTTAAAATATCGAATGTGTTTTACAATTACACAATAAGTAAATTTGAAAGACTGCCTCTTGGTAGAACATACTGTTAATATGAATAAGCCAGAAATAAGTGAATTCGGTTCAGTCGATCCTGCGCCAGCATCAAATCAAAAATCTGTAAAAATTCTTAATTCAATTCTAATAGATGAAAATGCAAAAATGTTCGAAAGAATGAGAGCTGTTTTTGCCTTAAGAAATGATGGTTCTGAGGAATCAGTTATAGCATTAAGTAATGGCTTTGAATCTAAATCTGCTTTATTAAAGCATGAAATTGCATATGTAATGGGACAAATGCAAAATCAAGCAGCTATTCCATATCTCATAAGTAGATTAGAGGATGAAAATGAAAATGTAATGGTACGCCATGAAGCTGCGGAAGCAATTGGCGCTATTGGAGATATTAATTGCAGAGTTATTTTAGAAAAATTTCTTGACCATCCCCTGCCAGAAATATCTGAATCTTGTGAAGTTGCACTAGACTTACTGTCTCATTACAATTCATAATCATCAAATTAAGTCATAAGACATAAATTAGTTGATTATTTAGACATCGATATGCCACACGAGCATGCGCCACTCGGGATTAACGAAAATGGAGAATTAGGGCCTATATGTCATTTCACTGGAAAAATTATGACATTTGGGGAAGCAATGGTTATCAATCAGCATTATGTTTGCTGGGAATATTATCAAAAATTAACTGGTGCTAAACCTTCAAATAAGGTGTCCAAATCAAGTAAACCATTTTACAATAAGTAATCAAAAAATTAACCAAAAATAGAACAAATTATTACAACCATCAAATGTAAGAATAAATATGGCATCTAGCGGATGGGCGAGATACGCTCTGAAGTTCAGTGAATATTACAAGAATGCAGAATTATGGGTCCCCCCTAGAATTAAAATGAGAGAATGGATGCTAACTCCATTCGGAAATAATAAACCTTTGAGACATAAAAGTTTTTCATCAACCAAGGACTTAAGGGAATTTTTGGTAAAAAGAACACCTTCAAGCGTATTTTACAGTACTGCATATTGGAATGATCCGAATCAATTGAAAATGTTCGACAAAGGTTGGAAAGGAGCGGATTTAATATTTGATTTAGATGGAGACCACCTACCAAATATTAACCCATACGATTTCCCTGAAATGCTTGAGATAATAAGGACATACGCCTGGGATTTATGGAATGATTTTTTAGAACCAGATTTTGGGTTCAAAGAAAAATATTTGCAGGTTACCTTTTCAGGACACAGAGGATATCATCTTCATTACAGAGATCCAAATATTTTTCATCTAGATTCATCCTCTAGAAGAGAGCTTGTTAATCATATCAGAGGTAATACTGTAGATGTTGGTAGGTTTGTAACAGGAGACGGGAAAGATGGTTGGATTAAATCTAAAGGATGGGGAGAAAGGGTGAAGGAAGGATGTAAGAATCTGATAGAAAAGATTGATTATATAAATAAAAACAAAGGTACAGAAGATTCTAAAAAACTCTCAAATGAATTATTAGAAAGTATGGGTAAAGAATACATAAGAAAAAATCGCCAGCCAAAAAAGAAATTTGAAGATTTATTGAAACGTTTTGAGGTAAAAGGAATGAAGGAACAAGTAATGCTTGGTAAATTTACAAGACTTGGGAAGTCTGAGTCGGCATTCCATGATTTGATAAAAGCAGATCAAAATATAATTCTCTCAGGAAGTGGAGAAACAGATGAACCTGTTACAGTTGATGTTAGAAGGGTAATAAGGTACCCAACGAGTCTTCATGGGAAATCGGGACTAAAAGTAACAGAAATGCCGCTTAGCAGGTTAGATCCCGATAATCCAAAAAAATTTGACCCATTGAGCGAAGCGGTGGTCTTTTCTAAAGGGAGAAATGTAGAATTAGAAATAGTTATTGACGAAGGATACATTAGGATTAAAGACCAAGAATTAGCATTTGAAAGAGGTGATGTTCTAACCACAAGTGAGGATGTAGCTTCATTCTTAATTTTAAAGAATTGGGCCGTATTAAATAGCAAGTAATTTGTTCAAGATAGAGGTTTGCTTTAGCCAAGATTATAGGAAAGATACGATTCACGTATACTGGTGGAATCAAATGGGTGAGTCTCCCGAGAGCAAAAAAGAAGGGAAAATTCAGAATTCTGACTTAGTAGATTTAGTTCAATGGGGAAATAAACCTAGTTTAGAAACAGAAATGAATCCTAAATCTACAGTAAATACAGATTTACCACCCCTACCACCTCCGCCAAAGGTAGAAAATAACATCCCTTCACCACCTCCAATTAACAATCTTGAACTAGAGATTCCCCCACCACCAAATAATAATTCCGCTGTTGAGATTCCTCCCCCGCCACCAATGACAAATGAAAATGTGGAACAACCCACCATAGAGATTCCTCCTCCGCCCTTAGACAATACCAATCTTTTGACGAGTCTGCCGCCACTACCACCACCCAAAAAAGAAAACTCACCATTTGCTATTCCAGAACAACTAAGTGAAAAAATTGAAGAGGTCATTGACGTTACCGAAGTTGAAGAAAACGATTACAGACAACTATGGAAAAGAACTAGTGATAAACCTCTGCAGCAAGTTTATGGACATATAGATAGGATTGGAACGGGTGAAGTTGGTAGTCTTCTGGATCGTTATGCAGATAGGTTCGGTTCAGATTTGGATAGGGAAATAATTGTACTTAGACAGCAAGAAAGGCAACAAAAAATGCAGGAATTAAACCAAGTGCCGATTGTTGAATTAATTGAAGAGCATGAAGTAGTTACCGACAATGAAGAAATGATTAAAGATGAAACTGTAACAGAAACCAAAACAGAATCATTAAGTGAAGATGATGCCAATAAACTTGAAGACGAGTTAGATTCTATAGAAGATGACATATCTAAGTTGGAAAAGTTATACAAAAAAGCGAAGAAAAAGAAAAAAGAAAAAGACATAAACAAATATTCCTTAGAACTAAATTCATTATTTGAAAGGAGAGACTCTATTAACTCATTATTAGATGGTGAAGAAGAATTCGAAGTATCTTCTGAGACTGAAGTAGCAATAACAGTTGAAGAAAATTTATTCAAAAAATTTGTATTAATTGTAGATGATTTACTTGGCAAATTGCCTGAAAAAGAATTGAATTCATTCGTTAACAGCGGGGAATTTAAGATTTATGAAAATATTGCATCTAATCCTAAATCAGCTGATGAAACAGAAAAAAGTACGTTCTTTAAATTGGTTAATGATAAATTAGCTCAGTTACCAGAAGAAGTAATTAATGAATTTATAGCTTCTAGTGACTGGCCATTGTATGAAGAGATTGGAGAATTATATAGTAGATAATGAGGAGGAAAAAAAATGGGATTACTTGACAAGGCGGCTGAAAAAAAAGCAGAACCAGCAACTAAAGAAATTGAAAAACCTAAAAGACAAAGAAAAGAGAAAGTAAAATCTTCAAATGTAGAAGTAGCTGAAACCATTGCGAAAGCGAAGCCAAAGAGGCAAAGAAGACAGCGAAAAAAGAAAGAACCTAGCGAACCAAAGGTAATTCCACCTGAATTTGAATTAGCAGGAAGATTAAACAGATTTGCAGTAGGACTTGCAAATTTCGTTATTAATTGGGGAATTATTGTTGCAGGGATCATCATGAGTGCATTTCTAGGTGCTAACCCTACTTGGATTTTAATTGGTGGAATTCTACTCGCACTAACAAACATCGTTGTTCTTCCAATCTTCATGGGTAGAAATTTAGGCCAATTCATATCTAGAACTAAATACATTAATAGTAAATCACAAAAACCACTATTTCTGCATGCGCTGATGAATAACCTTAATTTTCCGTTATTTCTAATAGGATTAGTATTAATTTTAATGGGTTCAGGCGATCAGGATATTGCATTTGTAATAGCTGGTATAATATTTGCGTCGATACTGTTAATTGATAGTTGGCTTTGTAAGAGATATCTGTTTCAAGAAACGAAACAAGGTGTTTGGGATATTATTTTTAATGCGTATTTAGTAAAACATGTTCCATCTGGTGATGAGACTGGTTGGTTAGCAAAATTAGAGGGCCTAGGAGATTTTGCTGAGCAAAAATTTAAGATGAATAAAGAGTAAATCATCTAACCCTGGAACCTGTTGCCATAGAACTGTCAACAGTCAAAAGTTTTACGTTTCCCGACTCATCATCGGCAGCTAGAAGCATTCCCTGTGAGAATATTCCTCTTAATTTCCTTGGTTCTAAGTTTGATACAAAGATTACATGCATTCCTTGAAGTTGTTCTGCAGTATAGTAATTTTTTAACCCTGCGCAAATTATTCTTCCAGTTTCTGTTCCGTCATCAATAGTAATCACCAATAATTTATCCGCATTAGGGTGTTCATCGACAGTGATTACCTTACCAACTTTCAATTCTACTTTCATAAATGTTTCAAAATCCACATAGGAAATTCCTTCAATTTTTTCTTTCATTTTTTTCACCTTTTTAATCCCCTTAAGAGAGTCTGATTTGTTATTCTTTGTCGCATTTTCATCTAAAATAAACGATTTTTCATCTTCTAATATCTCCTTCAAATCAAGTCTTTCAAATAATGGTATAGCTTTTTTATCGTTCCATTTTAATTCACAATTCCAATTAACCGCTGAATCCCATTTTTGTTCTGATACTTCGCCTGATTCACCAAGCATATTCCAAAGCTTTTGAGCACTAAAAGGAAGAAATGGATGAGTTGTAATTGCCAGAAATCTAGAAATCCTCCAACAGAAAGCTAATTTTGATAGTGATTTTGATTTCTCGTCAGAATCATCAAGTTTCATAAATTTCCAAGGTTCTGCAGATTGTAAAAGCTGATTCCCAAATTGTGCTACATTCATTACAGACCTCAAAGCCTCTTTGTAGCGATGATTAATCAATGAATTTTTTATTGATGAATGAATTTTTTCTAATTCAAGATAATATTTAGAGTTTATTTCTTTAATTTCTAAACCACTAAATGGCCCATCTCCAGTATTTTCTAATCTACCACCCAAAGTCAATACTCTGTGAACAAAATTGCCGTAAGCTGCAATTAATTCCGAATTTATTTTTTCTACGAAATCTGGCCAATTAAAATCAGTATCATGTTTTTCTGGCATATTTATACACAAGTAATAGCGTAAAAAATCGGGATTGTATTTTTCTAAAAAAGAAGGCAACCAAATAGCATGTTTTCTACTTTTAGAAAATTGTCCACCCGATAGCATGAGATATTCCATTGCTGGAACATTAGTTTCTAAAGATAATTCTTTAATATCGGGCAATTGCACTACATCTGTATCACTTAATCCTTTATTTGCATGATTAAGTCCGCAAATTATAGCTGGCCAAATTACAGTATGAAATGGAATATTATCTTTACCCAAGAAATAAAAATGAGTGGGTTTTTTACCGTTTTTATCAATTTTCCACCATTTTTCCCAATCAGATTCATTTGCGTATTTTTTAGACCAAATTCGAGCACAGGTATAGTAGCCTTGCACTGCTTCGAACCAGACATAAACACATTTCCCATCCCATTTTGATTCATCTAATGGAAGATTAATTCCCCAATCTAAATCTCTCGTAACCGCTCTTGGTCTTAGCCCCATGTCTAACCATTGCTTAGTCATCGCTTTTACATTGGGTTTCCAAATTTTTTCCTGTTGATTTGCATGTTTTTCCAAAGTATTTTGAAATAAATCTAATCTGTAGAAAAAGTGCTCTGTATCTCTAATTTCAATTTCTGAAGAAGGATTCATCTTAGATTTAGGATTAATTAGTTCGTGAGCTTCGTAAGTACTTCCGCATTCATCACATTGATCCCCTCTAGCACCATCAGCACCACAGTTTGGACATGTTCCTTCGACATAACGGTCAGGCAAGAATCTACCTTTATTATCACTCAACTCATAGTATTGTTGCATAGTTTTTTGCTCAAATAATCCAGACTTTAATAATTTTAAAAAATTTTCTTGAACCATAATCTTATGTTCTGGATCGCTAGTTCTGTTGAATAAGGCGCCTCCAAATTCTGCGCCTCTTGAATCAATGTTTTTTCCCCATGAACATCCTAAATCAATTAGAGCTTTCTTATTCATTGAATGGTACTTATTTACAACATCTTGTGGTTGAATCCCATATTGCTCTGCGGTCACGGTTATTGGTGTCCCATGTTCATCACTCCCTGAAACCATTAGGACTTTTTTATCTAGAGCTCTCTGAAATTTATATTGTATATCTGGTGGCAAATAACACCCTGCAACGTGACCTAGATGTAATGGTCCATTAGCATAAGGCCAAGCAACGCAAATCATTACGTATTCACTTTCTTCCATGTCAACATGTACATGCAAATCGAATTCATTCATGAAAAGTTCCCTAGATTATAACCATAATTCATTAAACCTCAATAACCAGTTCCCTCTAAGGTTGCATAGCGGGGGACACAAAAGTTTGGCGTATACCTTACTTATCATCTATGCTAGCCTTGCTTTAGGTGTATCATTTTTGTGCTCTATAATGGAGTCTGTGCTCTTATCAATATCTCCGAGTCACATAAGCGTGCTAGAATCAAAAAATCATCGATCAGGAAGAATTTGGTCTGACTTGAAAAAAGATGATGCAGTTAGGCCCCTAACAGCTATATTGACACTAAATACAATAGCACATACGGTTGGAGCTCTAGGTGTAGGTGTTGAGGTTGAAAAATTAAATCCTGGTGAGTATGGAATGGCTATTGCATCAGCAATTCTTACAATTTTCGTACTATTATTCAGTGAAATTCTTCCTAAGACATTAGGGTCTGCATTCTGGAAAGAATTATCTAATTCAATGGCTTTTATGATCCATTTTGTAACATTATCATTAATTTTTATAGTGACACCTATCGAATTATTCAAGAAACTACTTCCTGGAGGTAAACAATCTACTGTAACCAGAGATGAGCTGGCTGTCTTAGCAGACATCGGAGAAGAAGAAGGTGAGATTGAGGAAGATGAAGAAAAAGTAATTAAAAACTTACTAAGACTGAGAGATATAAACGTAGAATCTATTATGACTCCTAGAGTGGTTATTTCCCATGTTGATAAAAATGAAAGCGTTAGTGATGTCATGGAAAGAATACCGATAATGACTTACGGTAGAATGCCACTAATAGATACCGATATCGATAATGTGATTGGATATGTGTTGAGAAGTGAAATACTTAGGAGAGCTGCAGTGGACGAATTCAAGATCCGTATGTCAGAAATTTCAAGAGATGTTCACAAATGTAAGCATGACGATTCTGTAGACAAAGCTCTAGACATTTTGCTAGATACAAAAGAGCAAATTCTAATTGTTCAAGATGACTTCGGAGGGACTGTAGGTCTAGTCACAATGGAGGATGTTATTGAAACATTACTAGGTGTTGAAATAGTTGATGAGTCTGATGAAGTTGAGGATATGAGGGAATTAGCAAAGAAATTGAATTCTGAAAACATAGAAGATTAATCAAAAAAATCAAATTGCATTTTCACCAATTCATCACTTGTTGAAGCAGATGCATATTCATCTAAAGGCTCTTTATTTAATGTAAAAAACTGAGACCCCCAATTAAAAATTGATAAAATTTCTTCAGCATGATCATGATCACCAGTGAGGTATAACGTTGCCGCTATTGCTTCTGCTGTGGTTAACTTAGTCGGCTTACCCCAATTAACTGGGTTGGCAGCCAAAAGTATTGGAAGAGTACGATGGATTAACTTTGTTTTTTTAGAAATTGATGACAAGCTGTCATCAATTTGTTTCCAACTACAATCTAACGCAACTAGAGGATTTCTTTTTTTTAGTATTAGGTGGTCTTCAGGACCAAAAATTTTACCACATAATGGATCTAATAAAATTCCTTTCCTTGGAATACGCCTAAAATTCTCATGTAACGTGATTTTGGACTTTTTAGATAGTTTTACGGCAGTATTCTTTTTTCTATCATCTTGTGCTAGATAGATAGCATGCACCCTTATTCTATCCTTATTACTCAAACTAATATTACCCACCATTATCCAAAAAGTCACCCAGAGTCATTCCACTATGCTCAGATTTTTTCAATCTCCTATTATCTAATGGAGAATCTTCGGTGAATAAATCTACAACCAGTGCCTTTTCAATTTTTTGAACAACTTTGTCTTCTAATATCTTACCAGATTCAATATTTTGGATATCTATTAATCTGACTCCTGCAATTTTAGCTAGTTCTAATTTAGACAAATCTTTTTCTCCTCTTTTTTTGGTAATAATTCTTGAAAAATTATCGATTAGCGTCTTTGAATTACTTAAATTCTTTTTTCTGCTGTGTAATTTATTACTCTTAACACTTAGAGACCTTGCTGTAGACCTAGTATTCACCCTCTGGGGTACTAAATTCATTTTCTGAATACAAATATTACATGATTCTATAATTGATTTATGATATCTAGCTTTGACAGTGTTTACAGACATTTTTCCGCACAACTCACAATCTCCCATAGCACTCATCAAGACTAGGGCATTTGGCTTTTCAGTATATCCCCTAAAAACTTAGATTTAGTAATATTTTAGAGAACAACTTGAAGTAGGTTAAGAAATTCAACACTCCAATGACGTCAGATGGTGATGTGCTGCGGCCGAGCAAAAGAGAAAATACCCGCAAAGCTGAAGACGAAATGATAAAATTACAATCAGAGTTTAGGGAACTACACGAAAAGGTGCAAAGACTAACTACAGAAAAAATGCAACTTGAAAGAGATCTAGACGGAGTGAGGAAAATTGCACACAGATTGGAAGATGAAGTTAATTCTTTAAGAAGTCCTCCTCTAATAATTGGGCATCTCCAGGATATGATTTCTGACACGAATGGAATCGTGAGGAGTAGTAATGGAACCGTATTCAAGGTTTCAGTGAATCCATCAATCCCTGAGGAAAAGTTAAAACCTGGTGCGAGAGTTACTCTCAATCAGGATACGCTAGCCATTATTGATGTACTTCAGGACGGATGGGATCCACTGGTCACAAGTGCTGAAGTATCCGATAAACCTACAATAACATTTGATCAAATAGGAGGATTAGACTTACAAATTAAATTACTTAGAGAAGCAATTGAACTACCTCTGCAAAAACCAGAATTATTCAAAAAAGTAGGTATTACACCACCTAAAGGTGTATTATTGACAGGACCACCTGGATGCGGTAAAACAATGATCGCAAAAGCTGTTGCTGCTAACGCAGAAGCTACATTCATACAATTGGTGGGAAGTGAATTAGCACAAAAATACATTGGAGAGGGAGGTAGGATGGTTAGAGAACTATTTGCTTTAGCTCAGGAAAAATCACCTTCTATTATTTTCATAGATGAAATTGACGCCATAGGTGCCAAAAGGCTAGATACTGCCACTAGCGGTGACAGAGAAGTACAAAGAACACTCATGCAGTTATTATCAGAATTAGATGGTTTCAACCCTATTGATTCGGTTAAAATTATTGCAGCAACAAACAGACCTGACATACTCGATGACGCATTATTGAGACCAGGTAGATTTGACAGAATTATCGAAATTCCTCTTCCGAATGAAGAGGCCAGAAAAGGAATTCTTGATATCAATATAAAAAATATGTCCACGTCTAAGATAAAAATGAATATGTTAATATCTTCTACAGATGGATACAGTGGCGCAGACATCAAGGCAATGTGTGTTGAAGCCGGCATGGAAGCAATTAGAGACGGGCGAGATAAAATAATTAGTAAAGACTTCAATGAAGCTCTTAAAATTACAGAGAAAATGAGGAAAAACTCTGAAAGTGATAAAATAAATTCACTTTATGCTTAACAAATAATTCAAAGACTAATTCTTTGACCATATATCATGGGCGAAGGATTGATAGAATGCGTACCAAACTTTAGTGAAGGTAGAGATAAAATAATTATTGAAAAAATAGCTGAGTCTATAAATACTGTTGAAGGAGTTAAGTTACTCGATATTGACTCTAGCGAAGATTTTAATAGAACTGTGTTCTCTTTTGTTGGGGAAAAAGAAAGCGTTCTAAAAGCTGCCATAAATTGTACTAAGACTGGACTTAATATGATTGATATGAGGAAACAAAAAGGCGAACATGCCAGAATAGGAGCTGTAGATGTTGTTCCATTCATCCCAATTAGTGGATATTCTATAGAAGATTGTATAGAGTTGGCAAATAGATATGGAGAATCTGTAGGTAAGGAAATGTCTATTCCAGTATTCTTATATGCTAAAGCTGCAAAATTAAAAGATAGGATATCACTACCAAATATAAGGAAAGGCGAGTATGAAGGGTTAGAAAAGAAAATAATGTTAAAAGAGTGGATTCCTGATTATGGGCCCCAAAAATTTATTGCTAAAAGTGGGGCTATTTCATCTGGAGCAAGATCGGTTTTAATCGCTTTCAATGTTAATTTAAGTACAAATGATAAGTTTTTGGCTAATTCTATTGCTGGAAAAATTAGAACAAGTGGAATAATTAGTAGAAATGAAAAAGGTGAAAAAATTTATGATAAAGAAGGGAAGGTCGTTAGAATAAAAGGAAAATTTTCTGAATTGCAAGCGGCTGGTTGGATGTATGATAAATCTACTGCGCAGGTTTCAATGAATTTATTAGATTACAATTTTACAGGAATGCATCACGTTATGGAAGAAATTAAACTAGAAGCAATTAATTTAGGGCTGAGTGTAACTGCTGGTGAATTAGTTGGATTAGTACCTTTAAATGCTATTGTTAGTTCTGGAAAATTTTATCATTCTAATCCTAGTAAAGCGTCTGAAAACGAATTGGTTGATGCAGCAATTGAAGGTTTAATGCTAGATAAATTAAATATATTTGACCCTGAAAAGAGAATCATAGAATGGGCTGCTAAAGGGGGCTGAAATGGTGGAAGATTTTGGAAGAATGACAGTTAAACAATTTCAAACTGCTTTATCAAGCAGTTCACCCACACCAGGTGGAGGATCTGCATCTGGATTAGTACTTGGTAATGCTGCTGCACTAACATGCATGGTTTGCGATTTAACAACCAGTAATCCTAAATGGAAAGACGGATGGGCTGCTGCTGAAAAAATACAGAGTATAGCAATACCAATATTATTAGATTCAATTGAATTAGCAAATGCAGATTCATTAGCATTTGAAGATGTAATGAAATCTTGGAAATTACCTAAGAATAACAAAGAAGAAGAGGAGTTAAGAAAAGAAAAAATCGAAGAGGCTTCTTTAAATGCAGCGTTAGCACCACTTGAAATTGCAATTAAGTCCGCAGAAATACTTGAATTATTACCAGAGCTAGCTGAAAAGGGAAATCCTAATGCTATAACAGATGTTGCAGTCGCAGCGCTACTATCCCATGCCTCATCTAGAGGAGCACTCTATAATGTGAGGATTAACCTACTCGACTTGGAACGTCCAGACTTAAATAAAAAAATTAATAAAATTAATACCCAAATAGATTCAAATTTAGAAAAAACATTGAGTATAGTCGAAAAATCACTAAACTCCGTTGATTAAATTAGTGGGAAGTTCTCCGTCTAAGGCCATAATTATCTGAGTGGCTGATTCAAGACCAACTCTAATCTGAGCTTCTAGAGTTGATGCTGCAATATGAGGCGTGCCAACAAAATTTTCACAATTGATTAAGTCATTTTTTAATGCTGGCTCCAATTCAAAAACATCTAGCCCAAGGCTTGTTAATTTGCCATTATTTAGACAAACAAGTAATTCTTTTTCGTTAACAATTCCACCTCTTGATAGATTGACTATATGATTTCCGCAATTAGAACCATCAGCTCCGGTTTTTGGCATTAAATTAATCAAATCTTCTCCGATCAAATTTTTAGTTTCTTGACTTAGATTACAATGTATGCTGATATGGGTACAGTTTGAAAATAATTTTTCTATTGAAGTATAACTAATTGTATTTCCGAATAAATCATGACTCAAATACGGATCATAAGCATGAACAATCATTCCGAATGCTTCTGCTATTTTGGCTACCTTCCTGGCAATTCTGCCGTAACCAACTAAACCAAGGTTTTTACCGTTCAATTCACTACCCCTCAGATTTTTTTTAGCCCAGATTTTTTTCCGCAAATTTCTATCTGCTTCTGGTATTCTTCTTACACATGAAATGAGATGCCCGACTGTTAATTCTGCAACACTTTGAGTTGTAGATGATGGAGCGTTCATTACCATAATATCGAATTTATTAGCCACTCTAATATCAATGTTATCTACTCCAACTCCAGCTCTACAAATAAATTTTAAATTACCACCAGAGTTAGCTATTATTGCATTTTTATCTAAGATTGTAGCGCTTCGGATTATCACTGCATGATATTTACGCAAAGCACCATCAAGAATTTCATCTCTAGTAAAACTAATTTCATCTACGCTATAACCTTCCGATTTCAATTTATCTATTGCCACGGCAGCCAATCCATCGGTAACAACAACTCTGTACATATTATTACACGGTAGAACTAACATCATGAATATTTTGATAACACTAATATTCAAAAACTAGTTGTTACAGGGTATTTTATGCGAAGATTAACTAAAGCCATAATTAACAATTTAAAGACTGCTGACGCTCATTGTGATGGGCCTTGTGGAGTTTATGATCCTGCAAGTGCCAGAATTGCAGGTGAGGCTGTACAATCAATGACAAAGAAGATGCTAGAATTAGATCAAAACCATAAAGACGATTATAATTCTGCAGCTTATATCAATACAATGAGTAGGTATGCAGCAATTAAGGAAGAAGAAGCACAAAAATGCAAAGATGAATTATTGGTTCTGTGGACAGATTTTTTTAAGCCTCAACATTTAGAAAACTATCCAAACCTACACGAAACATTTTGGAAAGCCGCTAAACTTTGTAGTGCATGTAAAGTAGAAGTTTCATCCGAACATGCAAAAGAATTAATGGATTCAATTGAAGAGATTCACAATATTTTTTGGGCCACCAAAGGTAAAGATATTCCTTGGATTAGGGCATCTTAGTGATAAAATGTATGATTTTAGAAAAATATCTAAAATTTTAAGATTCAAAATTCGACCAATCATTGTTAAAGGTCGAAGCATGAATCCTGCAATCCAAGACGGCCAAATTGTATGGGTAGATTATAGTAAAGAAGGTTTAATTAAAATTAACATTGGAGATATATTGTTATTCAAAAATCCACAAGGCAAGAATCTAATTATAAAGAGAGTATCTAAAATAGATCCCAATAAAGGATACTGGATGACTGGAGATAATAATTTCCCATTGGAAAGTACTGATTCAAACAAATTTGGTTATGTTAAAAGTGAATATTTGAGGGGTAAAATTTTGTTTCATAATTGACAATTTTATAGAGAATTAACCTTATTGATTAATGAACTAATGCGTGTCGCAGTATATGGCAACTGATATTGAACTTATTCAAATTTTATCAGCGATAGGAATTTTGCTAATTCCGATATTAGTTGCTATTCCGATAAGGATAATCTGGAAAAGGTACGTAGGTGGAGCATATCAACACGAAGAATATAGAAGATTACTGAGTCTAGTTGTCAATGCTGGGCATTCTCTATCACAATTTAGAGATCAACTTGATGAAGCTGCTAGGCGAAGGAGGATACCAAAGGAGCGGCAAAAATTAATTGAAACTGACTTCTTATTCCCACTGAAAACACCACATTTTATTCTTCTTCCAAGTTTATTTTTCACACCAATTGTATTACTTTTTGCAACTCCTCTATTTCTATTAGCATTACCATTATTAGCACTAGCTGAGTACATTTTGATTAGGAAAGGCTTACTCACTTACATTATTCTACAATTTTTACATATATCTAAATGGCAGTTAATTCATATTCCTAGAGCTAGACATAATGAAGATGAACTAAGAGGAGATATCGTAGCATTTAGTAAAATGTTAATGACAGTATACCTAGGATTATTTGCATGGTTGATTGTACACTGGATTTTCCGAGGTTTAGATTATTGGGTGATTATTCTGATTTCAGGAACATCCTACTTAATTTTATTATCTACACTGGGAGTAATTAAAACTGCAATAGACACAGAGTTCGTATTTGCTGACCCGGCAGGTACAGCAATAATTCCAATTGAAAGATTCTTTAGAGAACTATTGGAGCCGCTTGTAGGTATTGGCTTACTATTTTTATTAATTAGAGATTTAACTGCATTATTTCGTGAAGGAGGTGATTTAATTTTATTTTCTTTATCGATTCTGATTGTTCTATTTAGTGTTACACTAGTTGGCATTGGTGTCGAAGTTGGACATGCCACAAGGAGAAAAAAATCAATACACTCAGAATTTAGTGAAAAATTAATTAAATCATGTAAACCAAAAACATACTTTTTTTTAAGAGAAAAAGGTCTGATTAAGTTTATTGAATATGGTCCGACTCCATTGGATATAAATCTAAGAAATAATTTAAGAAAGGAAGCTCCATTTACTAAATCAAAAATAGGTACAGTTGATTCTATAGATTAATTACCTAAAGCTTTCTCCACATCCACAACTCTTAGACGCATTGGGGTTGTTTAACTTGAAACCACCACCCATTAATTTTTCTTCATAATCTATTTCTACACCATCGAGTAAACTCGAAGCTGTTTTTGGTACAAAAATTTGAATTCCTCCATACATCAACTCAAAGTGCTCTTCACCATTGACTGGCTCTATAATTTGTAAATCGTACTTATATCCAGAACATCCGCCTGATAATACATCCACAAGCAAAGCGGAGTTAGAATCACTACCCATAACATCAAAAAGCATTTTTTGAGCTTTATCTGTTAATGTTAATGTTATGTCTTTAATTTCTGGGGTTACTACCTGTAAAGGTGAAGTTGAAGGGCAAGTCCCGCAGTCTACGTCTGCCATGATAGTTGTATTAATAAGACATTTAAAAATCCTTCATCACACCGATTGAAGTTTTATTGATTCGAAGCTTCTAATCTCACGGGGATACTTTTTGAGGCTGGTGTATTAGACTTTCTAGCAACATGACCAATTGGAACTAATGGATTAGCCTCTGGAAAATATGTGGCAATACATCCATTTGGAATTTCATATTTCATGATTTTAAATCCATCAACGACCCTTGCTACTCCGTCGGAATCACTAATAATTTTAACCATTTGCGAGTTCTTGAAACCTAATTTGTTGATGTCATTTTCGTTCATTAATACAACATATCTATTTCCCTTAATACCTCTGTATCTATCATCTAAACCGTAAACAGTAGTGTTATATTGATCATGGCTTCTTATTGTCATCATTGTCAAATAACCATCTTTATTGATGTTATTTGGTATCTCTGTAATACTAAAACAAGCTTTGTTTTCAGATGTTAAAAATTCTTGTCTATCTTTTGGAGGGTTAGGTAAATAAAATCCTAAATTCTGTTTAATTCTATTATTATAATCTTCAAATCCAGGAATACAATCTTCAATATTATCTCGAATATTATCATAATCACTAATTAAAAAATCCCAATCAATTTTACTGTCAATTAGAGTGCTTTTGGCCATATTACCGACAATGCTAACCTCGCTCATTAGTCTATTAGATGCTGGTTTTAGCCTTCCCTCGGATTTATGAACATAACCCATCGAATTTTCCACAGTTACAAACTGTTTCTTACCATGAATAATATCCTCTTCTGTTCTTCCTAAACAAGGTAAAATAAGTGCTTTTTTACCCGTAATGAGATGAGAGCGATTTAATTTGGTAGATATTTGCACACTTAGAGTAGTTTTTCTGATAGATTCTGCAGTATAATCTGTATCTGGAGTAGCAGAAATAAAATTTCCTCCCAGTCCAATAAAAATTTTTACTACACCTTCATTCATAGCCTTAATTGAATCTACCGTATCATATCCATGTTTATATGGTGGTTTGAAACCAAACTTTTTACCTATATTATCTAGAAAGTCTTTTTTTGGCTTTTCCCATATTCCCATTGTCCGATCACCTTGGACGTTTGAATGACCTCTAACTGGGCAAACCCCAGAACCTTCTTTACCAATATTACCACCTAAAAGCAGTAAGTTAACCGCTTCCTTAACATTATCGACTCCATTAACATGTTGTGTTAAACCCATTGCCCAACAAATAATAATCGATTCTGAAATTGAGAATAATTCTCCGACTTCTTCAATTAATTCTCTGTTAATGCCAGAACTAGCTACTATTTCTTCCCAAGATATTTTTTTGATTGAATTTGAGTATAATTCAAAATTAATTGTTTTGTTCTTGATAAATTTATCATCAAAAACTTGAATGCCATTTGCATTTTTTTTGAGTAAGTATTTACCTATTCCCTTCATTAATGCTACATCACCATTTATTTTAACAGGTAAATGTAAATCAGCTAGTTTTGTAGACTTAAATGATAATTTCATATAATCTTGAGGATGCTTAAATCTCACTAATCCAGCTTCAGGAAGTGGATTTATGTGAATAATTTTACCACCATTTTTCTTAGTCTTTTCCAAAGCTGACAGCATACGAGGATGATTTGTACCTGGATTTTGACCCATAACTACAACTAAAGAGCTTTTTTCAAAATCATCCAACCTTACAGTACCCTTTCCGATACCAATTGTTTCTGTTAAACCAGATCCACTTGATTCATGACACATATTAGAACAATCTGGCAAATTATTTGTCCCAAATGATCTTACAAAAAGTTGGTATAAAAATGCTGCTTCATTACTAGTTCTGCCAGAAGTATAAAATATTGCTTCATCTGGAGAATTTAAACTATTTAATTCTTCAGAGATCAACATAAAGGCATCATCCCAAGATATTTCTTCGTAATAATCAGACCCTTCTTTTTTGTACATCGGATTAGTTAGTCTACCTTGATTATTCAGCCAATAATCAGATTTATTAGATAATTCAGATATAGAGTATTTTTTGAAAAATTTAGTTGTAATCGATTTTTTCATTGCTTCATCTGCCACTGCTTTAGCTCCATTTTCACAGAATTCAAACATTGTCCTCTCATCATCAGGATCTGGCCAAGCGCATCCTGGGCAATCAAATCCTTCCTTTTGATTTACTAATGTAAGTGTCTTAATTGTTCTGAGAATACCCATTTTTTTAATGCCGTGTTTAGAAGTTGAAATAATGGCAGGTATTCCAGCTGCTTTTTTTTTAATTTTCCGCTGGCGTGATTTAACTTTATCAGCTGGTGCTCTATGTGACTCTTTCACGTACTGACGTAAAAGTCACATTAGTTAATGTTTGAGAATATTATTGCTTCATTAGTGTAAATATTATATCCATTTTTACTTACAAATCCGATTAAAGCAATTGATGAAGAAGCAGCTAAATCAATCGCAAGAGATGTGGGCGCTCCCACGCTAATCATTATTTGAATTCCTGCCATTGCAGCTTTCTGAACCATCTCATAACTGGCTCTTCCAGAAAGGCATGCCCCCAATATTTCTGAATAACGGTTCTCTAGATAGATTGAACCTATTGCCTTATCCAAAGCATTATGCCTGCCTACATCTTCTTCTACTAATATTATATCTCCATATTTATCAAATAAACCAATTCCATGAACTCCACCAGTTTTCGAAAATAGCTTCTGTTTTTCTCTCATTTTTTGACATATTATTTTAATTTGATTTGGTTCAATCATTGAATTTCTGGTAAAACTTACAGGAGGAATTTTCTTGAGTACATCGTCTAAGCTATTTTTTCCGCAGATTCCGCAACTAGAATTTGACACAAAGTTTCTGCTAATATCTGAAATTTCTGGCATTTCATCTGAAGCGAAGATAAATTCTATTTTATTTTCCGAAGACTCATAATTTAACTTACTAACAGAATTCTTGTGAATAATTCCTTCTGTAATTAGAAAACCAACAGCTAATTTTAAATCATCTCCTGGAGTTCTCATTAAAATTGTAATATTAGTTGATTCACCTTTATCATTTTTAAAAGATATTTCCAGTGGTAACTCGACTGCAACATGATCAGTTTTTAATTTTATACTATTTTTATTAAATCTTCTAGAAATAATAGTACTAAATTTTTTTTCATTTCCCATAACAATCATTTTAATTTTTATGTAACTTTTTACATATTTTTATTTGACTTTTTACACGAGAAATTGTTTCACTATCAGAAAGCCTTGGGATTGCCTGTTCAAAACAATTAATTGCATCTTGATAAGATTTTAATTCTGCATAGGACACTCCAAGATTGTATAATACTAAACCTGAAACACTGGAAGGGTCTAACATCATTGCTTCATGATAAGAATTTATACTCTCAGCGTACATCTTCATACCATAAAATGCACTTCCTTTACCATTTATTATTTTTATTTTTAGATTTAAATCCTCAGATACTTGAGTTAGTGATTTATCATAACAACTTATTGCCTCAGAAAATTTATTTTCTGACATTAACAATAAACCTTTGTTGTACCATTCAACAGCATTATCTCCTAAATCATGAATTTCATTAGATAATTTGGGAAGGTTGCTCGCAGCAGATTGTAAATCAACGAAATTTTTATTATGGTCCTCATCGGATTCAGATTTTTGATTGATTCGATCTGGATTTAGTAAATTTTCAAAACTTTCACTGGTACTTGATAGTTCTTCGGCTTTAATTTTACACTTTTCTGATTTATCATACTCACCAATTCGTTCCAAAGAACGAGAAAGTCCTGACCAAATTCTAGATTCCTTAGGGTTTTCAACAATTAATTTCTTCCATTGCTCGACAGATTCAACATGTTGATCGGCAAAAAACATAGCTTCGGCAATTAAAATTGATTCATCTAGTGACATATCATCTTTCAAATGGAGTAATGCTTCTTTTGCTAATGAAGGCCCTTCTTTTATGGTTAGTGGTTGTTCAATTGTTCCTAACACGCTCGACTCTGACTTTGCTAGGGACAACAATAATCTGACAAATTCTAAACGGTTTGGATGAGAGCTATTCTCTCTAAGTAATGTTCTATATCCTTTTAATTCTAAATCAGACCTACCTAATTCTTTTGCAGTATTAACTAGATTGTTTGCCGCTTTTAGATAATCAGAATCTATTTCAAGAGCCTTTTCGAAGTAAAATAAAGATTCTTCTAATTTTGATGATTTTTTCAACATAACTCCTAAATTATGATTTGCTGTAGATGAAAATGGATTCAATTCAATTGATTTTTTAAGGTCAATTATTGCAGAGTTTAAATCATTCATCTTAGCTTTAGCTCCCCCAGACAAAGCCCATATCGGTGCAAATTCAGCTTGATTCTTTAATTGAGGTTTAGCCAATTCAACAGCCTTCTCATAATCTCCGTTTTTAATTAATTCTTTTAATTCAGCTTCTAATGTAACAACATCCACACTAATTGATTCAGCTTCCTTTGGTATTTTTGAATCAATAAACTTTACTGTTCTTGCTGCATTTTCTAATTCACCCCTGTCAAGAAATAAATTTGTATCTCTATCATGAAGTGTTGCTTCTCGTAGCAGCTGTTCTTTACTTTCTAAATTGTGTATCTCCATAATCTCATTTAAATCATCAGCATCAAATTCATATGAACTAATTTCTTTTGGGCCCCCCTCAAAATTAATTTCTTCTCCTTTTTGAGGAGGTATAATTATTGCAGCGTTAGGGGCTTTACCAGATTTTGATGAACCCCAACCGCTAACTTCTTTCCAATCTTTTGCAGGTGATTTTTGAACCACTCCTGCCGACTTATCAACAATAGCTTTTAGGAGTGGATGGCTATCAAAAGTGCTCATTGCATTTAAAGCCCATTTGGTAGCTTCAGAGTTGTCACCAATCCTGTCAAGTAAAACTGCTAAATTTGCTGCAGCAGGAGCAAATGATGAATCTAAGTCCAAAGATATCTCAAATGATTGCTGAGCTCCTTTTAGATCCCCTTTAGTTTCTAACAGTACACCCCTGTTGAACCAAGCCAAACTTTGACTTGGATCCAAGCTTATTACATGGTTGAAAACCCTAAGTGATTCGGCATAGCGTCCTTTTCTATAGAAATATTCTCCCTCTGAAATTAATTTATCAATGCCTTGCTCAGCATTTCCATCTATTATTTCATCAACGCTCATTTATTATCCCTGAACGTTTACCCGTAATTATCATTTGGTATAGAATCATCTCTGAGATATAATTTAACAATAAAAATATAAAAACATTAAATAATACTATATCGCCAATTAAATTATGAGCGCAATTAAAGTACTAGGGATTTCTGGAAGTTACGGTTTAAACTCTAATAATTCTAAGTTGGTTAAATTAGGTTTAGATATTTTGAAGGAATTGGGCGCAGAAACTATTTTTTGGGATCTTAATGAAAAACCATTACCACTTGTCGGTGAAGAAGGAAGTTGGGAAAATAAGAATGTAAATGAATTCCAAAATTTAGCCACAGAAGTTAATTCATACTTACTTTCATCTCCTGAGTATCACGGTTGTATGTCTGGAGTAATGAAAAATCAGCTAGATTGGATATACAGCAAACATGTTAGCGGTAAACCATTCGGGTTAATGTCAACCTTAGGAGGACAATCTAATTCCAACACACTTAATCAAATGAGAATTGCCGTAAGATGGATACATGGTTGGGCAATTCCAGAACAAATTGCAGTTCCCAGCATTAAAGATGCCTTTAATGAAGACGGATTGTTAAAAAATGAATTACTAATGGAAAGGTTAGAGAATATGATGGAATCATTATTTCAAACCACATTGCTTTTTAAAAACAAGTAATATTTTCTATTTACTCTTCCAATGGCGACCAGTCCAACCCCAACTTAGGATCTGGGTCTGGCAAAGGGTTTTCCAAATTATTTAATCCTGGTCCGTTAAGCCAACTTTGATCAAACTTTTCTTTTAACATAACAATAAACCCTAATGACTCAAATTGTCTTAATGCCATAGCAGTTCTCTCTTCAACAGGGTGAATATGTTCAGCAAAAACATCATCCAATATTTTACAAATTTCTCGAAATGTTCTGAAACCATTGGATAATTCCCAAAGTAAACTATTCATATCATCTAGAGGTCTTCTTAGGACTTTAGGACCGCCTGTGATTTTAAACATTAATTTTTCAAGGTTCTGGAATATTTTTCGAAACCCCCTCAAATTGTGAAATTCTTTCCAGATTCTAATCACTATTAACCTCCCTGTAACTCCGGGCTCATCTAAATCTAATTCCACTAGACCTCTACGTGCCCACCAGACAGGTGTTCTAGTAGGATAAAATTCACTTAAATCGTTAATTTTTACACCTCCATTCCTAGAGTCCAAAACAATAAGGTTAACATTGAAATTATACCTAAAGTGGATGTTAATCTTAATAATTCTTCTTTTTGTGTATAATTCCTCAAATACCAAGATGTCACTCCAAAAAAACTAACAAAGAAAAGAAGAAAATACCACAAAGGAGGAAATACCATTTAACCACAACTAACATTATTTTTCATTACCTAATAAAGATCCAAAAGCATCTTCAAGAGATAAACTATTATCTGATTCAGGGGGTCTAGATTTAGGAAGTATAAATTTAGTGGGTTGTAAATAATCTGTATCATTGTTAATTTTCAAGTTATTACTTGGTGCCAATGAATTATTCAAATTCATAGCATCTTGATTCTGCAAATTATAATTTCGCATATGTAAATTATTTGAATTATCTAAGGCAATAATATCCAAAGTGTCATCAAAAACAATACTACTTTTCTGTCTAACAAATATAGCTAATAAAATTATTATCATCACTGTAAATAATGTAAACAAGGCAGTAAAACCAGCATTCTCTGAAAAAAGTAAATGCAGTCTATTTTTTGAATCAGAATCCATTATATCGATTTCTACACCTAAAGATGATAATAAATTACCGTATTTGTCAACCACTCTAAAATCAACCTCTTTCAATCCAGGAGTATTAAAAACGAGGCTACAATCCAGTCTGGATATTTTTTCTATTCTATAGTTTGACGCTGGAATAATCACTTTAAATTCACCATCTTTAGAAGGGTCATCACAACTTAATTCACCACCCTCAGATATAACATTTTTAAGCTCCAATTCCTCAATAACTGTTGAGCTACTCACTAAATCTATAGAAAAATAAATCCTTTCATTCAAATCAAAAGAGTAGACGTCAAAATTAAAGTCAGCGAATACATTTCTATAAATTGAGATATCAATCTTTGTAATATTGCTCAAATTCTTTGATATGCCTAATTGGTTACTTCCTCCTTGTACAATCCATTTCAAATTTAAATCTGTAGGTACAATAGTTTCAGCAGGAATTATCACTAAAATTTCTATATTTGCAAATTGCTGTTTTCCCAAAGGAATAGATGCCCATTCACTTTCAGAATAATATTCGTCACTGTACATTGGAACTTTTAAAAAAACATTAATATCAGATATATCATTATTAGACTCCAATTCGAATTTTACTTTCAGATTTTTGTCTACGCTATTGCCTAAATTTGCTAACGTAGCATTTAATCTTATTTCCTCACCAGCTGCTGTTGATATCTGATTAATTGGACTAATCACCCATTCTGGTAAAAATAGCATTGCAGTCTCTCCAGAATACTCTATCAAATTATTAGATAAATTAATTTCATTATCATTCTGAATGGATACCACAGAAATATAGAAATCAATGAATTTTTGACTTTCAACTTCTTGAGGAACAAGTACATGTAGATTGATTTTAATATTGCTTCCGCCATCGTAAATGGGTGATATTTGGTAATTTTCAATTACTTCTACCCCGTCTGTAAACCAATACTCCCAATCATAATCGAGATTCTCTACATTAAAGTTTACAATGTCTGCACCATTTCCAAAATTATTAATTTCAAAAGTAAGTATATTTTGACTTCCAGGATTCATGTAATAATTACTCTCTAAATTTGAAATCGTTAGATTGCTAACCATCCTCACCGAAAAATGATTGAATTCTATCGATGGAATAGTTTCACCACTTCTCAAACTTTTTATTACTGGAATTAAACTGGGCCCAGAATCACTTTTTTGTGCATTTTCAGGTACATGTATTGAAAGTTTAATCTCCCTGCTACTAAGTCCTTGGACTTCAAAAACATGTGGATTAGCGCAATCTTCTCCGTCAACTATAATTGATTCTGAAAATTCTGATTCAATAACCCAACTTCGAAAACCTTGTCGTATGAAACAAAGTTCAAAAATATCAAAAGCTGATGCATTATTCCATATTTTAAATGGAAGTTCAACTGTTGAGCCAGGTATAGGCTCTTTTACTGTACTGTCTAATCCAATAATATCCACAGCCATGAATGCATTAGACACCATTCCGGCTGTAGCATTGACTCTGAACTTAACTTCAACATCTGGTCTCTCGTTGCTTGTAGCAGTTAAGATAATACTACTAAATTGTCCAGCAATTGCATTAGTTGGAACATCCACAACCATCTGAATGAATGCCGAATCACCAGGACTCAATTCTAATGATTGTACCTGATTCCAAGCTATTCCAAAAGTCCATTCATTTCTAATCAAAAAATTTTCAGATGATATTGAAAATATATCATCTGCATCCCCAGCATTAATCAAAGAAACATTGAATTCACAAACATTACCCGGCCTACAATATCCAGATTCTTCTTCAAATTGGAATTTTGGAAGGTATGTTGGGAGAACATCTAGTTTAAATTCTTTCGAATCCTTAGAGATTCCTGGAGAATTAAAAGATATAACACTGATACTTAAATCTTCAATTCCAATGTTTGAATCATCAGCAGGTCTAATTTTAAGTTCAAGAGATCGAGATTCACCCTTAGGTATTTCTATTCCAATTTGATTATCAACAGGACCGCCATTAAGATAGTTTATAGACCAAAGCCAATTATCAGGTAAATCCTTCATCTCAAAATATACTCTATCCTCTAAGTTACCTTGATTAATAATTTGAAGTTGATGTGTGGACCATTCCTCAGCAGAGGCCTCTCCGTTAGATAAAGTTGCAATTTTAGGGCTATATTCTATGTTTTTAGCTGCTTGATCATATACCATTACAAAATCATCTATCCAGTAACCAACATCTGTATTTACTGCATTTGAGTCAAAATTGAATCGGATTTTAGAATTGGAATTCATTTCTTGTGGGTCTAAAAAATAATTAAATAAATTCCAATTCTCACCATTAGGATCTATAACATTACTTAATGAACCTAGTGTTTTCCAGCTGTTTTGAGAATTAAGTATCTGTAGGTTCAAATAATCACCTGACCTACTTGCTCCAGAAGCCAAAAAAGATATTTGAAATGGTTTCTGCGGAGAATTTACCCTGTCACTAAAATCAATAAATGAGGTTTCCATATTTTCGTCCCAATTATTACCGTATGCATTAATTGAAGTATCACCAACATAAAATGAGTTTTTACTAAATGATGAAAAATCATGTGGACTGATACCAGTATCTTGATCTATAGACCAATAGTTAGACATTGTAGACCAGACACCGACATTATCAGCATTTTCGTAAATATTCCCTATAGTATAATGCCTTGAAAGAACATCGTTTGCAATATCAGAATCCTGAGGATGTGACGTGATTGCTCTAATAGTATGATTTCCAGAATAATCTGGAATCCATTTTATTTCAACAATTTTTGAACTTGTGGCTGTTATGCTATCAACTTGTATTAATTGTTCAAATAAAACAAAATCACTATACTCATTATGCTCTACTAAAACTCTTAAATCAAACTGCCCACTGTCAACAATTCCTCTGTTCTCTATTGTTACAGATATTTTTTGTTCTTTATTTAGCATACCATCAACTACCCAAAGAGTGTCTGGACGATCCACGGTATCGCAACAGTCATAACTTGATAATAATCCATATGCTAGATAATCTGTGTCGCTGACATACTGAAAATCAAATAATGATGGAGATAAGTCAATACCTGATGACTTATGAACTACATTATTAACTTGTAAAGAATTTGACAGTTGGATAGAATCTATATTGTCAAATAATGAAACAGAATTAAACATCAACAAAGTAAGAATACACACCATGAAGCGAGATGCCACGATTAAAGAGTATGAGAGATTACTATTTCAAACCATTGACATTCAGGTTTCGTCATCTTCTATTGCTAATAGTAATTCTTCTCTTTCTTTTTTATCAGATTGCCTAGAAATGAAATAAATTAAGAAAGCAGGAACTAACAAAATCATGAAACATCCAATCAATGCAGCCATGGACCATAGCATCTCGGTAGCTGCATCTATTGTAAATAATTCTATGCTAATTATTTCTTCATTTACGTAATTGACGCTCAGTGTTGGATCTAAATGAGACTGATTTCCTTCTGATTCTATAGAAATTTGCCATAATCCTGATTCATGTGTGTTGTTGAATATAGTATTTGAAATGTTTAATGCAGAGTAAAAATCGTCGGCTCTAACAGTGCCTCCATCTCGGATAGCTGGATTAGGATGTGTTAATGACACGAAGACTCCATTTCCTTCGTCTAGTAACATAGTATGGGTTGAACCAGTTTGACAATCCACAACAACCCATATATCTTCACCGTCTTTACTTACTCGATCGGCGCAGTTAAAGTCTGAATTAATATCTCCAAGTTCAGGGTGTGACCAGAATGAACCGTCCACATTAATCACTTTCAAGTTTGAATTTTCATGGGCCCCACTAACAGTAACATTGACCCAAGTTAAATTTGTGGTACTGGTTTCAAATTCCCATATCCAAACCGTCTTTCCGTTTTGAAATACGGGGGTATTTCCAATGGTAGTTAACTCAGCATCGGAGTTAATTTTTGATGATTTGTATAGATAATAACCAGAATTATTTGAAGCCCCGTAAACAGCGTATGCAAGTATAAATATTAGCGTAAAAGAGAGGATTAATACAGTACGAATCATATTTGGATTTTGCTTCATCGCTTCCCGCATGATTATCGCAATAATTCTACTCGTTTCAAGGTTCGTAGTGTAATTGTGAACAAAATATGCCCATCGTAGTTTTATACGGGAAGTTTGTGGGCAGGACGCTCGGTGATACAATGACTACGCACTATGACGTTCCTGCATCATTATTACTGCCCTCTTTAGCATCAAAATTAAGTGAAATGGAAGCCATTAACAGGCCTGAATGGTCTGATGATGTTAAAACAGGTTCTAACAGAGAAAGGCCACCCGTTCAAGATGATTGGTGGGAAATGCGGTGTGCAGCTATACTTAGAAAAGTAGCAAGATTGGGGCCAATTGGAGTTAAGCATTTGGCAGACGAATTTGGCGGTCCTAGGAACAGAAATGTAAAACCTAACAGAGCTAAATCAGGATCAAGGCACATTATTAGGACCGCATTAATTCAACTTGAAAATGCTGGATTAGTCGAAAAAAGTTTAGTCAAATCAATTGAAAATGTCTATGGAGAAAATGTAGAAATTACCAGAGGTAGAAAATTAACTAGTGAAGGTCAGAAATTTTTAGATAATTGTTCGCATTCTGTCAGAAAAGAGGCAAATGAAAATAACATTGGTTTAGATAAATATTAGGTGATATCATGGCAAAACACAAACCTTTGGCTAAAAAACTTAGACTTCAAAAAGTCACTAAACAAAACCGTAGAGTACCTGTTTGGGTCACACTTAAGACTTCAAGAAAGATGAATACACATCCAAAAAGACACATGTGGAGAAGAAGTAAATTGCAAAGGTGATTATTTGGCAAGAGGAGCGATAAGTGAATTAACAGTACCACTCAGAGCAGCATGGAATGTTCCAAGAAATAAGCGAGCATCTAGGGCCATATCTGAAATTAGAAATCAAGTTCAAAGGCATTTAAAAGTTGGAATAGATGAATCTGTTTGGATTGACCCTAGAGTAAATGAGCATATCTGGAAAAATGGAATTGAAAACCCGCCCAGAAGAGTCAGGCTACAGATTACCAGACATGATGAAGAAGATATTCCTATTGAAGTTAAATTAATGGAGGATTAAAATTGGGACGAATTAGACCATCGTTTGTTAAAATAAGAGCAATTAAATTAGTAAATGAATACCCTGGTGAGTTTACACCAGATTTCGAAAATAATAAGAATTTAGTAGAAAAATACACAGAAGGAGCCAATAAAAGAATGAGAAATTGGATTGCTGGATATATTACAAGATACGTTCAAAGAAGAACAGATTGAGTAAAATGGCAATTATTGTTGATTGGTACTCTTCACCGATTGTTGCTAAAAGTAATGATAAAATAGAGTTGTCAGAATTTTTAGATTTTTTAAAAAAGAGAGGTATTCACAGACATAGCATAATAATGAAAGACAGAGATTCAGACGGTTTCTTATTTTTCATTTATTCAATATGAGATTATAGTTGTGGGGTTTGAAGATGGGTGAATATCAAAAAATACCTTTACCCTCATATCCATACCAAATGAAAATAATATTAGTTAGACCATCTATCGAAGGAAATTTAGGTGCAATTGCGAGAAATATGATGAATTTCGGTTTTAATAATTTACATTTAGTATCGCCTGATTTATCAATTGGGGAGGAAGCCAGAAAAAGAGCGAAACATGCCCGTATTATTTTAGAAAATTGTGTCATACACAGTAAATTGAGTGACGCTGTAAAAGATTGTTCATTAGTAATTGGAACGAGTGGAAAAAGAGAATTCGGAAAAAGAATTATGACCAGACATTTTATTAGCCCTGAAGAAATTTCAAAAAAAATATATCTCAATTCAGGAAGAATTGCTATTGTTTTCGGCCCAGAAGGTAAAGGCCTAACTCAAAATGAGTTAATTATGTGCGACCTATTAACTAGTATTCCAACTTGGGAAGGTTATCCAATTATGAATTTATCACATTCAGTGTCTGTAGTCTTGTATGAACTACACAAATATCATTTAAAGAACTGTGATTCTGAGGACCCTGGAATTAAGAAAAATTCTATTTCTAAGGAGAGAAATTTAGATCCGAAAATTAGAAATTTACTTAGAACTCAATTACAAAAACTCGAGGAATCTCTACCATGGCCATCTGAAAGAAAACACTCAATCGCTAAAACATTTATAAGAACAATAATGAGAGGAAATCCTACAGATTTAGAAGTCCAGCAAATGCTAGGAGTTTTAATAGATTCCACGACTGCAATACAGTTTCTAAATAAGAATGAAGATTGGAAGAGAAATAGAAAGAGAAGAGTAGAATAAAAGTCATTCATCTGGTTGGTAAATTGCAGAATTTTTATCATTCTCTCTCACTTCAACTCTGTAACACCATGCCCTTTTATTTGTGAAATTAGCAATTAATTCGTTAGCAAATTCATATACAAATTTTGCTGAAAATTCGATTGAAGCAGAATCAAGAACTCTTATGTCACAGGCACCTTTCAATTCTAGTTCCCTAAATTCTGAAAGAAGTGGATCATCTCTAGCTAATAGTAGGGTATGATCAAACCAATGCTCTAAAAATTTCTTTAATTCTTTTAGGCCACCAAAATCGACTACCCATCCATGTTTATCTAATTCTTCACAAGCGAAATGAAAAATAAATTCACGAGAATACCCATGAACATATGAACAATGACCTTCATTTTTCCATTGTCTATGGGCACAAGGTAGATTTCTGTACGTTTTGGTAGACGAATATGATTTAGCAGTCATTATTTCCCCTCAATATAATTTTTCTCTGTGATTTTAGCTTCACTTAATATTTCATTCCATTCTTTAACATATTCAATCGGATCTCTCCTACCAATGGAGTCAAAAGCAAGAATTCTTTCAATATCTGCACCCGATCTACCTGATGAACGACCTGAAGCATCTGGGTTATAAGAGGTAATAGTATTCGAAAAAACATAATCAAAATCTAAATCAAGTTTTCTACAAGAATCTAATGCTCTCCTTAAGATGTAGCTTTTATCATATTCAACATAAGGTAAATATAAACTTACTCTATCTGAATTCCAATTTCCAATAGTGAATGAATGATTTAAGGAATTATAAAACTCTGCTCTACAGTCAGGATATATTGCGTGATCACCTGAATGCACCCCTAAAGCAATAATAATGTCACATTTGAATTTAATAGAGTCAGATAATGCACAGCCATAAATAATTGAAGAAAATATAGCATTCCTATTAGGGACTACAGTAGATTTCATTTGCTCTTCTTCATAATGACCCTCGGGAACATTTAATTCAGAACTGGTTAAGGAACTGTGTAATAATTTTGTAATTGATTCAAGATTAACTATTTCATGCTCCACTTGAATCCCATTCGAGAATAAATATTGAATATTTTTTCTAGCTTTATCAATTTCAATTTCGTGTTTTTGACCATAATTAAAAGAAATCGCTTTTACATTATAACCTTGTGACAATAAATCTAATAATAGACCAGTAGAATCCATCCCACCTGAAAAAGCTATAACAGCTCTTTTCCCCATTAGTCAACACCCAACCATTTATGAGTTTGTAATGACAATGTCCATTCTGGATTCTCTTTTACTACATCTACGGTTTCTCTAAATAACATTCCGTTTGAAGCTATATCATTCTTTTCATTGTAGCAAGGTTGTAAATATAAATGCTCAAAACCATCTTTTAAACCATCGTACATCGAAAGATCCTGTCCAACATAAACACACTTCAGTTCGTTTCCAGTTCTTTGTTTTATTGAAAGGTTAGGGTATAGTTGATCTTTAGGACTGACACATATCCAATCTAACAGACCATCTTCTAACTCAACAGTACCATTAGTTTCTATAGAAAATTTATACCCTTTTGGTCTTAAATTACTTATAATTGGTTCTAAATCTTGAAGTGCTGGTTCACCTCCAGTAAAAATAATATTTTTACAATCAAATTCTGAAATAATTTCTACAACCTCGTCAAGTGTTTTGTAATCAAATTTGTTAAAATCTGTATCACACCATTCACATCTCAAATTACATCTTCCGAATCTAACAAAAATACTTGACACACCTGAATGATAACCTTCACCCTGCACGCTGTGAAAAATTTCTACTATTGGATAATTCATATTAATCAGTTAATTTCCTTGAATTAGTTGCATTAGCTCTGCCCTAGCTTGTGACTTATCAAAAAATACTCCCCTCATTGAACTAGTAGTCATTATCGCATTTTGCTTTTTAACACCTCGACAACTCATGCAACCGTGGCTTCCTTCAATAATTACCGCACATCCTAGTGGTTTAAGATGTTCTTCGATATCGTCTGCAATTAACTTTGTAATTCTTTCTTGATTTTGTAATTTTCTGGTATGTAAATCTACTAGCCTAGCCAATTTACTTATTCCCACAATGCGTTCTATAGGTATATAGGCCACATGTGCTTTACCAGTAAATGGCTGTAAATGATGCTCACAAGTAGAATTATATTCTATATTTTTAAGAAGTACAATTCCATCATATCCTTCAGCATTAAACGTGGATTCCAAGATGTCTTTTGAATCTAATGAATACCCAGAATATATTTCCTCC
This sequence comes from Methanobacteriota archaeon, assembly GCA_002720095.2. GTDB lineage: Archaea > Thermoplasmatota > Poseidoniia > Poseidoniales > Poseidoniaceae > MGIIa-I. Next base: position 117,859 of record PBGP02000022.1, read on the forward strand.
CAAGATTTCAATACCCTTTCTGGAGTATCTATCAAACCTTCCCTCAATACATCTTTTTCAGATTCAAGGTATCTTACAATTACTTCAATAGCCTTCTTCGCTCCATCTCTAGAAATATCCATTCAATCACTACCCATTCTACCATGCCTAGCATCAATTTCATCTAACCGATCTAATAACTTCCTACAAGCAGTTCTAATTGCATCTGCAACACTAACAAATTTATGATCATCTCCTACATGTTCTTTGAGATCAGAAAGTAATTCCGCAGGCATATCCAAACTTACTTTAGGCATGATTTAGCCTAACAAACAATATTTATAATATTACCTGAGTATTACTCTGCTATTATATGTGAATAAAATGGTTTTATTAGTCTTAAATTGTGAAATAATTAAATATTATTATTTTAAGAATTTTTAAATTTTTACATCATTTATAACTTTGTTATTCAGAACTTTGTGCTAATGAAACACCACCCACAATTAGTACAAAAGCAACTAATAACGAATAACCAAGTTGCTCCCCAATTAATAACCAACCAGCAAAAATACCGAAAGGTGGTACCAAATATACGTATAAAGCTGCACGATTAGCTCCAATTATTTTTACCCCTTCAGCAAACCAAACATATGACAATACTGTGGAAAATACAGCCAGGAATACTATTGATGATACTACCTCTATGCTGAATTTAGGCCATCCTGTGGTAATCAATTCTATCCCAGCCCAAGGAGTTAAAATTAGTAACCCTATTACAGACGACCAAACTGTTAGCTGGAGTGGCGAGAGGGGTTCTTTTGAATCAATTGTTGTTGAAGTCATGGCCTTTTTCTTTAAAATTGTAGATGATGCCCATGACAAAGCTGCAAGGATTATTAATATATTTCCAAATATTCTTTCTGGAGTTGGAATACTAACATTTGGAGAATAAATAAACAATACCGTAACACCACATAAAGCAAGAAAAAGACCAAAACCTAGTTTTTTAGTCATTTTTTCACCCAATAATGGAATTGCCAATAACGCAGTAATAATTGGATTAAATGTTATCATCAAAGATGCGTCTCCTGCAGCAGTGAACATCATCCCAAACATAAAGAATAACTGATAAAAAAAAGTCGAACATAAACCTATGTAGAATAGTCTTTTCCACTCCCCAAAAGTTGGGAATCTGTAATTTTTAGAGTAATTAATCCAAATCAGAAAGATTGACACAGCTAGAATATAGCGCAGCCATGCCGCAGTAATTGGAGGGAAATTGGTCGCAATTACTCTACCAGCAGTCCAACCTAAACCCCAAACAAATGCTACAAAAAGCAGTCTAGCATGAACAATCATCAAACCCATAATCATCACTCAATTATTTGAAAATATGTTTTTCAAAAATTCAAGATTATAAATACAGATAATGTAGAAGATAAAATTTGCTTCGTAAATTTTAATCACATTTGTCCCTAGGATAAGTTAGTTATAATCTTAATTAAGACTAACTAATAGATTCAACCAAATCTTCTCTTAAAAATTGTCTCGAGGCATACCATGTTGCACATCCTGCATAAAATAAACTCGATACAATCCATACTAAAACATGCATAAAATAAATTTCATTTTGAAGAAGCTCCCTCATAGCCAATAGAACATTTACGGCAGGAACCGCAAACCAGAATAGCTCAACTCCCTCTAAATTAATAAATTGAGCGAAAATTGCAGGTAAAAAGAAAAAAATCATCATTGGTCCCAGAATTGATCCGGCTTCTTTCACACTACGAGACCTCATAGAAACAGCCATCTCTAATGCTACGACCATAATACCAAATACGGAAACGGCAACCAAGAAAAGAAGAATAGATGTTAATGATAATTCAGGAGGTTCTAAGAAAGTGCCGCTCATTAAAAATGAAATAGCAAAAACTAATCCAGTTAATTGAAGAAAAATACTTACACCAACTATACAAGTCACTGCTAACCATTTACCTAATAATAATTCAAATCTTGTACAAGGAGAGCAAAGTAAAGATTCCAAGGTTCCCCTTTCTCTTTCACCTGCGGTCATGTCAATGGAAGGTTGAACTCCAGATGTGGCCGTCCAAATAGACACAAAAAGTGGTATTATGAAACTAAAAACAAATCCTGCTTGTTCACCAGCGGTTGCAATATCTCCTTGAGAAATTTCCCAAGGTTTGACTGGATTTAATATTGCTTCTTCATTGAGACCTTCGTTAGAAATTCGTTCTGAAGTTAGATTTTCCTCCCAGTCAGAAAGAATTTTTGAAATTCTAAGGTACGCTTCACCTGAACTTTCTTTAGTTGAATCGTATACTATGTAATATTCCCATATCGTAGTATTTGAATCATAAGTAAGCCTTAATACTGAACTATAATTTAAATTTTTAATTCCCTCCATCAACATTGAAGTATCATTAATATTGATATTTTCATCCAACTCAAAAATTGAGTAATTTAGTAAATTCTCTGAAAAACCATCTAATAAAAATTGAATCTCAGAAGAATCTTGATTTGTTTCCACTCTAATATCTAAGTGTAAAGATTGACGTTCATCAAGTTCTGATTGTAACACAATTGGTAAAACAAAAAATATAGTCGGAAACATTAGTAAAGGAACCAATACGACTGCAAGTAAAGTCCTCCAATCCCTAATATAGTCAACGAGCTCTTTATTAGAAATTGTTAAAATATTCTTAAATTTGGAAGACAGATTCATTATTCATCCTCCTGAAATGCATATTCTATATTCCTAGTAAAAATCTGCCTCCATGTTTTTGCAAACCACCCCTCCTGCTCAACTTTATCCTTAATCCTAGCATCATCATTTGTTAATTTAACATAAGCGTCCTCAAGAGATTTTGTGTCTGTTTCAGACAATAGATCTTCATTAGTACCATCAAATCTTAATTGCCCATTATGCATTATAATTATCCTATCACATACTTTCTCAGCTTCTGATAAATTGTGTGTTGAATAAATTACGGTTCCCCCTTCTTCCTTTAGTTGAAGTACTAATTTTCTAACTAGTCTAGCACTAGTTACATCGAGACCTGCAGTAGGTTCGTCTAACAATAAAATCTCAGGCCCATGAGCTAAGGCTCTAAGTAATGCAGTTTTTTGTCGCATACCCCTACTAAATCCTCTAGTGTGTCTCATTAAATCCTCATTTATGGATAGAGCTTTGGAAAAACGTAATGTGCGATTCCATGAAATTGTATCGTCTATTCCGTGTAATCTAGAATGATACCTAATATTTTCCCATGCTGTTAATCTGTGATATAAACCCGTAGATTCAGGTAATACCCCAATAGACTTTCTAAATTTTTCAATATCGTCTTCAATTCCATCCTTAATAAAAACAACATTTCCACTGTTCGGACGATATAATCCACAAAGTAATCTAAGAAATGTTGTTTTTCCAGCGCCGTTACTTCCAACAAGACCAATTACCGCTCCTTTCTGAATATCGATACTTAAGTTTTCTAATGCATTAATCTTACCAAATGACTTGGTAACATTTTTTACGCTTAAAAGTAAACCTGACACGTGCAGTCCAAAAGGTTGACTAATATCATGCTTTCATATAAATTATGATTAAAATACACTGATAATAATAAATGTCGTAACGATTACGGTTAAAGTTGTAATTGTTCCTACGTAAATTGCTGATGGTGCTGAATTTTTGAAACTACTCCAATTCGTGAAGAACCCTACTGAAACCATAACTGGAATTAGGAGTATTTTTCCAAATGAAAATAATAATTCGGAAATTTCTGATGGAAATAAAAAAGTACATGCAACAGAAGAAATAACAAACCCATATATGAAAATGGGGATGTTATAATTTGGCCGCCCACTAGATTTCTTTTCAATACCAGCATTGCCGATTATTGCACAGAGAGGCACCACTAATACTAGCAGCGTAACCCGAGATAATTTCAATAATGTTGCAATGATTAATGCCTCTGAACCTATCGATTCTCCAGCTGCAATAGTTTGAGGAACCGCATGTACCACAGTACCTATCCAGATACCTGCTTCCTGCTGTGTCATTCCAATTACATCAGATAAAATTGGAATTAAAATAAAACTTAAAAATCCGAGAATATTTATTGTAGCTATAATTACTGCAACTTGATCTTCCTTCAATTTCAGTGATGGTGATACGGCCATAACAGCACTATTTCCACAAATCGCACAACCTGCCCCTAATGCTAGCGAAGATTTGGAATCCATTTTAAATAATCTTCCGATAAAAATAGATAGTACAAAACTAATTGTTGTAGATGCAAAAATCAATAAAATTCCAAGTAATCCTACATTTGGATTAAATAATACCTCTAAATTAAGACCAAATCCAATTAATATAATTGAAACTGGTAATACGCGTTCAATAGTGTATTTACCTCCTGATTTTAAACCGATAAAGAATGGCCCAGATATTACCCCCAGTAAAAAGGCAATTGTTCCAGCACCTGGACTAAAAAAATTATTACTTCTCAAATAGCTGTTTATCAAGTAAGAAATCATTCCCAAAATAAATGAAAATAATATACCCTTTTTAATGTTTGAATCCATGACTGGAATATAATAACAAGTTAATTTTTAATAATTTAACTTGCTTCAATTAAGTACTTAACTACCATTGGAAATTCAGTGGTTGAGTTAGTGGATGTAATTGCAATACAATAGTTATCTCTAGAAACTCTTTTTGGATCGAAAAATGAGCTCTTATTCAAATCTGTCTTAGATAGCATTTCTGACTCAGTAAAAGAAAGTTTGTCTTCAAATTTCTCGCAATTGAAAGAGTCTAAGAATAAGACAGAATAAGATGAGTTTTCCCCAGATTCGATAACTTTAGTCTGCCATGAAATTGTATGAACACTATCAAGTTTTACTAAATGACTTTCATCGCCTACTAATGTTACTGTTTCAGAATCTTCAAACCTATTATCTATTACTACAGCCCCTATCACTGTTAAGATATACATAAGCAATGTCAAAAATACAAGTATCTTTGAGGATTTAAATATCTCATCTGTACCCTCACTGGCATTCTCTACTGCGACACCTTGAGAAAACAACTTGAACCCTCTTATCTGTAATTTTATAAATGTTAAAAACAAAAATAATCCTGATAAAGCAAGTAAAATCACATCTTGTAGACTGATACTTCCAGCAAATTCCCAAGTTGGTCTAACTGCAGAGGAACTCTCAGGATAGGTTCCTATTAATTTTTCAAAAAATACATAATAATAGAATTTATCACCGAAATTACTCTCACCTAATAAACCCCCTGGGAAGATTCCTAAGATCGCATTGAAATATACAATAATTGATAGCAATGCTGAAAATAACAGACTTACGGAAATCGCTTTTCCGAATAAATTTAAACTCCATATTGGTTTTTTAATTTTCACTTTCTCTGGTGCTGAAGAAATTTCTTCAAGGCTCTGACTTAGTTTTTCCTTTAACTCAGAAGAAAAATCTTCAATACTTTGTGCTAACTTATCTTTTAATTCCTTACTTTTGTCATCATCTATTACAACTTCAGATTTTTCTTCTTCTTCTTCAACAATGGCGTTAAACATACATCATCCACCTTTATTGGCCCTAATAATTAACATTTATAATAACGCTTATAATTTTCAAACTAAAAAATCTATTTCAAATGATTTTCTAAATCACAATCTCAATATTCTGTTAATTCAACCAATACTCCACCAGTACTTCTAGGATGGACAAAAGCTATTTTGGAACCATGTGAACCAATTTTAGGTACTTCATCGATTAACTCTACTCCTGATTCAATTAAATCAGCTAAAAGTTCTTCTAAATTATTCACTTTCAAACATAATTGTTGTATTCCAGGACCATATTTAGACAAAAATTTTCCTATGGGAGTTTCTTCACCAGTGGGCTCTAAAAGCTCTATTTTTGCGCTACTCTTTTTATTTGTAGATGAAAAATATCTAACCTTAACACCTTGTTCTTCGACAATTTCGTCTTCATAATCCTTAATAAATCCAATTTTCTCCCAAAAAAAACTTGATTGATCAATATCTTTTGTCGCAATCCCAATATGGTCTATTTCTACGTTCTTTTCATTCATATTCTCACCTTAAAAACCACTTGGTGGCCGATATGTGCCAAATTCTTCTTTCATAGAATTAATTATTTCACCCAACGTACATCTAGCTCTAACAGCCTCTAAAACAATTGGAAAAATATTTTCATCGGTAGAAGAAATTTTATTAATTTCCCTTAAAATTGATTGACATATTTTTTCATTTCTATTGGATTTTAAATCCTTAATTTTTTTAATTTGATGTTCTCTAATTTTTGAGTTAATAGATTGAATAGAATATTCGTCATTTTCTTCTTCATTTTTCCCATAATTAACACCGATAATTTTTCTTATTCCAGATTCAACTTCTTTCTGAAATCGAAAAGCTGCTTGATGAATCTCTCTCTGTTGGTATCCTGCCTCAATCGCTTTCATACTACCTCCAAGTTTATCAATCTTCAAAATTTCTTCCCTTGCTAAATCATATATCTTAGATGTCAGACCTTCAACCAGATATGAGCCTCCTAGCGGGTCAGCAACGTTAGCAACTCCTGATTCCTCTGCAATGATTTGCTGAGTTCTGAGTGCGATTGTTGCACTCTTCTCAGTTGGCAATCCAATAGCTTCGTCGAATGAATTTGTATGTAATGACTGTGTGCCTCCACAAACAGAAGCAAGCGCCTGAATAGTCACTCTTGAAATATTATTTTGAGGTTGTTGTGCTGTTAATGAAACCCCTGCGACTTGTGTATGAAATCTTAGTAGGCAACTTTTTTTATTCTTTGGACTATATCTCTCATTAACTAAATCATACCACAATTTTCTGGAGGCTCTAAACTTAGAAACCTCTTCAAAGAAATCATTATGACAATTGAAAAAAAATGAAATCTGTGGTGCAAATTCATCAATGTCCAAACCTTTACTAATTGCTGCATCTATATATGCTAAAGCATTGGATAATGTATAAGCGACCTCTTGAACTGCTGTAGAACCTGCTTCTCTTATATGGTATCCACTAACACTAATAGTATTCCAATTAGGTAAATTCATTGTACAATATTCAAAAATGTCCGTTATCAAGCGAATACTAGGTGATGGTGGAAAAATATGAGTACCCCTAGCAATATATTCTTTTAAAATATCATTTTGAATAGTACCTCTTAATCCCCTAGTTTCGATATTTTTCTCTTCTGCACAAACTATATACATAGCCAACAAAACAATAGCAGGTGAGTTAATTGTCATTGAGGTTGAAACCAAATCTAAAGGTATTTCGTCAAATAGTTTTTTCATATCTTCAACAGAATCTATCGCTACTCCAACTTTTCCAACCTCACCCTCGGACATTGGATCATCTGAGTCTAAACCCAATTGTGTTGGTAAATCAAAAGCAACTGACAGACCATTTTGTCCTAGCTCCATAAGCATTCTAAAACGTTTATTTGTTTCTTCGGCCGAGGAAAAACCTGCATATTGCCTCATTGTCCAAGTCCTAGTTCTGTACATTTTTTCATGTATTCCCCTAGTATACGGAGTTTCACCAGCTGTCAAATTCTCATCCGCTGTAGACCCCATATCTTCAGACCATTTTTTAGTAGCTATGATAGGTACTTCTATTCCTCCGAGTGTCTTGCGGACTTCAGAATTACCTGAGTCATTTAATCCCGTCATGACAGTGCTTTATGGACCAAGTACAAGTTCTTTATTTATCTAAATTAGTTTAGAATTAATATCAGCAGCATCCATCACCGCTACAACCAGATGTTGACTCTTTAAGTTCGATAACTTCAACTTCAAATGTTAAATTTTTACCTGCCAACATATGATTAAAATCGACTGTCACTTCATCATCTCCGATTTCAGATACTTTAAATGGTAACTGAACCCCATTTTCCATCTCAGCAGCCAAAACCATCCCGACCTCAATTTCTGGAGGGAATTGTGATCTAGGAACTTTCTGAATAGCTGTTGGATCTGGTTGACCGTAAGCTCTCTCAGGTTCCAGATTGAAAGTTCTTTTATCTCCTTTCACCGCACCCATTAATTCTTCTTCAAATCCTGGAATCATTTGACCCTTGCCAACTGTAAAAGTCAACGGCTCTCTTCCATGGCTTGAATCAAATTCATCTCCATTTTCTGTTAAAGTTCCCTTATAATGCACTGTTACCATCATTTCATTTTCTACTTTCATTTTTTCACCTTTTTATTGTGTAATTTTTTATAAGAGCACGCAATTCCTCGGATATTTCACTAGGTAGTATTCCTTCCTGTTCTTTCTGTGAAATATACTCATTAGCTGATTGAACACCAATCCTTTCTCCCTTGGCCCAAATTTGTCCAAATATATTCGATCGGTGCTCTTCGGCGACTTCTGAATTATCTAATATAGCACGAGCATCAAATCTGAATTCTAATTGTTTTCTGCGATTCAACTTTTGTTGCTTTGGCTGTTTCCCGCCTCCCTTCTTCGTTTTCCTTACAGATTTTGGTGCCTTTTTAACCTTTTTATCTATATTGATTTCACCCTTAGTATTAAATAATGTGCCTTTGTTTTCGGTTTCTGGTAATTTAATACCCGTTTTAGCCGCTAATGCGTCACTCCTTCTTTTTAAATCCTCTAATTTTGATAAAGATTGGGTTTTCACACTGTTTTTTGGGGTGCTCTCTACGTTAGATTTCACTTTATTATTCTGTTGAGAATTTTTATATTTATTTTCACTCTTATTTTCGGTTAGACTGATTTTGTTGTCTTTTTTAATTTCATTATTTTTAATTGTAGTAGGTTTAGTTTCTTGCTCTTTAGAGACTTTACTATTAGTTTCCGAAACTTCATTAATTTTATCTGATTCAGGCTCAATTTTAGGTTTGATTACTAGCTCTTTTTGAGCGGCTGAAATCTTATCTTTTTCTCTTTCTTCCTGCTTTTCCCTAATTTTCCTGCGCATAGCCTCAATTTGTTCTTGTCTAGAGATATTTGCTGATTTTTTACTCACTGTTTCAGTACGAGGTTTTTGAACTTTTTTTTGAGATTTATTTGAAGCACCCGGAGCAAAAGGGTTAAAAGGTTCTTTCTTATTACGGCGTGCCAAATAATTCCTCCTAAACAACCCTCTTGAGTCTTACAATTAATAGTTGCCATTAGATTATGACCACAGAATAGGGGTTTGGTCTGTACGAAGATACTGCAACACTGAACTTTTACTTAACTCGGTAGTATCATTACAATCCAAGTGAAGTTTACCCAGAACAGCAATCATTGAACCATTATCCACACAAAATTTTCTCTCAGGTACAAAACTTTTCGCACTTCTTTCGGATGCCATGATATCACACATATCTCTTAATCTGGAATTACAAGCTACACCCCCTCCAAGTAACAGCTCTTTTTTTGAAGTATGTGCCAGAGCTCTTTCGGCTACTTCAACACAAGCTGAAAAAGTATGCTCTTGAATACTCCAACAAACTGCTCCAAGAGGAGCTCCTTTCTTTATTAGATTACATGCTGCATTTAATACCCCGGAAAATGCTAAATCCATTCCTTGGACTGCATATGGCAAAGCAAAATCTCCCAATTTTGCATCTGGATTATTTTCGACCCACTCTTTAGCAAGAGATTCAATCTTTGGACCACCTGGGAATGGTATACCTTGCTCTCTAGCAAATTTATCCAACATATTACCGATCCCAATATCCAGTGTCTCTCCTAAAACTCTGTATTTCCCATCCATTTTAGCAATAATTTGAGTATTTCCTCCTGACACATAAAGTAATACTGGATCATCGCAACCGCAGGTTTTTCTACCGACTTCAATATGTGCAACACAATGATTCACACCTATGAGCGAGATACCCCATTTCTGTGAAATTGTCCTTGCAACAGATGCCCCAATCCTCAAACAGGGACCCAAGCCCGGCCCTTGAGAGTAAGAAACTGCTTCAAAATTAGTTGGTCCTAAATTATTTGTCTCTAGCAATTCTTGTAGAACTCCTGCTGCTTTTTCTGCGTGGTGATCTGCGGCCTCACGCGGGTGAATTCCTCCTTTTAATGGGCGCACAGCCACGGATACAGAATCCAATGGATAACCAGTGGAATCGGCTAAACCTATAGAAAATGTATGCGCAGTTGATTCAATTCCAAGAATATATCCATTGCGGTTAATAGTTGAATTATTTGATTGCATCATTCAGTCCGAAGTAGTGTACCTTTTTCATATATGATGTTAGTCGAAGTACATGCGCCACCTAATTATTGGCATTGAAGAACTAGTTCATTTGGACGACGGAACCAATGGTGCAATAGTAGGAGAAAATATGAAAAACCGAGAGAATTTAATATCCAAAGGTAACGGTATTCTAATTGAAGATAACATAATTACTAAAATAGCCCCAGAAGAAGATTTAATCGAAGAATTCTTACCTAATTTTAAAAAATTTGACTTTGACAATAATTACATCGTTAAAGTAATTAGGAATGATAATATAAAAATTACACACACTGGAGGAAATTCTGTAATTCCGGGATTAGTTGACTCACATACTCACTTAATTTGGAGCGGTGACCGCTCAAACGAATTAAGTATGAGAATGAAAGGTATGTCATATAAAGAAATTTCAAATTCAGGAGGTGGAATAAAGTATACTGTCGATCAAACAAGAAACTCAACTGCAGAATTTCTATTCAGTCAAGGTAAATCTAGAATGAAAGAAGCTCTTCGAAATGGTACGACTGCTATGGAAGCAAAATCAGGTTATGGGTTAAGTGTTGAATCAGAATTATTACTTACTTCTGTAATGAATGATCTTTCGATTGAAAAAGGTTTACCATCAATCGACATTACATGGATGGGAGCCCATGACTTCCCTGAAAAAAAGGATAAAAATGACTACATTGACGAAATAATCAATGAACAATTACCTGAAATTATTGAACAAGGTTTTGCTAGGAGTTGTGATGTTTTTTGCGAACCTGGGTGGTTTAGTATAGAAGATACTGAAAGTATTATAGATGCTGCTAAAGTGTTCGGATTATCAACCAGATTACACATAGACGAATTCACAGATGGAAGTGGAGCAGAATTAGCTGCTGAAAAATCAGTTGAAACAGCAGATCACGCTTTATTCACTAGTTTAGAAGGAAGAGAATTGTTGCGCAAATCCAATGTCAATCAAGGGTTTTTACCTACTGCTCCATTCACAATGGGACTAGACAGGTGGCCTCCAATAGAATACTGTATTGAAAACGAGATGCCATGGACAATTGCATCAGACTTTAACCCAAATTGCCGAGTATTGAGCCTTCCGAGTGTTGCGTCTATATGTGTTCAAAGAATTGGTATTGACCCACTATCAGTACTTTGCGCTACAACGAGAAATGCTGCTAATACCGTAATTCACAATACTGAGATAAAACATGGAATGATAAAAGAGGGGTATCTAGCCAATATGAATGTAGTTAATGGAGACAAATGGGAAGGGTGGTGTCTTCAACTAGGAACCTCTCCATTTTGTGCAACAATTATAGAGGGTGAGACTGTAAAACATATTTAAATCGAATTAATAGATAAATAAGTTATAAATGTATTAAAATGAAAAATAAGGTGTAATCAAATGTGGATGGAAACTATTGTATGTTCAGCAAAAAAAGGAAAGGAAAAGAGATTAGAAAAATTACTTGAAACAAGAAATAAGCTGAAAAAAAGAAATTCGAAATGCAAAGATGCATGGGTTTGCAAATCCGTAGATGGCTCACCAACGTTTTTAGTTCAAACAATTTTTGAAAGTGAAGACGCCTGGAGATCTGTTTCTAACTTCATTAAGGACAAATTAGATCCTAAGGACGGAGGAATAGAATCATGTCTTGTAGGCCCTCCATTAGTTGGGATGTTCTTTTATGATGTTGAAAAATAACAATAATTTAAATCGGTAGAAATAAAAAGCGCGCTTATGGGCGCATAATATAGATTATACGCCAATTGAAACAATAATCAAAGAAATATACACACCGCATAAGATAATAAATAGCTTTCAGTACAGCGTTTTTTACATTTACAGAAGTATTAACCTCCAGTTTTTTACAAATATTGACTAAAACACCCCCCCTAATAGTGTATAAATTCGAATATAAATATTCATAGTCGTGTTTTGTTTGTATATGACTGGCGAGAAGATGAGTGAGTACCACGGATTCTGTTTAAAATGTAAATCGTATGTGAAGATTGAAAATCATCAAACTCATACTATGACTAATGGTAGAAAAAGAGTTGCAGGACTTTGTTCGAAAAATGATTGTACTGGAAGAATATCAAAAATCATAGGATAGCCATTTACCGATTTTGATAAATATATTCTCTATGTGGATGTAAATATCGGGCTCGTGGTCTAGGGGTTATGACGTCGCCTTGACATGGCGAAGATCGCCAGTTCAATTCTGGCCGAGCCCACTGTTAACCCACTAATTGTTTAAATAATTGTTTTTAAAATTAAATATCGATTTAATCATCTTCTATTGTATTTTCAATATTTGGTTTAATTTCATCATCATTGTCATCAAATCTAAAATCGGCAGTATCTCCACTCCAAGATACTGTGTTGTCCTCAATTTCGTCTTCGTCTTTGAAATCATCGGGAATGTCAGAATTTGGATTTAAGCTATACATTCCAGGGTCAACTGGTTTTTCTTCAATCACAACACTTTTTCGTATTGGCTCCTCATCCCTGTCAGAAAATATTTGTTCATCATGAAATTTACCGCACTCAGGACATCTTGACAAATTCTTAGGATTTATGGAGCTGCAAATTTTACATGCTTCCATGTTAAGAAATTTTTCGAGTGGATCTTCCTTCATTTGACTCAGTCCAAGAATAAACTATCTTGAGGTACAATCACTTCCTCACCAGTTTCTTCATCCTTTACTACTACTTCGTCATTATCATCGTCAAATTCTATAATTTCTCCATAGAATTCTTCAACCTCACCATCTTCATGTTCTATAGACACTCCAACCCTAGATCCCACATCAATTTCATCTTCTTCATCTTCTTCATCTTCTTCTAAATCTTCATCTGATTCATTATCAGAGTCATCAACTGATTCTTTATCTGTGTCTTCTTCTGAATCTTCCTCTTCGTCACCAACATCAGATTCTGCCTGTGATTCTTTATCATTTCCTGATTCAGATTTTTTGATTTCAATTATTTCTTTCCTCCACCCTTTCGCTAATACATAACCACAAACACTAACGATAGTGATTATTAAGCTAATTAAAAATATAAATGTATTAAAATGGAAATTCATTCCTGTATCAATAGAAGTATCTGATTTTTCGTCACCCAATAAATTAAAGTGTTGTAAGATTAATACGCTCCTCGATTCAGCTGGTGTGTTTGGGTCACCATCCATATCAATTGGTACTCCAACAAATTGATTGACTGTTGTCCCGATTAAAATAATGCCAAAAATTACCATCAATATCGGAAAACCAATGTCAATCCACTTTTTGCTCGAAAGATTCATTTGCAATTCTGTAGGGAAAAGATCCTTCTCAGGGAATATTTGCTTTTTCAAACGACTGAAGAAATTCTCAGTTTCTTCCGATTCTTCAGTTTTTATAACCTCATCATCAGTTTCCTCATCCACATCTCCATCTTCTTCAGAATCTGAAATAGCTTCTTCCAAGTCTACTCCGTCCTCCTCATCTACCTCTTCCTCTATTTCTTCTGAATTTTCCTCACCAGGTACTAATTCTGACTCTTCCGAGGTTTCATCATCTTCTAAATTGTCCTCTAAATTTTTCGAGGTTTTTTCAATCTCCTCTTCTGTGGATTCGGATTCTTCTTTAATATTCTCATCTTCTTCGGCTTCAATTTCAGCGGCTTCTTGCGCTTCGGCTTCGGCTTCTTCTGCTTCATCTCGAGCGATTTGTTCAGATAACTCTGCAGCAGCTTTCTTTTCTTCTGAGAAAGATGTATCCTCTGCGACTAAATCCACAGCACCATCCCCATCTACATCATCCAAGCCGATAAACATGATATTACATCTCCAACATTGTTTTGATGAAAGTAAATTCATTGCTCCACATGCTGTACACTCTCCCATAGGATCTGTATTCAAACCTGAAAAAGAAACACCACAATCAGGACAACTTTTCGAATCCATAGGCAGTAATGAACCACAAGCTCCACAAGCAGCCATTTGTTCTTCCTCGTCTTTAGAATCTGCCTTATCAGCCATGTCAATCTCACAGGACGATGTGTATTTCAGTTATAATCCTACTTAATATTGACATTATTCAAAAAAGCTACAAATAGTATAATAATTATGAATTGTAGCGAATCTGTCAAAAGTATTGATGAGGAGGGCATACCATTCATGACATTAGAATTTCCAAAAAGTGGAAGAGTTGGTACATTAATTTCAACTTCTATAAAAAACGATTTTATCCAATTTTGTAGTCATACTGAAAGTCATCAAAATCTAATGGTAATAACTAGGTTGTCTCCTAGAAGATTAATACGCCACGTAGATTTGGCTGGAGTTGAATTTAGATGGTTGTCTATGCAAGAAAGTCCGCATTCTATAACTCCAAGTTTAGAACATACAAACCACTTAATTAATTCAACAATTTCTAATCAAAATGGATTGATATGGATTGATGGCCTTGAATACTTATCTGACAGACAGGGTTTTGATGCTGTTCATTCGTTCGTAAGGAACGTTGTCGACTCAATAAACAATACCGAGTGGTCGGTAATTATTGCAATAGAAGATGGAACATTCGATAAAATGCAAATAGCTCAAATAACCAGGGAAGCAGAATCCATATTTTTTGATTTCAGTGAGGATGCAGATATTGAAATAGAACTGATGTCTAAATCTGAAGAAAAATCTACCCCAGAAGAAATAAATGTACTACCTAAAAATGATAGTTTGAAACATTTATCTAAGATCACTGAAGAAGGATTTACTCACAAAACATTACGTGAGAGAATTATTCAATGGAAAAACATGGGTCTTGATGTCAGCATTCTTGAACCTGCTCTAGCTTACCAAAATCTAGAAGAAGCTTTCAAGTTGTACTCTGAGGTTGATGAATTAATCAGAATTGCAGTAGAATTAGATTTGAGAATAGATTTACTAAAAGATAGTGGAGAAGCAGCAAAAGCATATGCTTACAAATATAGAATCAGACAATTAACAGGATTAGATGAAATTAGTAGAATTTTAGATACACTCCTTTAGAGTAGTTTAATTAAAATTAGGTACTAAATCTTCCACTATTTTAACTAGCTTTCCAGATAAAAGTAATTCTTTCATTGCATCGTTATCGTAAAATAAAGGTCTATCATCATCTAAATATGGTACAACTTCCCTGATAGATTCCATAATTTTAGTAATCACGGGTGAAGGTGAGACATTACGAATATCTAATGCCTGAGCTGCTGCTATAATTTCAATGGCTAAAACTCCAAAACAATTATCTAATATTTTCTTGGTCTTTTGGGTTGTAGTCATCCCCATAGAAACAAAATCTTCTTGATCTGCAGCTGCAGGAATGCTTTGATTAGCAGCAGGATGTGAAAGTATTCTTGTTTCAGCAACTAAAGCACATGCTGTATATTGCGCAACCATCAATCCAGAATGTAATCCTGGTTTTTCGGTTAAAAAAGGTGGTAGTCCAGAAGATAATGCTGGATTAGTGAGCCTATTTAATCTCCTTTCAGAGAGAACTGCAACCATAGACAAGCCAATACCTACCATTTCCATAGGTAGAGCTACTGGAGTACCCTGGAAATTAGCACCTGTAATTACTCGAGCCTCCTCTGGTATGAAGATAGGATTATCTCCAACTCCATTAAGTTCTATTTCTACCTGGGATTTTGCGAATTTAACAGCATCTCTAAGACTTCCAGCAACTTGAGGAGTTGACCTCAATGAATAAGCATCTTGTACCTTTTTCCCTTTTTGTTCCATTATCTTAGAACCCGCAATTAGCTCCCTAAGATTCTCAGCCGTTTCCATTGATCCCTTGAACCCTCTTAATTCATGTAATTTTGAATCATAGGGAATCATGTTAGCATTTAATGCTTCTAATGTCATTGCTGCTGCAATGTCGTGAGTTTTTATCCATAGTTCAGCATCATGAAGAGTTAATGCAGCCATTCCTGTAAGCATATTACTACCATTAATCAATGCCAAACCATCTCTGGCTTGTAGTACTAATGGTTCTATACCACGTAATCTAAGTGCATCTTTTGATAACATCAACTTTCCATCACAATAAGCTTCACCTTCTCCCATAAGAGTCATTGCCATTTGACTCATAGGACTTAAATCTCCGCATGCACCTACTGAACCTATTTCTGCACATACAGGAGTAATTCCTAGGTTTAAACACTCCACTAGTTTATCAGTTATCTCAGCACGCCCTCCACTATTTCCATTACAATGGACATTTATTCTTCCACACATTGCTGCCCTGACAACTTCCTCCTCCAGAGGTTTGCCAATTCCAGCCGCATGAGAATAAATCAAAAATTTTTGAAAATCTTCTAATTGTTCAGAATCTAATACAACTTCACTAAATTCACCTATTCCTGTGGTAACTCCATACATAATTTCATGAGAATCAATCTTTACTTGTATCATTTCTCTGCACCTAGAAATTCTATCCCTCGATTCTGCTGTGATCTCAACCATTGCATCAGCCCTAGCTACTTTGACTACATCTTCAATCGTTAGACTTGACCCATCTAAAACAACCGTCATATCATCCGCTTTAGAATTAGGCATATAACCATATCATTTATTTTCTGGGAATATTAATTATTTAGTTACCAACTTAATAATGGTTTAACACCCGATGTGTTCAATGATACCCAAATGTTCATTATTTTTTTACAACATTCCATAAAGAGGAGTTAGGTGCCTATGCTATGTCATCCGACGTAAGTGCAATGCGGGCATACATCTCTGAAGGAATTCCTGAAACATTACCAGAACACCCTGGGATTTCTAATTTGGTTGATCATGCCCCCATAAGAAAACAAGTGCTGACAATTAAGGAAAAAAAACTTGCACTAAAAAATGCACTTAGATATTTTCCGGAAAAATTTCATGGAACATTAGCACCTGAATTTGCCGCAGAATTAGAAAAATATGGTAGAATCTGGATGATGCGATTTAGGCCAACGAAGTATAAGATGAAAGCTTATCCTATAGATTCTTACCCTACTAAATCTAATGAAGCTGCAGCGATAATTTTAATGATTCAAAATAATTTAGATCACGAAATTGCGCAATTCCCACACGAGTTAATTACATATGGAGGAAATGGTTCAGTATTTCAAAATTGGGCACAGTATAGAATAGTTATGAAATATCTGTGTGAAATTGAAAACGATCAAACACTAGTTATCTACTCTGGCCATCCACTAGGCATATTTCCATCTTCAAAAAATTCTCCCAGAGTTGTGATCACCAATGGCATGGTAATTCCAAATTATTCATCTCAAGAACAATATGAAAAAATGAATGCCATGGGTGTTAGTCAGTATGGACAAATGACCGCTGGTTCATACATGTAC
This sequence comes from Methanobacteriota archaeon, assembly GCA_002720095.2. Lineage (GTDB taxonomy): Archaea > Thermoplasmatota > Poseidoniia > Poseidoniales > Poseidoniaceae > MGIIa-I. The sequence goes on from PBGP02000022.1 coordinate 135,518, forward strand.
ATAGGCCCTCAAGGTATTGTTCATGGAACTACAATTACAATCTTAAATGCAGCTAGAATGCATTGCGGAAGTAAAGATTCTCTTGCGGGAATTACATTTGTGACATCTGGATTAGGTGGAATGAGCGGAGCTCAGGCTAAAGCAGCAGTGATATCTGGAGCTTCTTGTATTGTTAGCGAAATAAACCCTCACGCAGCGAAAAAAAGATTTGAACAAGGATGGCTGTCAGAAATAGCTAATTCTACAGATGATGCAATTGATAAAATGCTTGAAGCCAAGAAAAACGGAAAGGGTATTTCTATAGGCCATATTGGAAACATCGTTGATTTACTAGAACGTATTGTAGAGCGAGAAGTTAGTGTAGATTTACTCTCAGATCAAACTAGTTTACACAATCCCTGGCAAGGAGGGTATTACCCCGTATCCTTAACTTTTGACGAAGGTAAGAAAATGATTTCAGAAAACCCCCAAAGATTCCGAGAAGAAGTCAAAAAATCTTTAATCAGACATGCTACAGCCGTTAATTTACTAGTAGAGAAAGGTACCTACTTTTGGGACTACGGTAATGCATTCCTACTTGAAGCTTCCAGAGCTGGTGCGGATGTTAAGTCCTTAGACGGAGATGGTTTCAAACATCCTAGTTATGTTGAAGACATTATGGGACCCATGTGTTTTGATTATGGATTTGGACCATTTAGATGGGTTTGCGCTTCTGGTAAACAGGAAGACCTTGTTAAAACAGATGAGATTGCATTAAATGTCCTAAGAGAAATGGCTAGAGATTCACCTGAAGAAATTAAGCAGCAGATGTTAGATAATATAAGATGGATTGAAAATGCTGATGAAAATAAAATGGTTGTTGGAAGCCTTTCAAGAATATTATATGCAGACACAGAAGGTCGCAAAAATATAGCTAAGGCATTTAACGATGCAATAGCATCTGGTGAAATTAGCGGACCTATAATTTTAGGGAGAGATCATCATGATGTCTCGGGCACTGATTCACCATTTAGAGAAACTGCTAACATAAGAGATGGATCTATGTTTACTGCAGATATGGCTGTTCAAAACTTTGTAGGTGATTCATTCAGAGGGGCAACATGGGTGAGTCTACACAACGGAGGAGGAGTAGGATGGGGGGAAGTAATTAATGGAGGATTCGGGTTACTAATTGATGGGAGTTTAGAAAGCGAAAATAAATTACTTTCAATGTTAGATTGGGATGTGAATAATGGAATTTCTCGAAGAGCTTGGGCAAGAAATGAAGGGGCTATATTTGCAATTAAACGAGCAATGCAAAATAATGATAAACTTAAGGTTACATTACCTAATTTCACAGATGAGAGACTTCTCGATTCAGTATTAAAAGATTAGTAATTTCAAGAATTATTCTAATTTATGCATTTTCTCCAAAGCGACCTTCACTACATCCAAATCTTCAGGAATCACTATACCAGAGACAGGAGAATTTAACGATAAACCTGTTTCTTTTTTCACTTTCCATACATCTCCATTGAAAGAAACCAAGCTATTTGTTATTTTCCTAAGATTTTCACCTAATGGCGTTTCACCTAATTCTGGAATAGGAAGTCTAGGATAATCCCGAATCTCTACCGAGGACTTTCCATACAACGTAGTAGATAAGTAATGCGTGAAAAATGGACAGATTGGACTAAAAATTGTCAATAAATCCTTGACTATCCTATGTAAAGTCCAAGCAGTGTTCTCATCACCATCATATAATTTTGACTTTACCATTTCAAGCCAATGACTTGGGAAAATTCCTGTTGAAAAATTCTTAATTGCTTGTGCAGCAGTGTAAATATCCATTCTTTTCCATGCCAATTTAACTATTTTGAGAACATCTGAGAATTCCGCTAAAATCCATTGGTCTTCATTAGATAAACTTTTAGGATTAGTCTCTAAACCATTTTTTGGTAAGTTAAACTGACTAGCAAATCTTGCTACATTAAATATTTTAGTTAAAACACCAAAATATTTTTTCTCAATTTCCTCTGGATTAATGTGAAAGTCATCTCCAACCTGAGCATCACAGGCCTTCCATAGTCTAAAACACTCACTTCCTATCTTATTTGCCTTTAACTGCACTGTTTTTTCTGGACCCCTAATCTTCCATGAACCAGTTCTACCTCCTGCACCACACTCTAGGACACTATCCGCATCAATGCCGTTGCCCAGAGATTTAGACATTTTTCTCCCCCAAGGGTCCATTCCAAGCCCGTCAATCCAAACATTTTCAAACCCAGGCATTTCAAATAATAATGCACTTTTAAGAAGGGTGTAGTATAACCAAGTTCTTACAATTTCTTTTCCTTGGGGTCTTATTCCTGTAGGAAAAGCTTTTTCGAACATTTGCTCATTAGACAAATACCCAGAAACAAATAGGTTGGAATTTGAGGAATCCATCCATGTATCGAAAACTTTTTGTTCTCCCACTAGAACTCCTAGATCTGATTTTAAATCCTCAAAATCACCCACGTAAGTCTTGGTTTCTCTATCTAATACTTGGCTTCCCATGGGAGGTTTGTCTTTCCATGGTTGAACGTAGACACCAGAAGGAGGAACTATTACTTTCATTTCATCTTCTGAATACCATATTGGAATTTCAGTATGGTACCATCTCCTCCTGCTTATCGGCCAATCAATGGTGATATTTTCCATCCAATCTATTAGATATTGCTTATTTCTAGAAGGAATAAAATTTATTTCATCTACAAGTTCAGTTAATTTGTCTTGCATGTGAACTTGTTTAACGTACCACTCCTTAAGCAGAATTATTTCCACAGGGTTTTTTCCCCTTTCCGATACTGGAACTTCTTGCTCTCTCAACTCAATTTTTGAAATTCTATTGTTTTCTTCTAATATTTTAATTGCACATTCTCTAGCTTCAAGAACAGAAAGACCTTTCAGAGGACCTGAGATTTCTGTTAATTCTCCACGTAAATCTATTGCTTGAAAAGGCTTCAAGCCAAATTCTCGGAAAATTGAAACATCATTTTGATCTCCAAATGAGCAAACCATCAATACGCCTGTGCCGAACTCACTCTTTACTGATGAATGTGTTCTGATTTCTACATATTCACTACGGTTTTTTACATTTAAAGGTAATTTAATTTTCTTACCTACTAATTCACTATATCTTTCATCATCTGGGTGAACAACTACAACTCCGCAGGCACAAATCAGTTCAGGTCTAGTAGTAGATATAATAACTTCTTCACCAGATTCTGCTTCCCATATCACGTCCACCAACTTGGTATTTCTTGTCAATCTTTCTACTTCTGCATCTGCTATAGTAGTTCCTTCCACAGGATCGTAAATGTTTGGTCTTAAGTCTTCTATTATTGCACCTTTCTTGAATAAATCTACAAAAATCGACTGAGTCACTGCTCTGTAATCAGGAGCATCTGTAAGATATTCTCTTTTGAAATCACATGAAAGACCTACACGTCTCGCTGTTTTACGCATTGCAACCGTATACTCTTCTATCGTTTCTTTACATAGATTAATGAATTCTGAGCGATCATAGGATTTCATCTTCTTTCCTGTTTTTTTTTCAACTGTAAATTCAATGTTAATGCCATTACGGTCTACACCCCACGGAAAGTAAACTTCCTTGCCAATCAACCTCTGTGATCTTGCAATTACATCAATCATTGAATACTGGGCAACCGCACCAATGTGCCATGTACCACTTGGATAAGGAGGAGGAGTGTCTATAACGAAAAATTCTTTTTCACTTTTTGGATTAAATCCATAAATTGAATCATATTTCTTTGGGTTACTGTAGTGTTCCTCTTGTATTTTTTTTTCTAAATCTATAGACCATCTTTTATCAGTAATTTTTGCTTCTCCCACCAAATCACTCGTCCTTATTGAATTGACGTAATGGATTGAATATTTCACAATTGCCTAACGTTAAAAATCGATTAAATTAACAAATCTTGACCGTTGGTTTAATTGCTAATTTATTCACGCACCCATGGGGAACGTGACCGAAGCCAACCAGCCTGAAAAAAAAAATATCTCAGAATCCAGTGAATATACTGTTAGCGAGATTATTTCGAATCAAGCTAATGCTGGATGGTTAAAAATTAATAGATATGGAAGAATCGTGAGACGTCGGGCAGTTTCAGGAATTAAAAACTTTGATATCGGAGTTGCAGCTTCTGGTGTAGCTAATATACCAAAGAATATCAAAAGAGATATCGATCGGATTGGGATGATTGGTATGCTTACTAGGTTCCCTGTAGCAACTGTAACATTATTTTTAATAATCACAGTATATCTAACTTTATACAGCGGATTCATGGATATTAATGAAGATGCACCTATGCCGTGGCAATATAAAACTGAACCATCCCTAAACGTAAATGGAGACTTAGAGGTATATCTACCAGATGATGAAAATCCTAACAGTGTTAAAAATCAAATATCTGAGGTGAAGTTGGATTGGTCAACAAATGTGATGATTATTTATGTTGAACTTGGACAAGGAAGAAATATTACTGATGAAGAGATACTCCACCAATTTGACAAAGTTGAGAAAACTCTTAATCCAGAATTATCTGACCCTTCTGACGATTATATATACGCATTATCACTTTCCACAGTCATAAAAGAAGTTAACTCAAGCGCACCAAGAGTAACTAAAGCCATATCAACAGAATTAGGAGCTCTATTTCCAGGAGATATCGGAAACGATGCTGCTGAGCAGTTCAATGAACTAGTGGACGATATAGAAATTCTTGGAGAATATTCGATACCTAGTCAGGCTACCATAGATCAAATTGTTGGACAACTATATGAAAAAGAAGATTGTGATGAGAGCGATGGTGAAGATTGTAATGACACTAAAGAAGTAGCTTCACCAGCATTAGACAAACTAGCAAGAGATACTGACGCTGACGGAAACCTAGACAGGGCGGTTATCATTGTTGCTGTAGATGAGGAAAAGGACGCAAAAGACATAATCAATAGCGCAACAGAGAACTTAACAAATTTATCTGAAGAAAACAATTGGGAACAATTAGATTTGAAGATGACCTTAACAGGCCCTGTACCGATAACAAACGCTGTTACAGAATACTCATTCGTATTATTTTGGAAAGTATTCCCATTGGGAATCATTTACGTAGCATTGACATTGTTTTTATTCCATTCTGATTTTCTTCAAACACTAACAATTAGGCCGATTCAGGGTATTAAAGTTGTCATTATCGCAGGATTACCGACTTTATGCTCTGTATTTTGGACTTTAGGAATAATCGGCAGAACAGGATACGAAGTTACGATGACAGTAATAATTGTAGGACCGATTTTATTAGCTTTAGGGGTATCTTATGGACTTCATATTACTAATAGGTATGCTGAAGAAGAAGGTACACCTGATGAGAAAATGAAAAAAGCTTTGCAATCAACAGGTAAAGCCGTTTTACTTTCTGCAATTACTACAGTAATTGGATTTATTTCTCTTGCTTTCACGCCAATGGCACCTATTAAAACTGTTGGTTATGCACTAGCAGGAGGCATAATTATTGTTTATATCCTAACTATGGCGATGGTTCCAAATCTAACCATGATCTTAGATTTAAAAAAACCGAAACATCCACCTTTAAAGGCATTTGAGCATTTGGTAAATGTACCGATTAAAAGGAATTATACTGTGATTCTTATTTTTGTAATATTACTATTATCATCATTTACTATGGGTCGTAGTAATGTTGAAGAAAATATTGATCTTCTAGGAATGGCTCCAGCAGAAGAAATTTCTGTAATTACTATGGATGATTACAGTGAATCGTTTAATGCAGGTCAAGTTGGAATGGTAATGGTTGATGGTGCAATAAAGGGAGACAGAACTGATGATGAAATAAGAAATGATAGGCCAGTTCAAAACCTCCAATCAATAGAAGCTTTGACAAATGACATTAATAGACTTGAGAACACAACAGCAGTTTCAATAGTCTTCTTGATGAAATCGGTCGGAGTTTCTCCTACTGTTGGAGGAAATAGTATTTGGGAACAAATTGAAGATGCAGAATGGATGCCTGAACAGGTAAGAGATGTCGCAGAAGAAATTTTAAGACAGGAAGTTGATGGAAGAGTGACTTTTTGGGATGTTCTAATTTCTTTAGATACTCAACCTGATGCTCAAATATTCCTACTGAATGTCTTCTATTCTAGCATAACAGATGAGACTAGGCACCTATTTACTTCTAGTGATTATGAAAGAAGTTTAATTTATGTTGATATGCCCTTTATACCAATGAAAGAAACAGCAAAAACTGTTTCGTCAATTAACGAATTTGCAAATGAAGCCCCAGGAGATATAAAAGCGACAAATCTCATCGGAGTTGCGGCTGTATCAATTGCTGTTAATGAGTTAATAGTTGAATCACAATGGGGTAGTTTAGGGGGTGCTATATTACTAACCGTACTTACACTTGCAATAGTATTTAGAGATCTCAGATATGCAATTTGGTCTACAATTCCTGTAATGGCTACTGTTTTCCTTCAATGGTTAGTGATGTGGCAAATGGACGTTTCACTATCTCTCGTGACCGTTATGATTGGATCAATTTTAGTTGGTGTGGGAGTTGACTTTTCAATCCACATTGCAAATAGAATTAAAGAAATGGGTGGAGGAATAGAAGCAATTCGTTCTTCTTGTGTATCAACAGGTATGTCATTGTTCGAAGCAGCAACTGTTACTACTGCAGGATTAGCTGCTGCATACCAAATACCCATTCCAGAATTAATTCCTTTTGTAAAAGTAATCATATTATTACTTTGGATTGCTGCAGCTAGCGCCCTCATTCTTCTACCTGCTATTTTCGTTACTCTAGAAAAAATTGGTATCGGAACGCATGGAGGTTCGAGTGCCCTAATTAAGAAAATTGGACTGAAGGGAAAAACCAGTGAAATGCTGGATGCAGAACTAATAATTAAAAATAAAACTAGAAAGGATGCTTGGTAAGATGGTTGATTTTGATATCGTAGTTGTTGGAGCAGGGCCGATAGGAGGTTATTTTTCTAAAAAAATGTGTCAATTAGGAAATAAAATCCTAATTTTAGAAGAACATTTGGAAATAGGGAAACCATTTCAATGCGCAGGACTTGTGAATCCTAATTCTATGAAAAAAGTCGGTCTATATGATACTGTTTTATCTGAAATAGACGGTGCAATAATGCATAGTCCATTCGGAACAACCATTGAAATTGGAAGAGATTATGAAGTCAGAACATATGCAGTTTGCAGAAAAAAATTTGATCAAGCAATAGTAGATCAGGCCTTGAGTGCAGGTGCAGAATTGTGGTTGAATAGTAAACCATTAGATACCAAAATCAACGATGATTTCATCAAAATTAAGATATTAAAAGACGGAAATGAAGTGGAAATCAATACAAAACTGTTAGTCGGTGCAGACGGTGCACATAGTTGGGTTAGGAGACACCATAGAATGGGTTATCCCAAGGAGTACATGATTGGATATCAAATAGAAGTTACAGGATTCAAAACTAAAAACAGAAGATTAGAGATGTTTACTGGAGAAAACATTGCTCCAGGATTTTTTGCATGGGCAATTCCAAATGGAGACACACACCGAATAGGAATGTGGAGCAGAGCAGATGATTTAGATGGAAGAAATTGTGAAGAATTACTTAATCATCTAATGTTTAAATCAAGATGGGCGAAAAAGTTCGAAAATTGCAAGGAAATTGGTAGATTTTGTGGACCAATACCTGCTGGAGTAGTTCCAAGACCTGTAGACAATAGAATCATTTTAATTGGTGATGCTGCAGGTCTAGCTAAGCCAACCACAGGAGGAGGTATTGGTCCAGGAATGGAACAAGTTGATTTGATAATCAATAATCTTAATGACGCAATTTCTGAAAATAAACTATCAAAAAAGAGCTTAGTAAATATTACTAAAAAATATGCTAAAGCCAAAAAAGAATTTCAAAGAATTAGGTCCTTAAGAGATTTTTTTGTTACCTCGCGAAATGATCAGGAATTAGAAGAGATATTTAGAATATTTTCTAAACCACAAGTAATCAAATTAATCAATGAAAAGGGAGATATTGAAAAACCACTTGCTTTAGGAATTTCAATGCTTAAAAATGTCCCCGAATTTAGAAAAATGGCTATAAAAGCAGGTTTTGCTGTTATTTTTTCATAACAATATAAATTAAATGAATCATCAAAAAAAGTCAGTTAACTCACTAGTTCGATTGACCTATTAAACTTTCAAGTTCATGAATATCTTTAGGACAAAGTGAGGAAAGTACTTCTGGACCATTTTCAGTGATTAAAATATCATCTTCTATCCTAATACCAATTCCTGCCCATTTGGGATCTAAATCTGTTAAATCTGACCTCCAATCGCCAAAATATAGTCCTGGCTCAATAGTAATAACCATTCCAGGTTCAAAAACTCGAGGTTCGCCATTTGGCTTGTAAATTCCGACGTCATGTACGTCTAATCCTAGCCAATGTCCAGTTCCATGCATAAAATATTTCTTTAATTCTCCATTTTCTAATGCTTCCTCTGCACTACAATGTATTATTCCGAGTTCTACTAACCCCTCAGCTAGAACCTTACTCGCAGCAATATGCGCTTCTATATACTGATTACCAACAACACATTTTTGAATAGCTGCACGTTGAGATCTGAGGACTAAATTGTATATTTTCATTTGAGAATCGCTGAATTTACCACTAATTGGCCAGGACCTAGTAATATCTGCCGCATATCCTTCATATTCAGAACCCGCATCAATCAAAATAATCTCCCCATCATTACATATCTTATTATTTTCATGGTAATGTAATATGGTTGCATTCTCACCACATCCGACAATACTGGGATAAGCCCAATTTTTAGCGCCAAGAAATTTAAAGTATCCTTCAATAATAGCTTGTATTTGCCATTCACCAATTCCTGTAAAGCAATTCTTCATAGCTTCAATGTGTGCTATAGAAGAAATATTTGCCGAGTACCTCATCAAATTTATTTCTGCATCGGATTTTATCAATCGCATTTCTGAAATTAATAACGATGGGTCAATTCTTTGTGTAGGGCCTTCTCCTATTTGCTGGCGCGCTCTATTTCTTGAATTAATTGAATTCTCAACCAAATTATCAACTTTAATATTAAAGCCAACGCAATGGTAAACAATACTTACACTTTTTAACCTCTCACTTAATATTTTGCTGATTGATTCTGAGGGGTAGGCTTCATCAATAGCCCAATTCTTTTTAGCTCCTTCAACTCCAGGTCTTCTTCCTTCCCAGATTTCTAATTCTATATTTGACTCCTGAACAAATAGTGTTGTTGTCCAAACATTATCCTTTTTAATGGCTAATAATACACAATCAGGGTCTTTCCATCCAGTTAAATAAAGTAGGTCACTATTTGTTCTGTAAGGAAAATGGACATCGTTACTTCTAATTTTTTCTTTAGGTGAACATAAAATCAAGGCCGAATTATCATCTAGTTGAGAATATAATTTTTCCTGTCTTTGCCTGTATTCAGAAACATGTATGGGTTCAGGAGTTTCACCAATTTGGTTGGCGTATGTCTGGAATGCCATATACTTCCCTGTTGGCATATCGATAATAGTTATTCCTTCTTATTATGATGAGACCATTTTGGAAGTGGATCTACCTTAGTAGATTTTTTCTTAATAACTAATAGAGCAAGTGTACATAAAAAAATTGTAGTCAAAACCAAGTTAAGACCATTGAAGAAATTAGCACCTCGTGCAGTTACTATTTTTTCGCTATTAATGTCTTCCAATGCATTAAATTTTAACAATAAATTGTCATAACCCCCATCAGAGTCTTTTACAATGAGTTCTAGTTCAAAGTTTGGCCCTAAGTTCTCTAAATATATAGTTGTAGAATTATTACTTGAATGTAACAAACCATCTAGATACCATCCAAATTGCAAATCATTTATTTCATTAATTGAGTCAGTAGAAAGTTCACCGCTAAAAAATAATTCTTTAACGGAAGAGTTGAAAGTAATTAATAAATCATCAATAGGATCCCCATTAATATCTGTAATTACAGCTTCAGGAATTATATTATTCACCTTTAAGAAATGAGTTGACTGATTTTTATTACCTGCCTCGTCTTCTACGATAACTGTGAATTTATACTCCCCACTTTTTTGGGGAACAAACTCTAAACTTGATTCTGTTCTGATCATATTGTTATTTGGAACTTGTACATTTCCATCTGAATCCTCAAACACCCATGAAAATTCTAATTCACTGACTTTTCCAAACTCTTTATCCAATTCCGGATCAAAACTAGAATTAGCATTAATTAAAACTAATTCATCACCCTCATTTACTTCTGATTGTGCTTCAATAATTACAATAGGAGTTGTTCTATCAATTTCAAAATAATATACTAAATTCCATAAATTTAAAATATTTTCCTCGAATTTAATCAAATAATGTCCTTCTGTTAAATTAGAAGAGGACATTGTTAAAATTATCTGATAAAAATTATTCGTTGATGGATCAGATAGGTAGTTTACTTCAACTTTAGGTTCAAAATAAACTAACTCATCATTACCGTATGTGAATATTGAAGCTGAGGTAAATTCTCCAACTAATTCTCTAACACTAGATGAATTAGATGAATGTTGAAATACATCAGCAATAAAGTCAAATTCTGTATTAAATTTTAAGAATTTGTCTTCACTATTAGATTCTTGGTTTTGTTCGTAGATTATTGGATTAAATAGTGTTTCACTTGAGCTTGATTGTTCACCGACCCATACCGAGATTACAGTAGTTGCTAAAATCTGGAAATTGTAATCTAGTTGATAAATATGCAATTTACAACTACATCCAACCTCTGGAAATGAAACTGATAATTCCCAATACCACAATCCATCAGATTCATTGAAATTGATGACCTCGGACATAATATTTGTAATTAGGTCGTTGGAATAGCCGAATTGATTAACACTCTCTAGTCTGTAATTGAAGTAAGGTAGGTCGTAATATGAATAACCACTAATAAATTCATCAGATTCCAAAAACATTGGGTTTTCTAGAATAATTAGTTCATTAAAATTGGTAACAGAATTATCTTGGGCTTTAGCTACAGGAAAATAGGGCAAAGATAGAATATATACGACAAACAATAAAAAGGCAAATAAATTGTTTCTCTGCACATTAACGTCGTGTTAGTTTTGCTTATTGAATCTTCGATTAAAATGTGTAAAAATTAACATAATTCTCCCTGACCAGGGAAACTTAGAGCATCTCTTGGATTGGTGTTCCATTTGAATTCACACCAATTTCTGTGACCATCGAAATCTTCATCTCCATTTTTGTCAGCCTCATTGAATGGGTTATAGTCAAAATGGTACTCCCAACCTGTCGCCATTCCGTCATCATCATGATCTTGATAGAATACTTCTGGCCCGTCATCCCAACCATCTCCATCTGTGTCATTTAAGATTGGATTAGTACCATTAACATACTCTTCATAGTTAGTATAATTTTCTAAATCGTCATAAAACTTCTTACCAGGATAATTTCCTGTGAGTTGATCTGGCTTGATATGACACTTACTATTTTGCTGATTGTTCCAACCTGGACAATACGTATTCAATAAACTAGTTCTATTCAAACCGTCTCTATCGATATCCTCGTCACCATCTTTGATTCCGTTGTTGTTACTGTCATCTAATGCTGGGTCCAATAATCCTCTGGCTCCGAAAGAACCCAAAGACATATTATCAGCTAGACCTAATTCCATTGCTTGCAAACTATGTTCAACTTCCCAACCGTCTGGTAATCCATCACCATCAGTGTCTTTTACTACAGGATTAGTATCCCACCTATCTGGTCCCTCAACTGAATTCATTAGTGTATCATTATCTACGTCAAACAATGCATCACTCAAGGATCCAAACATTGGATTCAGAGCCCACCTACCTTTACAATTGCATTCCCCATTATCTGGGATATCGAAATTTGTTATATTTATCTCCCACAATTCATAAGTTGGTGAACTTGGGAATCCAGTTTTAACATCCCCTTCTTTAGCTTCATAGTTTGCCCATAAATAGGCGCCAGGATCTCTAGAACATTTATTAGGTGGATCATTGATTTCTATTATACACAATGGATCATTCCAAATATCTTTTGAAATCCACAAACTATGCGAATTAGTGTTTTCCTGAACGGAATATACTTGCATCTCCCAACCATCCAGCATTCCATCTCCATCTGTATCATTATTCAGAGGATCTGTTCCAATATCATTTTCATGAAATGGTCGAGGAATATTCAGTGTTTCTGACCCATCCATTAATCCATCATTGTCTGTATCCCTGTCGCTGGCATTAGTAATAAATCCGTCTTCACCGAGAATCACTTCTTCTCCATCTCTTAATTGATCATTGTCAGTATCAAACATACACGGAGATGTCTTATAATTTCCATTTCCAAAAATATCAGGGTGACCATTTACTGCTTCAAAATAATCATCTAGACCATCGCTATCAGTATCTGCATCCGAAGCATTAGAACCAAGATTACAACCTTCTCCTCTAAAATTAAATTCACTGAAATCACTCAACCCATCTCCATCCGTATCTGGAATCCCTGGATCACTAGTTGTTAGTATTGTAAGAGTACCATCCTTTTCGTCAGCTGTCACAATTTCGATATTCCATCCAAATACTTCCACTCCATCAGGTAAAAGATCACCATCTGTATCCCAATCATTAGGCTTAGTAGATCTGAACTCAACCTCACCTTTATCGTTGAATTTAGCATTATACTCGTCAATATTAGTGAATCTCTCATGTTCTTCAACAATAACCATCCATACGAACTGTCTTGACTCAACTACAGTAGGATCCTCATCAATTTTTTCTCCAGTATTAACAAATATCTCATATACATACCCATCAACAGGTGAGTACACCTTTGCAGTCCCTGGAACTCCACCTGGAAGTGTATATATCCCTCTTGCGAGTTCTTGATTCTTTTGCACCTGTTCTCCAAGTTGAACACCGATTTCTGAAACTGTAGTAGTATAAATCAAATCAGTGTATGTTACATCACCGTCACCGTCTTGATCCCACCCATCCAGATCTGGATCCAGATACTGGTCTCCCTTCCAAGCAGGATGTAAACCATTTTCTTTTTCCCATCCATCAGGCATTCCATCTCCATCAGTATCCAGCAACCATGGACTGGTAAAATTATCCGGACCGTTTAACAGAGCATTTTCATACTCCTCTAAATTATTAAGATTATCTCCATCCCATTCATAGTAGGCATCCTCGGAATCAGCTGGATCAAGCAGATTTTCTGATTCTAAGTCATAAGGATGATCTAACGAACTAGCGTAACAATGTTCAAAACCGTCTGGCATCCCATCTCCATCTGTATCCCAATCTGAGGGCCCATTAAGTAAACCGTCACCATCCATGTCTTGCATGAACCAGTCAATACTATTTTGAGAAACATGCATGAAAGGGGCTGCTCGATCTTTTGGCTCTGAAGATTTTCCGCACCACCTTGTCCAACTTAGAACACCGTGCCTGATTTCTTCACTATCGCTTAGTAAATCATTATCACTATCAGCAGTAAGTGGGTTTGTACCAAGTTTTTCTTCTAGGAAATTAATAAGTCCATCTGAACCGTCTAAGTCTACATCCAATACTGCATCACAACTATACCGTCCATTAAAATCTCTACCAAATTCTTCTGCATACTCCGAGAGGGAACCTGTTTCAGATAATAATTCGTCAACCTGATTTGCTCTATCTTGAGTTAGCAAATCACATCCCCAATTTCCATCTAACGGGTTAAACAAGTCAACAGTTAATCCTGATGCCCCAGGAACTTCAAGTGTAATTCTGTGATCTGCCTCCCATTTATCTCCAAGTCCGTCTGCGTCTGAATCACGTAAAGTCGGATTTGTGCCAAGTTCAAACTCTTGCTGATTATTCAGTCCATCTTGATCAGGGTCCCCTGTTGGACCATTTTCAGGACTATCTCCTTGATCAGGAAGAGAAGACCCTTGACAATAAATTGTAGTAGTATCTGTAACTATAAATTTTCCATCTTCAAGAATATATATTCCGTTCTTGGGTACCCATGGTTCTGATTCTTCAATTATTTTTTCGATTCCGTTGGGTAAAGTGTAAGTTAGATACGTCACATTATATGTTATCTCTACACCGTCAACAATTGAGGTTTTCTGATCTCCTGATTCATCAATACTAAAACTAATATCTTCACTGGTACAATCCGACTCTACAATTATTTGACTGCCAGATTCATCATCTATGGCATCTCCAGGATCATTCGGATCCAATCCATTTTCAACTTCCCATCCATCTGATAGTCCGTCTCTATCTGTGTCTGCGACTTGTGGATCTGTTCCATACTGTGTTTTTTCGATTTGATCAGATAGTCCGTCTCTATCAAAATCATTGATTACCTGGCTGACATCCTCATCCTCAAGAACATTTCCTCCTGCATCTTCATAACGAATTGTCGTATCCATAATACCAGATACACCTACAAATAATGAACCAAAAATCATCGTAACAACGATTGCAGCGTAAGCCATCTGATTGTGTGAAAGTGACATTTTTTACACATCGCGCCCTGCGGGATAACAATCCGAATATTTTTAGTCAGATAAAGATTGAGGATTTATGTACAATAATGTGATTATTGTTATTGTTCTGCAATCTCTGATTTTGAAGTTATTTGTAGCTTCAATTCACCATTATCTGATTTCCATGATGCTTTGCCATCTCTACCTTCAGAACGACTCCAACAGCCTAATATAACACCAGTAACTATTGCGGGATGAAAAATATTACAGAACTCTAATTCTATACCACCGTTAGAATCAATACCTTTAGATTTAGTTACCGCCCCAAGTCCTTTATTCACTAGCTCAGCTTGACTGGCTCCGACCCACCCCTGTGGATTATCAATCATGAATAACTCACCACCTTGCCTAAACATTTCTGAAGATGCTTGAGCAATCCCACTCCATACTTTTTTTTCAGTCTCAGAAATTTGAAATACTTCCCAATCTGCATTTAAAGATACTGAGTACGAATCTGATGCATAAGTAGTAATATTCTCTACTAATCTATAAATGAAATCTTGGTACAAGAAAATATGTCTTTCACCTAACAATTCCCATCCCCCAAATTTAAGTTCGAAGGGCTTTCTAAGAGGGTTACTATCAATTTCATTAAATTCAATTGATTTATAAGCTCCTATTTTATCTATCTTTATTGGTTTTTTTACTTCGATTCCATCTTGCTCTAGGTGCGCTAAAGCTACATCCTTACCTCTATCCTCCCATCTGAATCTGTGTCTTTTCTTTGTGATAAACTCCCAGGCTGAATTGGCCATTCCTGAAGAAAAACTAGACTGTAATCTACCGTGAACCTCAAGCTCCAATTTTTTGAGTTTATGTGAACCAGAGGGAACTTTTAATGAACCAAGACCTCTAGATTTCCAGTCATAATTGATTTCTGATAAAATCTTTTTTCTTTTTTGAAAAAATGAATGCTTTAATTCAATGCTATCTAATCTTAATTCTTCACTATCAGCTGCGGCGTGTGCCAGTCTTCTTCCGAGGTTTAACTGCAAATTCTCTTGAAGTAACTCAAACCAATGTGCAAAACCTGATGATGATACTAGCCAGCATGGCTCATCAAAATATTCTTTGTCTAAATAAAAACCAGAATTCCATCTGAAACGATTCACTAGCATTTTAGAGAGTTCTTCGGACACCTCTGAAGTGTCGGATTCTATTATTGGCATTAAACATCCCAAACTAAATCACCTCATAGTTTATTCAGTATTACTATAATCCTAATTTACGAGCATGTAATGTGTCGAATAGTAATCATGAGTTTCCAAAACCTTTAGAAATACCTAATTCTTCTAGTAAAAGTGAACAGAGTCTTAACTTTTTTAGAAATCAAATTGAACAGCATCATAGAAGATTCCAAGCTAGTATTCCTTTAATTGCCAGTGAAAACCTAGTATCTCGCGCTGCAATGGACATGTTCACAACTGATTTACATAACAGATATGCTGAAGGATTACCTGGCTCGAGATATTACGAAGGAAATGAAGATTACGACCCCATTGAATTACATACTGAAGAACTTGCAAAAAGATTATTCAACGCACCTTTTGCTGACGTAAGACCAATTTCAGGAACAGCTGCAAACATTTCAGCTTTATTCTCACTAGCAAGCCCGGGTGATAAATTTATGGCCCCCGAGTTAGCAGCTGGCGCACACATATCTACACAAAAATTTGGTGCAGCGGGATTGAGAGGACTAACAACAATTACCTATCCATCTATTCACGAAACTATGTCTATTGACACTGATTTAGCTGTAAAAGCAATTCATACTGAAAAACCCAGAATTTGCTACGTAGGACAATCAGTTTATTTATTCCCGAATGATTTGAAGCCAATTGTTGAGGCTGCGAACGAGGTTGGTGCAAATACAATGTATGATGGCGCTCATGTTCTGGGACTAATTGCTGGGAAACAGTTCCAAGATCCACTAGGTGATGGAATGAATTTGATAACTGCCTCAACTCATAAAACATTTCCTGGGCCTCAGCACGGTGTAATTTTAGCAAACAAAGATGTTGAATTGCCTAACGGTAAAAGTCTGCACAAAACAATCAGAAACAAAGTTTTTCCAGGCGTGCACTCAAATCATCACCTGCATAAAGTAGCAGCATTTGGTGTTAGTTTAGCGGAAGCACTAGAATTTCAAGAAGATTATGCGAAGAATATTATCTCAAACGCCCAAAATCTGGCTGAAAGTTTATGGAACAGAGGAATGAAAGTTTTCGCTTCTGACTTAGGTTTTACACAAAGTCACACCGTTCTAGTAGATGTTTCAGAAAGAGGAGGGGGTGCAGATGTATCTAAAAGATGCGAAGCTCAGGGACTAATAATGAACAAAAATATGCTGCCTGGTGATACATCTGCTGTCAATCCATCAGGTATCCGATTAGGCACTCCAGAAATGACCAGATTAGGGATGGGCAAGGATGCAATGGATGAAGTAGCGGAGTTAATTCATCTAGCATCAATTTCTGGTCATGAGTCTGAAGTTAGGGAAAGATCCAAGAGTTTAAAAAATCAATATACTGAAATGAAATATTGTTGGAAAACTGAAGAGAATGCATACACTCTACCGAACTGGTCTGAAATTACCAATTTTAATTAATTTCTTCTTTTATCATTCAAGAAACTCTCAATATCAAAATCGTCTTTATTTGATGATTTGGGTGGAGCTCTTTTCTGTGGAGGTCCACTTCTGCGTGATTGCTTTTTCCTCTTTGGTTCATAATTCGTTCCAGTCGACATAATTGATTCACCCTCAAATCCAAGCCTGCTTTTTTGCCTTAATTTCTTTTGAGGCATAGTTTTCTTAGTTCCGCCAAAATCTTGTAATACTAGAGATATCTTCTTTTTTAATTCATGACTCTCTTTAGAAAGTGCTCTTGGTTGGTTTTTCCACCATTCACGTGGCAAGTTACTGTACCTAGGTGATTTCGAGGATCTCATTTGCTTAGATCTAGTTCTAAGATTCGAACGTAGGTTTTTTGGTCGTTCCAATCTTGCAGCTAGCCAGCCCGGAAGCCCAAGATCATAAACGGCATTACTAATTGTCACTAAAATTCCTGACATCAACATATGATTTCCGATTGGAACTTTTGCAATACTCAAATCTACTCTGCTCCTTCTCAGTCTTTTTGCGTATGCAATCATCCCTTTTTGATCGGTTTGCTTGATTATTCTTCTCTGTGAACGATTTATTCTTACCAACATGAAGTAAGAGAAAAATAATGAACCAGATACTAAAGGCCAAATGAATTCTCCAATTGATTCAAAAATAAAACCTTCGGACCTGTTCTCTGAAACCCACCAACCAGCTGCTATAAATGAAGGCCATAATACAAGGAATCGTATTAATAAAGCTAGAGTACTCGATCTAAATCTTGGTTCTACGGCCCTCATAACTGATTGATCTGCTGCAATCATCGCATTAGCAGTCAATGAAACATTTTTCTGTTTTCTAAAATGTAAACCAATCAAGGCGTTAGTAGGTGCTTCTTTGATATAAGGCTTCAATTTAGATAAATGCTTCTTTTCGTCACTCTCTTTCCTGTTGGATAATAAAACCTCATGAGGTGTTGGAGAAGCCAAATCATCGTAACCTCTAGTAGGAACACCCAAAATTACACCCAAAGCTTCTGTTCTTGGATCAGAGGCAGAAATTTCTGCCAGGGATTCATAAATATCTAATGCTAAATGCCATTCTCCTTGATCTAACAGGCACAGTGCTAAAGATACTCTTGCCTTAACCATTTGTGGCTTTCTTTTTACAACATTGAAAGCCTTATCAAAAGCCATGGTATGTTCTCTTTGACCCCTTAACATTGCAACTTGCATCAATTCATTATGTTCAACTAACAAATCCTTATCGCCTTTTGATAACGGACTCAAAGAGTCTGGTGACCAAAAACCAAATCTTTCCATTACATCTGTTAAATTATCAATCATTGGTTCACCTTTGAAATCCCAAAGATCATCATCTGAAGCTTTTCCCTGCCACGGGTTGAAATAGTCAGCGATAAAAGAAATTACCTCAGGTTCAGAAAAGTCATCCTCATTCTCCAAACTGGATAAAGCTTCTCTGGCAGCATCAATTCTTCTACATGCCACATGTCCAACAGCAATCAACAGTCTGGCATCGTCATCTTCTCCTCCTTGTTGTGCAAGAACATTACGTGCCTCAGCAATTGCTTTTGGCCATAACCCTCGCAATGCATATTCATGCATCTTTGCTTTAGTTTTGGCTAACCTAACTAACGATTGATCTCCTTGAATTGATTCTCCTTGAAAACTAATCAAAAAGTCTAAATCATCATTTCTTGCAGCAATATCAATTTTCTTTTGCATCCAATCGTTTGTTCCCCTTCTAAATGCACCTGCTCTTCTTTCGTCAGGAGATAAATCAAAAGCGTAATTCTTCAAAGGAAAAAACTTCCATATACTCAGTATCCAAATTAGAAGGAAAACTGCCTGACCCGAAGCAATAAATGTCCAAGTAACACGTAAAATCTCATATTCTCCGAATCCGTTTTCAGCGAGTAAGTTTGTAAACGGCATTAAACTACCAAATTCTTTGTAACATGCTAAAACGACTAACAGAACAGTGTAACCACTGAAACCTGCGAATGCAAAATAAAGTAATCTACCTTGTACATCTCCTTCCGACCTTATTTCCCTAGTCGCAGCCAAACTGACTCCGCCTGTTCCTCCGAAAGATTGCCCACCCAAGAAAAGATTTCTTATTAACTCAAAAATAAATGCTAAACCTACAACTGCGATATTCAGCGTAAGAAACATTGCTAGAATTTGTGGGACATTCTTCAAATACTGATATTGTTCAATTAATGATTGCATTTGTGCAGAGTCAACTAAATACCAACCGCCTACTCCTCCAAAATTCAAAATGTTCAATGCCAAATCTCTTTCCATTCCAGAAAATGATACATAAATTACTGTAAATATACCATTTGTAGCAGTAAATGGCATCGTAAACAAGAAAATCACCAGGATAAGTGCAGAGATTCTACCTAAAAAACCAGGTTTGTCTGGATTAATTGGCGTTTCCTTACCTCTGACACTCCTCCATTTAGATAAAAGTAGCATATTCCAAGAAGCACCTAAAATTCTCCCATATGCAAAAATGGTTGGTGACATAAAAACAAGAAGTGCTAAAGTTATCCATGTTGGTGTGAAAGCGCCATGTCTTCTAAATCCATACATTAAAATCGCAACTGTCGAACCAGAAATGAACAAGATTGCCCACAGTCGTCTAATCAGAACAAAAATACCTTTTACTTTAGTGCTTCTTATTTGATCAAGTTGAGCTATAAGAGTCTCTAATGGAGAGACTAGTACAGGTATTATTACGCATGCGGCCATGAGTAATGTTGTTGGTAGAAAATATGTATTTGGGCCGATTAATAACTCACATATTAATACTGAAAGTGCCGTCATCGCCATTAAGTACGTTAATACACCTCTTGGAACCCCTCTTAACCAAAGTAATTCTCTAGCATCTTTTCTTTTCTTCGTTAAACGATGTACTTCAAATAAATTCTCATCTGCTTCAAAAGCTACTTGTAATGAAGATAAAGAATTAGGTAAAATATATATTGCCAAGAATATAGTACCGAAAAAACCTAGAATTGCAGGTATCAGCAAATTGTAATTATCTCCAAGATTTTCTGTCGATATTACATCAACTTCAGCAGAAACAATTCCTGGTAGGAACATTAATGAAAAAAATGCTGAAAATATTAAAAAATTAACTTTATTCCGCATAATCACTCTCCCCCCCATGCATCTACGTGTTCCTCAAAGGTTTTCTAAGAATCGCTAAAATTTTCTCTATGACGTGTTAAAAACCTATCAATTCTATCGAATGATTCGTTTAAAATTTTTTCATCTGGTAAGTAAACAAGTCTTACATGTCCTTTTCCAAATTCTGGAGAAAAACCTGATCCATGCACTAACAAAACATGCTCTTCATGGAGTAAATCTAATACGAATTTTTTATCATTATTTTGCCATTGTGGATCTGTTAATTTAACAAACATATAGAAAGCACCCGCAGGTACTTGCACTTCCAAACCTTCAATCTCATTGATTCTCTTCACACATACATCTCTTTGTTTTTTGACTTTATTCAGATATTTTAACATCCAGTCATCATTTTCACTCAGACCCGCTAAGTATCCTTTTTGAGCTGGAGTTGAAGCGCAAAGCCTGGATCTTAATAATCTCTCAATACCGTCTCTAACTTTTGTCAACCTATTTTCGGGATCATGAATGGCCATGTAACCAATTCTCCATCCTGGAGCATAGTAAACTTTGGAAACACCATTCAAAGTGATCACAGGTACTGATTTAGACCTAGATGCTGCAGAGATATGTGAATTGTCAAAATTCAATCGATCATAAATCTCATCAGAAATTATCGTACATTGTGGCCATTTTTCAGTAATTTTAATTACTCTATCCAACTCTTCCTCAGTAATTATTCCGCCCGTTGGATTGTTAGGATTAATTAGGACTAATAATTTTACATTTTCATTCATTTTAGATTCTAGATCATCGAAATCAATTTTCCAATTATCACTTGGATTCAATCTATATTCAACAGTTCTTCCCCCATAAAGTTGCGGGTAGGTAAGATATGGAGGGTAATGCGGACCAGGACTTAATAATAAATCACCTTCTTCGAGAAATGCTGCAAAAATAATCTGCAAGGCTTCTGTTACACCATGGCAGACGTAAACATCATCTGGATTACAATTCCAACCTCCATTATTTTTTGATTTCTCATTTTTTGAAATCGCTATTCTCAAATCCATCATTCCATAAGAGTGAGAATATCCGTTTTCCTGTTTAGAGAGTGCCTCTTGAAATGCCTGCACCATATGTTCTGGAGTTGGTAGTCCTGGATACGCTAGTGGATCACCAATATTTAATTTAATAATTTCATGACCCTCTTCTTCAAGTTTTGTTGCTGGAACTACGACATCCCTAATGGCGTATTCAATCTTGGTTGCCCGGTCTGTAACCTTAATGTGATTCGAGGACATTGTTCATGGGAAGTACTGCACTTTCAAAAAACTACGCGTCAAGATCAGTTTCTGACATTCTTAATATCTCTTCAAAATGTTTTTTTTCTACGGGTTGAACGGAGAGTCTCTGTCCCTTCTGTACTACTAACATATTTTCTAATTTAGGATTCTCCTTTAACTCAAGAAGTGAAATTATTGTTTTTAATGGCTTTACTGCCTCAAGATCAACCATTATCCATCTAGGATTTTCTGGATTTGAAGATGCATCAAAATATTTACTATCTGTGTCAAAAGCTGTGAAATCAGGATACCCTTCTTTGGATACCCTTGCGATTCCTGCAATATGGGGTGGCTTATGGTTAGAGTGATAAAACAACACATAGTCACCTATTTTCATCTTATCTCTCATAAAATTCCTAGCCTGGTAGTTTCGTACCCCATCCCAATGAGTTGTTTTGTCATTAACTAGATCATCAAACGAATATACATGAGGTTCAGATTTCATTAACCAGTATCCTGCCATGACACCTCTAAAGAGAACAAGAAAATTATTCTTTCTTCGACTTTTTCTTATTCTGTGTAATCTTTTTTAGTTCATTAATGAGTTTGCTTGCAGAACCATTTCGACCTCCAACTAATTCTGAATACGTTTTCAAATCTACTATTGCACAAGCTTGCGACTCATTTAATTCGGCTTTTTCAGCCAGATTAGCAATAAATTTCAGTTGTTTAGGTGACGCAGGAGATGAAGAATTATTTTTCTCTAATAAAAATTCTATTAGTTTACTGGCTGTTCCAGTTCTACCACCAGTTAATTCTTCTAGATTATTTGTGTTCACCGTAGAGAATGCATCCGATTCGGACCCTTCAAAGTTTGTAAGCAAAGTTCTAATAAACTTTAATTGAGCTGGAGACGCTGGTAAAGTTGTCTCATTAGTTAATTTATCTAATACCCCTTTCATTTGTTCACCTGATATTTCATCTTCGTTATTGAGATTCAAGCTCTGGAGCAATTCTGATTTTCGTAAATCGTCTGTTTCATTCCACAATCGATCGAATAAAGCTTTTTGTCGTGGTGTGGGTTTACTCGATTTTAATTCCTGTGCAATGTTATGAAGTTTGTCGAAATGGACAGTAAAATTGTCCCAAACCTCGTGAGCAGGTTTTTCTCCATTTTCTATCAGATCTAATCTATTTTCCATGTCAGCAGTAAATTCAGCTGAAAAAATAAACGATAGTTCTCCATCCGAATCAGAAAAATGAGGTGCGACCTCTAACCAACATGTTCTACCTGAATTTGTAGGTTCTAGACCAGAGTTACCTGATTCACAATATTTCCTGTCGAGTAATTTCTTAATTGTTGAAGCATATGTAGATGGCCTTCCAATACCTGATTTTTTCATTTGAGCGACTAAAGATGGTTGCCTGTACCTTGCAGGTGGCTTGGTTTTATCCTCAATGAATATGGGATTAGATTCAACATCATCTAAACGAAGCTTAGCTCCAGTCATCAAATCAAGTTTGGGCCTTTCTAAGAGTGGTTGTTTCCTACCCGTTGAAATAAATGCTGCTTCCCAACCATCATGTACCCTCCATTCAACTTTTGATGTCAGTGGACGATTAAATCCTTCAACTCGAGCCTCCAGAGACAATGTTGAATATTTGGCCTCAGACATCTGAGTAGCTAGGAATCTTGCTTTGATAAGTTGATATAATTTATTTTGTTCAGAATCCTCTACTGATCCTAATTCTATATTAGTTGGTCTAATAGCTTCATGCGCATCCTGAGCATCAGAATCCTTAGCACTACCAGCACCAGGTCCTGGTGCAGTTCCCAGATGGTTTGCACCCCAAATTTTTTCGATAAACTTTCGAGCAAGATTTCTAGCCCCTGGATCAGTTCGTGTTGAATCTGTCCTGAGGTATGTAATGTGACCATTGTTGTATAATGCTCCAGCTACAACCATTGTTTTGCCTACACCCCATCCGAGATAGGAACCAGCTGCCTGAAGAAGAGTATCAGTTGTGAACGCTGGTTTGGGTTTGGTTGTTCTCTTACCTTCCTTTGAATTTCTTATTATTATTTTTCGTTGGGTTTCAAGCGCAGCAATTACTTCATCTACAATCTGTCTGTTGTCGGTCTTGCTAGAATCAAATTTTCCTTTGGAATCCCTCCACGCACCTTCATCGTCTTTATCATGAAATCTCACATTAAATTTTAATTTGCTTGCAAAGGTATGTGCGGAGTAGTAAGGTACAGGAACGAATGCTTCTCTCTCTAATTCCCTGTCAACGATGAAACCACATGTGGGTGTTTGAACTCTGCCCATTGATTTTACACTCCATGAATTTGCAAACTTAGAGGCCTTGAAACCGACTAATCGATCCATTAATCGCCTAACTATTGCCGCATCAACTAGATTCATATTTACTTCAGAAGCATTTAGGATAGATTCTTCTACTTGTTTTTTGGTTATTGCATTAAAGGTTACTCTACGAATATCATGATAACCAGCTTTCGTGAAAATTGCATATAGTCTCCAAGCAATAAATTCACCCTCTCGATCTGGGTCTGTTGCCACATAAATAGTTTCTACATTATTTTCAGATGCTTGTTTCAACATTTTGTTGACAATTTTTTGGGCTCCATTTGTCCAACTCCATGGTGGTTTTGGCAATTCCCCGTCTTCATTAACCCAAGTTGCATTATTTGATTTTGGTAAATCTTCTACGTGCCCTCCACAAGCTTCAACAATGTACTCTTTGCCAAGATATTTCTGAATGGTTTTGGACTTAGCATTCGATTCAACAATTAACAAATTCATTTTTCAGCCTCCACCCATCTCACAACTATATGCGATTTGTCTCAATTCTTAAGGGTGTGCTTTGTACCATTTTTGTACAGGTAATATACATTACCTGATAAATTACTTACAAAAATTTATTATTTTTTTAACATTTCCAAACGTCTAGATTTTTCATCCCAATCTTCTTGAGCATCACTTCCACCACAATTGAGACAACCTGGATAACCAGCCTCTGCCAAAGCCTTAGCATATCGGCAAAATTCTGTCCAAATCTCTCTCAGGGTACCTGGAACCCAACAAATATGCAGATCATTTGGTTCTAAACCACTAAGTTGAATAATTTTTAAGTCATTCTCATAAAACTCAAACAACGAATTTTTTTGCACAGGATTTATCACTGGGTCAATAACTAAGCTAGGTTGCAAATCTGACACGTTAAGAACTAAATTATAACACTCATCAACATATTCATTTGGAACATTAATTTTTCCCACAGTACATCTTAACAACCTTCTTGCAGATTCCCTAATTGACAAATGTAGTCTTTTATCTAACCTTGAATTATCGACTACCATAATTTGCCTCATACCACCTAAGAAGCCGTAAGACTTGAAGGGTGTGGCTTCATGAACTGTTCAATGGGCAGGTTCTTTCGGATAGGTGCACGTCCAATATTAGCTATTCAAGACTCCGAAAAGGCACATAATCGCGCAATAAGAAAAATAAGAATATTAGGCAAATGGAAATCGACAAGATTTTTATTATCGACGCTTTTTGGTTCTCCGAAGTTAAATGTGGAAAGGTTTGGAATTAAATTTTCAAATCCCGTAGGGTTAGCTGCTGGAATGGACAAGAAGGCTGAGTGTCTAAATTCATGGGAAGCTTTTGGTTTTGGTTTTGCTGAAGTCGGAGGTATTACCTCACATGAGCAAGAGGGGAACCCTAGACCAAGAATGTTCAGACATTGGAAAAGTAGAACATTAATCAATAGAATGGGTTTCAATAACGATGGTGCAGATAAAACTGCGGAACGAATGAGTGTACTGAAAGAAAAAAACTGCTGGCCTAAAATCCCAATTGCAATAAATTTAGGAAAATCCAAAATTACAGATAATGATAATGCAGCAGAAGACTACTGTGCATCAATAGATAAATTGTGGAAATTCGGAGACTTTTTTGTAATTAATATCTCCTCACCAAATACACCAAATCTCAGAGATCTCCAAACGGATGAGAATCTATCAAAATTATTACAAAAATGTATAGAAAAAAATTTACAATGCTCAAAAAAATATTTAGAAACAGAAAAGCCGATTTTAGTCAAAGTCGCTCCAGACCTCGATGATGAGCAACTAGCGCTAATAGCTAGAACAGCACGCTCCTGTGGTTTGAGCGGAATTGTTGCGACTAATACAACAATTGAAAGACCTGAACTTAATTCAAAAAAAGGTAAAAAGTTCATATCAGAAAAAGGTGGCTTAAGTGGTGACTATCTTTCTAGGAGAAGTACTGAGGTGATCAGACTGATTTATCAGGAAACTGAAGGCCAATTACCAATTATTGGTGTTGGGGGTATCTCAAATGCGGAAGATGCATGGGAAAAAATAATTAATGGAGCATGTTTAATACAATTTTACTCTGCATTTGTATTTGAAGGACCATCTGTCACTAAATCAATAGTTAAAGGCCTAAAAAAGAAATTAAAACAACACTCTCTAGATACTCTTGATCAAGCTGTAGGAATGGCTGTAAATGTCCGATAAACAGTAGAACTTTTGAGAGAGAGATGTTACCCTATACCATGCTTGACAGAAGGTTGAGACTAATTCTTGCTGGCACACTCGTGTTTGTTGCCTTAGGGGCAAGTCTTTGGATTAGTCCACCTCAAACACCTATTAGTGTTGATAAATTAATGTCTTCTCCA
Source organism: Methanobacteriota archaeon (assembly GCA_002720095.2). GTDB lineage: Archaea > Thermoplasmatota > Poseidoniia > Poseidoniales > Poseidoniaceae > MGIIa-I. Next base: position 161,990 of record PBGP02000022.1, read on the forward strand.
ACTGAACATGAAAATTCTGTTGTAGTTCTCAGAGGTATTGTTTCAAACGATAGTTTAGACATGCAATCTTTTTCTTTCAACCTTGACGGCGATAATCTTAGTGTTGCTGTTAACTTCGCAGCAATTGCTGTTCCCAATGGGATGAGCGAAGGAAAAACAATCATCGTTGAAGGTACTTTTTCAAAAATCAACGACAACTGGAGTCTAACTGCTAAAAAAATTACTGTAGGATGTCCATCTAAGTACAACGCTGGTTAATGAGACATTAAATATGACCTCTACTTCACATAACGCGGGATAGGAGGGGAGCTGGACGTACCCTGTACCGCAAATCGTCCTTATGGCGGTCTGAACGCCTTGGGCGGCGTAAACGAGCCTTTGGTTTCCTACATGCGGACTACGAAGCCTCGCCCCATAGTGACTCGGGTGGTGTGAGCCGCTTCCGGAAGGAAGCGGGTAACACATAGCTGGGAGATCAGGTCAGGCCGGGAACGGAGCAGCCCTACTCGGGGCCATGGGTGCCTATGGATCTCGGGGTGGAGAAAGTGTGTAGATTACGGCCATTGGAAACGAACGACAACCAAGGAATGCCCACCTTCTAAATCAATACAATTATGCGTTAGCCGTGTCCTTCAAGTTTCATGAGCCGAATGGCACGTCGAATAAACCTAACATTGACCTACCTGATTAT
>PBGP02000021.1 GCA_002720095.2 Methanobacteriota archaeon
AAGGACAAGGACAAGGACAAGGACAAGGACAAGGACAAGGTCAAGGACAAGGCCAGGGACAAGGACAAGGACAAGGACAAGGACAAGGTCAAGGCCAGGGACAAGGACAAGGACAAGGCGAAGGACAAGGCGAAGGTGAAGGCCAAGGACAAGGTGAAGGACAAGGCGAAGGCGAAGGACAAGGTCAACAAGGACAAGGACAACAAGGACAAGATCAAGGTCAAGGCCAACAATCAGGTCAAGAAGGACAGCAAGGTCAGGGCCAGCAAGGTCAAGGAGAGCAAGGTCAACAAGGTCAACAAGGCGAACAGCAAGATAATGGGCAAGGTCAACAACAAGAAGGAGGAGAACAGGGTGGCCAGCAAGGTCAGCAAGAAGGTCAAAACCAGAACGGTCAAAACCAAAATGGAGAGCAAGGTCAGCAAGAAGGTCAAACGCAAAATGGTCAGCAACAGCAACAGGGCCAACAGTCAGATCAACAGCAAGGACAGCAAGTAGATAATCAGGCAGATAACGATAACGATGGAGATGGTATACCTGACATTTTAGACAACGACGATGATAATGACGGCATACCCGATCAAAGCGATAGCAATCCAACAGATCACGATAATGATGGTATTGATGATAATGAAGATAATGATGATGACGGAGACGGTATTGATGATGATCTAGAAACTCAAGACGGTGATTCAAATACAGATATTTATGATCATGACAATGATGGAATCAATGATGCCGTTGACCTAGATATTGACAATGATGGAATAGATGATCATCAAGATTTAGGGCCTAACGGAGAAGATTTCAGTAGAGATCACGACAATGACGGCCTTGACGATGGCATTGATCCAGATGACGACAATGATAATATTCTAGATGTAGATGAAATTGGCGGAGCATTTAGTAATTATAGATACGATCATGATAATGACGGAATTTGGGATAAAACAGATAATGACGATGATAACGATGGATTAGAAGATTGGTGGGAAGTTAATGATGGCAATCAATTAACGGGCCAATTTGATTCAGATAACGATGGACTTGATAATTACCTTGATACTGACGATGACGGTGACGGTATAGAAGATATTCTTGAAGCCTAAAAAGTACGAGAACTTGTAATTCAACCTAATTAGCGCTTGCTTATTCACAGTGGAATTACTCCCGAACATTAACGCTGTTTTTGTACAGTGAATAATCCATTGAAAAACCGTAGTAGAGAATTTTATCAACCCGATTAAAATTATTCTGTATGAAATGATATACGAATATTTTTTGATATTAATTAAGAATTTTGATACTAAATAATCACCTTTCTCCGTTGTGTTCAAATATTAAACATCAATGGGGAGTGTTGGGGATTCTACAGTGTCGATTAAAAATTATGAAGTCGAGTTAATTTTACTGAAAAAAAAGCGCTTTTGGGCAGCAAGTATAGTAATGATATTTTTTGGCAGCATTTTTGCAACATTTGGAACAACGCTAGTAGGTGTTGAACTGTTTAAAAATACGAATTCTAATGTAATTCAAATTAATGATAGAATACCATTAACACAAACAGAGGGAGCTCCTTTTAACGGAATATCCGATACAATTCATGGGAGTGTATATGGAAAACTCCAACATCCAGCATTATTAGACCCAGGTTATGGTGATTTAGGTGTACTTTATGGGAAAGTGCATGACCTTTCTCTTTTATCTCTAAATTCTCCAGGTTTCGGAGTGATGCTGGAAGAACCTTCTCCTAATGATCATGATAATGATGGAATATCAGATCTTAATGACTTAGATGACGACAATGATGGTATTTATGATCTATTAGAAAGATTTGACGGATGTTATGGCACAGATCCTTATGATCATGACAATGATGGTGTATTAGATGAATTTGATTGGGATGATGATAATGATGGTATTCTAGAAGGGCCGATTGATTATGGTGCATTGGAATTACAAGGGTTAGATCCACGTAACGTTTCAACAGACCGAATATTAGATGCTAATATTATTCATCCTTGGACACAAGAGGCTTTAGGTCCTGGATATTTAGCTGACCAAAACCCATATGATCATGATAATGATGGTGTTACAGACGAAGATTCAGACGCATCAGGTTCAAACAGCTATGATGAAGATGATGATAATGATGGTAGAATAGATCAATTTAAATGGCCTTGTGATTTTGATGGTGACGGAGTTCAGGATTATTTCGATGATGATGATGATAACGATGGGTTATTGGATGTGCTAGATTGGCATCCATATAATTCTTCGAATATTACCAATTGGCAAAATAGCCCATTAGTTCTATTTTCTCCAGCAATTCCAATACAATCATCAGTATATCAAAAGTATAGTGGCGGGATAAATTTCGTAGAACGTAATGAATTATTGAATGCAGGTAATTCGACGTTTACTTATATCGAAGATGGTGATTTAGACGAAGACGGAATACCTAATTTCTTAGATCCTGATACTGATGGAGACGGTTCCCCAAATAGTGCAGATACAGATGACGACAATGATGGACTCTTAGATATGTGGGATCCTGATGATGATAATGATGGGATTCCAGATGTATGTACAAATTTAGACAATAACCAAGATGGGTTAAATGATTATAGTTTAGAAGATTCAAGTCCTTATCAAACTCCTGGAGATGATACTGATAATGTTCCAGGCATGGACTGTGAAATGGATTATGATAATGATTTGGATAATGACGTTACTAGGCCTTTCGATCAAAACTACAATTCAATTTGGGACTGGATAGATCCTGAAATGGGAGGTGCTCCAGATACAGATGGTGATGGTTTTAGTAATCCTGACAATCCAAATCATGTCTCAGGACAGCAAGTTCCTTATGATTTAGATGATGATAATTTAAAAAATGAGATAGACTCTTTCATTGCAGTTTCAACCTCAGACGTTCAAAATGATTGGAATTGTCCGACTTTAGGCGTCCATAATTCCGTACAAATGGTATTGAACCCAGCTTATGATAGTAATGTTGCAACATCTACTGAATGTTTGACGGAAAGGATTTCTTATGCTGGTCAAAATGACTGGGACAATGATGGAATATTAAATTGGGATGACCCAGATGATGATAATGACGGAATTCCTGATTATCTTGATATTGACGAGGATTGTGATCTTGATAATGACGCAGACATAAATAATCTAAACCCATCTACATACAGAGACGATGGTCCTAATAACGTAGACAGTGATATCGATGGAGATGGTTTAGAAAACAGTATAGATTGGGATGATGATAACGATGGAATTACAGATTTTTATGATCCTGACGATGGGAATTGTGGTGTTGTTGACTTTGATAGTTCAGACAATTTTGAAACACCTTATTACCCAATTGATGATGGAGGGGACTTAACTGGAATTGAAGATTCTGATAGATATATCAATTCTTACAATGATTTTTGGAACATGAGTTTTGGTTTTAATCCATATGAGACTCAGGAGCCCGTTGTATTAGATTATAACGATGGAAGAGTTCCAGAATTTTATTGGTTTATAATGTCTAGATGGAGTTCTTACAATGGGAATAATGAATGGGATATAGACGGAGATGGAGACTCTCTGATAAATGGATTAGATACTGACCAAGATTCTGACGGTTTACCCGACTGGTTTGATCAGGACGAAGGTAATGACGGCCAATTGGATATTAATGACCCAAAGATGGGAGGAACTTTTACTATGTCCAATTGTGGTTGGACAGGAGGTACTGACAACACAGGGATTGCAGGTTTTTTCTGTGGGTATACGTATGCCTATCTATATCACATGCCTTTGAATAATGTGCAAGCACAATTTTCAGTACCATACTCAACTAGACCAGATCCAGTTTGGAATCAAGGTGCATATGACGGTGTAAATTCTAATGGTGATTGGCAATGCGTACCTGATGAAAATTCTGGGTGTTTTCATATTCCATTCGATCAAGGAACAGTTGCAGCTTTTAATTATACACAAATGAAAAATGATAGAGGCTTATTCCTGTCGTTTGTAGGACTTAATTTAGGGGTTTGGACATGGAATTCTGATACAAATGGAAACTCTCTACCAGATGAGGTTGCACTAAACACATTATTAGTTTCAAATGAAGAATCTCCTGATAATGATGGAGATGGGTATAATGATACTGTTGATTTGGATGATGATTATGATTCAATTTTCGACTGGAATGATATTGATGACGATAATGATGGTATTTGGGATTATTTTGAGATTGATACGGATTTTGATTTAGATGATGACTCAGGGACAATCGAATTTAATATGTTACTTGGAGGTAATTGTGTTGATAACGATGATGACGGTAATGATGCAGATGTAAATGAAGATGGTTATTTTAATCCTGTTTTAGATAGGGGGAGAATGTCTCAAGGTTTCCTATCGCCTACATATTATGACGTAGACAATGATAATGATGGGGTACCCGATACCGAGGATCCAGATGATGATAATGATGGGAGATTGGATGTCGATCAAGAATTAATTGAGGGTTGTTTTTGGGGAGAAGAATCATCTCCGTGGGACCATGATAACAATGGAATCCCCAATTGGGCTGATAATGATTGGGATGGAGATGGACGTACCAATACTTGGGAACGAGATAATGGGTATAGAGATTCAGATAATTTGATTCAACCTACTACCTCCATTCATGTGATACTATGGGACCATGATAATGATGGTTTGAGGGATGACATCGATCTTGACGACGACTCAGACGGTATGAAAGACAAGGATGAGATAATGCTATGGCCATCAAGATTCGGTTCAAATTCAACAAATCCTTGGGATCATGACGATATGGGTAATGGGGAGGGAATTTACAACCCAAATAATAACACCACAGGACCTGACTCACTAGATGTTGATGATGACAACGATTTTTTCGAGGACTTGGATTTTGACTACCTTGAGGAAAATGAAGTATCATTTCCATGTTACAATGGAGAGCCATCTAGTGACTGGGATCATGATAATGATTGTATCTTAGATGAAGACGATAAAATACCAACGTATGTAACACTTAATGTTCCGGATGTTCTTTGGTTAGATCATAAAATTCCAGCGATTTTTAGTGGAGAAGTTACGTGGTTGCCGGAAGGTTTTACACAGCCACAACCCGCATCAGAAATACCTGTACAAGTTCATATTGAATGGGCAGAGAATGGTACTTTAGCTATAGAAACAGTAGATGTTTTAACTGATGCAAATGGTAAATTCACGGTCGGACAATTTTTGTATCCAGAGGATTTACATGTAGGAGATAATGATACTTATCGAGTATTTGCTGAGGTGACGGAAATGTTCGCATTTAATGGGGCCACTTCTACTGAAAAACTAGTTGGTGTTAGGGCTAACACTACACTTGACTATACTTCTTGGGAATATGTCCGATCGGATGAACAACCTTTATGGATAGATTTCAAAACACACTATACTGCAGATTGGGATAGAGGTATTTTTGATAGAAGAATACCATTTGCTCCCATTACCTTTGAAATAAGTGGGGTAGTAAGACAACAGCAGAATTACGGGCCGTTCGGTAATTTAACGAACGCTACCCTGTATGATGCCTTCGGAAGTGGATATAGAGCTGATTCAAATGGATGGGCCTCCATGTCGTTTGTGCAAGATAATGGTGCAAACGGTACATGGAAACAAGTTCGTTGGAATTCTACATTAGATAATGGAGCAGGTCAATTAACAGGAGGTTATGAGTTAATAACCTGGAACGAGGTATTAAAGAAACATCAAGTGCAGGGTAGATATAATTATACTAATGTATCATTACCACCAGGGTTATTTACAATTAAGGGCTATATGACTCCTTCTTTAGCAGGACCATTAGATGAAGTATTCCCTTATGTTTCAGCTTCTGAAACACCTGCATTTGATATGAAGTCGGTGCAACGAATGTTTATAGACGCTGAAATGATTATTGATGGGACAGTACCGTTGTATTGGTGGAATTCTTCAATCAATAATGGAGATGGGACATTTGGTTCGTGGAGTACATTATTTCATGAACAGGCATTGATTAATGCAGGAGTCGACTTTGCTGAGGCTCGAGAATATAAACCGTATCCATTACTTTGGGATGGAAATCCAGAATCATTAAATAATTCCAATACTAAAGCTCTGATTCCATTTATTAGGACAAATAGTACTGATTGGTACGTTAAAATGTCTAACGGTGCATTTAATCAATTACCTCCTTGTGGGCCAATTGAAAAATCAAATCCTGATACAGAATATAGATGTGAAATAATTCCTGAGGTTCTGACTGGTGATCAAATAAGAGTTACAGGTTCAGTCGAAAACAGAACTAAAGTACCTTGGTATAATGATAATATTGTTCTACAGGTTGATGTTGATAGAAATCTTGCATTTGGATCCTCGGGAGAAACCTTTTACAATCTAAAACCGAAAGATGAAAACGGCAAAGCAGCGTTTAATTATTCATTTGATTTTGAGTCACGATTCCAAGCAGGTACTTATGGTGTAAGGGCAGATTTTTCTGCACCTGAATATTATTTTTCTGGCGATCTTAACGCATTAGCCCCGACTGGAGCATACCTCAATGTTTCTGTTATTGGAACAACTGAGATCAAATTAAATACAATACCCCGATTATATAGAAATACAACTAGTACAGTTATTGTAGAACTGATCGACAATGCTGGAGTTCCAGTAAAGCAGGCACCGATTGCATGGACGTGGCAGGCAGGTGGCCAAGAAACTAACTTTACCGATGACTACGGTAGGCTCAGTTTACCAATCACTGTAGATCCAAATATGGAGTTGGGTGAATACGAACTAAGTTTAGCTTTTGCTCCAGACGGCAATTCAATTCTTAAACCCTCTAGTACAGTTGAAAAGATTTGGATTGTATCACAAACATTCATACATGTAGAATCTACAACACTTGACAAAAAAGGTAGTAACATTTTGACTGCTGGAGATCAGTGGGAATTTACAGCACAAGTACTGGATGATAATTCTACTCCCATGATACCAGACATAAGTACTAATGGACTAAATGGAGTATTTGCACCAAATGGAGGTCTAGTTGACATTATTTTTGAGGGTATTTCATTCGGAAATGATTATCATCGACAGATTGTAGCTACAGTTTCCCCAAGCGGGGGAACAATCACACTTCCAACCAATTGGTGTTTTGAGGATAAATTAACACATTCTTATGATGAAGTGACAAATGTATTGTCAGAAAGTTTAGGATCTGATGGTTTTTGGGATCGTGATATTGGTTGGCTTTCTAACCCATTAGATCCGAGTAGTAGAGTTGGTTTTCAAGATGAAACACTTGATAGATATAATGAAGGAGTAAATTGTTTAAAAGCTGACATTTATCCATTAATTCCAACAACTCTTATGAGTGATTCAACTACTTTTTTACCCGATGGATATGGACCAGTAAATGTAATTTTAAGGTATGAAGAGGCACTACCAAATGAGGGCTGTGACCAACTAAATGCTGAACAGAAAGCCTTGAATCAGGTAGGGCTATGGGATGCGTGTGTTCTAAAACCAGGACAAACTCATTATCGAAGAGTGTTACCATATCAAGCTAATGGATTTGCATTGGTCGGTAACACTGAGTTGGTAGTTGATGACCAGATAGTGTATACCAGTGGAGAAGATCCATTAACAGGTGAATCTATTGAGAAGCCGATGGTTGTAACAGGACAATTATCTGATGAGATGGGTAATAATCTATCAGAACGATGGATTAGGGTGTCTTATTTGTTAAATGACGGCGCTAATGAACCTGAATTTTGCCCATCTCAAAGAACAGACCTCAATGGATTCTTTTCTATTGAATGTGATAAGTTTCAAAATGTAAAATCAGGCAAAGTTTCCGTTACTGTGGAATACAATTCCTTAGAAAATAACGACGCATATAGGTACAAAGGAACGACTATGAATTCAACATTTGATGTGTTTTCTAATTCTACCTTAGAGATTACTGAGATTGGCCCTAAAGAAATTAATGTAGCGAGCTACGTTGCTGCAAATGGAACTCAATACCCAGTAATTTTCCTAGGAGAAAGTTTTCATATTCACGCAATCTTAAAACAAACGAATGGTTTGCCAATTGGCGATTGTCTGAATATTTATGTAGAACCTGAAAAAACTTCAACACTTTTAGCATTTGCAGAGACCAATCCTGCTACAGGTGAAATGATTTGGTATTCCAGTGATGAGAAACCTTCAATTAGAGTTGAGCCAGTGGCTAACCAATTTGAAGGTTTAAGAACAATTAGAGTTGCATATGAGCCTAACAAGAATGTTCAAGGAGGATGTCAAGCAGATTTGGATGCTTCGGTGAACGGTTCTTATGATGATATAGAAGTGCTCGTTAGGAGTAATGTAGATTTAATTTTACGTTCAAACTGGGAAAGATTTGATGATAACGGATATAATGTTGGAGATAAAGTCACAGGATCAGTCTCTGTTCTGAGAGAAAAAGCAGATTCTGCAATCGCAGATGAAGAGGTTCGATTCGTAAGACAATACTGGGATTCAAAAATTTCAGATAACTGTAATTATTTAGATGATAGTTCTGAATGCTGGGTCACGGATGATACGTCTTCAGTAATGACTAATTTAAACGGACTGGCGAAATTCGATTGGAATTTTACAGGGGATACTTGTGCAGGACAACCTTGTGACGGGAAATGGAGAGTAATTGCGTACTTCCCAGGATCAATGGAGTATGTAAACCCCGGTTACAATATAACAGGAATAATGGAATTATCTACAAATCAACTATCTGTAGAGTCGAAAGGTATCTTGGATAATCCACAATTACTTTTATCTGCAGCCATACTTTTAGTAGCGGGATTACTAGTTGGGTTGATTATGTATAGAAGATTAAAAGATCGAAAACGTGTAGAGATTTTAAGAGGTATTTTGACTGATACCATGGCTCAATTAAAAGCCTCAAATGAGTATATAGCCGTAATTTTCAATTGCTACAAAGACTTAGTTCACCACTTTAGATCTTATGGATTCATGAAAAAAGTATATGAAACGACAAGAGAGTTCGAATCTGCTGTAAGAGGGGCTTTCTATATGGTACCTAAAGATCAATTAGATACATTCTTATCAATCTTTGAAGAAGCTAGATACTCAGATCACAATATAGGCCCAACTCATAGAGATTCTGCTATTCAGACATTGCAAATGATTTCAGACAGTATTACTATGGCTTTAGGTGTAGAAGGAAGAATTGAACGGACCTCAGAACATAATTCTGATATTCATGAACAAGAAGTAAAGGCCGGAATGTTCAAATCAGCTGATGGTACAATGATAATCCAAGGGCAAACTGACGATGAAAAAGAACAGATTTCTATTTAATCTACCATTTTTCCCTTTGCATCCAACAATTCTACAGTCAAACCTGCAGCATTAGCCCCAATCAGTATTTCATTATGAATACTATCACTGAAATCATCTAGTGCGGCAAGATGAGTTGAACCTGTAGTATCGGTTAATCTATCTACAAGATGATTAAGAATGCAAGATACACCATATGCCTGTCCTATTCTGAATGCATGATCAACACCTCCGATTTCGGGTTCTTCAGCTCTCATCCTTAAAATGACAGTTTGAGAGTAGGCAATCAATGCTCCATAGAGTGCTTCCATAGCGTTAGCAACCTCTGGTGCACCTTCGATTTGTCCTTGTGCTTGTAACAGAGCCGTGTTAACGCCCTCCTCATATTTGCGGTGTGCTGCAATAATGTCTTCAGTTTCTAATTGCATTGCTTCATCTATTGTGGCTTTCCAATCCATGACCGCTGATACAAGTTAACTGTATGAATATTGAGGTTAAATCAATCAATTTTCTGTAGATTTCAATCCGTTGGTTTCATAACGGAGTGGAGGGTCGCGATGCTGCTTGACATCGAGGGAGTCATATGAGTAGACGAAATAATAAGACTAATCAGAAACTGATTGAGTTGATCAATCAATTGAAAGAAAAGTCCCGGGAAACCGGTTCGGCACTATGGCGAGATGTTGCATTAAGGCTTTCTAAGAGCCGAAAAAATTGGGCACAACCAAATCTTAGCCGCTTGTCTAGACATGCTCCAGAGGGAGCAGTTGTTTTAGTACCAGGTAAACTATTAGGCAGCGGTGATTTAGAGGGAAGTCCAGTTGTTGCAGCTTACAGCGCCAGTGTCGGAGCGAGGGATAAGATAATTGCTGCGGGAGGAAAGCTCCTTACGTTAGATGATTTAATGAAAGAGAACCCAGAAGGAAAAGGAGTTGTTATTCTTGGATAGCGCATCGAAGACGTATGTTTATGATGCGACTGATGTTGTGATGGGGAGATTAGCTAGTAAAGTTGCTAGTGAGTTACTTAAATCACATCAAAGCGGAATTAACGATAAGGTTGTAATAATCAATGTCGAAAATTCAATAATTTCTGGACGAAAAGAACGCATAATTAAAGATTATAAAACAAGATATGAATTAAACCATCCTAGAAAAGGACCCTTTTACCCTAGGATGCCAGATAGAATTTTTAAAAGATCTATTAGGGGTATGCTGCCTTATCAAAAGAAGTCGAGTGGTCGATCCGCACTAAAGGCAGTCAGATGTGAAATAGGGTGTCCATCACACTTATCAGGGGATAAACTACCTGATAATCACGTTTTAGGAGATTTGTCTGAGGTTAAAAAATCTTTACCAGAGAAATTCATGAGATTAGGAGAAATAAGTATTGAGATGGGTGCTCCGGGACATAGATGGAACAAGAAAAGAGGTAGTGCATGATGGCTCGTAAAAAGAAAGTAGTAAATATGAGCGGAAAAAGAAAAACCGCAATAGCCAGATCTTCAGTGAAAAAAGGTAAGGGTAGAGTAAGAATAGACAGTAAACCTATAGAAATTTATGAACCAGAGATGGCGAGAAATAAAGCTATGGAACCTTTAATAATAGCCGACGCTATGGGCAAGTTATCTTCAGTAGACATCAACTTGTCTGTAAACGGTGGAGGAATTATGGGTCAAGCAGATGCAATCAGAACTGCTATTGCTCGAGGACTAGTCCAATTTAATGGAGGTAAGGAAGGTGTTGACGAAGAACTTCGGGATGAATATCTAAGATTTGATCGAAGTTTATTAGTAAATGACCCTCGTAGAAAAGAACCCAAGCACCAAATGGGTAAAGGTGCCAGAAAGAAGAAACAGAAATCATATAGGTGATAAAAATGTTAATACCAGTACGTTGTTTTAGTTGTGGAATTGTGATTGCAGATAGATGGGTAAAGTATAAGAAATTACTAGAAGATGGAAAAAGTGTTCAAGAAGCATTAGATGAAATCGATTTGACGAGATATTGTTGTCGTAGGATGTATGTCTCTCATGTTGAACTAATTGAAGAAGTCGCACCATTTAGTACATACAGATACTAACTTAATGCTTTATTTGGGCCCGTGGGTTAGCTTGGCTATACTAGGCGGCTGGGGGCCGTCTGACCCCAGTTCAAATCTGGGCGGGCCCACTCTTTTTCAATAATATATAAAATAATAAAAAGGCAACACTCATTTCATTAGTCCCCCTCAGGTCTGATATGCACGACCGAAGGATTACAATATTTCTATTTTTTATATTAATTTTTAGTATATTTCCCCTAATTGAAATAGACGAAAATAGTGCAGAAACAATCACAAATTCTATTAAATGGGATGGAGTTAAGGAAATTGATTCAGATGTTATAGTTAAATCAGGCGCAATTTTAACGATTGCAAATGATTCAATCATCATAATTAATTCAGACGTGTCTTTTTCAATTGAAGGGACTCTAATTATTGAGGGTATTGGCCTTTCTGGAGTTCAATTCATGGCAAATATTTCTCAGCAGTCAGAAGTAGGAATTAAATCTAACTGGAAGGGCATTGAAATTAAGAACTCAGGAGTGGCTGAAATTAATGGGTTATCTCTTGATGGAACCCAAAATGGAATAACTACTAATGTAGGATCTAACTTACGAATAAGTAATTCAGTCATTTCTGACAGTATTCAAGGAATTTTAAATTTTGGTGCGGCAGAAATTGAAAATTTAAATTGTATCAATATTCAAAATAATTGCATCAATAATCATGGTTTAATGAACTTAGATAACATATTTTCTAATAATTCAGGACAATTACTAAAAAATCATAATTCGGGAACATTTGCTAATTTGAGTTCGAATAATACTGGTGTCGTTATTGAAATGTCTTCCAATTCTACTGGTTCAATTAAAAATATTGATGCTAATAATTCTGGACTTGTAATTAGGGCATATGGCGACCAGAAAAACATGTTTTATGAGGGAATTAATGTAAATTCAGCTAGTAGATTGTTTGACTTTTCAAACAGTGAGAATCTATCTATTGATGATATAACGGGCATTCAAATTGGTTCCGTATTATTAGCAAATTCTGTAAATTACTTACAGATTAGTAATATGGAAATTTCAGAATCAGAATCAGTAGGTTTGGGTATTGAAGTGTTATCATCTAGTTATGTAAATATAACAGACACCACAATTTATGGATTCGGCCAATCATTTTTATTTTCTGGGGGTGGTAATTTCAGTTTGATAAATACAAATTTTTATTCTAATGGTAAAGTCGGACAATTATCTTCTTCAACAATGCATATTAGAAATGGAGATTGGGAAGGCAGCCAACATGGTTTACATACTGAATATTCCTTTGTTTCGATTGATAAGCTGAATATTTCAATAGGAAATACTCATGGAACAGCTTTACGGTTTTTGGGTAGCACAATATCTATTCTTGAAGGTTTAAATTTAAGCCATGATGCTCAATGGTCTGACAGCACATCAATCGGGTTACAGTCTATTTGGTCGGATATTACTGCGGATTACTTAAATGTTAGCGGTTTTTCAACAGGCGTATCATGTGAGACAACAAGTACATTGAAGATAGATTATCTATCAATCGTACAAAATACGAACATTGGATATTTTCAATCATGCTCAGAATCTCAAATTAGTACTTTATTCACTAATTCTGGAACTAATGGATTATATTCAAAAAATGGATTGATAAGTATCCATAATTGGAACGCATCATCACATACTGATTCATTACTGTTCAGCGAACATAATGCCAAAACGTATGTGCGCAATTGGCAAGCTACTGGATTTACATTTGCAGCCAAAGGAGCAGCATCGGAATTATTTTATGGCTCATATCCTGATGAAACTGATCAAATTAATGAAAATTTAATTCTGATTGATGGTGCTGAAAAATATGTTGAGAGTACCATTGAAGTCACTGATTTATCGGGACTAAATTATTTGCAAGGAATTGAAGTGAGTGTTCATAACTTTATTGATGTAAGTGATTTCAATGGTATTGTAACATTGCCATTAGTATCAATAGATTCCGATGTGAATGCAATTGATATCGAAAAATCAGTTTCTAGAATTAAGAGCCTATCAAAGGATGACATCAACCTACGTATTGAATTGCCACTGTTACCAGAGGATGGCAGTAATTGGGTAATTGAATCTGATGTAGACGTAGTTTTAGACGGATTCAATGGTGAATTACTTTCTGATATCACGATTTTAGAGGGGGGCAGTTTGAATTTAATTGAATCTTCTTTAACAGCATTAAATATAACCATAGAGTCAGGTGGAGTGTTAGTAGGATCCGCTTCTACTATTAATGGCGAGAAATTCTCAATATCATCCACCCTTATTGGCGATGAGTCATCCTCACTTAGATTAGAAGGATTAATTGAAATTACTTGTGATTCAACTAGTATGAATTGGAATGGGATTTCATTGAGTGGTGAAATAGAATTTATGACAAACAACAATTGTGAATTATCTCTTTTCGGAGGAGAATTAGTCGGAACAACATCTATTTCTCAGGGTGGAACCATTGTTCAGTTTACCAATTTACACGTTAACGTTTTAGATAAAGGAGAACCTATTTCTTCGGCACAAGTATTTCTAGACGGTGCACAAGGAAATAATGAACTAATTTCAGCAACCACAGATATCTTAGGGAAAGCAAATCTAAGAGCTAAAAGTCTAACATATACGGAGGACGGAGTTGTTGGTGATATAAATTTAGATAGAATTGTGACAATGTACATTCAATCTCAAGAAATTACTCAAATTAATTATTGGGACGTTTCTTACAATTCCGAAATGACATTTGTTGCATCAACATTGAATACAGATGAGGTTCAAAATTATCTAAATTTAGATTTACAATGGTCACCATACTATTTATTTGATAATTTATTAGTTTCAGGATTAATGCAAATTAATGATGGGGTAGATTTACAGATTGCTACTGGTAAAGAAATAATAGTGAATGGGCAATTGGATATAGGGAGTGCTAGTTTACATGGTGATGATTGGTCTGGAATTATTGTGAATAATGGTGAAATATATTTTGAAGGATCTAATATACTAAACGCTGTTCAAAGTTTAATTCTTGAAAATGGTGCATTCGGAGAAATATCAAGGTCTACATTTTCCAATTCGATTGAAGGACATGTTTTACTTAATTCCGGAAGCATTGTCAATGTTAATAATTCGTTGTTTGAATTAGGCGATGAATGTATTAAAACATCTAATGATCCTACAATAATTGTTGAAATATCTTATTCGAATATTTCATTATGTGGAATGGGAATTCGTGCATCTGGTGCAGAAATTAATCTGAATGAAATTCAGATGTATACTATTGGAGCAGGAATTAGATTAATTGATATCACTGGAAATTTGAAGAATATCTCAATTGATGGTAATTTTGAATTATTTAATGGAATCGGCAACGCTCCCATCACGGTAATTTCCGATATGATTGGAATGGAGATTATAGATCACAATTACAGAGAATTAATAATTTCAAACATAACTATTGATATGACAAATTTAGGTTTTTTAGCGGAAAATAGTCTTGGTCTTGATGTACATAATTTAGATGTGCCAAAAATAATGTTTGTGCGAACCTCAGGACAAATTGCAGATTTAGATAGCGATGAGATTATTATTGAAAATACTAGGTCTTCTGAACCACTAGAATTAAAACATGTAAATGCAAATTTTGTAAATATAACGGGTAATTCTGGGCAGTCTTGTATTGGATTTTCTTACAGTGAAATCAATACAGTTACTATAAACGATATTTGTGTAGATATACTAGAGTCTGAAATAAGTATGCTCAAATTAAACACATCGTATTTTTCACAATCGGTAACTAGTTTATCAACTATTTCAACAATTATAGTTGAAGTGTCAGCAGAATTAATTTTTACATATAATCATAATTTTATTGCAGAATTAAACGGTGAAACTGTTGATGCAAATTTTGAACTATCTCAGGAAAATAAATCGGAAAATGTTTTATTTAAAGGTAGTCAAGAGATTGAATTAATTTGGAAGCGGATTACTTCAGAAGGTATTGTCGATATGAGTAATTCTACACTAAATACTACATTTAATGGAGCACTTCCCAATTCAGATGATGTTTTGTTAGTTCCAGATAATAATTCAACGATTATCTATTTACAAGTAAACCCTTCTCCGATTGTAGCTCTGATATTTCCAGATGGATTAAATGATTTTTCTGAAGGTCTAGAAGTGACTTCACTAGGGACCATTAATGAAGTAAATTTTACAATCTCAGATGAACATGGAATTAATTCAATATCTTGGAACCTTCTTAATCTCGGATCTAACGAAGAAATTAGTTCTTACTCATCTGATGCTTTTAGCCTATCTGAGTTATTAGAGGGGGAGTATGTACTTTCAATTATTGTCATAGATAATTACGGTGCGACAACTATAATTTCGGAAGAATTTATAATCTCACCTTCAGACAATGATGGCGATAATCTAATTTCCTGCGTTTCAAGTTTGTGGTGGGACGATTCATACCAGAGACATTGTGGCCCCGACCGTGTTGACAAGGATGATGATAATGATGGTTACATTGATTCAATAGACGCATTTCCTCTAGATAATTGTGCTTTTGAAGACACAGATTCTGACGGACAACCTGATAATATTATTCAAGAGTGTGATACAAATTTAGTACTCGATTTAGATTCTGACGGTAATGGAATTTTAGATGCAGACGAAATCTCTCTAAAATCTAATGAGTCGAATAATGGTGGTATTATTATTGTATTCTTATTATTAATCGTTATAGTTGGCAGTGCTTTATTGAGAAGATATCAATTAAATGGGGTATGATTTTGTCCAATGCATCTCCAACAATGATTGGGAGTTTAGTTATTATTTTAGTAGGCCTAATCGTTATTTATGATGTTCTACACTTAACTAGGAATAAAAAAACCGTTCCAAAATTGGGGTATTTACCCAAAGGTGGCTTTGCTTGGAGTAGTACTGTTAAAGAAGAGTTTTTTAGAAATGGACCAAACATCTTAACCTTAATTTGTATGGCAATTCTACCATGGCTACTGGCATCGGCCTCTAACACTCCTTTTTGGATATTAGCCGTTTTTGATATTTTACTGATGTTGCTTATTTTAACTATGTTATTACCAAAAAGGTATGCGATTACTAAAACTAGTATTTTTGCTGACGGACAACGTTTGGAGTGGAAAAAAATTAAAAAAATTGATTCAGATATTTATATTAATAGAAGAATAGTTTTGCTCAGAGAGGGATGGTGGATTTTCGCTCCATTACCTTTAGGAGGATCTATGAAAGAATTACTTGTTGCTAAAGAATTAATTTTCAATGCTCAAAACGATAATTGGTTATCTGAGAATAATTTTGAGGAAGAGTAGTTAGATAGTGATTGCTAAAGACCTCCAACATCTAGCAGTTGTATGGAATGGACTGAAAGTGGAGAAGATTTGTTCGTAAGAATAGATCCTGGAGAAGAGATACATTCATCAATTAAAAAATTAGTAGAGGAGCTAGGATTTAATGCGGGTGCAATCACGAGTGGAATTGGCAGAACTAGAGAAAATATTTATGGATATATGGATGATGAGGGAAAATATCAAAGGAGAAAGTTAACGGATGCCTCTGAATTAGTAAGCTTGTCTGGCAATATTGCCAGAACTGAGAATGGCGAAGTATTTACACACATACATTGTTGTTGGTCAGACGACAATAATAAAGTCCATGCGGGCCATATGTTTGAATCAACAGTACATGTTGTTGCTGAAATACATATTAGAATATTAAATAAGGCTAGAATGACAAGATGTCCTCTGGAGGGTTTAGAGCTATTAGGTCTACATTTTTCGTGACATTCAAAGCAAATGGGGTTGGTGGGCATACATGGCAGATGAAGCAAGAATAGAAGCACTTTCTGAAGCAATACGCTATCATAGAGAATTATATTACAACTATTCAGCTCCTGAGATTTCTGATATAGAATTTGATAAACTTTGGGATGAATTGAAACAATTAGATCCAAAAAATGAAATCTTAAATCAAGTAGGGCCTGAACCGTTACCTGGAACTGTAAAAGTAAAACATTTATTTCCAATGCAGTCCCTTAACAAAGGAACAAATGATGATGACATAGCACATTTTGTTACACAATCTACCTCGGGTGGGAAACAATATATGGCACAACCAAAATTAGACGGCTCAGCATTATCTTTAGAGTATGTGTCAGGTAATTTATTCAGAGCAGCCACGAGGGGAAGTGGAGAAAGAGGAGAAGACGTCACGTTAAATGCCAAGTTAATCACAAATGTCCCTACCAGATTAAATTCACCTCATACCATTCACGTTAGAGGAGAAGTTGTAATGCCTCTTGAAAAATATCATGAAAAGTATAGTGAAGTTTCTCCCAACCCTAGAAACTTATGTTCAGGAGCTTTAAGGCAAAAACATGGAGACGGTAAGGCACGGGCATCTGATCTAGTTTTTTGGGCATATGATGTTAAGTTTCCAGATGATTCACCTAAGATTAAATTTGATAGTGAATTATTGGATTGGCTGAGAAAAGCAGGAATTGAACCAGCGCCTTGGAGAATTTTTGAGTCAGCTAATGCTATAGATCAAATGGTTGAATATACTAAAGAGTGGAGCTTGAAAAGATCTACATATGAATTCGAAATTGACGGGATTGTTTTTAAGTTAGATGAGTTAAATCACAGAGAAAGACTTGGAGAGACAGCACACCACCCCCGCTGGGCGTTAGCGTGGAAATTTCCTTCTCAAGAAGCTTATTCAGTATTACTTGATGTCGATTGGCAAACAGGAAGAACTGGTTCTGTAACACCAGTTGCTAGAATTGCACCTCAGATGGTTGGAGGTGTTACAGTTGAAAATGTCACACTGCATAATGTTGGAGAAGTAAAAAGATTGGGCATTAAGATTGGAGACCGGGTAAAAATTACTCGTAGAGGTGACGTAATTCCAAAAATTATTGAAAACCTTGGTAGAGGCACTTCATCAGACTTAGAAAACAGATTTCATTCTGATGGGTCTCTTTTCCATGGTAATTTAATTCATAGAGAGATTGAAATTCCAAAGTCATGTCCTGATTGTGCTAGAGAAATAATTGTTGATGGTGCATTTTTGAGATGCATTTCTCTTGAGTGCGGAGCCAGAACAGCTAGATCGTTAATTTATTGGTGTCGTTCTCTTGAAATGGATGGTATTGGTGAGAAATTAATTAAATCTTTATTGGAACTTGAACTAGTTGAAAATATTTCAGATTTGTATAATTTAACTTACAATGAGCTATTGTCATTGGAAAGAATGGGGGAAAAAAGTGCAAAAAATGTATTAAACGAATTAGATAAAACAAGGAAATTAACTCTATCTAAATTTTTACATGCCTTAGGAATTGAACGAATTGGGCCCGAGGTTGCAACAGTGCTTTCAAGACATTTTATTAGCCTTGAAAAATTATTAAAATGGACCATAGACGGTAAAAATACAGATATAACATATATAGACGGAATCGGCAATAAAGTTACAGAGATATTTCGCGAAGGTATAAAAATACGTTTTAATCTCATAAAAGAGTTATCTAATATAATTCAAGTTTTAGATGAGGAAGAATCTAAAAAGGGAATTTTCCATGGAAAAACCTTCTGTATAACTGGTACATTATCGATGTCAAGAAAAGAGATATCGATGATGCTAAAGAATGCAGGTGGTAAAGTAGTATCTTCTGTATCGTCAAAACTAGATTATTTAATTGTAGGTGAATCCGCGGGTTCCAAACTTAAAAGAGCGAAAGATTTGGGGGTTAAGATAATTAATGATCAAGTGCTACTAAACTTATTTGACCAAAAATCTGATAACAATAATCCGAACAAAACCTTGTTTGATTTTGATTAATTTAGAATAAGAAATTAAGGCTTACCAATTGCATATGTTTTCCAACCTATCTCGTCTAATTTTTTAATATCTAGAACTCTTCTTCCATCATAAATTAATGGCTTTCTCATTCTAGTAAATAAATTACCCCAATCAATATCTATGCAGGCAGAGTGACCAGTAACTAAGACAACTAAATCAAAACCTTCTGCAGCATTAATATCATCTATTACATTTACATATTCTGGATAAACATCGTTCTCTAAATGCGGATCCCAAACAGAAATATTGACATTCGATTCGTTTAACGCCAATGCTAAATGCTCTGCTGGAGTTTCTCTATGGTCTCTAACCTCAGCTTTGTAAGACCACCCCAAGAGAAGGACATTAGAGTTATTTGCAGGCACTTCATTCGTGTATAAAATTTCTTTTAGTACACTAAAAACATGTAAAGGCATGGTCCTGTTAACGGCTCTAGCAGCACTAATTAACTCAGCTGGAATACCTACTTGTTCAGCTCTTTGAATCATGTAATATGGATCAACAGGAATACAATGCCCACCAACCCCTACGCCAGGAGTATATCCATGAAAATTCCATTTTGTAGCCGCTGCGTTTAACACATCTTCAATGTCGATATTTAGTGCAGGAAAAATTCTAGCTAATTCGTTAACAAGTGCAATATTGATATCTCTTTGTACATTTTCTATTACTTTTGCAGCCTCAGCAACCTCGATTTTTCCGACATAATCAACTCTACCAACAGTTAATTTTGAGTATATACTGACTAATTTTTCTCCTACTTCTTTGTTTAAACTCCCAATCACTCTAGCAACTTTCCTAACTCCATTTGCTTCATCTCCAGGGTTAAATCTTTCAGGACAATAAGCAATATGAACATCAACTCCTTCTTTCAGACCATATTTTTCTATTAATGGTAACCATGATTGTGCAGTTACTCCAGGATAAACAGTACTTTCTAAAACGACAATTTTACCTGAATTTGAAGAAATACACTTAAAGATATTTTCTCCAGCAGAAATTACATATTTTAGATCGGGTTTTAAGTCTGGGGTAACAGGAGTCGGGACAGTAACAAGGAGTATTTCACAATTTTCAACCGCTTCCCTTGTGTCAGTTGTTATATTCCAATTTTTGGTACCTGGCTTTGGAATGATATCATTAATCTCCGGGTCGCCTGTGGGGTTTTCTCCTCTGTTGATAATCTCTACAACTCTCTCTGAAACGTCAACACCCCACACATTAAAACCAGCATCCAGAAAACCAATAGCTGTAGGTAATCCAACATATCCTAGACCAATAATTCCCACCGAGGCAATCTCGTTTTTATTCGACAAACCCAATTTCGTTTCCCCACTCATGACCTGCGGTTTACAGTTTTAATTATGAATACGTCGTTTAAAATTAACTTATTTCATCATTTTTAGAATTTTTTAATATCATTGGAATGGAAAAATTACAACTAAAAATGTAACATTAGTATTTTATTTACTATAACCATCATTAATGATGATTTGTAGGAAAGTAGTATTACGGGCAAATTGAGGTAACAAATTTATTCTAATAAGAAATTAAATGAGGGATTATTTATGAAGAGAGTAGTTAATTCGGAATTTTGTAAAGAAATTGGAGATTTAAGCTCAGATGATATGAAACTAGATAATAATCGAATGAAATTTATCTTAAAGAAAAAATTCAGACATATGTCAGGAAGAAGAAGATTAGGATTAGTTTGGCTGGTTTTGGATCCTATTGTAGTTTCTGTAGTTTATTTGTTCATTTTTACTGTATTGAGAGCGTCAACTAGAGTTGAAAGTATCTTCATTGGAATTACTCTATTTAGATTAATGCAAGTCTCATTAAAATTGGGAATGAATTCTGTACAAGATTTTACTGGTGGTTTGAAGGCAGAAAGAGTCCGAACACGGGTGTTGACCGGAGCAATGGTTCGTTACAGGATAATAGACAATTTCCTTCAATCTGGTGGTGTTGCTTTAATTTTATTTTTCGGATACAATGTTTCACCATCAGGAATTGGAATATTTCTACTAACCGCACAGTTAATAGGGTTCTTAAGTGAGGGTGTTGGAATGAATTTAGCACCTCTTGCTAAGAAAATTCCAGATGTGACAAATTTAGTTACATATTTGCTTATGATTCTGTTTTATGCTTCACCAGCATTATATCCATTGAGTTTTACCAATGGAATACATTATTATCTGAATACATTGCATCCATTTACATATTTTGTTGAAACATCTAGATATTTTGCAGGATTAGATTCTGAAATATTGAACCTAGATTTAAGATTTTTCGGAGTGTTTCTATTTATTTTGTTATTATTAATATGGAGAGGATATTCTTTAATTGATAACTTAAGATGGAGGATGACAACATGGTCTTAGAATCTGAAATCGAACAAGAAAGTTTGACAACTTCAAATAAAAAAGAGGCTATAATAATCTCTGAATTGAACGTCGATTATCATATGTTCAGCCGAAGTAGAAAGAAACCATTCGGAGAATTCGTAAACTTTTCAGCTCTAAAAAATTTGAATATTGAAATTTTTGAAGGTGAAATAGTAGCATTATTAGGAAGAAATGGAGCTGGCAAATCGACATTATTGAAGTGTATCGCTGGATTATTGAGACCTTCTAGGGGAGAAATTGTTAGCCACGGGAGAATAATTTTACTTTCGGGAGCAGATCCAGGTTTTATCCCTCAACTGACAGGACGACAGAATGTAATAGAATTGGCCTTGGCATATGGTATTACTAAATCAGAATTATCAGATTTTATCAAATCTATTGAAGATTTTGCAGATATAGGAGAAGCATTTGATAGGAAATTTTCAGGCTATTCTACAGGTATGCGAGGAAAAGTTGGATTTGGATTCATAACTGCATTGAATCCAGATATTTTATTGATGGATGAAACACTTGGAGTAGGCGATCGTGAATTTAGGAAAAAAGCTACAATTCGTCTTAAAGAATTTATGTCTAGGTCGGGAACAGTAATTATTTCAACACATTCGTTAGGTTTGGCGAGAGAAATGTGTTCTAGGGGGATTGTATTAGATAAAGGTGAAATTGTAATTGATTCTACGGCTGAAGACTCAATATCTCATTATATCGATATGACACAAAACGGTGGAAAATAATGACATTTATGTCAATATTATATAATTTAGGCCTATGTTTTTTCGTATATGTCATTGTAATTTTATTCCCCTGGTTTTTTACTATTTTTTTACCTAAAAAAATTAACAATAATCAAACATTAAAAGTTTCAAAACCCCAAAGCAGGAAAAAAAGCTATTCATATAATATTGATATTAGTTCTGAAATTTATGCCCCAGAAAATTTTGCAAACCTGGAAGATTTATTTACAGATGATAATTATGATGTGCTTTTTGAATGGAATAACTTAGAAGAAAGTGAGAACGAAAGATTGGCCATTGGATCTAAAAAATCATTCAAGGAAGGTAACGTTATCCTCGATGAATTTAATTCTAAGTTTAAAGATTCTTTAGATTCAGGTGTACAATTAGTTTCAGAATCTAAATACTCTTCAGCACAAGTTTACTTTGAGGAAGCATATGAAATTAATCCTTCTTCAACTGAAATAAACTATCGATTAGCGAGATGCTATTATAAGCAGGGATTTCTTGAAAAAACACTGCCAATATATAGATTTTTGATAAGTAAACACCCTGAAAAATATCAATATTTAAAACAGTATGGAGTGATACTATTTACTTTGGGTAGGTATGAAGATTCTATTAAAATATTTCAGTCTGCAATTAAATTGCGTCCTAATGAACCATATGCATACATATTACTAGGGCAAAATTTCCGTGCCCAAGGTAACAATATAAAAGCCAGAACATTTATCGATAAAGCTTTAGAATTAGACCCAAAAAGCAATGATGCTAATTTACAATTAGCTATCCTCTTCGAAAAATTAGGAGATTTTGATTCTTCTATTAGAAAATGGAAAATGGTATTGAAAACTAATAAAGATAGTAAAAGAGCGAGAATGGGCTTGGCTAGATCATATTACAGAAATGGAAATTATGACACTGCGTACGAGTTATTTTGGGAATTCATTAAAGAAAAATGTGATAGAAATGCTTACTTGGCTGGAATTTACTGTGTAAATATTTCAGTAAATTACATCGCAAAACCTTCTGAAATTATAAAGTGCTGTTCAACAGTAATATCTAATTTTCATGATGAATTAGTTAAAAGCAAAAACGGACACATTCCTATTACTCAAATGGCATTAGCATTACTAGATACTGATGAATTAGATTTTGCTAAGAGATTAGTAAAAAAGTATATGTCTTTATTTTCAAACATTTCAGAGTATTATTTATTGATGTCTCAGATTAGTTACAAACAAAATAGTTTTGATGATTATTTAGAATATATCAAAAAATCATTTTCTCATTCAGAATTTAAAAACAGTAGTTTTAATTCTTATAAAGAAATTATTACTGTAGACACATTATTTTCTACATCCTCAGAGAAAATACAAGGGCCTTTAGTTAGCATTGTAATGACCGTTTATAAGAATAATCCACTACTAATTAATGCGATAGAGTCTGTACTAAGTCAGACATATCAAAATATTGAATTAATTATTGTTGATGATTGTAGTCCGGATAAGGTAGTAGATTTATTAAGAAGTAAATATAAATCAGATAGTAGAATAAAAATTATTCAGATGGAAAAAAATGGTGGTACTTACCGAGCTAAAAATCAAGGAATGTGTATCTCAAAAGGAGAATTTATCGCATTTCATGATTCTGATGATTGGATGCATCCAAGGAAATTAGAGGTTCAAATTAGTCATTTGATAAATAATGAAAATTTGGTAGCAGTATTTTCAAACTATTTCAGAATGGATGAAAATGGAAATATAATTTTTAAGGGTATTGGAGCGGTTAGACCGGCTTGTATTTCTTTAGTTGCTAGGAAAAAACAAATGATTGATGAAATCGGTTATTTTGATTCAGTTAGAATTGCAGCAGATTCAGAATACGAATCACGTTTAGAGAAGGTATTCGGCGCTAAAAAAATATTATACTTACAGGCTCCGTATCTAGTTGCTAGTGTACGTTCAGATTCATTATCACAAGGAGGGAGGTTTGCTGTAGGATGGAGTGGAATATCTGGAGTCAGGCTTGACTATCGCAAATCATATACTAAATGGCACAATAGTTCAGATTTTACTGTTAATCATTATATTCCCATCAATCAAGATAAAAGAAAGTTTTCTGCGCCAGATGAAACAATAGCATGATTATCAATATGTCTATGTGTTATTTCAAGTTAAACTTATTTAAAACCTAAAATATATAAAATCAACCGTTTCCACAGGTCTTAAGTAAAATGCAAGTGTGAGCATTACTCCACAAATAATCCCCCAGATTATTGGATTTCTTTCAGATAACCAAATTTTACCTCTACCCAATTTTCCACTAATTCCGTGTAATAGCACAAATGAAAAAACGATAATTGCAGTTAATAATTTTATTTCTGGTAAGTAATCATACATTTCTTTCATGTCGAAATATCCATTTATACCAAAGAAAGTTTTCATGGAAGGTACTAATATTGCGATTTCTTCCACTCTAAATATTAACCAAGTAAAGAAAATACAAATCTGTGTAATCACCCAGGAAACTAATATTCCTAAACGACCAGTATTGTTAAAAAATATTTTCACAGGACTCAATTCTTTTCCAAATCTATGAATTATTAGTAGTAAGCCATGTACAAAACCCCAAAGAATGAAATTCCATGATGCTCCATGCCATAACCCTCCTAGTAACATTGTCATCATTAAAGCAAAAATCATTTTTTTAGTACCATTTCTTGAACCACCTAGAGGGATATACAGATAATCTCTCAACCAGGTTGATAGAGAGATATGCCATCTCCTCCAAAAATCTTGAGGCGATGTTGCAGCATAGGGCGTTTTAAAATTTTCAGGAATTTTAACTCCCATTAGATGAGCCGAACCAATAGCAATATCGGAGTATGCTGAAAAATCACAGTAAATTTGTATTCCGAAGCATAGTGTTGCCCACCAAATTAATCCTATATTGGCTAGGTGTTCTCCTTCTACAAAGATTAAGTTTGCATGAACAGCAACATTATCCGCTATTACCATTTTTTTAGCGACACCATAGATAATTAACGTAACTCCAAGTTTAAACTTACTGGAATTTATACTTAATGGTTTTTTTATGTCTTCTCTAAAATGATCTGATCTAACAATTGGACCTGCAACTAATTGCGGAAAGAATGCTGCATAACATGCGAAATCGATAAATGAATCATATGGGTCTTGTTTTCTTCTGTAAATGTCAATTGTATATGACATCGTTTGGAATGTATAAAATGATATCCCTACAGGCAATATCAATCCAATTGTGCCCAATTCTAATGATTCAGAGAATTTCAGTGTAACTAAATTCAAGCTTTCAATTATAAAATCTAAGTATTTAAAGATACCAAGAAGACCTAGGTTTGTAATTAAACTTGCTAAAAGCCATCTTTTTCTGATAATTTTTTCATTAGTTTTAGAAATCTTGGAACCTGCAGTCCAATCTACGCATGTTGAAATTAATAGTAATATTATATGCCAACCAGAAGCAAACCAAAAGAAAACATAGCTACTTAACAGTAAAATAATTAATTGATTTTTTCTTTTTCCACTGGCTATAAATATTGTGAGTAAGAATACAATAGGAAGAAAGAACTGATAATATTCTGTCGTGACAAAATCCATTACCGCCCCTCCTTTTTATACGGATCAAATTCTTCGTCACTAGTAATTACTAACTCATCAATCATTACTCCATCTTCTCTTAGCCAAATACTAATTGTTATTTCCTCTCCAATACTGGAATTAAATTCCAATATATCTTGATTAAATCCGGGTTCCCATTGCCATTGACCTTTTGAATTCCAGTAAAATGAATCATATTTGTATAATTCAGAATAACTATTTAAATTAGACTTCCATTTTAATCCTATGGAATCATTGCCGTAAGAATTCCCTTTCATTTTTACCCATACATAATATGTATCATTATGATTAATCGATAGATTATAATCTAATCTTGCACCTAAAATTTCGTTTTTATATTGTGATACATCTTCAGTCAAAGCATGTAAATAGCCACTTCCACTACTTTCTAAGTCATTTTTGAAAACCCATTTATCCTGAAATGCAATTCCTTCACCTAATGAACAATCAGAAAAGTTTTCAGCCTCAATATAAACAATCTGTTTATTTAAATTTGTAATAAGGTTATTTCCATCACATTCTTCTTCTAACATATTAGTCAAATCAATATTTTCATTAAGAATGTTGGTAAAGTTTTCTTTATCACTTATCATTTCATCCAAAATAGGAGCAAATCGTTTACAAAAATATTCTCTTCCATTAACCCCTATATGATTTCTATCTCTGAACATAGATTCATGCCAAGTTTCCCAGAATAAGTTTAGGCCATAGACGTCACTATAATTTAAGAAGTGATTGAATGATGAGTTGAAATTATCTAATTGACCTTCTGAGAGATAATCATAAACTTTTGGATGATGAGGAGCTGCGAGTAATAATATTGAAATTCCTGCATCAGTTATTTCCTTAATCATATACTCATAAGATTGATGATGTAAAGTATCATTTAATTTTGGGTTATATACCCCTTGTCGAACTTTTGAAGGCATATTTTTTTCAAAATATGCATTAACTTCAGAAGGGCTTTTTGTTTCTAGATATGGATTTTTAGGCATAAAGTTGTATGGACTCATTAGAAATTCAATCCAATCAGGATCACTAGGTAAAGGATATTTTTTTTCATAATCAATATATTCTGAATATTCTATCGCCATCGATTTTAACCAATCTTCTACAGCCTCTTGAGAGTATGATTGAGTTAATTTTGTTCTTTCTAGATCATTAAATGCAATCCATTCTTTATCTATGTCACGAATTAAATTAGTCCAGTTTCCAATATCTGAGTTCTCCATTGAAATACTGTTAATAGTAAATCTAAATCTAATATATTCATTCATTGATTCATCGTTTTCTCTAACATTCCAAAAATTATTTGGCCCCATGTCTAAGACAACTAATTTTGGATTGGCCCTAATAATTGCTGGAATTTGTAATATTTCCGTATATGGATTTGCTCCCGAAACTGCTAAATTGAAAACATTTACATTATCAGTTTCTAATGTTTCAGTAACACATTTTCCATCTAAGGCTGCTCTTAAAATTGAAGAACCAATTCCAATTACAGCATCATCTTCCATATCTTCAATTGTTTCCAATGCAGGAAATGTAACTCCATATGTCGGATTACTAACTAAATCACTAGTTATAATTGAATTTGTAACCATTGCTGGAAAGATTGTGGTTGTAATTAATATTATTACAGTTAATAGAGAAATAATTGAACCTATAATGTGAGAAATACCAACATTTTCCTTGTTCTCCATAAATGCCCCATGAATTATTCTTTATGAATAATATCTAATTATTAGGGCGAGAATTTAATTTTTATTAGGAATTTATATTTTTCACAAAATTATAACGTATATATCTAATAAGTATTTATCATCTAATGGTATTTGTATGAAGGTAAAAGCCTACCCTTCAAATGAAGATAATAAAAAAATCATTTTCAAAATTGAAATAGAAAATGAAGACAACATCAGCCCTTCTTCAAAATATTCATTAAACAAAAAAGAATTTTATTTCAAATTACCTGAAGGGGTTTTATTTGAACAGATACATCCTGATCACTTGGCCTTGGTATCTTTACTCGCTTGCCATCCATTTATTGGTAAAAGAATAATTTTTCCGAAAAAAGTAAGTAAGAAATTTTTTGATGCTCACAAAATTGTCACGAAATACATCATTGATGAATTTGATGAAAATTTAGTTCCTTGGATACCCCCTTCTGAATCAAGGGTTGCATTGGCTTACAGTGGGGGGGCAGATTCTACAGCAGCCCTTGCTTTATTGCCTAAGAATACAGTTTCAATATTTCTGGATAGGCCTCTTCCGCTACTGAAAAGAACACTATATGATAAGGACGCCCCCGTAAACGCTTGTAAAAAATTAATTCAAAATGGATATGAAGTATTAATGGTAGAGAGTAATATTGAATATGTTCGTAATCCCGTAGGTTTTCCGGTAGATGTTGCTAATTCAGCCCCTGCAATTCTAATGGCGTCACAAATGCAGTTTGATGCTATTTCTTTTGGTACAATTATTGAAGCTGCTTATAGAGTTGGACATAAAGAGTTTTCAGACTATATTACTCGAGCACATTTTAAGCATTGGGGGAGTTTATTTAATGCAGCAGGTTTACCATTTTTACAGGTAGTTGCAGGAATTAGCGAAGTAGGAACAGCAATAATAAACAGCAAATCAAAAATCGGTATTTTCGCACATTCATGTATGAGAGGAAAATGGATGAAGCCATGCAAGAATTGTTGGAAGTGTTTTAGAAAATTATTGTTGGACTCAGTAATTAATAAAAAACCGTTATCAGAAACTAGTATAAATAAGCTATTTAAAATTAAGGAAGCTAAAATTAATCTTTCAAAATTTCCAATTAGACATGAAAACGTTTTAGCCTATTCTACTGCCAAATATATTGAATTATATAATCTAGTTCCAAATGATGAAAATTTAATGTCATTATTATCTAAAAGGGTAAGGGGGGATATTATCAGTGTTAATTGGATGGAAAAATACTACCCTCCAATGTTTAATTTATTCCCAGAAAAGTATAAGAAACATGTTAAAGAAAAATTAGAAAAATATTTACTTCCTATGTCTGAAGAAGAGGAATCAATAATATCTAATTGGAGCTTAAAAAAAATGTTAAATGATAGTTACTATAAAAATCTAAATGATATTTTTATTGAGAGATTAAGTAAGCATTAAATTAATTCGATAAGATATTTTGCTATTTGTTCAGCTCCATTCTCAGCATGTAATTTTTTAATATTCTCTTTCATTTTAATTCTATATTTTTCATTATTAATCTTTAAAATTGCATCCTCAATATTTTGTCTTTTTCGATCTTTAACAACAATCATAGCTCCTATATCTTCAGCAACCTTCGCTCTTGCTAGTTGATTATCTTGTCCAGTATTTAAATTTGGAAAAAAGATTGATGGTAATGAGAAATGAATAGCTTCATGAAATGAATTGTACCCTGCTGCCATTATTGCAAAATCAAATGCATTAAAAAATCTTGAATTAGGATAATCTCTTATTAGTCGAATTTTTTCACCATGAATTTTCATTCTTTTACCGATCATAGATTCTCCAATAACTATATACAGGTCTTCAATTTTGTTTAAAATGTCTATAGTAATACTGATTTCAGAATTGATATTATTTATATTGCCTGCGCCTAATTGAACATATACTATTTTTGGTTTTTCAGGAATCCCAAGTCTAGCACATGCATCTTTCTTGGATAAGAGTTCATTTTTATCTAGCATAATTATTGGATTACATTTCACCACATCAGGAATATAATCGCTATCTAGTTCGTCATCATACTCTACACTATCCTTTGGTCTGATAATGTAGTCAAATCTATTAATACTTTCTTTAGGATCTTTCGAAAAACTTTTTTTCAAAGTCCCTTTTCTTAACCATATTTTTTTCAAACCTTCCTGATTTTTTATGGAGTTTAGCATACCTCTGTAGGGATAAGCTCCATCAAAAATGAATAAACTAGGATTATGAATTGCAAAAATATTTTCCATGAACTCTTCAGTTAACGTATTCCAAGTTTTTGCATCCATATTTTTGAATTTTTTCCTTCCAGGAATATGATATGCCACAAA